>NZ_CP157967.1:1408750-2113125 GCF_040215725.1 Rhizobium sp. ZPR4
TCATTCTGCTTGTCGGTAAAGGTACCGGGCAGCGCATCGAACCAGTCGCGGGCGACACGGATCGACATCTCCGCCACCTGGCTGATGTGCAGCTTGTCGATCTTGACCGCCAATGCTTCCGGCTTCAGGCGATAGCCGTTGCACGCCGGGCAGGGAGCTGCCGACATGAAACGCTCGATCTCTTCGCGCGCCCAGGCGGAATCCGTTTCCTTCCAGCGGCGCTCGAGGTTCGGCACGATGCCTTCGAAGTTCTTATGCGTGGTATAGGAGCGGGCACCATCGGCATAATGGAACTCGATCTTGTCTTCCGTGCCGTTCAGGATGACATCCTTGGCCTTGTCGGACAGTTCGGTCCAGCGGCTGCCGAGCTTGAAGCCGTAATGCTTGCCGAGCGCTTCCAGCGTCTGATTGTAATAGGGCGAGGTCGACTTGGCCCAAGGCGCGATGGCGCCGTCGCGCAGCGTGCGTTCCGGCTCCGGCACGATCAGCTCCGGATCGATCTTCTGCTGCGAGCCCAAGCCGTCACAGGACGGGCAGGCACCAAAGGGATTGTTGAAGGAGAACAGGCGCGGCTCGATTTCCGGAATGGTGAAGCCGGAAACCGGGCAGGCGAATTTCTCCGAGAACAGCACACGCTCATGCGTCTCGTTCAGCGACTTGTTGGCCGAACCGCCGGCGGCGGTCTCTTCCGGCGGCAGCGGCTTGTCGGCGAACTCTGCGACCGCAAGACCGTCTGCAAGCCGCAACGAGGTTTCAAAGCTGTCCGCAAGACGTGCGGCCATGTCGGGCCGGACGACAATGCGGTCGACCACAACGTCGATGTCGTGCTTGTATTTCTTGTCCAGCGCCGGCACATCGGCAATCTCATAGAACTGGCCGTCGACCTTGACACGCTGGAAGCCCTTTTTCATGAGCTCCGCCAGTTCCTTCTTGTACTCGCCCTTGCGGCCGCGCACGAGCGGCGCCAGAATATAAAGCCTTGTGCCTTCTTCATAGGCGAGCACGCGGTCGACCATCTGACTGACCGTCTGGCTCTCGATCGGCAGGCCCGTGACAGGGGAATAGGGAACGCCGACGCGTGCAAACAGCAGACGCATATAGTCGTAGATTTCGGTGACCGTACCGACCGTCGAGCGCGGATTGCGCGATGTCGTCTTCTGCTCGATCGAGATTGCCGGTGATAGACCATCGATCTGATCGACATCGGGCTTCTGCATCATTTCGAGGAACTGGCGCGCATAGGCCGAAAGGCTTTCGACATAGCGGCGCTGTCCTTCGGCATAGATCGTGTCAAAGGCAAGCGACGACTTGCCGGAGCCCGAAAGGCCGGTCATGACGATCAGCTTGTTGCGTGGCAGGTCGAGATCGATGCCCTTGAGATTGTGCTCGCGCGCACCACGTATGGAAATAGTCTTTAGTTCGCTCATCGTCGTATGCAGGTCCCTTGGAGTCTGCCTTTATTTAGTGATGCCAGCCCGCGAGTCGAGGCTGAAATGATGGGCAGGATCAGGTTTTCGATTCCGTTGACACGATCATAAGGATAAATTAGAACAAAGAAAGAACAAAATTGTCGCGGCGATTTCTTTGTGGATGAACGGAACTGGAAAGGCCGCATAAATAGCACCAGACGCCCGCTATGGGTTAAGGTGCCTGGATAGAATTTCAAAGCCGTCGATGGGCGGCAAGCAGGGTGGTATCATGGCCGGTAGTGTGAACAAGGTAATTCTGATTGGAAATCTCGGGGCGGACCCCGAAATCCGCCGCACGCAGGACGGCCGCCCGATCGCCAACCTCAACATCGCGACCTCAGAAACCTGGCGTGACCGCAATTCCGGCGAACGCAAGGAAAAGACGGAGTGGCACCGCGTCGTCATTTTCAATGAAGGCCTCTGCAAGGTCGCCGAGCAATATTTGAAGAAGGGCGCCAAGGTTTATATCGAAGGCGCGCTGCAGACCCGCAAGTGGCAGGATCAGAACGGCCAGGATAAGTATTCGACCGAAATCGTTCTGCAGGGCTTCAATTCGACCCTGACCATGCTCGATGGTCGCGGCGAAGGCGGTGGTGCAATGGAAGGCGGAAGCCGCGGCGGTCGCGGCGGCGGTGATTTTGGTGGCGGCTACGGCGGCGATTATGGCGGTGATGACTACGGCCAGTCTTCTTCGCAGGGCTCTTCCCGCAGTGGCGGCGGCAACCGCGGGGGTGGCAACCAGGGTGGCGGCGGCGGGAATTTCTCGCGCGATCTGGATGATGACATCCCGTTCTGAGAGCGGCCTAGCTGCTTGATTTTTGAAAGCCCGCCACTTGGCGGGCTTTTTCATGAAAGGGCGAGCGCCGCTTTTGCGCCGTCCACGACAAATTGCGCGGCAAGTGCCGCCAGGATAACTCCGAGCAGGCGGGTCAGGATGGCGCGGCCCGTTGCACCAAGCATGCGGTCCAGCCTGTCGGAAATCGCAAGCGCGGCAAAGACCAGACAGAGATTGGCGGCGATGACGCCGATCAGTTGCGCCCGGTCGAGTGTCGTCTGCAGCGATCCTGCCAAGAGGATCGTGGCCGAGATCGCGCCGGGGCCGGCGATCAGCGGCAAAGCGAGGGGAAAGACCGCGATATTGCGAATATGATCCTTCGTGATGGCGACTTCCGTCGTCTTCTCTTTTCGGTCCTGTCGCCGCTCGAACACCATCTCGAAAGCGATCCAGAAGAGGAGCAGGCCGCCGGCGATGCGGAAGGCGCCGATGGAGATGCCGAGCACGCCAAGCACGCTTGCTCCGAATAGCGCAAAGGCTGCCAGAATGAAGAAGGCGATCAGTGATCCGCGCAGCGCGACCTGCTTGCGCTCCGCCCGATTCATACCCGCCGTAAGTCCGATGAAAAGCGGCGCGAGCCCTGGCGGATCGACAGTCACAAGCAGCGTCGTGAAGGCATTGATCAGCGTATCCGCGCTCGCCATATGGTCCCCGAAGCTTGTTCTATCGCTGTTATCGAGCATTGTTATGCGAGGAATCGGCTTTCGCAAAGGGTCATGTGCCGCTATTGCCGGGTTACGCCACGGAAATGTTCGATTTCATGGCTTAAAGAGGCAAAAGTCTGTTCAAAAACACCGGCCTAAATTGGCGCTCGCCAGGCCTTTCGGCTATAAATTTCGCAGTGATTCTAAAAGAGATCGTGATCTGTTTTGACTGAGCAAACACCACCCGGCGGCGGGAAGCTCCCGCCAGGCATCGAGCCGATTTCCATCATGGAGGAAATGCAGCGGTCGTATCTCGATTACGCCATGAGCGTGATCGTCAGCCGCGCGCTTCCCGACGTTCGCGATGGTCTGAAGCCTGTTCATCGGCGCATCCTCTATGCGGCGCATCAGAGCGGCTATCACTGGAACCGTAAATATGTGAAGTCGGCCCGCCCCGTCGCCGACGTCATGGGTAGCTACCACCCGCACGGCGACGCCTCGATCTATGACGCCTTGGTCCGCATGGCGCAGGATTGGTCGATGCGTGTGCCGCTCATCGACGGGCAGGGCAATTTCGGCTCGATCGACGGCGATCCGCCGGCGGCGATGCGTTATACGGAATCGCGCCTGACGAAGGTTGCCCACGAGCTTCTCGAGGATATCGACAAGGAAACGGTCGACTTCCAGGAAAACTACGATGCGACCACGGAAGAGCCGAAGGTTCTGCCGGCGCGCTTCCCGAACCTGCTCGTCAACGGTTCCGGCGGCATTGCCGTCGGCATGGCGACGAATATTCCGCCGCATAACCTCTCTGAAGTGATCAACGGCTGTATTGCGCTCATCGACAATCCGGCGATCGAATTGCCTGAGATGATGCAGATCATCCCCGGCCCGGACTTCCCGACGGGTGCGAAGATCCTCGGCCGTGCCGGCATCCGTTCCGCCTATGAGACGGGCCGTGGCTCCGTTGTCATGCGCGGTGTCGCGACCATCGAGCCGATGCGCGGCGATCGCGAGCAGATCATCATCACCGAGGTTCCCTATCAGGTGAACAAGGCGTCGATGATCGAGAAGATGGCCGAACTCGTGCGCGAGAAGCGCATCGAGGGCATCTCCGACCTGCGCGACGAGTCCGACCGTCAGGGCTATCGCGTCGTCGTCGAGCTGAAGCGCGACGCCAATGCAGATGTCATCCTGAACCAGCTCTATCGTTATACGCCGCTGCAGACCTCCTTCGGCTGCAACATGGTGGCGCTGAACGGCGGCAAGCCCGAGCTGATGAACCTGATGGACATGCTGCGCGCTTTCGTGGCTTTCCGCGAGGAAGTCATCAGCCGCCGCACGAAGTACCTCCTGCGCAAGGCTCGTGATCGCGCCCATGTCTTGGTCGGCTTGGCGATTGCGGTTGCCAATATCGATGAGGTCATCCGTGTCATCCGCCAGGCGCCGGATCCGCAATCGGCCCGCGAAGAGCTGATGACGCGTCGCTGGAATGCGGCGGACGTCGAATCTCTTATTCGGCTAATCGACGACCCGCGCCACCGCATTAATGAGGACGGTACCTACAACCTCTCGGAAGAGCAGGCCCGCGCCATTCTCGAACTGCGTCTGGCACGCCTGACCGCTCTCGGTCGCGATGAAATCGACGAGGAACTCAACCAGATCGGCGCAGAGATCAAGGACTACCTTGATATCCTGTCTTCGCGCGCGCGCATCCAAGCCATTGTAAAACAAGAGCTTGCTGCGGTTCGCGACGAATTCGGAACACCGCGCCGCACCGAGATCGTCGATGGCGGTCTCGAGATGGACGACGAGGATCTGATCGCCCGCGAGGACATGGTCGTCACCGTTTCCCATCTCGGTTACATCAAGCGCGTGCCGCTGACCACCTATCGTGCGCAGCGCCGCGGCGGCAAGGGCCGCTCCGGCATGACCACCCGCGACGAAGATTTTGTTACCCGGCTATTTGTTCTCAATACACATACGCCGGTCCTGTTCTTCTCGTCTCGCGGTATCGTCTATAAGGAAAAGGTCTGGCGTCTGCCGATCGGCACGCCGACGTCGCGCGGCAAGGCACTGATCAACATGCTGCCACTGGAGCCTGGCGAGCGCATCACCACGATCATGCCTCTGCCCGAGGATGAGGATAGCTGGGACAATCTCGACGTGATGTTCACGACGACGCGCGGCACCGTGCGCCGCAACAAGCTGTCGGATTTCGTCCAGGTCAACCGCAATGGCAAGATCGCCATGAAGCTCGAGGAGGAGGGTGATGAAATCCTCTCCGTCGAGACCTGTACCGAGCATGACGACGTGTTGATGACGACGGCGCTTGGCCAGTGCATTCGCTTCTCGGTATCGGATGTGCGCGTTTTCGCCGGCCGCAATTCGATCGGTGTTCGCGGTATCACCCTTGCATCCGGCGATCGCATCATCTCGATGACGATCGTCCGGCATGTGGATGCCGAGCCATGGGAGCGTGCAGCCTACCTCAAGCGCTCCGTCAGCGAGCGTCGTTCGGCGACGGGCGACGACGAGGAAATCGCGCTCGTCGGTGAGGAAGTCACCGACGAGGGACAGTTGGGCGATGAGCGTTACGAAGAACTCAAGGCGCTCGAGCAGTTTATCCTGACGGTTTCGGAAAAGGGCTTCGGCAAGCGTTCGTCTTCTTACGATTTCCGCATCTCCGGCCGTGGCGGCAAGGGTATCCGCGCTACCGACACGTCGAAGACGGGCGAGATTGGCGAGCTTGTTGCCGCCTTCCCGGTCGAGGACGGCGATCAGATCATGCTCGTCTCGGATGGCGGTCAGCTGATCCGCGTCCCCGTCGGCGGCATCCGCGTCGCCAGCCGCGCCACCAAGGGCGTCACCATCTTCTCAACCGCGAAGGACGAGAAGGTCGTATCCGTCGAGCGTATCAGCGAGCCGGAAGGCGATGAGGACGCGGCAGTCGACGATGAGACTGTTGCCGATGAGGCAGGGGATGCCGGCGGCGATGTCGAGGGCGGCAGCGAAGAATAGGATTTCGCTGCCTCCGATCGGAAAAGCCGGGGTTGCCCGCCGAGCCGAGTAAAAAATCAATGCTTTCAATCGCATGAGCTTGGCGACAGGCTCATGCGATTGTTTTTGTGCAGTGGGCGTGGGCGAGCCGGAGCTGCCAAAGGACGCTTGTAGGACCTTCTATTCCGGGCGTCTGCTGTTTTGCGAGAAGGGCGGCAGAACCTCCAGGCTCTCCCGATCCAGCTGCGCGAAAACCTCGTCATAACCGAAGCGGAAATGCCAGCCGAGGACCGCACCCGCGGATTTCGATGCGTAAACACGATCGATTCTGTCAGGCAGAGGCCAGTTTTGCTGGGCGAATTTCGCGGCAAGGCCGGGCGCGCGTAACCGGATGACGGAGGTGGCGTCGACCGCGAGCGCCTCGCAATCTTCCGGTTTGAACAGTGTGCTGGCGGAAACGATATGTCGTTGAAAATCTTTGCCGCCGTTCGTGAGTGCCGCCACATGGGCATCCGCGACATCACGGATATCAACGCCGCGATGCAGACGATAGATGGCCACCACATTGGTCGACTCCGGAAAGCTTCGAGACATGCGTAAAACGCGAATCTGCAGATTCGAGCCGGCCATGCCCTTAAGGATCTGTTCGGCTTCCAGTTTCGTACGGTGATAGATGCTTTTCGGTTGCGGCACGGTGTCTTCATCGATCCATGTGCAATGACCGGAGACGACGGCGTGACCATAAAGCGCCGTGGTGCTGGTAAATATCAGTCGCTTCACGCCGGCAGCCAGCGCTGCCTCAGCTAGTTGCCGTGTTCCATCCACGTTGATGCGACGAAATTCATCGTCGGAAACCGTGCCGACATGAGGCGCGTGCAGGGCCGCGCAATGGATGACCGCATCCGCATCCGTCAGCGCTTGGCGCAGCAACGTCGCATCGGTAAAATCTCCGACGAGATGCGTCGTCGAAAACGGCGATCGATCGATGCCTATCACCGTGTGGCCTGGCGCAAGCGCATTAAAGATCGCCCGGCCAAGTCGCCCGGAGCTGCCTGTCAGGACAATGCGCATCTCGATCCCTCGATGAACCGCGATCACCATAGCATGATTGAAGCGGCTGACGCGCTTCCTCTTGCAAAATCATGCTTTTGCGTCGAGACGACAAGGGTGTGGGGGAGAGGATTTATATTGTAACGGCAATAAAAAACCGGACGCTGGCGGGGATAGCGTCCGGTTCATGGTCCATCCGAGCATCTGGCGGGGAGAGGATGCTCGGTACGCGGAGATCAGAGCGTCTTGTGACGCTTATGCAGTCTCTTGCTCTCTTCGCTTTCGCGATGGAGCGCCGAAATGGTGGATGCGACTGACACGACAAACATGATGCTGATGAAAACTGTAAGCAGCGTCAAAATTGTGAACATGATCGCTCCCTCCTTTGGTGGGACTAGCGTTCAGATCCCTTAGTATTGGCTCGAGGCAACGAAGGGACGAGCCGAAGCAAAGGGACCATAGATCTTCGACTGGTCGGGTTTCTGATCGTAAAGCGCAACGGTTGCTGCAAGCATTCCCGAAATCATGGCCATCCAAACAAAGTTAATAAGGGTGATCTTGTCGGGCATACTCTTCTTCCTTCTTGCCGCAATGTGCAATTTGAGTTTCGGACTGTTAACGCGGCGTTTCCCAAATGGTTCCGCCGATATTGAGAGCTATCTAGCAATGCGCGCCTGAAGCGACCTTGAATGCCTTGTTCATCTGGCGTTCAGATTCGCGATGCGTTTTGCGCATGGCGATGGCTATTTCTTGGGCAAAATCGATGTCGTTGCTGTTTCCCGAGGCGGAATCCCATTCGATCTCATAATTGTCGGCGAAAAGATGAACGAGGTATTCGACGAAAAATGAACCGATGATGGCGCCTGCGATGATGAAGACGAGCATGACATGATTTCCCTGAAGCGGAGACCGGCGGGCCGTTGAACCAGGCCCGTTTCGATGTTGATGGCAGTAAAGCATGGTCGAGCTGAAACGGGCTTGAACGGCGTGTTCATCTACAGTTCAGAGGCGGTCGCTGGGTTGCAAATCACTTGCGATACGGCCTCATCCATGACAAAAGGCGTCGAAACAACGAGCCGGCTTGGTATGACGACAGCCTTCTATCCAGGGTCTTTCGACCCGATGACCAACGGACATCTGGATGTCCTCGTGCAGGCGTTGAATGTCGCCGCCAAGGTGATCGTCGCGATCGGCATTCATCCCGGCAAGAAGCCGCTTTTCTCCTTCGAGGAGCGGGCGGAGCTCATTCGCAGATCACTCGGAGAGGCTTTGCCACAAAAGGCGGGCGATATTTCCGTCGTCGCCTTCGACAATCTGGTCGTCGATGCGGCCCGCGCCCATGGTGCGACCTTGCTCGTGCGCGGTCTGCGCGACGGCACCGATCTTGACTATGAAATGCAGATGGCTGGCATGAACAGGCAGATGGCGCCGGATATCCAGACGCTGTTTCTGCCAGCCGGCACGGCCTCGCGGCCCATAACCGCCACATTGGTGCGGCAGATCGCATCCATGGGCGGCGATGTCAGCGCCTTCGTGCCGTCGGCGGTGCTGGAAGCGCTGAACGGCAAACTCAAAAATAAGGCCAGCGGCAACAGCTGAGCCGAAATCCAATCCCGAACGGAGCATCCATGAAACTCTTTCATATTGCATTGGCAGGATTCCTGAGCCTTGCCGCCTTCGCAGGCAGCGCGTTCTCGGCCGCAGCCGCAGATCTTTTGACCATCCAGCTCAAGGACGGCCCGGTGGTCATCCAGTTGATGCCGGAGGTTGCGCCGAAGCATGTTGCCCAGATCGAAGCGCTGGCGAAGAAGGGTGCCTACGACAACGTCGTCTTCCATCGCGTTATCGATGGCTTCATGGCGCAGACCGGTGACGTTCAGTACGGCAACGCTTCCAAGGGTTATGACCCGAACAAGGCCGGCACCGGCGGTTCCGACCTGCCGAACCTTCCGGCAGAATTCTCCAAGGTTCCGTTCCAGCGCGGCACCGTCGGCATGGCGCGTGCCCAGGACCCGAACTCCGCCAATTCGCAGTTCTTCATCATGTTCGCCAATGGGGATTTCCTGAACGGCCAGTACACGGTCGTCGGCAAGGTCATCTCGGGCATGGAGCTTGTCGACAAGATCAAGCGTGGCGAAGGCCAGAACGGCGAAGTGAGCAACCCTGACAAGATGATCAAGGTTACTGTCACCAAGAAGTGATTTCACGGGCATGATCCCAAAAGGCGCGGCGCGGCTTTTGGATGAGATCAAGCCAAGGCAAGTTGCATGATCCTGCCCGGATCATGCACAAACAGAAAGAACAAGGAAACGAACATGGCTGAGATCAAGGATCCAGAAAACACCCTCATCCTGGAAACCACCAAGGGCCAGGTTGTCATTCAGCTTCTGCCACAGGTCGCTCCCGAGCACGTTGCCCGCATCAAGGAGCTTGCGCGCGAAAAGGCCTATGACGGCGTCGTCTTCCATCGTGTTATCGACGGCTTCATGGCCCAGACCGGCGACGTGCAGTTCGGCAAGCAGGGCAGCGAAACCTTCAATCCAGGCCGCGCCGGCATGGGCGGCTCCTCCAAGCCGGACCTGAAGGCTGAGTTTTCCGCGACTTCGCATATTCGCGGCACCTGCTCCATGGCTCGTTCGCAGAACCCGAACTCGGCCAACTCGCAGTTCTTCATCTGCTTTGCCGACGCTCCCTGGCTGAACAAGCAGTACTCCGTCTGGGGTCAGGTTATCTCCGGCATGGATTTCGTCGACCAGATCAAGCGCGGCGAGCCGGTAAAGGATCCGGATTCGATCGTATCTGCTCGGGTTGCTGCCGACGTCTGATCGTGATTATTCCTGAAACCCGCCTCTTGCGCCTTTGGCGTGAGGGGCGGGTTTCGCTTTGCCTGGATGAATTCAATGCGTGTTGACCTTTTCGATTTCGATCTGCCGGATGAGCGTATCGCGCTCAGGCCCGCCGAGCCGCGTGACAGTGCACGTCTGCTCGTTGTCGATCCGAACAATGGTTCGAATACGCTGAGCGACCACCGGATACGAGATCTGCCGTCCTTCCTGCGCCCCGGCGACGCCGTGGTCTTCAACGATACCAAAGTGATCCCGGCACAGCTGGAAGGCATTCGCCATCGCGAAGGTGCGCCAGGCCAGCAGGTCTCGGCAACCTTGCATATGCGCGCCGCGCCCGATCGCTGGAAGGCTTTCGCAAAGCCCGGCAAGCGTATCAAGATCGGCGACCGCATCCAGTTCGGCCATGGCGAGAATGTTTGCGCGCTCGGCACGCTCGACGCGACCGTCGAGGAAAAAGGTGAGGGCGGAGAGATTACCCTGCGGTTCGATCTGTCTGGTCCTGCATTGGACGAGGCAATCGCCGCAGTCGGGCATATTCCGCTGCCGCCCTATATTGCCGCGAAGCGTCCCGAAGACGAGCGCGATCGCGCCGATTACCAGACGATTTATGCACGCGAAGAGGGCGCGGTCGCAGCACCCACCGCCGGCCTGCATTTCACGCCATCTCTGTTTGCCGCACTCGATGCCCTCGGCGTCGAGCGGCATTTCGTGACGCTGCACGTCGGCGCCGGCACCTTCCTGCCCGTCAAGGCCGATGACACCGACGATCACAAGATGCATTTCGAGATCGGCTATGTCGATGCCGCGACGGCCGCAAAGCTGAATGCCGTCAAGGCGAGGGGTAGCCGCATCGTCTGCGTCGGCACGACGTCGCTGCGATTGATCGAAAGTGCCGCCGCTGAGGACGGCACTATCCAGCCTTGGCACGGCGCCACCGGTATTTTCATCACACCCGGCTATCGCTTCAAGGCGGTCGACATGCTGATGACCAATTTCCACCTGCCGCGCTCGACCCTGTTCATGCTCGTATCGGCTTTTGCCGGCCTTGATACGATGCGTGCGGCCTACACCCATGCTATCGAGACGGGCTATCGCTTCTATTCCTATGGCGATGGCAGCCTGCTCTACCGGAAAGACTAGGACGAGATGAGCGAGAGCTTTCAGTTTCAATTGAAGAAGACCGACGGCGGCGCCCGCCTCGGTGAAGTTTCCATGCCGCGCGGGACCATCCGCACGCCGGCATTCATGCCCGTCGGCACAGTCGGCACTGTCAAAGCCATGTATCTCGACCAGGTGCGTGAGACCGGCGCCGATATCATCCTCGGCAATACCTATCACCTGATGCTACGCCCGACTGCCGAGCGTGTCGCCCGCCTCGGCGGCTTGCATCAGCTGATCCGCTGGCCGCATCCGATCCTCACCGATTCCGGCGGCTTCCAGGTGATGTCGCTGTCGGGTCTGCGCAAACTGGACGAGCAGGGCGTCACCTTCAAATCGCATGTCGATGGCAGCCTGCATCATATGTCGCCGGAACGCTCGATCGAGATCCAGGGCTTGCTCGATTCCGATATCCAGATGCAGCTCGATGAATGCGTCGCATTGCCGGCAACGCCGACGGAAATCGAGCGCGCCATGGAAATGTCGCTGCGTTGGGCGGAGCGCTGCAAGGTGGCTTTCGGCAATCAGCCCGGGAAGGCGATGTTCGGCATCGTCCAGGGCGGCGACGTGACAGAACTTCGCGTCCGGTCGGCGCAGGCGCTGAGCGGCATGGACCTGAAAGGCTACGCGGTGGGCGGCCTTGCCGTCGGCGAACCGCAGGAAGTCATGCTGCGCATGCTGGAGATCACGCTTCCGGAACTGCCGACGGAGAAGCCGCGCTACCTGATGGGTGTCGGCACGCCGGACGACATCCTGAAATCGGTTGCCCGCGGCATCGACATGTTCGATTGCGTGATGCCGACCCGCTCGGGCCGCCACGGACTGGCCTTCACCCGCCGCGGCAAGGTGAATATCCGCAACGCCCGCCACGCCGAGGACATGCGCCCGCTTGACGAGCAGTCCAATTGCCCGGCCTCGCGCGACTACTCGCGTGCCTATCTGCACCATCTCGTCCGCGCCAACGAAGCGCTCGGCGGCATGCTACTCTCCTGGCACAATCTCGCCTACTACCAGGAACTGATGCAGGGCATCCGCCAGGCGATCGCCGAAGGCCGCTTTGCCGATTTCATGGCCGAGACGCAGGAAAACTGGGCGAGGGGTGATCTTGAGCCGGTATAATCGGGTCTCGCACACGCTCTTGCCTCGATCCCAATTTCACGTTAGTTGGGCATCGTCGAAAAATGGCAGGGTCGGATCGGTAAGCCCGACCCCTTCTATTTGAAGCTCTGCTCCTCGCCATTGGCGTGAGAACCCACGACGCGGAACTTGGCCATTGTGGTCGAGTGTCCCGCGTTGGCGTGGGCCGGATCGACCGACATGTCTCCGCGGGAAAGCCTTTTGGAGCTGTCATGAGACTGAACCACCTGGATCTGCATGTTCCCGATGTCGCTGCGACCCGGGATTTTTTTGTTTCCGTTTTCGGCCTGACGGAAGTGGAAACGCGAGGCGCAAATGGTCTTGCCATCCTTCGCGACGATGCCGGGCTTGAGCTTGTCATCAGCCGGCCGGTGGAGAAATTCGGCGGCGCCGATACCGTCTCCGTCGGTCGCAATACCTATCATATCGGCTTCGTGCAGCCCTCCCGGGAGGCGGTCGATCTGTTGTTCGAGCGGGTGAAATCGAGCGGCTGCGAGATCTGGAAACCACCTTCGATCATACGCGGCAATTGGTCGTTTTATTGTTTTGCACCGGGGCGAATCCTTATCGAAGTCGGCTGGCGCATGGACCTTGCTCTGTTGGTAAATCATTTATTATCGATTGATTGTTACTCTTAACCAACATCATCTTGAGCCGGCTGGAACGGGCTTGCCGTGGGCAATCTCCGTTTCCGGCTGCGTTTCAAAATAGGCCTGGCAACAATAAAGCATTGGGAAAAATAGCGAATCGGAATAAACGGTCCATCCGCCTTTGAAAAACGTCATTGGCTGATTTGATTGCGTGGACGCTTGGAATTTTGAAAAAATCCGGCTAAAACGCATTCTCTTAATCGATAAGGGCTGTACTACCGAAAATAGGAGGCACTTGCCGTTGAGGGCGCAACGCAAATTCGGGGCATGTCTTTCAGGGCTATTGGTTGTCGGTTTGGCCGCTACCAGCTGCACGACGACGCAGAAGACAACAGCTACCCCCAGCAATACCACCAAGCCCATTCGTGGCGCGAAGGTGACGTATAATTATACGATAAAGGACAAGGACTGTCTCGAACGTGCAATGTACTTCGAGTCGGAACGCTCCGATCCCGGCGGTTACATGGCCGTTGGAACGGTCGTGATGAATAGATTGACCTCCGGTGCCTATCCGCCCACGATCTGTGGCGTGGTCTCCCAGGAAAGGCAGTTTGCCCCAGGTGTGATGACCAGAGAAGTCAAGGATCAGGCAAAGCCCGATCTTGAAGTTGCTGCGTCGAAGATCCTGCGTGGTGAGCGGCATCCTCAGGTGAAGGACGCGATGTTCTTCCACACCGAAGGGCTGAGATTCCCGTACGATAATATGCATTACGTCGCTTATGCTGGCGGCAACGCGTTCTATGAGAAGCGTGGTCGCGATGGCGAATTGCAGACGCCGGCACCGCTTCCAGCCTACGAGGTCGCGATGAATTACGTGCCCACACAGGGCGCGCCGCAGTCTCCATTCGTGTTGCCGGAAATGCAGCCTGCATCGACGACTTCGGCCGTCGCGGCCTTTACGCCTGTCTCGAACCCTGTCGTGACGATGCCGCAGAATGCCGTTCTTATTCCGGCCGCGGTTCCGATCCCGACGCCGGCACCAACGGACATGGCGATTTCGGGACCGCTGTCGAACGGCGAAACCACATACACGAATACGCCTATGCCGGCTTCGACAGTCGTCATTCCGCAGCCGCGCCCCGAATTCGACGGCAATAGTGCGGTCGGAAATTCGGTTAGAATTCGCGGCTAGAAACACTTGGCCAAAGCTCTTGAACAGCGCGTCTCTCCCTGGGAGGCGCGCTGTTTTCATTTGGGCTGAGCTATCGGCTGGAGCACTTCCAGGAAAAGTGCATAGCGGTTTTCCGTCCGAAATGCGCAAAGAAACAAGAAGATAGGGCGTTTTCGCGATTCGAAGAAAAGCGGAAATGCTCTAAATGCCCTCGCTCGTCGCCTTGGAGAGGATCTGCACGCCGTTGATCTTGTAGCTGCCGTCGGGTTGACGGGTGATCTGGTAGATCGCCGTCCAGTCCTTGTCATCGGTGCCTGTGATCAGCACCTCCTGATAGACGACTGCGCCGTTGTCGATGGCGCGGCTCTTGCCGAAAGCATAGTTGCCGGGATGAAACACCGGTTGATAGCTCTTCTTCACCATGGCGAAGAAGCTATCCTTGTCTGGGAAAAGCGTCTTGATGCCGGGTGCGGCGAAGGAATAGGCGGTCGCCGCGTCATCGTGCAGAAAGGCCTCTATCTGTTGCTCGATAAGGCCTTGTGCCGTCTGAACCGGATCTTCCGCGTAAGCGACCGGCGCACAGGCGATGCAGCAGAGAAAAGCGGCGATAGAAAAAGCGCGCATATCCGTCTCCAGCCAATGGAGAAAGCTTAGCGCGCTTTGATCGTAAGCAGAAGCGATTACTGCCAGCGGCGGAAGAGGGCGCTGGCATTGACACCGCCAAAACCGAAGCCATTGGAGATCGCATACTCCATGGCCATCGGCCGGGCGGTCGCTCCGACGATATCGATACCCTCGGCAGCCGGGTCAGCCTCCTGCAGATTGCGGGTTGGCGGGGCGATCTGGTCGCGCAGAGCCATGATGGTGAAGATCGCTTCCATACCGCCGGCAGCACCCAGAAGATGGCCCGTTGCAGCCTTCGTGCCGCTGACGGCAATCGCGCCATCGCGGCCGAACACGGTCTTGATGGCTTCCATCTCGCCTCGGTCGCCGACTTGTGTCGACGTCGCATGCGCGTTCAGGTGTTTGACCTCGGCGGGCGAAATGCGAGCCTGGGAAAGTGCAGCGAGCATGGCGCGGCGCGCACCATCGCCGTCTTCCGGCCCGGCGGTCATATGATAGGCATCGGCGGCTGTGCCATAGCCGACAAGCTCGGCAAGTGGCGTGGCGCCACGCGCAAGGGCATGCTCCAAGGTCTCGATGACAAGCATGCCGGCGCCTTCGCCCATGACGAAACCGTCCCGGCCGCTGTCGAAGGGGCGCGAGGCTTCTTCCGGCCGGTTGCTGAAGCCGGTCGAGAGCGCGCGTGCCGCCGCAAAGCCGCCGAGGCTCACCTTGTCGATGCAGGCTTCCGTGCCGCCGCAGATGGCGACATCGGCCTCGCCTGAGCGGATCAGCCGCGCGGCGTCGCCGATCGCCTGAACGCTGGCGGCACAGGCCGTGACCGGCGCACCGAGCGGCCCCTTATATCCATAGCGGATGCTCACCTGTCCGGCGGCGAGATTGACGAGGAAGGAGGGGATGGTGAAGGGCGACAGACGCCGCACGCCCTTTGTCTCGGCCGTGCGCACGGCATCGGCGATGGCAGGAAAGCCGCCGACGCCCGAGGCAATGATCGTTGCCGTCCGCTCCAGAGCGCTGACGTCAGTCGGTTGCCAGCCAGCCTGCAGGATCGCTTCCTCGGCCGCTGCCATGGCGAGAAGGATGAAGCGGTCCATCTTCTTCTGGTCTTTGACCGGCACGTAGCGATCGACATCGAAGCCGGCTTCTGCATCCTCGGCGATATCAGGAACGACGCCGCCGACCTTGGCTGCGAGATCGTCCACCATTTCCTCAGGCAGCAGCCGCAGGCCAGAGCGTCCCTCGACAAGCCTCTTCCAGCTTGCATTGACACCCACGCCCAAGGGCGAAACCAGCCCCATGCCGGTGATGACGATACGATCCATGTCTTGCTCCTATTTGGTCAGGCGTCGAAGCCCAGAAACCATGCTTTCATCTGGGCGATGCGTTCATGAACCGTGTCGTCGGCCGCCGGCCCCGGCACAAGGATCGTGTCTTCGGGGTGAAAGGCGCGGCCGGTGACGCGGTCGATGAGAAGCGGGTCGCGATCTTCACCGGTATTGGCGTCGACAAGGCGCATCGCGACCTCTTCTGCAGGCAAATGCTGGTTGCCCCAGGTAAACAGCGCCATCAGCACGGGGAAGAAATCCCGACCTTTTTCAGTCAGCACATATTCGTAGCGTGGCGGTCGTTCATTGTAGAGACGACGCTCGAACAGGCCTTCATCGGTCAGATGCTTGAGGCGCCGCGTCAGGATATTCGGGGCAACGCCGAGATTCTTCTGGAACTCGTCGAACCGGCTCAACCCTTGAAGCGCATCGCGCAGGATCAGGATACTCCACCAGTCGCCGACACTTTCGAGCGCACGGGCGGCGGGGCATTTGAAACTGCTGAAGCTCGTTCTCTGCATGGGCAAGGCAGATAGCATGAGTAACTAGCATAATGCAAGTTACTATCTGTCTGTCGCAAAATGGTCGCTTTGGTTTGCAGTTTGTTTGACTGGTTGGGCTTCAGGCAAAAGGGGTGACGTTATGACGACAAGTCGCGGCTTGACGACCGAGCGGTTGCATCTGCGTGCACCCGTCTTTGCTGACATTGCATTCGTACGGAAGTTGATTTCGCATGAGGAGGTGCGCCGCTTTCTCGGGGGACCTGTTTCTATTGATCAACACGAAACGGTGATTTCTGGCTATTTCGCGTTTGAGGAAGGGGAAATGGTGTGGCTGGCGGAAACCAAGAGCTCACGGCAACCTCTTGGTTTGATTTCAATTTCACATCATAGGGACGGTCAGGATCGCGAACTGTCGTATCAATTTCATCCAGGCGCGTGGGGTCATGGCTATGCAGCGGAAGCGGCAAGGCGTGTCCTTGATTATGCTTTGAAGGATCTGCAGCTCAAGCGGTTGATAGCGGAAACCCAGTCTGCCAATTTCGCATCCCGCCGCCTGCTGGAGCGAGTGGGCATGAGAGAATCGGGGCGATTGCATCGGTTCGGGGCCGAGCAAATCATCTATGTGAGTTAGCTATTCATCACAAAGACATCTCTGCACTAGGACCGTTGTGGGAAGGCAGGATATCTGGGCTATTTTCACAGACAGGCCTCGGGCTCTCAGTATGGAGGTGCCTTGCGGGCGCGCTGCTGTTTCGCTGCCTCGGTCCACCAGGCGAGATCCTCGGCAAAGCGGGGAAAAACTCTCGCGAGGGCATCGCCTCCGCTCCCGGTCGGTTTGCTGTCGACGTCTAATGCGGCCGAGATATTGGCGACGGCAAGCGTGCTAGAAATAACGACCATTCCCATCTCGGAAAGAGTGCCATGCCAGGCGGGCGCCGCATGTGCGCCGGAAAGGCGACCGCCGGAATAGCTGACAATCGCCGCCGGGCGCCAGAACCACTCCTCAAGGTAATGATCAGTCAGATTCTTCAGGCCAGGTTGCATGCCCCAGTT
Source organism: Rhizobium sp. ZPR4 (assembly GCF_040215725.1). Classification (NCBI taxonomy): domain Bacteria; kingdom Pseudomonadati; phylum Pseudomonadota; class Alphaproteobacteria; order Hyphomicrobiales; family Rhizobiaceae; genus Rhizobium; species Rhizobium sp. ZPR4. The sequence goes on from NZ_CP157967.1 coordinate 1,426,156, forward strand.
GTATTCACCCGTGACGAAAACGAAGGCATCGGCAGCCCGGATTTTTGCGGCAAGCGTCTCCATTGCCCGTGGCGCAGAACCTTTGGGGTATTCCTTGTACATCCGATCGAGCATTGGCAGTCCAACCGCTTGCGCATCGATGAGCTCCACGTCGTTTCCGCGCTGCTGCAGGCTGCTGACGATATAATTCGCGAGACGGATGCCGACGCGATCCGACCGGTAGGAACCGTAGAGAACCAGAATACCGTCGGTCATGTTGATTATGCCCCCACAGTTTGCCTGACATGTCTGGAGCAGTTCAGCTCTTCACGGAATCTCTGAACCGCTCTATCTCTTTGTTTTCACCCAATTCCGGACGGAAAACCGCCGCGCACTTTTCCGGGAATTGCCTTAAGTCCGCGACTCCGCAGGCACCGAAGCGGAGACTTCCTCCTCCGGAATATCGTCGAAGGACGCATAATTGAGGTTATAGAGTTTCGAGTAAAGCTTGCCGTTTGCCATCAGCTGATTGTGGTTGCCGCTTTCGAGCAGCTGGCCGTTTTGCAGCACGATGATACGGTCGGCCTCGCGGATGGTCGCCAGACGATGGGCGATGACGAGGCCGGTGCGGCCTTCCAGCAGCTTCACCAGCGCCTTCTGGATCAGCATCTCGGTATAGCTGTCGATGTTCGCCGTCGCTTCGTCGAGCACGAGGATCTTGGCGTCGGCGACAAGGGCGCGGGCAAAGCTGACGAGCTGGCGCTGGCCGAGCGAGAGACCACCGCCGCGCTCGCCAAGGACCGAGTCGTAACCATCCGGAAGACGCATGATGAATTCATGCGCGCCGACCGCCTTGGCCGCCTCGATGATCTCCTCGCGCGTCGCTTCCGTCTTGTTGTAGCGGATGTTCTCCAGCACCGTGCCTGTGAACAGGAATGGCTCCTGCAGCACCATGGCGATCTGGCGGCCGAGCGAATCCTGGGTGAGGGAGCGCACGTCATGACCGCCGACCAGTACCTGGCCCTGCTGCACGTCGTAGAAGCGATGGATGAGTGCCATCGAGCTCGACTTGCCCGAACCTGTCGGCCCGATCAACGCTACGGTTTCGCCGGGATTGACCCTGAAGTTGACATTCTTCAGCACCGGATGCTTGGGATCGTAGCCGAAGACCACGTCGCGGAACTCGACCGAGCCGTCCATATCAGGCGATAGCTCAATGGCGTCGGGTGCATCCTTGATGTCGACCGGAACGTCGAGCACCTCGGTCAACCGCTGGCCGGAGGCCATGGCGCGCTGCATCACCGAATACTGCATGGTGAGTGAGCGGATCGGGTCGAAGAAGCGCTGAATGTAGAACAGGAAGGCGACCATGATGCCGACATCGAGCCTGTGGTTCAGCACCATCGAACCACCGACGATGATGACGATCGCCATGGCCATGCCGGTCAGCGTGTCGACGATCGGCACCATGACTTGGGCATAGCGCGCCGCCGTCAGGTGCGTCTGAAGGTTCGCATGGGCCTTGTCGTCGAAAAGCGAGAAGTTCACGCTCTGCCGATGCATGCCCTGGACGGCACGCACACCATGGATCGCTTCCGCCAGCGCGCCGTTGGTGACGGAGTTGGTCTCATGCGCGTTCATGAAGGCGACGCGGGCCTTCGGGAGCCAGAACAGCCGCACGATGAAGAGGATCGGCATGACGGAAAGCGTCAGCAGGCCGAGCCGGAAATCGAGCGACAGCATGACGATGACGATACCGAAAAGCAAAGCGATGTCACCGACGGAAAGCACTGAGGTTTCAAGGAATTCCTGCATGGAATTAACGTCGCCCTGTAAGCGCGACATCAGGCGTCCGACCTCGGTTTTGTCCATGAAAGACAGCGAGACGCGCTGCAGATGCGCAAACATCGCCCGGCGGATATCGAACAGAACCTCTTCCGCCACCTGGCCGACATAGGTTTCCTGCACGTAGCTCGCCCCGTAATTGACGAGAATTGCCGCCGTGAAAATCCCCAGAGACAGCCAGAGCGCCGAATAGTCCACGGCGCCAGGCGCCATGGCACCGTCGATCGCATGGCGGATGACGAGCGGAATGACGATCTGCGAGGCCGTGAAGAGCAGGACGGCGACAACCGAGATATAGATCTGCCGGCGATAGGGGCTGACGAAAGCCCAGATGCGGCGAATGATCTTGCTGTCGAAGACCTTGCCGAAGATCTCTTCTTCGACGCGGTGCGAGCCGACGACTGCACGGGGAGGGCGGCGACCATCCTCGCGCACATCGTTGCGCTCGGTTTCGGTAATTTCCGACATTGTCAAACCTCCCTTTTCGCCCTTTCGAGCGTGCCGACGCCAGATGTCCTGATGACATCGTCCTCCGGCCGAACCTGTAGATCGTAGAGCGCCTTGTACCGCCCGCCCGCGGCCAGGAGCTGTTCATGGGTGCCGCGCTCCACGATCTCGCCATCTTCAATGAAGAGAATCTGGTCGGCATGCATCAGCGAACTCAGCCTGTGGGCGACGATCAGCGTCACGCGGTCCCGAGCGAAACGCTTCATAGCGCTGCGGATGCGCTGCTCCGTCGCGGCGTCGATCGCAGCTGTGGAATCGTCGAATACCATCACGGCAGGCTTCAGCATCAATGTCCGGGCGATGGTCAGGCGCTGACGCTGGCCGCCGGATAGCGACACGCCGCGCTCGCCGACGATTGTGGTATAGCCGGCCGGCAGACCGAGAATGTAATTGTGCAGCTGCGCCGACTCGGCGGCCCGTTCGATACGGGGTTCCTTCGCCCAAGGGTCGCCATAGGCGATATTGTTCTCGATGCTCGTCGTGAACAGGAAGGAATCCTGCTGCACGACCGCAACATTCTGCCGCAGCGATTGCAGCGTCGCCTTGCGGATATCTTGGCCGTCGAGAGTGATCCGCCCGGCCGTGACGTCGTAAAAGCGCGGAATGAGATGCGCGATGGTGGACTTGCCGCTGCCGGGTGGTCCGACAATGCCGATCGTCTCGCCGCGCTTTGCTTCGAAACAGATATCCTTAAGCACCGGCCGCATTTCCGAGCCCGGATAGCTGAAGTCGACATTCTCAAACCGCAGCGTGCCTTCGGTCACGACGAGCGGCCTGGCGTCCGGGGCATCCTTGATGGGAATGTCGAGATCGAGAAGCTCAAACAGGCGCGAACCGCAGGTCGATGCGCGGGCGAAGGCATTCACCATCAACCCGAGTTGGCGCACCGGCATCTGCAGGATGGTCATGAAGGTGAGGAAGGAGGCCAGCGTGCCGACGCTGATTTCGCCATTGATGACCTTGAGGCCGCCGAGCCAGAGCACGAGCCCCATCGACACGAAGAAGGAGAGGTTCATCGCGCTGGTATTGATGACGCGGATACCGACGCGCCGATGAGCGAGGGAAAGCGCATTGTGCGAGGCGCGGTCGAACTTCATGAGCTCGTGCGCCTGCGCGGCGAAGGCGCGGACGACGCGGATGCCGCCGAGATTTTCCTCCATCACGCGCGTCAGCACCGAGAGGCGCTCCTGCAGGTCGAGCCAGGTCGATCGCAACCGCAGCTGAGTGACGGAAGAGCGCCACGCGACGAAGGGTACGAAGCTCAAGGCGAGCAGGCCAAGCGCGACATCGGTCGACAGCAGCATATAGGCGCCGACGCCGATCAGCATGGTGAGCAGCACCATGCGCACCAGCGCCGTGGAGAAATACATGCGCACGCCTTCAAGATCGAGCAGGCCGACCGTGATGAGATCGCCGGAATGGGCCTTGTCGTGGAAGCTGAAGGAGAGCTGCTGGATCTTCTCATAGCAGGCGAGCCGAAGCTCATAGCCCATATGATGGCCAACGGCTTCGCTATAGTAGTTCTGTACCATGGTGAACAGGCCGCGCAAAATGCTGACGACGAGCAAAAGCAGAGCGGTTGTCATCAAGGCATTTTCGGCGATCTGCCCGGCGGCACCACCTGCAACCGCCGTCTGTGTCTGGTCGACGGCGCGGCCCAGCAAGCGCGGGATCGTCAGCTGCAACGTTGCAGCTATAAAAGTTGCTCCAATGGCAAAGCTGGTCTGCCAGGGATGGCGCAGCGTCATATGGGTGATCCGGACGATCGTCGACAGGCCTTGGCCCCAACCGACCGCATTGACATGCGCACGCGAAGCCAGTGACTTCGCCGCGCTTCTTGATGAATCGCTGCTCACGCTTTTATCCAGGCATAATTAAATGAGGCGGGCCCGCAGACGGGTTCGTATCTCAAGGAAAATATTGATAGGATGAATTTTGCCGATTCCGTGGCGGCGTTCAAGAGTCAATCGGTCACAAGTCCAACGCGAACGTTAGATTGCGTGTTTAAAAAATAATCGATGATATGTCGGGATCGAAACCGACGAGACGTCCTTCGGGCACTATGCCAGAAAAGGAGGACATCATGCGCAAAGTAATAGCAGCAACATTCATCAGCCTCGACGGCGCCATGCAGGCACCGGGCGGCCCGGACGAGGACCCCACAGGCGGCTTTGAGTATGGTGGCTGGGTATTTCCTTACTCCGACGAAGAAACCGGCAAGGCGCTCTTCGAACTGTTCGAAAAGCCGTTCGATCTGCTACTTGGACGCAAGACCTATGACATTTTCGCTGCCTTCTGGCCCTACGTCGAGGGTGACGATCCGATTGCCGATAGATTTAACTGCGTCACCAAATATGTTGCGACGCGCGGCGATGCCGATCTGAAATGGAACAAAAGCCAGTCTCTCGGCAAAGATGTCGTGGCAGGGATCAAGGAATTGAAGGCGGAAGAGGGGCCAGATCTCCTTATCCAGGGAAGTGGCGATCTCATCCAGACCCTGTTGCGCCACGGACTGATCGACGAATTCAAGCTAATGATCTTTCCGGTCGTGCTGGGCGGCGGCAAAAAGCTGTTCGCCGGCGGGGCAGTTCCTGCGGCCATGAAACTGCTGCGCACCCACTCTTCCCCGACCGGGGTCATCTTTGCGACTTATAAGCCGGATGGCCCGGTGAAGACCGGTTCCTTCGTTGGGGGAAATCCGTCCGAAGAGGAGATCGAGCGCCGAAAGCGGCTTAGATAGACGGCCGGATCGGCGCCATCACCGTCTTACCGTCTGGGGTTGTCCAGCGCTCTCGGCGACAACGCAGAAGCTCGTCCCCGAGAACCAATTCCCGTAGATAACCACTCTTGTAACCCCCGAGGCGGGAGCCCGCCGGAATATTCGTGCGTAGCTACTCTGCACAGGAGAACGAACATATTTCTTGCGGCTGTCCTCCACAGCAGACCTGCAATGGCGCTGTCGATCCGCAAGGGGTACGGCCGCAAGTCGATCGAAGGAAACGGAGCCGCACTCGGGCGGTCTCTATTCCTTCTTGCTTTTCTTTTTTGCTTTCGGCGCCGGTGCTAGCTCCGCCTCTTGCGCCAAACGAAGCGCGCGAAGCCTGTCTGTCTTTTTTTGCCGAGCAGATGCTTCATCGGCCACGATACCTTTGGCAATCGACGTCGTCTGCTCGGACTTGGCCTGTGCAGAGGGCTTTTCGGGCTTGAAGAGATTGTCTTTCGACTTTGTCATGCTTCTCCGTTATCAGCGGGCGTTTTTGTAAGAGACGGCGGACGTCCACGACCTGATGTCATGACTTTCCTCTTTGGCGCCGGCAACAGGCCTTCGCGCTGAGCCTGCTTACGGGCAAGCTTACGGGCGCGGCGGACCGCTTCGCCCTTTTCGCGGGCACGCTTTTCGGATGGCTTTTCATAGGCGCTGCGGGCTTTCATTTCCCGGAAAACGCCTTCGCGCTGCAACTTCTTCTTCAGGACGCGGAGCGCCTGTTCAATGTTGTTGTCTCTGACCAGAACCTGCAAAGTGTCTCCTTCTCAGCTCGCGCTGTATTTATTTCTTGGTACGGATCAAATTCGAGTTGATCCAGTTTGATTTCGATATCTGCGGTATCTCGGCTTGCGCTGGCGAAAGCGACGATGGGGAGGCCTCAACGTCGATATCATCCTGACGGATGCTCCGCTCGAAATTCTCGTTCTGGAAGCGGACGCGGTAGTGAACAACGCCCTGTGAGAGCGGCATCACAGACACCACGCTGCCGGCGGGTTGGATGCTTCCGAAAATTCCAGGCTTCAGGACGATACTGTCGCCCGGCCGGTAACGACCATGGGCCATGTCGTTCTCCGTTTGAATGAAAAGCAAAAGGCCGGGACGTATCCCGACCTTCCTCGGTCATAGCTTCCGCGCGCCAGTACATCCGTGGTCGCGCAGAGCCGTGACAAATTTATGCGGCCCGAAGATTGTCAGCCGAGCTCTTACCAGATCTACGATCCTGCACGATGTCATAAGTGATCTTCTGACCATCGCTCAGCGACCGCATGCCGGCGCGCTCTACTGCTGAAATATGGACAAAGACGTCCGTGCTACCATCATCAGGCTGAATGAAGCCGAAGCCTTTGGTGGAGTTAAACCACTTTACAGTACCAGTGTTCATAACGATTTCCTTTCGAAGTAACCGTTGTTGCTCCCGCGATACCTTGCGGAATTAGGTCGATTATTTGAGAGGAAATCCGGCGAGAGTCTGATGGCTCTTCGGCGACGTCACAAGCAATGGTCGATAGGTTCTATATAGGTTCAATTCAAATTTTGGCAACAGAGGAGCTCGGAATGACCGTTCTCGGCCTGTGGCGTGGCTTTTTGAGGCGAACTTCGGCCCACCCAGTTACGAGACCCGTCTCTTCAACATCCCGAGACCGAATCACGGTCTATCGTGCCCGAGGCCAATGACCTGCTCTTGGAGCAAGCAGCTATGGACACTACTCTTTAGTCCGTAAGCGAAAGGCCGCCGACCAGAATGCTCCACTTACGCTATACCGTGTGGTCCGACACTTGAACTTCGCGAAGGGATTTCATGATTTCGCGAAGACCTTTCGTAAGATGCTTGTCCCGGCGCAACACCATGCCGAGCTGTCGAACGAGCCTTGGCCTGAGCGGCGAGGTAACGAGGAGATCGGACTTGTCGCGCCTCAGCGCCATGTCCGGAAGGATGGACCATCCGAGACCGGCGGCGACCAGCTCCTTGATGGCCTCGACGCTGCCGAACTCCATGGCCGGTTCTGGACGGACGCCTTCCGCCTCGAACCATTCGTTCGTGGCCCGACGCGTATTGCCGCCTTCATAGAGTAATAGCGTTCGGTCATTCATGAATTCCACATCAGGCCCACCATCCGGCATCACGCTTCCTCTGGGGGCGACGGCCAAAAGCTCATCCTCATGGAACGGTTCGACCTCGAGCGAGCGGCCGGCGGCGGGCAGGGCGACCACTGCGAGATCCAGTGCATTGGATTCGAGATCGCGCAGGATCTCGTCGATATTGCCGACACGGACGATGATCTCGAGATCGGGCATGCGCTTCTTCGCCATGGCGATGGCACGCGGCAACAGATGGATCGAGGCCGTGCCGCCGCTGCCGATCCGCACGCGGCCGACCCATCCCTCGCGAAAGGGCGTCATTGCCTCCTCCGCCATGGAGCAGGCTTCGATGATGCGCCGTGCATGCGGTAGCAGGTCAAGTCCGGCCGGGGAGGGCTGCGCCCGTCGTCCGACGCGCTCGATCAGTTTCACACCGAGGCGCTGCTCCAGCAGTTTCACCTGCAGGCTGACGGCAGGCTGCGTCAGCCCGACCTTATCGGCAGCGGCCGTAAAGCCGCCGAGATCGACGACGCTCACAAAGGCGGCCAGCTGATCCAGATTGAGCAACAGAAGAATTCCTTATGGATTGTATAAATACCATAAGCTTCATTCATTGCTTACGCCAGTGCATCCTCAGGCCATGTTGATATGAGCCCCAAGGAGCAGGAAAATGACCACCGATATCGATAGGCCGATGCCGGCAGCAGCCGGTGCGGGCAGGGGTCGGCCAACGCGGCAATTTTTGCGAAGCGTGCTGGCGAGATTTCTGGCCTATCTCGAAAAGCGCGAGACAAGATGGACCCTCCGAGAACTGACCGACGATCAGCTTCGCGATATCGGCATGACGCGCACCGAAGCGCGTACCGAGGTCAACAAGTCATGGTTTTGGGGTTAAGGCATGTCGCGCAAAAGTGCGTAGCGATTGCGACAACGACGCGCTTTAGGCTGCTCAAAGGCGCATAAGCCATGGGCCTGAACGCCTTTGAGCAGCGGTGTTCTTGAAGTGGCTACCAGCGATATTTGAGCGAGGCGGTGACGTTGCGGCCCTGTCCCAGGTAGCAGAAGCCGCTTTCGCACATTGCGTCGCGATGGTTCGCGATATTCCGTACGTTCACCGCCGCAATCAGGCCGGCATAGTCCTTGTTCGCAGCGCCGAAATCGTAGCTCATTCCGGCATCGACATAGAAAGTCGAGCTGTTTTCGGCGGTATTCGCATTGTCGGTATAGCTCCTGCCGTTGTAGCGTAGGCCTGCTCCGACACTCAGCCCCGCAGCAACGGAGTCTTCCGCAAAGGTATAGTTAGCCCATAATGATGCCACATGGCGGGGCCTTGCCGCGACTTCCCTGCCGGCATTCTCGCCCTCGGTGATCTCTGAACGGCTCAGCGTATAGGTGGCGATCAGGTCGAGCCCGGAATCGAAGGCCGTGCGTGCTTCCAGCTCTAGCCCCTTGGTCGTCACTTCGCCGAGCGACTGGTAGGCGAGCAGCAGCGGATTGACCAATTGCGGTTTGTTCCTTTCGACCAGATGATAGGCGGTCGCCGAAAGAAGAATATTCGTCCCCGGCGGCTGATATTTCACGCCTGCCTCGAACTGCTCGCCTTTGGTCGGTTCCAGCACTCGTCCGGAAGCCGAACGCATTGTTACCGGATCGAAGGAGGTGGCATAGTTGGCAAAGGGCGCGATGCCGTTGTCGAACAGATAAAGTGCGCCGGCCTGGACGGATGTTGCGCTATTGGTCTCCGATTGATGGTCGCTCGTGCCGGCGGTCGGGTAGGTGGTGTCGAGCGTCTGCTTGACCCAGGTTTGGCGGGCGCCAAGCGTGAAGCGCCACCTGTCGAGTTCGATCTGATCGAGCGCGTAGATGCCGGTCTGGCTGATGTCCTTGTCCAGCAACGAGAAATTATAGTCGGGCGTCGGTCCCGATACGCCGTATCGCGGATTGCTGATATCGAGATCGTAGGCGGGGTTGGTAACCCAATCCAGGCCGTAGCCGAAGGATGATGTCAGGTAGGTATAGTCGAGCCCGAACAGCATGGTATGGGCGAGCGGGCCGGTGTCGAATTTCGCTTCGAGCTGATTGTCGACCTGGAAGATATGGGCGTCATCGCGCAGGGCAGTCGCACTGCGATGGGCGATGGTGCCGGTCCAGCTGGCGACGCTGAGATAGCGCGTATGCAGATCCATGTGTGAGTAGCGAGTGTGCTGACGGAAGGTCAGGCCATTGTCGAACTCGTGTTCGAAGCGGTAGCCGACCTGCTGCTGGCGCACCTTCTGATGGTCGTAATTCGGATCGCTGGCACGAATGTCGAGGACACGGCCATCCGGCGCTATGACTGCGCCGGGGCTTCCATCGCTCTCGTCTGCCTGCAGCAATCCGTAAAGGGTGAGGGAGGTTGCCGCATCCGGATTCCAGCGCAACGAGGGCTGCAGCATGTAACGATCGTCGGCAATGTCGAAATTGGTATCGCCAACACGCGCAAGGCCCGTCAGCCGATAGAAGAGATGATCGTCGTCCTGCTTGACCGGACCGCTGAAATCGAAGGTCGCCTGCGCGCGATCCTTCGTTCCCCAGAGGATGCCGACTTCATGAAACGGTTGTTCGAGCGGCTCTTTCGAAACCTTGTTGATGATCCCGCCCGGCGAACCGGAGCCATAGAGTACCGAAACCGGTCCCTTGACGACTTCGACGCGCTCCAACGAATAGGGCTCGGTCGGGAAGTTGCCGTAGTTGACATAGTATTGGCGCAGGCCGTCGCGATAATCGCCATTCAGCGACAGCACCTGGCCACGCAGCATGATGACATCGTAACGCGGATCGAAACCGGTCGAGGCGGTGGTCACGCCGGCGATATAGCGCACGGCTTCCACGACGTTGCTGGCCGCCCGCTCTTCCAATTCCTTCTTGGTGATGACCGAGACGGAGCGGGGCGTCTCGATCAACGGCGTGCTGATCTTGGTCGCGCCGCGGCTGCGCTTTGCCGTTACGGTCCTGTCGTCGCTTTGCTCGGACTCCGCGCCCTCGACGATGATCGGCTCCAAACGCGTCGCGTTCTCGCTACCCGCCGCGCCGTCCTGAGCGAAGGCATTTCCCGATAGCGACAAAGCAAGAGCGAAAGCCGATGTAGCCGTGGCCATAGTCGAGGTTTGACGTCTTATGCCATTGATATCACTGCATGGATACATACGAGATCCGCCTCTCTTCCTCTTGGTCGCAACCGATGCGTGAGTGTTTAAAGGCCAAGCTCGTAATCGTCAATAATACATGAGTAAAATAATCATATTTATAAGAAGGCTTTTGAACTGACTGCAAGATCGTTATTTGGGCGAGGGTGGATGACAAGCAGGCTGGGGACTATTTGCGGATTGTCTTTTTTTCATGGCCTCGTTCTTCTTTCCGCCATAGATTTGCCCGATCCATTTCGCTCGAAAAGCTGGCCGCCGGTTCAACTCGGTCGCGTCGACCGCTCCATCAAGAACACCAATAAAAGAGACTGCAAAAATCCATGTTCAAGACAACATCCCTGCTTTTCGCCGCGGCGATTTCGACACTATCGCTTCTCGGCGCGGCTTCGGTGGTAGAGGCGGGGCAGGCAAGCTACGTCGTTGATGCGCATAGCGGTCAGGTGCTGGAAGCATCGAATGAGAACGAGCTGAACTATCCGGCCTCGCTCACCAAGATGATGACGCTTTATCTCGCTTTCGAGGCCCTGCATGATGGTCGCCTGAAATGGGATCAGAAGTTGACCATGTCGGAAAATGCCGAAGGCAAGGAACCTTTCAAGCTCGCCGTGGGCGTCGGCCGCAAGGTCAGCGTACGCGAAGCCGTGGAAGGCATCGTTGTCCTGTCTGCCAATGATGCTGCCGTCGCCATCGGCGAGCAGCTTGGCGGTTCTGAAGAAAATTTCGGCAAGACGATGACCGCAAAGGCGCATCAGCTTGGAATGAGCAATACCGTCTTCAAGAATGCCTCCGGCCTGCCGGATCCGGAACAAGTGACGACGGCTCACGACATGGCAACGCTTGGCGTTGCGCTGATGCGGGACTTTCCTGAGGAGTTCAAGCTTTTCTCCATGCGCGGCATCAAGTTCCGTGGCATGAAGCTGCGCGGCCACAACAATCTGATGTATCGCTACGCCGGTGCCGACGGCATCAAGACCGGCTATACCGATGCCTCCGGCTACAATCTCGTGACCTCCGCGACGAAGAACGGACGTCGTGTTGTCGGCGTGGTCATGGGTGAGAAGACCGCTGAAATTCGCGACAACAAGATGGCAAGCCTGCTGGATACGTATCTGGCCCCGGTGTCGACAACTGCCACAGTATCGACCGGTACTCCCAAGCAAAGCTCGGCCAACTGATTTCGGTCTGATTTCAGCGTCCAGCCGGCCATTCATCTTTGGGCAGCCGGCAAGAGGCTGGCTCCGCTGAGCAGCCGATCCCACCGCATCATGCCTATCGTAGAGGGTAGGGGATCGGGTTTCTTCGTGCAAACGCGGGATGAAAAACCCCAACTGCCGCTCGCTGAGAGAGCTCTCTCATGGCGAATAATCAAGTAGTGATTGCCGAACGGGCGGGCTGCCCTATGTCTACAGCGGAAGTTGCTCGTTCGCTGCGCTTGTCATGTTCTGGTAGGAAATAGCGCCGAACTGCGAATTCGCGTAGGCGGAGATGTCTGGTTCCAGTTTGTTATTCTCCGAAAATGAAGGATCCATCATTGGCTGCGGCCGGTCTGATGCTCCTTGTAAGATAGATCTCGCAAATATTTCAGCGCATTAGGTCAAGTTGGGAGGACCGGGATGACGTATGATGCACGCTTGGCGCGTGAGCGCGACTTTCACAATGAACGCTTCGGTGCAGTGGAGGAACGCAAGGAGGACTCGTTCTATTTTGCCGTAAAGCCTGCTGTGGACGCCTATTGGCGGCTGGTGAGGGCTGCCTGTCCCGAAAGAGAGGTGCTCGAATACGGGTGCTCAAACGGCATGAGCAGTATTGGTCTCGCACCGTCCGCCAAGCGGATTACCGGTATCGATATTTCGGACGTCGCCATTCAACAGGCCACGAATACGGCGGCTCTCCGCGGAATCGACAATGTAACGTTCCAAGTCGATAATGCGGAGGATATGAATCTGCCGTCAGCGAGCTTTGACGTCGTCTTCGGCAGCGGCATCCTACACCACCTCGTCCTGGAGAAATCGCTTAGCGAGATCCGGCGCGTACTAAGACCCGGCGGCAAAGCCTTCTTCTTCGAACCGCTCGGCCACAATCCTGTAATTAATCTCTATCGCAACCGGACGCCAGCAGCCCGCACGGTCGATGAGCATCCGCTCTTGAAATCGGACTTCGACATCGTACGCAAACATTTCTCGAAGTGCGATCTGGAGTTTTTCGGGCTCGCTGCGCTTGCTTCCATACCGTTTCGCAAGAGCCCGTTCGGCACTGCGGTCCGGGGTACTGGCAAGCAGGTCGACAATTTGCTGCTGAAAATCCCGGGCGTCAGATGGCAGGCCTGGATCGTCGTCATGGCTTTGGAGGCATGATGGGCCTGCCGAGCGATCGAAGTTCCAGTCTGCCCCCACGGTTTGCTCGAACGGCGCCAGAAGCGGCCGGATCGATGTGAGGGCAGGTGCGCCTCATTGCGTCTTCCTTGCGAGTGACAACCCATTGGCGTCATTCGCAAGTCGCACTTCATCCTTGAACCCACCAGCTACAAAACAAACATCAGATAAGATAGATTATGGAACTGAAACCAACATCCGCTCGGCAATAAGATCGATATCTTTCGCTTTTATTCCAGATGGTTGGCCAGATTGTCGAGGGTCGATTTCAGTCCCTCGTCATGATCTTCTCTGCTGATGCCGTAAGGCACGTTTTCACAAATTATGGTGACCCTTGTGCCGGTCGGAACCTCTTCCAAGGACCAAGTCATGGTCATCGTTCCGTCGAATGCTGCGTCATCGGACTCGAAATCCACCGCCTGAACGATGTGTTCATCCGGCACGATATCGAGGAACCGGCCGGAGACGATATCGGTATGTTCGGAGGATTTTCCGGGTGTCGAGTGATCCAGCGCGTCATAGGATAGCGCCATTCGATAGCTGCCGCCATTATGCGGTTCGAAGACATGGATGCGGCACGTCATACCTTTGGGCGGAAGCCACAGGGCCAATGCTTCGGGATCGAGGAATGCTTTGAAGATCGCGTTTGGCGTCGAGCGAATTACCCGGGAAGCCCTGTCGGTCCTTTTGCCATCTGAAGCCTCGCTCATCGCATCCTCCCTGTAGCGCCCACCGCAGGGATTTCACGCAATCTCTGCCGGCGCAGACTGTATTCGCTGTTCTCAGCTCGCCTTGATGCGGATCACCTTGGCTGCAATCTTCTCGGCCAGCGTTGTTGGATGGCAGGAGAAAATGCTGTCCGGGCGCCCGGCCGCGCACCAGACCTGATCATAAGCCAAAAGGCTTTCATCGATGAAAACGGGCAGATCGACTAGATGACCGATCGGCGCAACCCCGCCGATGGCAAAACCGGTTTCGTCGCGCACGCGGTCGATATCGGCGCGCTTCAATCGAACTCCATAAGCTGTTGCGATATAAGCCGTATCGGCGTTATGGGCGCCCGAAACCAGAAGCAGCGTCAGCGCGTGCGTATCGGCATTGACGAAAACCAGCGATTTGACGATCTGGCCAACGGCGCATCCTGCAGCCTTGGCAGCCTCTTCTGCCGTCCGCGTGGATTGCTCCATGCGTTTGATCGAGATGTCGAGCCCCAGCGTGCGCGCCGCAAGTTCGACGCGCTCCAGGCTGGAAAGCTTCTTGATATCTTCGCTCATAGCTCGTCATCCTCCACGTCGAGTTCGATCTGCATCTGATCGTAGGCCGGCTCGACATGATCGGGCGTTTCAGCCAGCACGGTTTCATAATCGAGCGGCGTATGCATGTGGGTCAAGATGGCATGTTTCGGCGCCAGGCGTTCGATCCATTCTAGCGACTGCTCCAGCGACAGATGGCTTGGATGCGGCCGATACTGCAAGGCGTCGATGATCAGGATGTCGAGGTTTTGAACTCTTTCTATCGATTCCGGTGGGAAGTCACTGATATCGCTGCAATAAGCAAGCTTGCCGACACGGAATCCGAGCGAATGGATATCGCCGTGCACCTGTTTGTGCGGCCACAAGCGGATCGGGCCGCCTGCCCCGTCGATCGTGAAACTTTTCTCGAGATTTTCGATCAACACCGGCCGTACGATCGGCGGATAGCTGCTGCCAGGCGGCGTTTCCAGGCAGTAGCGAAAGCCCTCGCGAATCCGATCCATGGTCGGCGGATCAGCATAGATCGGGATACGCTCGTTCGAGATATGGAAGTAGCCGCGCAGGTCGTCGATGCCATGAATATGGTCGGCATGGGCATGGGTATAAAGCACGGCGTCGATGAAGCTGACGCCGGCATGGATCATCTGCTCGCGGAAATCCGGACCGGTATCGATGACGACGGTGGTAATGCCACCATCCGGTGCGATCTGCTCTATCAGGAAGGCAGCGCGCGTACGGCGGTTTTTCGCATTTTTGGGATCGCAGGCACCCCAGTCGCCGGTGATGCGGGGAACACCCGGCGACGATGAACAGCCCAAAATGGTGAAGCGCCGCCGGTATGTCACGACGTCAGACCCTCGTCATCTTGGAGAAGCAGCGGAAGGCGTTTTCCGTCGTGATGTCGGCGATCTCGTCCATGCTGACGCCGATCGTGTCGGCCAGCACCTCGGCAGTGTTGACGACATAGGACGGCTCGTTGCGTTTTCCCCGCCAGCGCTTCGGTGCGAGATACGGCGCATCGGTCTCGACCAGCAGCCGGTCGTGCGGGATCGTCTTGGCGATCCCGCGCAACTCCTCCGATTTCGGGAAAGTCAGGATGCCGGAAAACGAGATATAGCCGCCGAGCTCAACACCAGTCTGGGCAAGGGCAGGGCCGGCGGAAAAGCAATGCAGGATGAAGGGGAAAGCCCCCTTCCCCGTTTCCTCCGTCAGGATCGCCGCCATGTCCTCGTCGGCGCTGCGGCTGTGTATGACGAGCGGCAGCTGAGTTTCGCGGGCGGCTACGATATGGCGCAGGAAGCCTGTCTTCTGGTCTTCCGGCTTGACGGTATCATAGAAGTAATCGAGACCCGCCTCGCCGATCGCGACGATCTTTTCGTGCTGATTTGCCAACCGCACGAGATCTTCCGTCTGGATATCAAGTTCCTGATCGGCGCTGTTGGGATGCGTGCCGACCGAGCAGAAAACCGATGGATAGCGCTCGGTGAGAGCAAGCAACCCATCGAGCTTCCTGACCTTGGTCGAGATGGTGACCATCTGCCTGACGCCCATCTCGTGAGCGCGGGCGACGATCGCGTCGCGTTCCTCTTCGAAATCGGCAAAATCCAGATGGCAATGCGTATCAATCAGCATGGATAACCTTATTCGGCAGTCGGCGCGACATAGCGCGGGAAGACCGGCTTCGGCGCTTCCAGCGGCGTCCCGGCAACGAGGCGGCCCGCCTCGCCGAGCGCCGCGAAATCGCGCTTGTCGGCAGGGATGGCTATGAGATCCAGGAGCTTAGCCGAGGATTCCGGCATGAAGGGCTGCAGCAGAATGCCGATCTGGCGCACGACGTCGGCCGTGACATAGAGCACGGTCGCCATGCGGGTCGGGTCGGTCTTCTTCAGCGCCCAGGGTTCCTGGCTGGCGAAATAGCGGTCCGTCTCGGAAACGACGGCGATAATGGAAGCAAGGGCACGATGGATGAGCTGCTTGCCCATGTCTTCGCGCGTCGAGGCCAGCAACCCGTCGGCTTGCGCCAGAAGTGCCTTGTCCTCGTCGGTCAGCGGGCCGCATTCCGGTATCTGACCGTCACAGTTCTTGACGATCATCGACAGCGAGCGGCTGGCGAGATTGCCGATGCCATTGGCAAGATCGGAGTTGATGCGCGTGCCGATCGCCTCTTCGCTATAGCTGCCGTCCTGGCCGAAGGAGACTTCGCGCAGGAAGAAATAGCGCACCTGGTCGAGGCCGAAATGGTTCACGAGGTTAACCGGATCGACAACGTTGCCGAGCGACTTCGACATCTTCTCGCCCTTGTTGAGCAGGAAGCCATGGGCATAGACGCGCTTCGGCAGCGGCAGCTTCGCCGACATCAGGAAAGCCGGCCAGTAGACGGCATGGAAGCGGATGATGTCCTTGCCGATGACGTGCAGATCGGCCGGCCAGTATTTCGCTCGCGGATTGTTGCGGTCTTCGATATAGCCGGTCGCCGTGATGTAGTTCGTCAGCGCATCGACCCAGACATACATGACGTGCGCGGGATCGTTCGGCACCTTGATGCCCCAATCGAAGGTCGTCCGCGAGATCGAGAGATCCTTAAGTCCGGATTTGACGAAGGAGATGACCTCGTTGCGGCGTTCGGCCGGACCGATGAAATCGGGATTTTCCTCATAGTGCTTCAGCAGCCGATCCTGGTATTCGGAGAGCTTGAAGAAGTAGCTTGCCTCCTCCACCCACTCGACCGGCGTGCCCTGAGGTCCGTAGCGTACGCCATCGGCGCGCAGCTCGGTTTCGTTTTCCTGGTAATAGGCCTCGTCACGCACCGAATACCAGCCGGCATAGGAATCCTTGTAGATGTCGCCGGCATCGGCCATCAGGTTCCAGATGTTCTGCGAGGTCTCGTGGTGGCGCGGCTGCGTCGTACGGATGAAATCGTCGTTCGACGCGTTCAGCAGCTTGCCCATCGCCTGGAATTCGTCGGAATTGCGGTTGGCGAGCTGCTGCGGTTCCATGCCCTCGGCCCGCGCCGTCTGCTGCATCTTCTGACCATGCTCGTCCGTGCCCGTCAGGAAGAAGACGTCGCGGCCGTCGAGACGCTGGAAGCGCGCCAGCGCATCGGTGGCGATCAGCTCATAGGCATGGCCGATATGCGGCTTGCCGTTGGGATAGGCGATCGCGGTGGTGATGTAGAACGGAGTTTTTTCGGTCATGTCGGGCAGTGGTCCGCTTTTACTGTTACGTCGCTGTTATTCTTGGCTCCGCTCGCTTTAGCGCATGTTTGCCATGAGCGAAACACCAAGTTTCGCGCCCGCAGCATTCGGAATTTCTGGATGGCGCCTTGCTTGACTCGACTTCGCCTCGCCTTTACCCCTTCGGAAGAGTGGAGCGCAGGACAGACGTGGCCGTGAATTTCATCGTTTTATGTATTGATCTGCCTAACGGCTTCAAGAGGCCGTGAATTTGAGTTTGATCGATTCCTTTCAGCCGCTTTATTCCTTTTCCGGCTTTTTCGTCGGCATGCTGGTGGGCATTACAGGGGTTGGCGGCGGTTCGCTGATGACCCCCCTGCTCGTGCTTCTCTTCGGCGTCCATCCGGCAACAGCCGTTGGAACCGATTTGCTCTATGCCGCAATCACAAAGACGGCTGGAACGGCCGTGCACGGCATGCACGGACGGGTCAATTGGAAGGTCGTCAGTCTTCTCGCTTCAGGCAGCGTTCCGGCAGCGCTCGCCATGCTCTGGATCATGGCAGGCGTCAATCGCGAGAGCCCTGCCGTTGCCCATGCCGTCACCCTGTCATTGGGCTGTCTTCTGCTTCTGACGGCGCTGATGCTGATTTTCCGTGGTCAGATTCTGGAGGCAATCCGCAAGTGGCGCGGTGAGCGCGGAACGATATCGCCGCGCACTATCGCCATGCTGACGGTTGTTCTCGGCCTTCTTCTCGGCATTCTCGTTACGATGACATCGGTCGGCGCCGGTGCGCTCGGCGTCACCGTGCTTTTGGTGCTCTATCCGCAGACGGATGTCCGCGAAATTGTCGGCTCGGACATCGTCCATGCCGTGCCGCTGACCCTGATCGGCGGTATGGGCTATTGGTTCATCGGCGAGATCAACTGGACGATGCTCTTTGCCCTGCTGGTGGGATCCATTCCCGGCATCGTCGCAGGCAGCCTCTTGGCGCCACGCCTGCATGAGCGGTCGGTGCGCATCATCCTTGCCGTCACCTTGGCGATCGTTGCCTGGAAGCTGATCTTTCCATAGGGCGTTTCACGGAGAAATGCGGAATTATGGAATGAGTGCGGTCAACCGGGTTCGGTTGTCGGGTGGGCGACGTTGTGCCGTCAACGGATGACTTGCCGATTCCCGCAGCGCCAATGCCGACGCTATGCAAAGGCACCCGCTTACCCTAAAAAGAACTCTCGACTGCAGTCAGGGATGTTGCGCCAATGACCATACCCACGACGCTTGCCGATTGGCTTTCTCCAAATCGAACCGCCTTGCTGGTGTACGACATGCAGATCGGTATCGCTCGACAGGTCAAAGGCTCGGATGAAACGGTTCGGCGCATTGCCACAATCGTAGCGGTGGCCAGAAATGCAGGCATCCGAGTGGCCTTCTGCCGTCATCTTTCGTTGCCCAAGCCATGGATGGGTTTGTTTGCGACCCGTATGGCAATGGCTTGGCAGCACACCGACGACCCCGAAAAGGTGCATCCCTGGTTCCTTCGGGGCAGCGAAGCGGTCGAGATCGTGCCGGAACTTTATCCTGAGGAGCAGGACTTCGTCTTTGACAAGCTGGGCATGTCGGCATTCGAAGGAACACCATTACAATTGGCCATGCGCGATGCAGGACTTTCCACGCTGGCGATTTGCGGCATCGCCACGGAAATCGGCATCGAGCCGACATGTAGGCATGCTGCCGATCTCGGGATTGTTCCCATCGTCATCGAAGACGCTTGCGGTCATGGAGACGAAACGGCAGCCATGCGCTCCATCGATGCGTTGCGTTTCCTCGGCGATACGATCGTGACGACTTCGAGCGAGTTTGTAAGCGCCGTCTCGAGAACGCGATGAAAACCACCGGTTCACGATATCGGCAAACGGCCGCCACATGATCCGACAGAGGATTGCCGCCATCTCATAGAGGATGGCAATCGGACCACGGAGAGCTGGTTCTTCCGCCAGAAGGCATCCTCCCACGCTTCGCTGCATGCCAATCCGCCATAGCTCGCTCTGTGGTCAATGAGGCTGCCCTCCGGGGGTAGACCTCATACTAACGGTCAAGATGCGTCACATTTCTGCGGTCGAAAAATCGTAACGTCCGTCGGATGTTGGCGAATACGCGCCGTCGGGCGGCGAAGGCTGGATCGCGCACTATAAAATCTCTAATTGATTTCAAAGGAGAAGGTTGTGGACGAATTGATTCATGCCAATGCTGTCGAAAAGCATGCCCATCTCCCAAATCTGACCTCCATGCCTTACCTTGGGCAGGCCGATACATTCTTCGAGCGTCATCTTCTCTCCGACGCCCTGGTCGAGCCGGCAACGGCCTATCAGCGACAGCGTTTCGAAGCCATGGCGCGTTCGGTTCGCGACATTCTGGCTGAACGCTGGATCAGAACCCAGCGCACCTATGATCAGGCAAATCCCAAGCGCGTCTATTATATGTCGATGGAATTCCTGATCGGCCGGTCGATGAGCAACAATGTCATGAACCTCGTGCTCGACCGGTTCATCGAAAACACCAGCCGCGAGGCGAACCTCGACTGGCTTGATCTTCTTGAGCAGGAGCCGGACGCCGGTCTCGGCAATGGTGGTCTCGGGCGGCTGGCGGCTTGCTTCCTCGATTCGATGGCGAGCATGGAACTGCCGGCCATGGGTTATGGCCTGCGCTATGAATACGGCATGTTCCGCCAGGCGATAGAGGACGGATGGCAGCACGAACAGCCGGATAACTGGCTGCGCCGCCAGGATCCGTGGGAAGTATCGCGCCGCGGCCAGTTCGTCGAGGTGAAGCTTGGATGCAGCTTCGAAATGCATCAGGGCGCGCTGGCAATCATCGCCAACAAGCCTTCGACGCTTATTGGTGTCCCCTATGACCGGCCGATCGTCGGCTTCGGCGGAAAGACGATCAACAGCTTGCGTCTGTGGAGTGCTGCGGCACCGGACTATTTCGATTTCCAGGAATTCAGCTCTGGCGATTTCGTCGGCGCGCTTGTCGGCAGCATCGCAGCACAGACGTTGACGCGCGTGCTCTATCCCGACGATTCCACCGAGATGGGACAGAGCCTGCGTTTCGCGCAGGAATATTTCCTGGTTGCCTGCTCGCTCGCCGATCTGCTGCGCCGTTTCCGCCGCGACAATGACGACTGGAACGAGCTTCCGAACAAGGTCGCCATACAGATGAACGACACGCATCCGGCGCTGACCGTGCCGGAGCTGATGCGCATCCTTCTCGATGAGGTGCATCTCGGCTGGGATCAGGCCTGGGACCTGACGCAGCGCACGCTGGCCTATACCAACCACACCCTCCTGCCGGAGGCGCTTGAGAAGTGGCCGCTGCACTATTTCCGGCAGATGCTGCCGCGCCAGCTCGAAATCATCTATGAAATCAACCGCCGTTTTCTCGACGACGTGCGCAATCGCCATCCAGGGGATGACAAGCTCGTGGAGCGTGTCAGCCTCATCGAGGAAGGGCGCGAGGACAAGGTCCGCATGGCGCATGTTGCGATCGTCGGATCGTACAGCACCAACGGCGTTGCCGCCATCCATTCCGAGCTGTTGCGGACCACGACAGTACGCGATTTTGCCGAGCTATATCCAGAGCGTTTCAACAACAAGACCAATGGCGTGACGCCGCGCCGATGGGTTCGTCTTGCCAATCCGGAGCTGTCGAACGTCATTTCCGAAGCGATCGGCGATAATTGGGTGGCCGATTTCGATCAGATCGGCCGGTTGAAGCCCTTAGCGGACGATGCGGCATTCTGCGATGCCTTCCTCGGCGCAAAGCGCCATGCCAAGGTGCGTTTCGCCAGCTGGCTGAAGGAAAGCAGCGGGCAGATCGTCGATCCCGACAGCATCTTCGATTGCCACATCAAGAGAATCCATGAGTACAAACGGCAACTGCTGAATGCGCTTCGTGTCATCATTCTCTACAGCCGTCTCCGCGCCAATCCCGGCATGAACATGGCTCCGCGTACTTTCTTCTTCGCGGGCAAGGCGGCACCCGCTTACAAAGTCGCCAAGCTCATCATCAAGTTCATCAACAATCTCGCATTGACGATCGAAAAGGATCCGCTGGTAGCCGGCCGGATCAAGGTGGTCTTCCTTCCGGACTATTGCGTTTCGCTCGCCGAGCGGCTCATTCCGGCCGCCGATGTTTCGAACCAGATCTCCACGGCCGGCTTCGAAGCCAGCGGCACCAGCAACATGAAATTCATGATGAATGGCGCCCTGACACTCGGCACGCGGGACGGTGCGACGATCGAAATGGCCGAAGAGGCCGGCGAGGAAAACTTCTTCCTCTTCGGTCTGACCGCCCAGGAGGTCGCTGACAGCCGCGGCTGGTACAATCCCTATTGGCATTATGAGAATGATGCGGAAACGCGCCATGCGCTCGATCTGATCGCCCAGAACCATTTCAGCGCAAATGAACCGGGCGCGTTTTCAGCCCTGCACGACGTGCTCCTGAAGAACGGCGACCGTTACATGCATCTGGCCGATATCGTCTCCTACCTCGATGCCGACGAGGCGCTCAGTACGCTTTATGGCGATCGTGGCGCATGGGCTCGCAAGGCGATCCTCAACGTCGCCGGCTCGGGCAAATTCTCATCGGACCGCGCCATCTCGCAATATGCCAAGGAAATCTGGAACATGCAGCCCTGCCCGGTTGCCTAAGGCATACGCGATCATTGCGGACACTGTAGCGCTTGCTTGCCGGTACAGTGTCCGCTTGGAGCCGCAAGTGCGCATTCGCGGTTTTCGCTCATAATTTCAGAAAAGTGCGCAGTTGTATTTCGTAAGTTGCCACTCAGGGAATCTAGACCGAAAGCTGCTGCTTGAGCTCGCCAAGGATAGTGATGAGCGTCTGCTTGCGATCGAGATTATAGGCCTGCGAAACGTTCAGGCGCTCCGTGGTCTCGGAGTGCAGCCGGGCCAGTCTCTCGGCCGTGGAGATTGAGCCGCCAAGCGCGGCAGCGCGAGCCCGGTCGATAATGTCATCGCCGATATGTGACAGGAAGAAGCCAAAGATCGTGTCGCTGTCCTTGCCGGAAAGCGCATCGGCCAGGCGGTGCATCGCCTTGCGGGCTGCAGGTCCATCAGCCGAAAGCACCTGCCGATAGGCCTCGATGATCTCGCCGCCGCCGTAGTTCAGGAGCTTGAGCGCCTCGCTGACGCTGCCCTTGGCAGCTGGGAGCAGTTCACTCCCCTGTCCGGCCGGCACGCCAAGATTTTCGAGCGCCATGCGCAATGCATCATCCGCGAGCGGCGCGAGTTTCAAAGGCAGGCAGCGTGAGCGGATCGTCGGCAGAAGCCGGCCCGGCGCATGCGACAATACGAGGAATAAAGCGCGTTTCGGCGGTTCTTCGAGGATTTTCAGGATGGCATTGGCGGCGCTGCGGTTGAGATCGTCGGCAGGATCGATGATGACGATCCGCCAGTTGCCAGTGCCTGAGGTCTGCGAAAAGAATTTTCCGGCGCGACGCACTTCGTCGACGGTGATCGCGGATTTCACCTTGCCGGTCTTGTCGTCGACCGGTCTGCTCAAATGCAGCAGATTATGCGATGCCCCGCCGGAAATCTGCCGGCTGACGACCGATGCCGGATCCGGATCGCCGATCACCTCCGGCGCGGATGCCGGATCGGGATGGGAAAGGACATGATTGGCGAAACGGAAGGCGAGCGTCGCCTTGCCGATGCCTTCAGGCCCTTCGATCAGCATGGCGTGATGGCCCTTGCCGGAGCGATAGGATTGCGCAAGGAAGGCTTCTGCCTCCTCATGGCCGAAGAGCTTCGCATTGTCCTGCGGAGGAATGGCGCCGTCGAGGACGCCCGGCCGTTCGTCGCTCATTGCGCCGCTTCCGATCTCGCAGCGATATTGGCAGCACCGAGCCGCTTGTCGACAATCCCGGCGATTTCAGCGGCGATCTCGTCTTCCGACTTCTGAGCATCGATGACATGGCAACGCTCGGGCTCGCGGGCGGCGATATCGAGGAACGCCTCGCGGCGCTTCTCATGGGTCTGCATCTCTTCCTTCTCGAAGCGATCGGGTGCGGTCACGGCGGAGGCGCGCTTGCGCGCCCGCTCTAGACCGACTTCCGCGGGAATGTCGAGAATCAGCGTGCAGTGCGGAACGACACCGTTGACGGCAATCCTTTGCAAAGCCTCGATATAGTCAGGCTCGAGATTGCCTGTCACGCCCTGATAGACGCGTGAGGAATCCATGAACCGATCGCAAAGCACGATGGTGCCGCGCGAAAGTGCCGGGCGAATGACATCCTCGACGTGATCATTGCGGGCAGCGGCAAAGAGAATGGCTTCCATGCGCGTGCCGAACATTTCCGCTGCACCCGAAAGCAGGACGTGCCGCACCGCCTCTGCGCCGGGCGAGCCTCCGGGTTCGCGCGTTACCAGAACCTCATGGCCACGCTCGCGCAACCGTTCAGCCAGGCGGCGAATCTGGGTGGATTTGCCAGCCCCCTCGCCGCCTTCGAAGCTTACGAATAATCCGTTTGCATCAGCCAATGATCATGTCCTGCACTTTTCGCGTGCCATTCGTCCGGCATGCGATACGCATCCTGTTTAACCCAAGACATGTCCAGGTGGAACCGTGCATGTCCCGGTGTCCGCCACTCTATATGGGGTGTGAACAGAGATTTCGCGAGCCTTGCGGCTCACTCAGGTCGGCAAAGGCTTGTCCCACAGCCAGGAGAACAGCAGCGATTCCGTCAATTCCATGAAGGCATCGAAAGCGCGGCGACCCAATGTGCCCTGCTCGACCGATTCCTTCGTATAGAGTGGCAGCTCCCGCACCAGACGCGCGCCCAGGAACACGCGAAGGGTGCCGGCTTCGTAGCCCGCAGCCACCGGCGCCGTCAGCGGCCAGCGATAGACGATGCGCGCCGACAGCCGATCCGGCGTCTCGATCGGAACATAGACATCGACGGGTATTTTCGCCTGCAGGCCGACGGTGGAAGCAGCGCCGCCATAGACGCTGGCGTCGCCGATCACCTCGCCATCGGCGAAGATACGCTGGCTCTTGAAATTGCTGAGGCCCCATTCGAGCACGCGGCGCGTTTCCTCGATGCGTTCCTTGTCGCTCTTCAGGCCTCCCAGCGCCAGGAACAGCCGGCGGCCGTCGCGCTGAATGGAGGCGACGATCGAAAAGCCCTCGCTTTCGGCAAAGCCGAGCCCCAGGCCATCCACGCCTATATTGAGCAGAAGCATCGGGTTCTTGTTGCGCTGATAGATCTTGTTCCAGGTGAAGTCGGCCTGCCCGAAATATTTGTAGAGATCCGGGTGCTTCTCCTGCAGGTCCTGCGCAAGCATGACCATCTCCCGCGCGGAGACCTTACCGCCGCCATCGGGGTCGTTGGCATCCGGCAATCCGGTAGAATTGATGAAGGTCGCCCGCGACATGCCGATCTCGCGCGCGCGCGCCGTCATGCGCCGCGCGAATTCGCGCTCGCTGACAGACATGCCTTCCGCCAGAACGATGCAGGCGTCATTCGCCTGCTGCACGGCTATACCCTGGATAAGATCGCCGACGCGGATACGAGATTTCAGAGCTGCGAACATCGTCGACGCACGCGAGGGAGCGCCGCCTGTCCGCCAGGCATTTTCCGAGACGGGATATTCGGTGTCGAGATTGATCTCCCCTCGCCCGATCGCATCGAAAACGACATCCAACGTCATCAGCTTCGCAAGCGACGCCGGCGAAATCAGCTGATCCTCGTTTTTGGCGAGCAGAATAGTGCCGGTCGACGCCTCGATCATGAATGCCTGCGCAGCTTTCGTGTCGAAAGCGCCTGGTGCGGCCGGCTGCGCAAGGGCAGCGGCATTGCCGACGCCGAGCAGGAAAAGGAACAAAAGAATCAAGCGCTTTGGCATATCGTCCCCTTCATCCGACCACCCGCACGATTATTTTAGTGACGGGTTAAGATTCAGGCAATGACGCCGATCAATCGACCTGCGTCGTACCCTGATGCTGGCGGCGATAGGACGAGAGGATCGATTCCTGCGTGAGGCCGTCGTTGCGAACCATGACGGCATCGAAGGCGAGATCGACGTATACGGTCTTGACCGGTGTCTCCTGATAGCCGGCAACCATGGAGCCCAGGGACTGGTTGTCGAGGCTTGCCATGCGAGGCGTAAAATCAGGTCGCTCGCGTGGGATCGGCCCGATCTGCGGCAGAACGATCATCACGGGATCGGCGGACTCAACGGCAGGCATCGCGCCGCCGTTCCAGGTCATCGGCGGCGGATTGTTGCGCCTGTCGCCATTATAAGCGGGCTTCGGCGCATCGGCGAAGGCCGTTGCCGAATAAGGCGACTGGCGCGGAATGGGCGCGATCGCCGGCGTAGCATCAAAGCTGCGCACCTGACGGCTGGCGCGCGTCGGTGTCGGCGTATACGAATCCGGCAGCTGATCCGCGGTCATGCGCCCGGCCGAAGCAACCATCACGCCGGTTGCGATCTGGCCGCCCGGATTGATGCTGGGCAGGCGCGAACCCTTCGGAATATAGGATGCCATCAGATAAGGCTCGTCATGACCGTCCATGCGGGCACGGCCGACATATTGCACGCGTACGTCGCCAGTGCCGCTGTGCTGGAGATCGAGTAGCTGCGCCGTCTTGTTGGAAAGATCGATGATGCGGCCGGGATGGTATGGGCCGCGATCGTTGACGCGGACGATGATGGAGGAGCCGGTTTCGACATTGGTGACGCGAGCATAGCTCGGCAGTGGGAACGTCGGGTGCGCTGCGGTCAGCGACTGCTGGTCGTAGACTTCGCCATTGGCCGTGAGGCGACCGTGGAATGCAGAGCCGTACCAAGACGCAATGCCGACCTTGTTATAGCCGAAATCTTCCTTGGGGTAATACCACTTGCCCTTCACCTGATAGGGATTGCCGACCATGAAGCGGCCGCCGCCCTTTGGCACCGGGCCGTTGTTGACGACGCGAGGGCTCGCCTTCACGCCGTATTCCTTCTCGGAGAAATATTCCTTGCCGTGCTGGCGCGTCGAAGCAACTTTTTGAGACGTTCCGCAGGCCGTGATGGTTGCGCACATCAGTGAGAGAGCAAACCAACGCATACCCGTTGCGTATGTCACTGCACGATTTTCGAATTTCATCTGTCCCAAGCCGCTACTCATTACTTTGACGGAGGTCTGCTACCGGTACGTCCCTCATTCCGGTATCCTGCTACGCTCCAATCACCTAACGGTGCTTTAATCATGATTGCAGTTTGTCCATTTTGCGATGCAAATTGAGCGCACTGAAGAAATTCCGAAGATCATGGTTAATGCCCAGTAAAGCATTGCCTGCTGCAAGTAGTGTCGGTCACGACCGCCCCGCTCCGGTAATGACTTGTTTTCTGGTCGCCATCAGTCGTTCCGGATTGCAACAGATGCACTCGGTTTGCCATGTGATGGGATTGTTGTGAGCAGTTTCGGCGCAGTTCTTTCAGGCGCCTGTATCAAGACGCATCAGTATTTCGTCATGATAGATATTGCCGACTTTTAGCGCTTCCATATCGAC
The DNA here is from genome assembly GCF_040215725.1 of Rhizobium sp. ZPR4. Taxonomy (NCBI): domain Bacteria; kingdom Pseudomonadati; phylum Pseudomonadota; class Alphaproteobacteria; order Hyphomicrobiales; family Rhizobiaceae; genus Rhizobium; species Rhizobium sp. ZPR4. The sequence continues at coordinate 1,452,885 of NZ_CP157967.1, forward strand.
CGCCCAGGCCTTGAAGCCAAGAGATTCATAGAGGCGAATGGCTGCCGCGTTGGAGGATACAACCGTTAGTCGGATCGAGCGGCATGTTTGCCCAGCCTCGTCGATCGCCGCGATCATCAGGGAACGCGACAGGCCGGTGCCTCGCCCTTCCGGGCGCACATACATCCCCCAGATCGTGGCGATGTGGCGCATCTTCGTGCTCTTTGATCGTGCAACCGCGACGACGCCTACCAGCATTCCGTCATCTGCAAAGCCACCAAATATGGCATTGTTTTCAATCCTGTCGCCAATCTGGGTCAGCGAATAGTCCAGCTCTTCGTCGTGCGATGCGCCAAATGCTTCCGGGTGACGGGCCAGTCCTTCCAAGCGGATGTCCCTGAACATCGAAGCGTTGTCACGATCCAGACGGCGTATGCTGAAGCGCTGCATGCCCACCCCCTTTGCCAAGGCGCCATAGCAGCGCAAAGAAGATGTGGGTTTCGCATCTCCCGCTTCACGCCGTCAACCATCGATGCGACCCATCAATGCGGCAAAGTCTCGATAATGTGTCGCAGCTTGTCCGGATTGCGGGTGCAATAGATGGCAACAACCTTTTCCCGTTCGATCTGCAGCGCGGTCGTCTGCACCACATTGTCGGCTTCTATTGTCACGAAGCCTGGCAAGCCATCGATGACGGCATAGTGGATCAGTTGTGAGGGATGCGCGCGGAAAATTCGCGCCAGCTGCTCATGGAGCCGCATGGTGGCAGAAAGCCCGATGTGTGGTCGCTGCGACGTCGCCACCTTGCCGCCGCCGTCGGCATAGACAATGACATCCTCGGAAAGCAAGGTCCGAAGAGAGGCCATGTCTCCCGTTCTCGACGCCGTGAAGAAAGCCGCGGCAAGCTTGAGCCCCTGTTCCTTGCCGACGGCGAAACGCGGCCGGGCCTCAGTGACATGCGCCCTAGCCCGGCTGGCAAGCTTGCGGCAAGCGGCCGCCTCGCGACCGATCGCGGAGGAGATCTCATCGAAATCCATGCCGAACACGTCATGCAGCAGAAAGGCGGCCCGCTCCAGCGGCGAAAGTCGCTCCAAGGCCAGCATCAGCGGCATGGTTATATCGTCGGCGGCATCGCCATCCTCCGGATCGAAGATCGGCTCCGGCAACCAGGAGCCCACATAGGATTCCCGGCGACGGCGCGCGGATTTCAGCTCGTTCAGACAAAGTCTGGTGACGACGGTCCGCAGGAATGCCGCCGGTTCGCGAACGGAGGTGCGATCGGTCGCCAGCCAGCGTAGCCAGCTATCCTGCACGATGTCCTCCGCATCCGCGACCGACCCGAGCATCCTGTAGGCAAGCCTGACGAGGCGCGGGCGCAGCTCGGAAAAGATCGGGTCGAAGGATGTCTCACTCATGGGCCGCAAACTCGCGTGGAAATGGATCGAAGTCGCGGCCGCGAACGAATTGCAACGTAGCCAGCGCCACACGTTTTCCAAGATGGCGCGCGGTGGCAAGATCGGATGCGGGCGGCGCGGTTTCAGGGCCTTCATCCGTATTCGCCTGCGCCGCGGCGCCGAGCCAGAAGCCGAGACGGTTCATATCCTCTTCCGAACCTGTCGAAGAGCAGTTCGCCGGAGGAAGATCGAGACCGACCCAATGCATTCCATGCTGGGCTGCAAAAATCACCATCTGCATCAGCGTCGAAAGCTTGTCACCGGATCGTGATCCGGAGGTGGTGAAGCCGGCTGCGATCTTGTCCTTCCAGAGATAGCCTCTGGCGAGAACCGCATTCGACGTTGCCTCCTGGAATGTTTTAAATGGCGCGGAAACCGCGCCCATATAAGTCGGCGAACCGAAGATGATCGCCTGTGCCGCATTGAGATCGCCCCAGTGGCGCTCCACCTCATCGACGGTCAACAGCATGGCTTCTGCGCCGTCGACCTCCTCGACCCCCGCCCTGACGGCTTCGGCCTGTCTGCCCGTGTGCCCATAACCGCTATGATAGACGATTGCGATGCGCTGGCGGATCATTTGTCATCTCCTTTGGAAATAGCGTTGCGAAGGACAAGACAAGACAGGAATTCCCAATGTGACACGTCATGCTTCACCCTTGACGGCAATCAGCCCAAAATCGATCAAAACATTAGATATTAGTAATTATTGATCTACGTAGGGTGATCCTGTAAGACTGCGGGCGTTCGATGGGCCTGCCTTTCGGCAGGTCGTGTATGTTGGGTTAAAAGGGGGCATACCAAGATGTCTGAAGTCTTCGAACCGTTCATCGCGCGCGAGCGTTTTGTCGGGCCGCATAAGTTCGATATTCATATTCAGGACGAGTTGGGCCGGCAATGGTACAGCTACCCCAATCAATGGCAAAGCGAGCGGCAATGGTGGATCGATACCATCAGGCCGGGTGCCACGGTTCTCGAATGCGGTGCACATCAGGGGCTTACAACGGTTCTTCTGGCTCTGTGTGCGGGGCCGAGTGGTGTGGTCCACGCCTGGGAGGCATCTCCTGCCAACGCCGCCGTGATCGAACGCAATGCCAAGCTGAACGGACTGGAAAACGTCGTCGTCCATCCGCGCGCAGCCGGCGACCGGAAGGGCATGTTGCCGGTTCACGACAGCCAGGGTTCCTTCATGGTTCTGGCATCGGATCAGGACCCGAGAATGTCGACCAAGGTGGATGTCGTCAGGCTGGATGACGACTACGATCATTTGAGAAAGGTCGATTTCCTGAAGATCGATGTGGACGGCGCTGATCTCGAAGTATTGCTGGGGGCACCAAAGATCCTGTCCTATCGGCCCTATATCAATCTCGAACTGCACACTTTCCTCTTCGACAACCCGGTCAGGACGGTCTCCACGATCATGAAAATATTTGAGGATCTGAACTACAGCTTCAAAGTGGATGCCTATGACGGCAAAGAGGTGATCGATGTCGGCACATCCCCGGACATCGGCTGGCTGACGAGCTTCAAATTCGTACAGCTTTTCTGCACGCCGGTGTGAAGCCAATCGGCACGGCGCTAGCCAGCAGTGACCTCGGGCGGCATCAGAGCCGCCTGACCGTCAAAAATCTAATGATTTCATAAAAGCATGGCGGAAGAGGTGGGATTCGAACCCACGGTACGGTTTCCCGCACGCCGGTTTTCAAGACCGGTTCCTTAAACCACTCGGACACTCTTCCATCTATTTGATATTAAATGATTTTTCTCTTTAATACCAAGGAGTGAAATAGTCGTTTGCTACGCAGTTTGCAACTATTTCGTTTTCCGACTTGCGCTTATAGCGACTTGCAACGCCGCGTCAACTTGTTCAGCGGCATCAGCCTGCATTCCTGGCATCACAGGCGAGTAAAGATCAAGCGTGATCCCTATTGTTGAATGGCCTAAACGCTCGCTGGCGACCTTCGGATGGACGCCGGCGGCAAGCATCTGTGATGCATGGGTATGGCGCAGACCGTGGAAGCGAATAAGAGGTAAAGACGTTTTCCCCAAGCGGCCTTGTCCACTCATGGGTGAGAGAGACCGGCTTCAGCGGGCGACCGTCGACCTGAGCCACCACGAACGAGTCATAGTCTGGCCTGATGCCGATTTTCAAAAGCTCTTCCGCTTGTTTCGTCCGGTGAGCCTTCAGCTCTTTCAGCATCATCGACGACAGCGCCACTGTGGGCGATCCGCCGCCTTTCTTTGTATCGGACCTTGTCCTTCGTTTGTTCTGCACTCTCCCTGATGGAAAGCATGCGTCTGTTGTCGCCTAATTCGACATGGCGCCAGCGCAACGCCAGGATCTCCCCTCGCCTCAACCCGCACATCACGGCGAGAAGCATCGGTATAAACATCCTGCCTGGGTGGAAAGCTTCAATCAGAACCGCTGTCTGAGCTGCGTCATAGGCCAGCGTCTTTGTTCGCTCGACCTTCGGCGGTGTCGTGGTTGCTGCTGGGTTCTACAGGAGCCTAGTAGAAACACCACCTTTTGTGACGATGGACTAAACCCGCCCGGTAGCGATGATGGTTTTCTCAGCCAGAGGAACAGTCATGCGCAAAGCGTTTGCTATTTTAACGCTAGCTTCGTCAACGCTAGCGAACCGAGCTTTCACGAGTTCTCAGGCCAAGGTCCATACTTGATCGGGACTTTGGTCCGTGTTCACGCGCAGCGTTCATGGCATATTACATCTAAGGCGTGGATTAATGCCTCGCAGCTGTATGTAAATCGGAATGGAAAAGAAATGAAAAGAATCGTAATCGCGGCGCTGGCGCTCGCAACGACTTTGGCGGCATCGCCGGCATTCTCTCAGGTCTACTTTGAATACGGAGTTGGGCCTCGCTACGACTACGATCCGCCGCCACCGCGCTATTATCGCTATCCGCCAGCCTACGCATATGATGGATATTATGACGGCCCGCGCTATAGGTATCATCGCCGGTGCTGGACGGAGAGGCACTACGCTTACCGCCATCATCATCGAGTGATGGTGCGCGAAACTGTGTGCGACTAGTGCCCACCCTCAACCGGATATTCGCATAGGAGGTTCGTTGCCTAGCCTCCGCACCCTGCCTCATCCCCTCGAGGCAGGGCTATTTGCCGATAAGCAAAAGCCTATTCGCTTCAATGTATCGACAAACGACACGCCAAGCGCCATGCCGATGATCCCGATCATGCCTAACGCCCCCAGGCTCATGAGTTTCCATCGCTTCACGTCGTCGGTGACCGGCCGCATTTGCGAAACGTCTTCCTGAACCGCAGCCAGGTTGCCCTTGACGTTTCGGGTCTTTATAGACGTAGCCATAATAGCCCTCTGACGGCGCCGCCAATGTGGTGACGGCCATTGCAATGCCGGCTTTGGCGCGCTTACTCGCCATCTTCATTGCCTTTCAGGCTTTCTTCGGCGACAAGGCGACTGATCAGCGCTCCGCAGGTCACGAGGCCAGATAATGCGGCAAAGACACCGCGGGGCTTCGCGACGATCTGGTCAATGATCGCGAGTGCGATTCCGCAGCCGGACAGGATGCCGGCCACGACGATGAGGCGGATGCTCCGCGCACAACAAAGCACCCGGCCCACGTTCGGGACGAGTTTCGGTTTCATGAGCTTTTCTACTTTTGAGATAGCGGTGAGCTATTGCGGATTTGCGAACCCGCGACCCTCTGATTACAAATCAAGACGTAAAGCCTGAATTATATGGCGATATGCGCTATGTGTTGCATTCATGTTGCGTCAAGAGAGCACAAATTCCGCCGCCGCGGCCAGTTCGGAGCCGTCATCGATGCGCGGAAATAGATGCCATACGTGTCCATTGTCATCGCGATCGTCGAATGCCCCATGCGCTCCTGAACGAACTTCGTCGGAAGTTCCAAACCGCCATCCTTGCGACGATTGATGCATCATGATGCGAACCAATGTCTAAGGTAGTGCAGTCCCGAATATTTTGGTTCCAGCACCGGCTTACCGTCTTGGTCGCGCTCCGCGGTTTCGACGAAGAAACCAGCCTATATCCAAGCCGGATGCAGACCACGGCGCAGGATATTGTTCAACCCCTCTACCCAAGCGTGGATCATGATTTTGATAGTGTGATGTAAAGGCGGGAGTCTGGATTGTAGGACCGCGTCGCTTCCAGAGAAGCATCCAAACCATTCGAAAGCGCTTGTCTAAACCGGCAAAAACAAGGGGGGCCGGCCAGCTAAAGCGGCCGAACCCCCTTCGCCAGGTCAGGGGTCAAATCTGACTGAAGCAGGCTAATGATAAGCGAAGCTTAGTGTTTGTCAATTATCATCACGCAAAGCATCCGACCTCTTCATTTCGGCAAATCGAAGGCGTGGGCAAATAATCCTCATTTGCTGCCTCACTCTCTGCTATTCAGCTCTTTTGCAAATGGAGATTTATTTAAATCAATAAGTTGGATGGCTTTGTTAAAGAAGGGGGCGGCCGCGGATTTGCTGGTCCAGCGGAAGGAATGCTCTTTCCGGTGCCGTCGATCGGATTGTGTATCCTGGAAATCCGTCATGCCGGGGCTAATTGTCTGCTGTCCTTTCACCGAAATTTGTAGGAAAAGAGGTTCCAAAACTCTGCGTTTTTTACAAACGGTTCGGTGTCGACCAATCTGGATATCGCCCTCGCCCATGACACTTGACGATGATTCCCTCTCTCTTGGAGCCAAGCCTCTTACCGGCGATGCACTTGCCGCCTTCTTCAGCCGGGACGCCGTAGCAGTCGCCTCCGATCTGATCGGAGCGCGTGTGACCGTTGCGGGTGTCGGTGGACACATTGTCGAGACGGAGGCCTATCGGCCGGATGACGCGGCATCCCATGCCTATAACGGGCAGACGCCGCGCAATGCGGCCATGTTCGGGCCGGCAGGACATGTCTACATCTATCGGTCCTATGGCATCCACTGGTGCCTGAACTTTGTCTGTACCGGCGCGAGCGCCGTACTCATTCGGGCACTGGAGCCGGAGAGCGGCATCGAGGAGATGGTGAAGCGGCGCGGCCTTGCCGATATCGTTTCGCTTTGCAACGGGCCGGGAAAGCTCTCGCAGGCCTTGGCCGTCGACATAGGGCTTAATGGCCGTTCATTGGATGCGGCTCCGTTTTCGTTTTCGCTTGCGGAAAGGGTGCCGATCGTGGCGGGCAAGCGCATCGGCATCACGAAGAATGTCGATCCCCTTTGGCGTTTCGGAGCCGCCGGCTCGCGCTTCGTCAGCCGTCGTTTTTAGGGATGGATCAAAAATAAGCCGCCGGGGTGGCGCCCGGCGGCCGATAACCACGCAGTGAAACTGGAAAGGCTGCGCGGCTATTCCATTGCGACGCTGTGATCGACCGCCGGCGGCGCCTTCGGCTTGCGCAGGAGCACAAGCAGCGGCATGGCGCAGATCGACATCAGCATCAGCAGTTTGAAGTCGTCCATATAGGCGATGATGGTCGCCTGCGTCGTGATCATGCCATCAAGCGAGGCCCTGCCGACCGCCGTGAACGGGCTCACGCCCTGCGCGGCCGTGAGGTCGAAATAGCGGTTGAACGGCGTCACATAGGCGGCGATGTTGGCATGGTTGACCTGCGTGTTCTCCGTAATCAGCATCGAGACGACCGAAATGCCGACGCTGGAGCCGATGTTACGCGAGAGGTTGTAGAGGCCGGTCCCCTCGCCGCGCATCTGCGCCGGCAGCGTCGCAAAGGCGATCGTCGTCAGCGGCACGAAGAGGAAACCGAGGCCCGCACCCTGCACGAAGCCGACTGAAATCAGCGTCCATTGCGAAACATCCGGTGTCCAGCCTGTCATGTCGTACATGGCCCAGGCGGTCAGCGCGAGACCGATGAACAACAGCCAGCGCGTGTCCACCTTGCCGATCAGGCGCCCGACCAGGAACATGCAGAACATCGTGCCGAGACCGCGCGGCCCCATGACAATACCGGCTGTCACGACCGGATAACCCATCAGCGTTTGCAGATAAGGCGTCATCAGCGCCAGCGAAGCCAGATAGGTGACGCCGACAATGAAGATGAACAGGATGCTGACGGCAAAGTTCTGGTCCATGAACAGCCGCGGATTGACGAAACTTCGCTCGGCCGTGAACATGTGCACCAGGAAAAGATAGAAGGCGCTGACGCAGACGAGCGCCTCGATGATGATCTCACTGGAATAGAACCAGTCCAGCTGTTCACCGCGGTCGAGGAAAAGCTGCAGGCCGGCAATCGCGATCGAAAGCATGCTGAAGCCGAACCAGTCGAGCTTGGCAAGCGCATCGAGCTTCGTTTCGGTCACGTAGACGACGATGCCGAAGAAGGCGAGCGCGCCGATCGGCACGTTGATGTAGAACACCCAGCGCCAGCTGATATTGTCGGTCAGCCAGCCGCCGATGACCGGCCCGAGCACCGGGCCGACCATGACCGAGACGCCGAACAGCGCCATCGCGCGGCCGCGTTCCTCGACACTGTAGATATCGAGCAGAATGCCCTGCGACAGCGGCACGAGCGCGGCGCCGAAGAGGCCCTGCAACAGGCGGAAGCCGACGATCTGTATCAGCGATTCCGACAGGCCGCACAGGACCGAGGCGGCGACGAATCCGGCGATCGCTACTAGCAGAACGCGCTTGCGGCCGAACTTCGCAGAAAGAAAGCCGGAGGGCGGCGTCATGATCGCCGCTGCGACGATATAGGACGTCAGAACCCAGTTGATCTGGTCCGCACTGGCGGAAACGTCGCCCTGGATATGCGGCAGAGCGACGTTGGCGATGGTGGTGTCCAGCGCCTGCATGATGACGGACAGGATGACGCAGGCGGTGATCGCGCCGCGGTTGGCAACGGGTACCGCGGGAGAAGCGGTGGCGGTATTACTCATGATCCTGACCGCGGGAACGGCCCAGCAGGTTGGTAATGAAATCAGGCAGGCCGCGGGCATGGCCGGTGTCGACACCGGCGACGACACTCATCCCGACTCGCAGCGGAGGCTTGCCCGCCGTGTCGTCGATATTGATGATCATCGGTATGCGCTGTACGACCTTGACCCAGTTACCAGTTGTGTTTTGCGCCGGCAGAAGCGAGAAGCTCGAGCCGGATGCCGGCGAAATGCTGGCGACCGTGCCCTTCCACGTAACGCCCGGATAGGCATCGACCGAGATGTCGACCTTCTGGCCAGGCCGGACATAGGTGAGTTCGGTTTCCTTCGGGCTGGCATTGATCCACAGATGCGTGGTGGAAACCAGCGAGAAGCCCGGCTGGGAGGCCGTCAGATAGGCGCCGACCTGCAGCGAGGGTACGTTTGCGGTCACGCCGTCGAAGGGGGCCTTGACGACGGTGTCGTCAAGTTCGCGCTGCGCATTGTCAACCGCCGCCTTCGCCTGCAGATAGAGCGGGTTCTGCTCCGGAGGCAGATCGGCAGTACCTTCGCCGCCCAGCTGGGCGAGAGTCGCAGCGGCTGTGGCCTTTGCGACCAATACCTTCTGCTGCGCGGCTTCGAGATTGTGTCTGGCTTGGTCGAAGGCCGCCTTGGAAGCGACCGAATTGGTGATCAGGTTTTGCTGGCGGTCGAATTCCGTCTGATAGTACGGGATATCGGCCTGTGCCTGTGCAATTTCCGACAGGGATTGCTTGTAGCTCGCCTGCAGGTTCAGGATCTGGTTCCTGGCATTGCCGAGCTGTGCTTTCGCGCCCTCGAGCGCGATTCGGAAAGAATCCGGCTTCAGGCGAAAAAGCACCTGCCCTTTCCTAACGGTTTCGTTCTCATGCACGTCGATCGAGATCACCGTGCCGGAGACGTCTGTGGAAACCCCGACCATGTCAGCCTGGATATAGGCATTGTCCGTGGACATGATCTGTCCGCCGGTAACGTAGTAATAACCGCCGATGGCAAGTGCTATCGGAAGCAGCGCAAACATCACCGGCCGCGTCAGGCCGCGGCGCTTGCGCGGCGTTTCAGGAGGTGCAGCCGGTGTGGCCGGAACGGTCGTCGAGGGTTGCTGCGCCGGGTTGGAGGATGGGGCCTCGGCGACAGGAGTTTGACTTTGTTCGGAGGAGTTTGCGTTCGCGGGTACGCGAAGCGGAGAGGATGCTTCAGCCATGTTGTAACTCTTTGTCGACTGCCTTCGAACGGCAGGCGCTGACCAGGTTCGATTTCATAAGGGTAAGCAATTCATAGAGGCGTTCTTGATCTTCCTGAGAGGCGCCCTCGAGTGCTTCCCGGCGCGACTGTTCGCCTATGCTGCGCATGGTGTCCATTAGCGGACGAGCCTCTTCGCGCATGTAAAGAAGCCAGCTTCGTCGATCGTTCGGATGCTGCCGGCGTTCCACCAGCCCCCGTTCGCTGAGCTTGTCGAGGATACGCACCAGGGTGATCGGCTCGATTTCCAGAATCTCGGCCAGTCCGGCCTGATGGATACCTTCATTGTTCGCGAGGTAGGCAAGGGTCTGCCACTGCGAGCGTGTCAGGCCCAAATCCTTCGCACGCTGCTCGAATCTCTTTCGAAGCAGTCGAGCAACGTCATGGAGGAGAAAACCAACGGTGGGTGTCGAATTCATGGTATGAGGAGCCTGCTATTCATAAGCAACCTTATAATTGTCATTACCTATAGTAAGCGACCATGCGATACAAGAGGGTGGGCGTTCAACAAGTGGCGACGGTCAAGATGTCGCAGGGAGTGTCGCAAAGATGTCGCAGCAGGCGCTGGTTGTGGCGTATTTGGTGGGAACTACAGCTCTCAGGTGTGGCCGCCTCCACTTCCGACCAATTGAAAAGGCGCGGACGGTTCGTCCGCGCCTTTTCGGCAGTTTCGCAGCTGTGGTGGCTCGCAGGGCTCGTCCACCGATCGAAAGTTCGTCCTGAAGCTAGCGTCGGCTCAGGAGACCGATCAGATAGCCGATGCCGGCTGCGGCAGCGACCATGAAAATCGGGTCTTCGCGAACTCTCTCGCGCAACTGCTCGGTGATCTCCTGGGCTTCCTCCGCGACGACAGATTTCGCTCCCTGCCCCACAGCCGCCACGCTTTGTGACAGCTTTGCCAGATCTTCGCGCAACGCTGCGACCTGGGCGGCAAGATCCTCCATTGCCGTTTCCGTTTGTGCTCGTGCCGAAGACGACTGAGTGGAGGCTGATTTCGTCTCTGCCATCGTTTGCTCCTTGTGTTTCCGTATTGCTGAAACGCCGCCGCTTCTCAAAGGTTCCGGCATATTTGCGCCTCATCCGGCGATTTCCCCGCTGGCTCTTCAATTCCGGTTCGGATTGTTCTAAGGAACTCCGATTGTTTCGCCTGCGGGCGAAGACTTGATGATGACGAGGTTTGCTTTCCGATGTTCGACGTGCTGAGAAAAATCGCCCAGACCTGGGTTGCCAAGGGTTTGTTGCTTCTTCTTGCGGCAGCCTTCGGCGTGTGGGGCGTCGAGCGGTCCCTCATCACCGGTGGCAGCAGCAATACCGTTGTCACGGTTGGCGATCAGCACATTGATACCAACGAGTTCCGTCTCGCCTATCGCCGCCAGATCCAGGCGATCAGCCAGCAGCTGCGCATGCAGATCACGCCGGAGCAGGCCCGCGCCTTCGGTATCGGGCAGCAGACGGTCGCGCAGCTCGTCGCCGGCGCCTCGCTCGATCAGCTTGCCGCCGATATGAACCTCGGCCTTTCGCAAGACCGCCTTGCCAAGCTCATCGGCGACGATCCTGCTTTCAAGGCTGCGAACGGCGCCTTTGACCGTCAAAAGTTCGATATGCTTCTGCGCAATAGCAGCATATCGCCGGACGATTATATCAAGGAGCGCAGCAAGGTCGCGATCCGCAGCCAGATCGTCGAGGCGGTATCGAACGGCTTTATCGCGCCTTCGGTTCTTGTCGATGCGGTCAAGCAGTATCATGACGAGACCCGCAGCATCGATTATCTGCTGCTGACCAATGCCAATATCGATCCCGTTAAGGCGCCGGCCGACGACGTGTTGCAGAAATGGTTCGATGGTGTGAAGTCGAAATATCGTGCACCTGAATACCGTAAGTTCGCCTATGTGAAGCTGCAGGCCGAGGATATTGCCGATCTGGCAAGTGTTACGGATGACGAAGTGCGCGCGCAGTTCGACAAGCGCAAGGACAGCTTTACCACGCCGGGAACGCGCACCATCGAGCAGTTGACTTTCGCCAACAAGGATCTTGCCAACGCGGCCGCCGATGCGTTGAAGACGGGAACCACCTTCGACCAGCTCGTCTCCGACCAGGGCAAGAAGCCGTCCGACGTGCTGCTCGGCACCTTCACCAAGGATCAGGTTCCGGACAAGACCGTTGCCGAAGCTGCTTTCGCCGTCTCCAAGGAAGGCGGTACAACCCCGGTCGTGGACGGTTCGTTCGGCCCGGTCATCCTGCGCGTGACCAATGTAAAGAACGAAACGGCGAAGAATTTCGACGAGGTCAAGGAAGATATCCGCAAGCAGATTGCGCTCGCCAACGCCGCCAACGAAATCACCAGCGTCCACGACAAGTTCGAAGACCTGCGCGGCTCTGGCGCATCGCTGCAGGATGCAGCTTCGCAGCTCAAGCTGAAGCTCGTCACCATCGATGCGATCGATCAGACTGGCCTCGATCAGAAGGGCAATGAGATCAAGGATCTGCCGGCCCGACAGCAGCTGATTTCGGAAGTCTTCAAGGCCGATCAGGGCGGTAACCCTGCTCCCCTGACAGTCGGCAACGACGGCTACATCTGGTATGACGTCATGAACGTCACGCCCGATCACGATCGTCCGCTTGCCGAAGTGCGTGAAAAGGCCGTCGCCGACTGGACCGCGGAGCAGCAGAAGGTCGCGCTTGCCGCCAAGGCAACCGAGCTGAAACAGGCAGCGCAGAAGGGCAAGTCGCTTGCCGACATCGCCACGCCGCTTGGCATTGCCGTCGAAAGCAAGACCGGTATCACGCGCTCGACGGATGATCCGGTTCTCGGTCGCGGTGGTATCGCTGCCGCCTTCTCTGGTCCAATCGACACGGCCGCAAATGCCGTCGGCGCCGATGACACGACGCAGATCCTGCTCAAGGTCACCGATGTCAACGACAATCCGACGACAGATGCGCTGAGCAACGACGATCAGCAGGTCGCCCAGATCGCCAATGCGGCAGGCGACGACATCCTCGACCAGATGGTCAATCAGCTGCAGTCCAAATACGCCGTCACGGTCAACCAGAGCCTCGCCGAACAGGCGATGTCCCGCTAGACCCATACGGGAGGATGGATCATCAATGACAGAATTGAAGCCTTTCCTCGCCAAGGTCGCCAATCGTGAGGCGCTGACGCGGGACGAAGCCCGGCAGGCATTCGAAATCCTGATGTCGGGCGAGGCCACGCCGTCGCAGATCGGTGCCTTTCTCATGGCGTTGCGCGTGCGCGGCGAAACGGTTGATGAGATCGTCGGCGCCGTGACCACGATGCGGGCCAAGATGCTGCCGGTGAAGGCGCCGGCGGATGCCATCGATATCGTCGGCACCGGCGGCGATGGTTTTGGCACATACAATATCTCGACGCTGGCGGCATTCATCGTCGCCGGCGCCGGCGTGCCCGTCGCCAAGCACGGCAATCGGGCTCAGAGTTCCAAGGCCGGCACCGCCGACACACAGTCCGTATTGGGCATCAAGCTTGATATCGGACCGGAGACGATCGCCCGCTGCATTCGGGAAGCCGGTATCGGCTTCATGTTCGCGCAGCTGCATCATTCCTCCATGCGCCATGTCGGTCCCTCGCGCGTCGAACTCGGCACGCGGACGATCTTCAACCTTCTTGGTCCGCTTTCGAATCCCGCGGGCGCGCGCCGCCAGCTGCTCGGCGTCTTCGCACCGCAATGGGTGCTGCCGCTGGCCGAAGTTCTGAAGGATCTGAAAGCCGAGAGCGTCTGGGTCGTGCATGGCGACGGCCTCGATGAAATCACCACGACCGGCAAGACCTCCGTCGCAGCTCTGGAAAACGGCAAGATCCGCAGCTTCGAGCTGACACCATCAGATTTCGGTCTGCAGCATGCCGATCTTGCCGATCTCAAGGGCGGCGACGGCGTTGCCAATGCTGCGGCTCTTCGTGCGGTGCTGGGTGGCGAAAAGAACGCCTATCGCGACATCGCTCTTGCCAATGCGGCCGCCTCGCTGGTCATTGCCGGCAAGGCGGAAACGCTCCATGATGGCATGAAGCTCGCGGCCCATTCGCTCGATAGCGGCGCTACCGCCGTTGCGTTGGAAAAGCTCATTGCCGTTTCCAACGAGGAAGGACAGGGCTAGGACGTCATGACCGATATCCTTAGAAAGATCGAAGCCTACAAGCGCGAGGAAATCGCTGCCGCCAAGGTCAAGCTGTCGCTTGCCGATCTCAAGGCGATGCAGGCCGGGCAGTCCGCACCGCGCGGCTTTCACAAGGCGCTGCTGGCCAAGCAAGATGCCGGTATTTTCGGCCTGATCGCCGAGATCAAGAAGGCAAGCCCGTCCAAGGGCCTGATCCGTCCCGATTTCGACCCGCCGGCGCTTGCCAAGGCTTATGAGGCCGGCGGAGCGGCCTGTCTTTCGGTCCTGACCGATACGCCGAGCTTCCAGGGCGCGCCCGAATTCCTGACATCAGCCCGCGCGGCCTGCGCGCTGCCGGCACTGCGCAAGGACTTCATGTTCGACACCTATCAGGTACAGGAAGCCCGTGCCTGGGGTGCCGATTGTATCCTCCTCATCATGGCCTCGCTTTCGGACGATGATGCCGAGCGTCTCCAGGACGAAGCCTTCGGCCTCGGCATGGATGTGCTGGTCGAGGTGCATGACGCCGAAGAGATGGAGCGCGCGCTGAAGCTCTCCTCGCCGCTGATCGGCATCAACAACCGCAATCTGCGTACCTTCGAAGTCAGCTTGACGGTCAGCGAGAACCTGGCACCCATGGTGCCGAAAGATCAGCTGCTGGTTGGCGAAAGCGGCGTCTTCACCCATGCCGATTGCAAACGTCTTGAGGCCGCAGGCATCACGACGTTCCTCGTCGGCGAAAGCCTTATGCGCAAGGATGACGTCGCGGCCGCGACCCGATTGCTGCTGAACGGCGAAGCCGGCATTCTGGCGGCCGAGTGAAATGAGCACGCTGAAGGCCGGTCTCACACATATCGATGCCTCGGGCGAAGCGCATATGGTCGATGTCGGCGACAAGGCCGAAACGGCACGCAGCGCTACGGCTACCGGCTACGTCAAGATGAAGCCGGAGACCCTGGCGCTGATCCGCGAAGGCAACGCCAAGAAGGGCGATGTCATCGGCACGGCGCGGCTCGCCGGCATCATGGCAGCCAAGCAGACCAGCAATCTCATTCCGCTTTGCCATCCATTGATGCTGACAAAGGTGGCCGTCGATATCGAAGAGGACGCTGCCCTGCCCGGCCTGCGAGTGATCGCGACGGCAAAGCTGACCGGTCGCACCGGTGTCGAGATGGAGGCGCTGACGGCGGTTTCCGTCGCCTGCCTGACGATCTACGACATGGCCAAGGCCGCCGATCGTGGCATGGAAATCGGCGGCATCACTCTATTGGAGAAATCCGGCGGCAAATCGGGGGATTTCCGCCATCCGGGGGCCTAACACATGAGCCTATTGCCCGTCGCCGAAGCGCAAGCGCGCCTGTTGGACAGCGCCGCGCCGATCCATCGCTTCGAAAGCGTTCCGCTCGACATGGCCGAGGGTCGGGTTCTGGCCAAAGATCTGACGGCCCGCCTAACCCAGCCGCCTTTCGACGCCTCGGCGATGGATGGCTATGCGCTGCGCTTCGAGGATGCTGCAGCGCCTGGTTCGGAACTGCAGGTCATCGGCGCCTCCGCCGCCGGCCATGCCTTCGATGGCAGCGTCGGCAAGGGCGAAGCAGTTCGCATCTTCACCGGCGCTCCCGTTCCGTCAGGCACCGATTCGGTTCTCCTGCAGGAAGATGCGGAGCGCCTGGAAGGCGATCGTATCCGCACGACCTATCCCTTGCGCAAGGGGCAGCATATTCGCCCGCGCGGACAGGATTTCCTGGAAGGCGAAGCTGTGCTTCCCGTCGGTACGGTGATGGACTTCTCGCGGCTCACTGTCGCCGCGGCCATGAATCATCCGGCATTGGATGTCTATCGCCGGCCGCTGGTGGCGATTCTCGCGACCGGCGATGAGCTCGTCGCTCCGGGCAATGAACCAGGGCCATCGCAAATCATTGCCTCGAATACCTTTGGCATTGCCGCACTCGCGCGCAATGCCGGCGCCCATGTGCTTGATCTCGGCATCGTTGCCGACGACAGCGACGAGATTACCGCTGCCATTGGCCGTGCGCAGGTGGCAAAGGCCGATATCATCGTCACGCTCGGCGGCGCCTCGGTCGGCGATCACGATCTGGTGCAGGCGACGATGATCGCCGCGGGGATGAAGCTGGATTTCTGGCGCATTGCCATGCGCCCCGGTAAGCCCCTGATGGTCGGTAGCCTCGGCGACATGCATGTCCTCGGCCTTCCCGGCAATCCTGTCTCCAGCCTCGTCTGCGGACTGCTTTTTCTCGAACCTCTGATTCGCAAGCGCGCATCCCTGCCTCCGGTAAAGCGTGAAGGCATTGCACGCGCCGCCGTGCCCTTCGCCGCGAACGATCAGCGACAGGATTACGTCCGCGCGACGCTGACGAAAGCTGCCGACGGGGGCTGGCTCGCCGAGCCCTTCTCCAAACAGGATTCGTCGATGATGAAGGTCTTTTCGCGCGCCGACTCCCTGGTCGTGCGTCCGCCGCACGCGCCGGAGCTTGAGGTGGGGGCGACGACTGGGGTGATATTTCTGCGCCCGGATCTGCTCGGCTAGAGCCGTTCCACTTTTCTTCGAATCGCGAAAACGCTCTATCTGTTTGTTTTTACGCAATTCCGGACGGAAAACCGCGCTGTTCGGGAAGTCGGAACATTGGGCGGGAGTAAACACCCCGTTTTGACTTGAACTGTTGAGTGCTTCCCGCGATACGTCCGACGCAGAGACGGGAAGCTTCCGTCACGCCTGATGCTTCCGGGACTTACGTCTTGGCGGCGTTCTGTGCAGCCTCGAAGACTTCGCGTGCTGTCGTCGTACCCGCTATGTGCTCCGTACCCTCGACTCCGAGGACCATCCATCCTGCATTCACGGCTTCAAACATTTCTTCGGCAGGTCCGGTGCGGCCCTTCGGAATGCCTAACTGCTCGAACGCTTCCGCCCACCCTGCACGCGGGACTGCAAAGGCTCTCACGTCGAGTTTCAGGACTTCACCCAATTGCGCAGCAACTTCATCCGCACTGACCATCGAACCGAGCTCGATGACGCGCTGCCCTGACCAGGCTGGCCCGGTCAAAAGGGTTGCGACTTCCGCCCCGATGTCGTTCGTCGCGACCATGGTCGATTTCCGGTCTGTTGGATTGTAGTAGACCGGTAGCGTTCCGCCCTGAGCGATCTGCAAGCCGTAGAGGAAGTTTTCGAAGAAGCCGCCTGCGCGCACAAATGCGATTGGGGATGTCAGGTCGCGAAAACCCTGTTCCAGAAGCGACAAGGCGGTGATCATCCCGAGCCCGCTGGTTCTGTTCGCACCCATTGATGAAAGTGCAACCACGCGCGGCGGAGCTGCCTTGGTGAGCGCCTCGACATAGTTTGCAATCACGCCCTTTGCTTCTTTGTAATCGGGCGAAGGCGCCCAGACAGACGGCAACATGACAAATGCGCCTTCGACGCCTTTGAGCGCATGCTCGATGGCCGCCGGATCATTCCAATCGCCGTCTACCAATTCCACGCCCTGGTTTGCCCAGCTCGAAGCCTGCTCGCGATTACGGACCAGCGCGCGCACTTGCCCGCCGCGCGCCAAAAGGTGTTTGGCCGTTGCGCCGCCCACTTTCCCTGTGATTCCCATTACTAAAAACATGTATTTTCTCCTGATGTTGCGGGACAGACTGATGCCCCCGTTGGTTCAATGGATAAGCGGCAGAATGGCCCGTACACGGGGATCGCGCAGATAGAGGCTGCCCCATGTCATCGCGCCCAGAAGCAGGGAAATAAGTTCCGGCGGCGACCCCAACTCACCGACGCGGACATGAGCGCAGATGGCGCCTCCCAGAAAGCCGGTCACCAGGATCGCGCCGAGAACGGCGGTGGCCGGAATGGCGTAGAGGATGGCGCAGGCGAGTATGATCGGACCCACGATACGGGTCAGGTCCATGGCGAACCCGGTTTCCTGCAACATGCTCGCGATCTGCGCTGGCGCGAAGAGCTGTATAGCCCCATCTGTCACCAGAGCGATAACGACAAACGCGCTCATCATCCGACCGGCTAACTGGGCGCGATACAAGTTCATGGTTTCAGGCAACTGACGCAGGTTCATGGTTTTAGACACTTGTCGTTCTCCGAAAGGATCATCTAATTTCGAAGCTACTGTGTCTCCACGGTATGATAAACATCTTGGAATTGAACTGACTGTTCTCTCAGAAAAGAACAATATCGAGGCACGAAATGCAGAATCTCGAACCTATCCTCATTTTTATAACAGTCGCGGAAATGGGAAGTTTTACTCACGCAGCCGATAGCCTGGGCATCCAAAAGGGGAGAGCCTCAACGGCGGTCCGGAAGCTGGAAGAAGATGTGGGTGTCAGGCTCCTTCACCGGACGACGCGCAGTGTGCAGTTAACGGAGGATGGACGCGCATTTCATGCCCGCGCCCGTGATCTGCTTGCTGAAGTTGATGACCTGCACTCGATGTTCGCAGGCGATAGCGTAGCACTCCGCGGGCGTTTACGGGTCGATCTCCCGACCGAAGTGGCGCGCACAACGATCGTGCCGGCCTTGCCGGCCTTTATGGCGACCCACCCCGAGTTGGAGCTGGAGCTGTCGAGTAGCGATCGCCAAGTTGATCTGGTTCAAGAAGGATTTGACTGTGTATTGCGGCTTGGCCCCATCAGGGACGAGACGCTGATCGCCCGCTCACTGGGTTTCTTGCGCATGGTCAATGCTGCCAGTCCCGCCTATTTGGCGCGCTACGGCATTCCTCGATCGCTGGAAGATCTCCGGCGTCAGCAACATCGGACAATTCATTTTTCGACGATGCTGGGCGTAAAACCCCATGGGTGGGAATATCCGGACGGTGATGGCTACGCGACGTTTCAGTTACCTGGTTCGCTACACGTCAACAGCGCGCAGACCTACGACGCCGCCGCCCTCGCCGGCCTTGGCCTGATTCAGGCGCCACTCTTGGGGATTGGCCAATACTTAGAGAGTGGAGCGCTTGTGGAGATCATGCCCGATTTTCGTCGCCGGGCGATCGCCGTGTCTCTTGTCGTAGCACATCGGAGCAATCTGTCGCGCCGAGTTCGCGCATTCATGACATGGATCGAAGACCTGCTGACGCCCTATCTGGAATAGATAGCCGCTTTCGCGATGACTCATTTTTCCCGGAACGGCGGCAAACGAGACAAGCAAGAGCCGGGAGGTTTGACCCACCCGGCCCATATTTCTTCAGATCGGTAGACCGATTACTTCGCCGGCTTCTCATGGTGACCGCCGAAGCCGGCGCGCATGGCGGAGAGAACCTTGTTGGCGTAGTCGTCATTGCCGCGCGAAGCGAAGCGCCCGTAAAGCGCGGCGCTCAGCACTGGCGTCGGAACACCCTCGTCGATAGCGGCCGAGATCGTCCAGCGGCCTTCGCCGGAGTCGGAAACGCGACCGGCATATTGCGAAAGCGCCGCGTCGCCATGCAGGGCGTCGGCCGTGAGGTCGAGCAGCCAGGAGGTGATCACGCTGCCGCGGCGCCAGACTTCGGAAATTTCGGCGATGTCGAGATCATACTGATAGTATTGCGGATGCGAGAGCGGCGCTGTTTCGGCGTCCTTCTCGGCCGTCTGCTTGCCGATATTGGCGTGATGCAGAACGTTCAGGCCTTCGGCATAGGCGGCCATCAGGCCATATTCGATGCCGTTATGGACCATCTTGACGAAGTGGCCGGCGCCGGACGGGCCGCAATGCAGATAGCCCTGCTCCGCCGTGCTGTTCTTGGCGGCTTCTTCGGAACGCATCTTCGAGGGTGCTACGTCGCCGACACCCGGAGCAAGCGTCGCGAAGATCGGCGAAAGATGTTCGACGGTTTCCTTTTCGCCGCCGATCATCAGGCAATAGCCGCGCTCCAGGCCAAAAACGCCGCCACTGGTGCCGACGTCAACGTAATGGATACCCTTCGGTTTCAGCTCTTCGGCGCGGCGGATGTCATCGTGATAATAGGAATTGCCACCGTCGATGACGATGTCGCCCTCTTCGAGAAGCGGCACGATCGCGGCCAATTCCTGGTCGACGATTGCTGCCGGCAACATCAGCCAGACAACGCGCGGCTTTGCGAGTTTCGACACGAAATCCGCGAGAGACTTGCTGCCGGTGGCACCGAGCTGCTCCAGCCCCTCGATGCTTTCCGGACGCGCATCGAAAACAACCGCGCTGTGACCGCCTCTCATCAGGCGCTGCACCATGTTGTTGCCCATACGGCCAAGGCCAATCATTCCGATTTGCATATGTCAGTCTCCTAGGACGGTTTTAATCGTTTGAATGTTCAATAGAGACATTTCGCAGTATTTTCCAATGAACAAATGACGGGCGAGCTATGCACAGGCCAGACAGCGAAGAAAAATTCGCCCGTTCACGCATCTGTGATATCGCTTGGTCAAACCTCCCGCTTTTCATCATGATCGCGCTTTGCCGGTTTCGAGGAAAGCTGTATTTTGCTCTCCCATTCGCGTCGATGGATTTAGCATCGATCTCGGTTCTTTACATCATTCTCTTTAGGGCGGCGCTCATACAGGGCGTCAAAGGGGGCATATGGCTGCGTCTTTGAAATTGCCGCTGGTTCCAGCTTCATTTTTCGGTGTGGTTCTGGGGCTTTCCGGTCTTGCCAATGCCTGGCGTGTGGGCGCACGCATCTGGCACCTGCCGGCACTTGTCGGGGAAGTGCTGACCTTTCTGGCGCTGGGCGTCTGGCTGGTGCTGATCGTGCTCTACGCTATGAAATGGATGGTGGCGCGCGAGGAGGCATTCAAGGAAGTGGCGCACCCAGTTCAGTGCTGCTTCATCGGCCTTGTCGGTGTCGCGACTATGCTGGTGGCCGGTGGCCTCCTGCCCTACTCGCGCATCGGTGCCGAAACCATATTCCTGATCGGCGCCGTTTATACCCTGGCATTTTCCGTCTGGCGCACCGGAGGGCTCTGGCAGGGCGAACGTGATATCGCGACGACGACCGCCGTACTCTATCTGCCGAGTGTCGCCGGCAGTTTCGTCACTGCCATCGTCGGCGCGGCGCTTGGCTTTCCACAATGGGCGCAGCTTTTCTTTGGCGCAGGCTTCTTCGCCTGGCTTGCCATCGAATCCGCCCTGCTGCATCGCCTGCTGACAGGACCGGCACTCGTGCCGCCACTGAGACCGACCCTCGGAATTCAACTGGCCCCGCCGGCCGTTGGTGCGCTTGCCTATATCAGCGTTACGCAAGGCCCTCCCGACATGCTCGTCCATGCAATGATCGGCTACGGCTTGCTGCAAGCCCTGATCATGTTGCGTCTCCTGCCCTGGATCATGAAAGAAGGCTTCAGTCCGGCTTATTGGGCTTTCACCTTTGGCGCGACAGCGTTGGCGACTGCCCCGATGCGCCTTGTTGAACGTGGTGATGTCGGCCCAGTCACGCAACTTGCCCCCATTCTCTTCGTCGCCGCCAATATCGTTGTCGGTTTGATCGCGCTGGCGACGATCTGGCTGATTGCCAACCGCAAACTCGTGATCGGCTGGGTCGAACTTGCCGATCGCGGCGCTGGCGCTATTGGTCAGAGGTGATGGAGCTTAATCTCGCTGTTAGGAGGGCCATATGCTTGATCATGTGACGATCGGAGTTCGTGATTTCGAGCGATCGAAGATCTTCTACGACACGATATTGCGCGCCATCGGCATAGAACGTCTTTATGCCGAAGGCGAAAGTTTTGCGGGCTATGGCATTGGACAGAAGGCTTTCTTCTGGATCGGTCAGCGCGATGCTTTGCAAACAGGCACGCATATCGCCTTTGCTGCCTCAAACCGGAAAATCGTCGATGAGTTCCATCGAGTCGGGATTATCGCCGGCGGCACCGACAACGGTGCTCCCGGTCTGCGCCCCCATTACCATCAGA
The DNA here is from genome assembly GCF_040215725.1 of Rhizobium sp. ZPR4. Taxonomy (NCBI): domain Bacteria; kingdom Pseudomonadati; phylum Pseudomonadota; class Alphaproteobacteria; order Hyphomicrobiales; family Rhizobiaceae; genus Rhizobium; species Rhizobium sp. ZPR4. The sequence continues at coordinate 1,474,471 of NZ_CP157967.1, forward strand.
ACTATTATGGCGCTTTCATTCTCGATCCGGATGGCCACAATATCGAAGCTGTTTGTCACTTGCCGGTGAACTGAGGGCGCGCGCTCTATTTCCCGGTGGAATGAGATCAAGGCACTGACGGCCCCACATAGCGCGCCCGCGGCCGGATGAGCCTGCCGCTCGTCGATTGCTCCATGGCATGTGCAAGCCAGCCGACCGTCCGTGCCAGCGCGAAGATGATCAGCGGCGCATCCTCCGGGAGATGATAGGCGTGGGTCATCGCTGTCAAAGCGAAATCAACATTGACGCGTTCTCCGACCAGCTGTTCTCCGACATCTCGAACCCTGGCGAAAAGTGGCGGCAACGTGAAACAACCAAGTAGCGCCTCGCCGCGAATATCGACATCCGGGTAAAGCTGATGACCGAAAGCCGGCAATGGCCGTCCTTCCGCCAGATAGCTGCGGACCGCCTCGTCCACCCCAATCGTAGCCGCCCGTGCGATCAGCGTGCGCACGCTCTGCCATGCGCCGCCATGCAGTGGCCCCGTCAGCGTAGAAAGACCCGACAGAGTGGCGGCAGATAACGTTGCACCGGCGGATGCCGTGATCCGCGCTGTGAAGGTCGAAGCGTTCAGCTCGTGATCGGCAAGCAAGACGAAACTGCGGCGGATCACATCGGCTGCGTCGGGGCGCATCCAGGCCGTGGCAAGACGTCGATGCAGCGGTTGATCCCATGCGCCGGGTGCCAAGGCTTCTGCCACCGTGCCGAACACGCTTTCGGCTTCGTTCTGCAAGGCCGGAAGCGAGCGTCCAAGTGATGGCAAGTCGCCTGTTATGCGCTCTGCCAATGCTGAAAACGCGGCGTTCAGGGAAGGAAGTCTTTGCCGAGCCGCGTTTTGCTCGAATCGCAACGGCCGCTTCATATCCCACAGCAGCAATGCGACATCCTCCAGACTCGCGCTTTCGGCAAGCACTGCCGCGTCGCTGCCGCGATAGAAAAGCCTGCCGTTCGAAACCGTCGACAGCGCTGATGGCAATACCGGATCGCCCCATTGAATGGCCTCGGCTGCCACCGCCTCGGTCTTGCGCCGTCCGGCATGGCGGGTAGCCAACCGCTTGACGTCATCGGCGAAATAGAGGCTGCGTCGTGTATCGGCGGGATCGGCTTTCGCACGAATGCGCCCGCGGCTGACATTGGCGTACAGCGTCTGCGATTTCGTTCCCAGCAGGTTCAGCGCCTGCTCCGCCGTCAGCCAGCTCATCGGTCCTCATGTTGATCAATTGCATCAAGATTGACGTCAATAGAAATAGGCCCGATCTAATCGGATAGTCAAAGGAGAACAATGATGAAAAGTGGTCTTGAAGATGTCATTGCCGCAGAAACCAAGCTATCCGACGTCGATGGCGCTGCCGGCCGTCTGATCATTCGCGGCGTGTCGCTGGATGATCTGGTCGCGACCAGCCGCTTCGAGGATGTGGCTGCGCTTTTGCTCGATGGCCTGTTCGACGAACATATCGACGCAGTCACCATCCGAACGCAGCTTGGCGTGGCCCGTGTTACCCTCTTCGCGCATGTGGAGGCCGCTGACGCCGCAGTGCTTGCGCTGCCGCCGGTGGATGCCGTACGTGCCCTGCTGGCACGCGTTGCCGACGGCGAAGACTTTGCCACGACGATCCGCCTGATGGCGGCGCCTGCCGTCTTCCTGCCGGCCGTCTTGAGATTGCAGAAGGGCGAAGCGCCGATCAAGCCGGATGCCTCCCTCTCACAATCGGCCGACATCCTGCGCATGTTGACGGGCCGAGTGCCGACGGCGGAGCAGACGGCAGGGCTCGACGCCTATCTGGTGACGATTTCCGATCACGGCTTGAATGCGTCGACGTTCGCCTCCCGCGTCATCGCCTCGACGCATGCCGGCCTGACCTCCTCGGTGCTTGCGGCAATCAGCGCCCTCAAAGGCCCGCTGCATGGCGGCGCCCCAGGCCCGGTCCTCGATATGTTTGACGGTGTCGGCAAGCCCGAGAACGCGCGTACCTGGCTATCGAACGCGCTCGATCACGGGGAGCGGCTGATGGGCTTTGGCCACCGTATCTATCGCGTTCGCGATCCGCGCGCCGATGCCTTGAAAACGGCCTTGAAGCCGATCGTTGCCAGCGGACAGGCGGATGCCGGGCGCATCGCGCTGGCGGAAGCGATCGAGGCAGCAGCTCTCGCGCTGCTCAAGGAGCGCAAGCCGGATCGTCCTCTCGACGTCAATGTCGAATATTATACCGCTCTGCTGCTTGACGCTCTCGGCTTCCCGCGCAGCTCCTTTACCGGCGTCTTCGCGATCGGCCGTACGGTTGGCTGGATCGCCCACGCACGCGAGCAGACGCTCGACGGGCGCTTGATCCGGCCTCAGTCGCGCTATGTCGGACCGCTGCCGAAGGCGGCATAGGCGGGTCTGCCAGAAGGCGGAATTTAGGCGGCCGCGGATTGGCGCGGCCGCATCATGCCCTCGCGGATGTGACGGGCCAGCTCCAGCGCTTGAGGCGTCGCATTGCCCTTCGGCAAATGCAGGTTGATCGCAAAGACCGGCAGTTCGGGCAGGCCCTGCTCGACAGTGAGGATATCGAGATCGGCGGGAACGGTCGAGGCAAGCCAGGCGGTGACAGCCAGATCCGTACGCACCGTCGCCGTGGTCGCCTCGATATTGCCGTTCTCAAAGACCGTCCGCCAGCGCAGACCATCCTTGCTAAGCGCCGCAAAGACGGATGTGCGGAAGGCACAGGTATCGGCAACCATCGAGATCGGCAGCGGCATCTTGCGATGAGCATTGCCGGCCTTCGCGCCGACCCAGACGAGCCGCTCGACAGCCAGGCATTCGCCCCGCGACGTGCCGTATGGTTCCTCCACCACGCAGAGGTCGACGGTTCCCTTCCCCAGTTCTTCCAGCAATTCGGGCGATGATGCGCAGACCAGCGAAATCTCCACCTGCGGATGGCGCTCGGAATAGGATTTGAGTACGGGCGCCAGCGTCGCTCCAACGAGATCATAGGGAACGCCGAGCCGGACACTGCCGCGAACCGTGCTCTCCGTCATGTCGTCCCAGATCTCATCATTCAATGCCAACAGGCGGCGGGCATTGCCGCGCAGTCGTTCACCGGCTTCGGTCAGCCGCAATCCGCGCCTGTCACGCTCGAACAAGGCGCAGCCGAGCATGTCCTCCAGCCGCTTGATCTGCTGGCTGACGGCGCCTTGGGTCATGTGCAGCATATTGGCTGATATCGTCATGCTGCCATGGTCGGCAACGGCGGCGAAGGTTCTGATGAGGGCAATGTCGAAGTTTCGGATCATTTTGGCATTATAATTGCTAATGCCTCAATCCTTCAATATTCGATTTCATGATGTCCGAGCGGCGCCTATGCCTTTTCTCGATATGGAGAAAGGCTGGATATGACGATCGAACCTCTACTGCCGCTGATCCTCTTCGCGTTGGTTTCTACCATAACGCCGGGCGGCGCGACGACACTCGCGACCGCGTCCGGCGCGCATTTCGGCTTCCGTCGTTCGATACCCGTCATGGGCGGCTTTGCCTTCGGCCTGGGTTCCATGGCCTGCGTTGCCGCTGCTGGGCTTGGCGGCGCATTAATGGCCATGCCAATGTTGCAGATCGCCATGAAGACGCTGGGCTCCCTGTATCTGATCTGGCTCGCCGTTCGGATCGGCAGAAGCGGCCAACCGCAGAAGGCCGGGCAGATGACCAAGCCGACAGGCTTCCTCGCCGGCGTCTGGATGCTCTGGCACAATCCCAAGGGCTGGGCCATGACGATGGGCGCCGCAGCCTCCTTCGCCGCACTCGCAGACAGTCCGCTGACGCTCGCGCTGCTGCTCGGCCTGACCTTCTGTGTGATGGCGGCGTTCTCGCTGACATTGTGGTGCGCTCTCGGTCAGCTGTTTGCCCGAATGCTGAACGCGCCATGGCAATGGCGCGTCCTCAATATCGTGCTCGCCTGCCTTCTCGTGCTCTCGATCATCCCTATGTGGCGCAATTGACGTCAGGAATGATTGATCTGCAGGCGGTCATATCCCTTTGCTTTGTAAAGCACTGTCGAAATCAACCAGCTCAGCAGGAAAATACCGACGACGGCGAAGCCGAAATTGGCAAGATTGTCATTGAGTTCGCCAATGAAGTTCCAGAAGCTCCCTTCGAGACCAAGCTTGTCGGCGATCAAACCCAGGGCCTCGATGCCGCCGATGAAGACGGCGACGACGACGGACGCCGCAGTGATCGTCAGATTGTACCAGAGCTTACGCACGGGCTTGACGAAGGCCCAGCCGTAGGCTCCCGTCATCAGCGTGCTGTCGAGTGTATCCATCAGCGACATGCCGGCGGTGAACAGCGCTGGGAAGACGAGGATGGTCCAGAAGGACATGCCCTGCGCGGCTTGAGCGGCGGAAATGCCGAGAAGCCCGATTTCCGTTGCGGTATCGAAGCCGAGGCCGAAAAGGAAGCCGATCGGATACATGTGCCAGGAGCGGGTAACGACCCTGAACATGGGCCGGAAGATGCGTGCGAGAAAACCGCCTCCGGCAAGCAGCATGTCGAGGTCATCTTCTGCGATCCTTTCGCCCCTCTGCGCCCTTCTGAAGGCAGACCACACCCCCTTCAGGACGAAGAGATTGGCGATACCGATCAGCAGCAGAAAGGCAGCCGAAACCGTTGTACCGATGACACCGCCAACATCGTGGAAGGCATCGAGCTGGCTCTGCATGGCGGCGGCCGTTGCGGCAATCAGGACAGAGGCGATGACGACAATCGAGGAATGGCCGAGCGAGAAGAAAAAGCCGACGGCATAGGGCTGCTTCTTTTCCTGAATCAGCTTGCGCACGACATTGTCGATGGCGGCGATATGGTCGGCATCGAAGGCATGGCGAAGCCCGAACATATAGGCAAGTAGCGCAATGCCCAGTAGCGACGGCCTGTCGGCGAAGGCGATCCAGGCCCAAATCCAGGCGGCAATATTGAAAGCGACCAGCAGTGCGAAGGTAACGGCGATCTTCGCTTTCGACCTTTCCGCCCGATCGTCAAATGGATTGAGGATCATACTTTTGTTCCCATTATGCTTACTCGCACAGTGTCACGGAAACGGAGGTGGCGCGACAGTCAAATGACGTAGATGCCGAAGTTTTTCGCAGTGTCGTAAAATTGGGCAGATCCTGCATGTGCCAGATCTGCCCTCTTTGCCTGCTAGCCAATTTCGAAGAGGTAACCCTCATCCGCCCAACCGGTCATGCCGCCGATCATGACCTTCACGCGCTTGCCGAGCGTGCCCAGCCGCAAGGCCGCCTTGTCGGTGCCGTTGCAATGCGGTCCGGCGCAATAGACAACGAACAGAGTATCATCAGGCCATTCCGCCATCTTTCGCACAGTCATCTTGCCATGTGGCAGGTTGATAGCACCGGGAATATGCTGCTCCTGGAACATGGTCGGCCCGCGAACGTCAAGCAGGACGAAATCCACATTGCCTGATCTCATCGACTGGTAGACGTCGGAGCAATCGGTCTCGAAACCGAGCCTCTTGGCATAATGCTCGGCGACGAGACTTGGGTCTGCGGCGGGTATTTCACTGACTAGGGACATGAGCGCTCCTTCTTGGGTTCGATGCATTCATGCCTGAGCGATGCCAGAGTTGAAACTGGCCGAAATGCCATATAGCGTTAACATCATGCCAAACTCTGATAAGCTCAATCTTCTCGGCCCGCATGTCGTCGCCCTCGTCTATGACGGGCTGTGCACCTTCGAATTCGGCGTCGCCTATGAGATCTTCGGCCTGCCGCGCCCGGAAATGGGCGATGGCTGGTATCGCTTCTCCGCCTGTGCGATCGAGGAGGGCCCGCTTCGTGCCGCCGGCGGGCTGACGGTGCAGGTCGACCACGGGCTGGAAGTCATTTCAGGTGCAGATCTGATCATTGTGCCCGGCTGGCGTGGCATCGGGACACCGGTCCCTGCTCCGTTGATCGCTGAACTGCAGGCGGCCAGCCGCCATGGCGTTCGCATCATGTCACTTTGCTCCGGCGTGGCGGTTCTTGCCGCAGCCGGACTGCTCGCTGGCCGCAAGGCAACGACGCATTGGCGCTATGTCGATTCCATCGCGGCGCGCTACCCGGATATCACCGTGGATGCGGATGTTCTTTATGTCGATGAGGACAATGTGCTGACCGCCGCCGGCAGTGCCGCTGCCATCGATCTCTGCCTGCATGTCGTTCGCCGGGATTTCGGACCTGACGTCGCAAACAGCGTCGCGCGCCGTCTGGTGGTGCCACCCCATCGCGAAGGCGGTCAGGCGCAATATATCGAGACTCCGGTTCTGAGACAGCGCGAGGGTGCCCGCTTGGGTCCGTTACTCGAATGGATGCGCGAGCATTTGCAGGAAGAGCAGCCCATTGCCGCACTGGCAGCGCGTACCGGCATGAGCATGCGGACCTTCCAGCGTCGCTTCGAGGCGACTACCGGCATGGCGCCGGGCGAATGGCTGTTGAGCGAGCGGCTGCGACGCGCTCGCGACTTGCTGGAGAAGCAGGCTGCCATTTCGCTTGACGATGTGGCGGTGGCCAGCGGGTTTGGATCGCTCGCCACCATGCGCCATCATTTTCGGGAGAGGCTTGCGGTCAGCCCGAGCGACTACCGCAAGCGATTTGCAGTCCTCAAAACAATTCCAGGAAAAGCGCATAGCGGTTTTCCGTCCGGAACTGCGTAAAAGCAAAGACGCAGAGCGTTTCGGTGAAACGCTCTATACCAGACGGCTCTGTTCCGTCGCAGCTTCGATGAAGCTCGAGAACAGCGGATGCGGTTCCAGCGGCCGAGACTTCAGTTCCGGATGGTACTGCACGCCGATGAACCACGGATGGTCAGCATATTCGATCGTCTCCGGCAGGACGCCATCCGGTGACATGCCAGAGAAGGTCAAGCCGCAATCTTCCAGCTTGGCCTTGTAGTCGATGTTGACTTCATAGCGGTGGCGATGGCGTTCCGAAATATCGCTCGAGCCGTAGATCTCCGAGATCTTCGTGCCCTTCTTCAGAGTTGCCTTGTAGGCGCCGAGACGCATGGTGCCGCCGAGATCGCCGGATGCCGTGCGCTTCTGCAGCTCGTTGCCCTTCAGCCATTCGGTCATCAGGCCAACGACCGGCTCCTTGGTGGGGCCAAATTCGGTCGACGAAGCGTGTTCGACACCAGCCAGATTGCGAGCCGCTTCGATGACGGCCATCTGCATGCCGAAGCAGATGCCGAAATACGGCACCTTGCGTTCGCGGGCAAAACGGGCTGCCAGGATCTTGCCTTCCGAACCGCGCTCGCCGAAGCCGCCGGGCACGAGGATGCCGTGCACCTTTTCGAGATAAGGCGCCGGATCTTCCTTTTCGAAGACCTCGGACTCGATCCATTCAAGCTTAACCTTGACCCGGTTGGCGATGCCACCGTGATGCAGCGCCTCGATCAGCGACTTATAGGCATCCTTGAGGCCGGTATATTTGCCGACGATGGCAATGGTCACCTCGCCTTCCGGCGTACGGATACGGTTGCAAACCTCTTCCCACTGCTCGAGACGCGGCTTTGGAGCCGGCTCGATGCCGAAAGCGGCCAGCACTTCATTGTCCAGGCCTTCCTTGTGGTAGGCCATCGGCACGTCATAGATGTTCGCGACATCAAGCGCCTGAATGACGGCAGATTCCCGCACGTTGCAGAACAACGAAAGCTTGCGGCGTTCAGCTTCGGGAATTTCGCGGTCGGCACGCACGAGCAGGATGTCGGGATGAATGCCGAGCGCCTGCAGTTCCTTGACGGAATGCTGCGTCGGCTTGGTCTTCAGCTCGCCGGCAGCCGGAATGTAGGGCATCAGCGTCAGATGAACGTAGACCGAGGTGCCGCGCGGCAGGTCGTTGCCGAGCTGGCGGATCGCTTCCATGAAAGGCATGGCTTCGATGTCGCCGACGGTGCCGCCGATCTCGCAGATGACGAAATCATAGTCCTCATTGCCTTCCGTCACGAAATCCTTGATCTCGTTGGTGACGTGCGGAATGACCTGGACGGTCGCGCCCAGATAGTCGCCGCGGCGTTCCTTGTCGATGATGTTCTTGTAGATGCGACCGGTGGTGATGTTATCGGTCTTCGTGGCCGAGCGGCCGGTGAAGCGCTCGTAGTGGCCGAGATCGAGGTCGGTTTCCGCACCGTCGTCGGTAACGAAGACCTCGCCATGCTGGGTCGGGCTCATCGTGCCCGGGTCCACGTTCAGATAGGGGTCGAGTTTGCGCAGGCGGACTCGATAACCACGAGCCTGCAACAACGCTCCGAGAGCCGCGGCCGCAATTCCTTTTCCGAGGGAAGAAACCACGCCGCCAGTGATGAATACATATCGCGCCATGGGAGTCACCGGATACCTTTTCACAAATGATTCCGCTAGCCCTAAAATTCGTTTCCGGAATTTTGGCTACAGAACGCGGAATATGGACAAAACAAAACCGGCAGATCCGAGGACCTGCCGGGGATGATCTTCGGCGACCGGGATTACTTACCGGTCGGAACGCCGCCGTTGTCGGCTGGCGCAGGAGTCGTTGCCGGCGCGGTCTGCTGACCGGTCGCGGCCGGAGCCTGCTGGGCAGGTGCTGCGGCAGCCGGCTGATTGATGGTTGCAGGAGCTGCCTGATTCGTTGCGGCAGGCGGCGTTGCCTGCGACTGCGGAGCGACAGCGCCGCTGTTCGGAACGCCGCTATTGTCGGCCGGCTTCGGCTGGGACGTGGCCGGAGCAGCACCCTTCTGGCCGCCAAGCGAATCGAGGATGCCGTTGCCCTGACCTGCCGTGCTCGGGATACGATTGAGAATATCGGTCGGGCGAGCTTCGAAGCGGGACAGCACGTTCATGCCGAGCGCAAGTGCGAAGAACAGCGTGGCGAGGATAGCCGTGGTACGCGTCAGCGCATTGGCCGTACCGCGCGCAGACATGAAGCCCGATCCGCCGCCGATGCCGAGACCGCCACCTTCGGAGCGCTGAATCAGCACCACGCCGATAAGGGCGACGACAACCATGAGATAGATGACAAGCAGTACGGTTTGCATAGATCCAGTCCTGCCCGGTGCGGGCATCAAAAATAAAAGCTCGCGGCTCTTTACATGAGGCTCTCGCCTATTCCAAGCCCTTTTAAGGCCGGAACTCCGGGCAAGTTGTTGCTTCAGGCGAACTGCCGTTCGAATGCGGCATAAATGGCAAGGAAGTCGACCGCTTTCAAGCTCTGGCCGCCGACAAGCACACCGTTGACATGCGGAACATCCAAAATGTCGCGTGCATTGGCGCCGCTGACCGATCCGCCATAGAGGATTCGCATGTTCGCTCCCTCTTTACCGAAGCGTTGGATGAGCTCGGCGCGGATGAAGGCATGTGCTTCCTCCACGTTCTCCTGGGTCGGGACCACGCCGGTGCCGATCGCCCATACCGGCTCATAGGCAATCACAGTTGTCTGCGCCGTGGAGCCATCCGGAATGGAGCCCACAAGCTCCCGCTTCAATACTTCGAGCGTCTGGCCGCTGTTGCGCTCGTAAGCCGTTTCACCGATGCAGATAACGGCGATGAGGCCGGCATCATGAGCCGCCTGCGCCTTGGCGCGCACCAGCATGTCACTTTCCGCGTGATTCCTCCGGCGCTCCGAATGGCCGACGATGACGTGGGTACCAAAGCAATCGGCGATCATCTCGGCCGAAATATCGCCGGTATGCGCGCCACTGACCTGCTGATGACAATCCTGTGCGCCGATGGCCAGCGGACTGTCGTCGCAAAGTGCCGTCGCGACATAGAGCAAGGTGGCTGGGGGGCAGAGCAGTGTGTCGATCTTCTCCGACAGCGGCGCCTTGACGCCGTCCGCGATCGCCTTGATCTGATCCAGGCTCACGCGCGTGCCGTTCATCTTCCAGTTTCCGGCCAGAAGCGGCCGTATGGTCTTCGTCATTCCGATATTCTCCCCCTTGATCCATCTTCGGACTAACAAAAAGGAAAGGGAAAGGAAAGTTATCGAATGCGGCCGAAACCGGCTCAAATCGTTTGAAAAATGCTTATCCGGAAAATTAAGTCGGATTGCGAGAATGTTTCATGACGCCTGCGGATCGACGATCCAATTGAGCACCTTGCGCCAATCGGTCATGCGCACCGGCGTTCCGTGATTTCCGGTTTCGAAAAGCGTGAAGCGTGTCGGATAGTGCGCCTTGTAGAGTTTCTCAAACAGAGCTTGCTGGTCCGCAGCCGCATAGACCGGATCCTTGCTGCCATGCGTGAACCAGAGCGGCAGCTTTGCCTTGTAGAAGGCGCTCTTGGTGAAATCCGGATCGGTGACGCCGCTCAGGATCGCCATGCCTTTCAGGCGCTTGACGCTCTCGGCATCGCGGGTAATGCCCCAGCAGATGAAGCTGCCCATGGAGGCGCAAGTGAGGATTACGGGCTTGCCGCCCGACTGCTCGTAGGAATAGCGGATCAGCGCCGCGATATCGGCAACGCCGTTGCTGTCGAAGCCTTTGACGCTCGGCGCGTAGTAGGTGCCGCCGTTGCGGTAGGCGAGGTTCTTCAGCCGGTTGAAATTGCCGCCGAACGTATAGTCGTTGGAGCCAAGTCTGCGGTCGCCCCCGCGGCCATGGATGAAGATGACGGTAAAGGCTTGCTTCGACGCCGGGCCTATGCGGGTGACATCCACTTTACGGTCGCCGAGCTGCAGGGTTTCATCTTCCTGCGCCTTCCAGCGCAGACCGGTATCGACATAGGCCGGCTTGACGCGCTTTTCCGGAATCTGGTCGCGGCCGTTAATGTCACGCATTTCCTGGTAGTCGATCGTCTGGAACGCGCCGTTGTCGTGGCTTTCGATGACGGTCTGGTTGGAAAACAGCTCGTCCTTGAACGGCTTCAACATATCTGCGGAGGCGGCCTGCCCTGTCGCCAGAAGCAAAAAGCCTGAAATTGCGGACAGGATGGGCAAATGAGCTGTGGACATTGGCATGCGGATACTTCCTCCGATCGGCCATCGGGCTTGCCATTCTTCACCCGGCAACGCAAATCTCTTTCATGAATCTGCCCCGTAACGGGGCGCCATCGCTCTTGTGCGCCGTTTCTGGCAGAATCACGATGATTCGCGAATAGCGGCGACAAATGCGATAATAAAGGGGTTTGGCCCCTCCAGGACAAATCTAGCAGCTCGAAGTTCTATGGATAACAGCAACGATCTCTTCTCCGGCCTCCCCCGCCCGCCGAAACCAGAAGCAGCGGAAAAGCCGGCCGCAAAGCCGGAAAAGGCAGCCCCCGCGCCCGCACAGCGCGCGGCTCCGATGACGTCGTCGTCGGAGGAATACGGCGCAAGCTCCATCCGTGTTCTTGAGGGGCTCGAGCCCGTCCGCATGCGTCCCGGCATGTATATCGGCGGCACCGACGAAAAGGCTCTGCATCACCTCTTCGCCGAAGTCATCGATAACTCCATGGACGAGGCGGTGGCCGGCCATGCCAATTTCATCGAGGTCTACCTCGACCGAGAGGGCTATCTGACCGTCACGGATAACGGCCGCGGCATCCCTGTGGAAAATCATCCGCAGGTACCCGGCAAGTCGACGCTCGAAGTCATCATGACCAAGCTTCATGCCGGCGGTAAGTTCGACGGCAAGGCCTACGAGACGTCAGGCGGTCTGCACGGCGTCGGTGTGTCCGTCGTCAATGCGCTGTCGGATGATCTGGAAGTCGAGGTCGCCCGTAACCGCAAGCTCTATCGCCAGCGCTTCTCGCGCGGCCTGCCGGTCGGTGGCATCGAAGAGCTGGGCGATGTGCATAACCGGCGCGGCACGCGCGTCCGTTTTCATCCCGATCCGCAGATCTTCGGCGATCACGCGCGTTTCGATCCGGCCCGCGTTTTCCGGATGGCCCGTTCCAAGGCCTATCTGTTCGGCGGCGTCGAGATCCGCTGGGGCTGCGATCCGGAGCTGGCGCCCGAAGGCACTGATGTCCCGGAGAAGGCTGTCTTCCACTTCCCCGGCGGCTTGAAGGATTACCTTAAGGCGACGATGGGCAATGAATTCACCGTCACCCGCGAGATCTTTGCCGGCAAGTCGGAAAAAGAAAGCGGCCACGGCTCGCTCGAATGGGCGATCACCTGGTATGGCGGCGATCCGCAGATCCACTCCTACTGCAATACCATCCCGACGCCCGAAGGCGGCACGCATGAAGCCGGTTTCCGCATTGCGCTGACCAAGGGTCTGAAAAACTACGCCGACCTCACCCAGAACAAGCGTGCGGCCAATATTTCCACCGACGACGTGATGATATCAGGCGTCGGAATGCTGTCGATCTTCATCCGCGAACCGGAATTCGTCGGCCAGACGAAGGACAAGCTGGCGACGGTCGAAGCCCAGCGCCTCGTCGAAAACGCGCTGCGCGATCCCTTCGACCACTATCTTACCGATAATCCGGCCGAAGCCGAAAAGCTGCTGGAATGGGTGATCGAGCGCTCGGAAGAGCGCATGCGCCGCCGCAAGGAAAAGGAAGTCAACCGCAAGACCGCCGTGCGCAAGCTGCGCCTGCCAGGCAAGCTGGCGGATTGCTCTCAGAACACGTCCGAAGGTGCCGAACTCTTCCTGGTCGAGGGCGATTCGGCAGGCGGCTCGGCCAAGCAGGCGCGAAACCGTACCAACCAGGCCATCCTGCCCTTGCGCGGCAAGATCCTGAACGTCGCCAGTGCCGGTCGCGAGAAGCTGTCGGCCAATCAACAGATCACCGACCTGGTCCAGGCGCTCGGCTGCGGCACCCGCACGAAATATCGCGAGGAAGACCTTCGCTATCAGCGCATCGTCGTGATGACCGATGCCGACGTCGATGGCGCCCACATCGCCTCGCTGCTCATCACCTTCTTCTATCAGGAGATGCCGGAGCTGATCCGCCAGGGTCATCTGTTCCTGGCCGTCCCGCCGCTCTACAAGATCACGCAGGGCTCGAAATCCATCTATGCCCGCGACGACGCCCATAGGCAGGAGCTGATGTCGACGGAATTCAAGGGCAAAGGCAAGGTCGAGATCAGCCGCTTCAAAGGTCTGGGCGAAATGCTTCCAGCCCAGCTCAAGGAAACGACGATGGATCCGTCCAAGCGCACGCTGCTGCGCGTCGAGATCGACGAGGTCGATTTCGAGGGAACCCGCGATGCCGTCGACAATCTGATGGGCACCAAGGCCGAGGCTCGCTTCCGCTTCATTCAGGAGCGGGCGGCCTTCGCCGAAGACCTCGACATCTGACGATAGGCCAACCGTTAATTGCCGCAGTCCACGCGACTCGCGATATTTTATCGGATTGTCGGATATCCGTTACGAAGGCGTCATGGATGAATGTGTAGATGGCGGCATTGCCTCAGGAGCCGCCATTTTACCATTCGGGTTGACGATTTCGCCATGTTGAAGCCATTTCTGACGACTGCCGCTGCTCTCCTCTTAAGCCACGCCGCCTACGCGTTGGATATCGGAACGACGATCGACGTGCCCTGCCCTTTCGGCGACTGCAAGGCCGGTATCAGTCTCTCCTATCTCGGCAATTACGAAATTCCGACAGGCTTCATGGAAAATGGGGTGGAGGTTGGCGGCCTCTCTGGCATCGATTTCGACCCCTCGACCGGCCGCTATATCGCCATTAGCGACGACCGCTCCGAAAAGGCGCCGGCGCGGTTCTATGATCTGGATATCGATGTTGACGTCAGCGGTCTGAAGGGCGTTGCCGTTGTCGGTCACGTCACTCTGAAGGACAAGGACGGGCAGCCTTTCGCGGTCAAGAAGGTCGATGGCGAGTCCATTCGCCTGGGCAAGGACGGTATCTACTGGACCAGCGAAGGTGACGGCAAGGCGCTGCTGCCGCCCTTCGTGCGCGTCGCCAGTCGCGACGGCAGCTTCCTTCGCGAGTTCTCGTTGCCCGATGGTTTTGCCCCGACCGCGGACAAGAGCACAGGCATCCGTGACAATCTTGCATTCGAAGGCCTGGCGTTTCTTGCCGGCGGCGACGTTTTGGTCGGTACCGAGTCAGCGCTCTATCAGGACGGTCCGATCACGACATTGACCAACGGCGCGCTTGCACGTCTTATCCGTTACGACGCGGCGACCGGCGCGCAAAAGGCGCAATATGTCTATCCGGTCTCGCCCATCCCGCAGGCGCCCTCCATCGCCGGCGGATGGAATGATTTCGGTCTGTCCGAGATCATGGCGCTCGATGATCGTCATCTCCTGTCGATCGAGCGCGGCTTTGCGCAAGGCATCGGCAATTCGGTCGCCATCAATATGTTCGATCTTGATGGCGCCACCGACGTCGCCAATATTCCGTCGCTTGCGAAGACCGATCAACGCATCGTGCCGGCGCGCAAAACGCAGATCATGGATCTGCGTGCCCTCGGCCTCGCCCCCGACAATATTGAAGGCATTACTTTCGGCAAGGCGAAAGACGGCACCGATCTATTGATCCTGGTGGCCGACAATAATTTCAATCCGACGCAAAAGACGCAGTTTTTCGCGTTCAAGGTGATCAGGCGCCCCTCCTGATATCTCGCGATAGTCGTGCTAATGTCATGCCTGCATAATAAAGAGGCTTTAAAGCCGTTGCTCTTGAAACGGCCTAGATCATACCCCATAACCGGATGATCTAGTAAATAGGGGCGAAGTAAGACCGGTGGGTGTATTTGAACGTCATAAGCCAAAGGAACACCGGTGGCTGGGGCCGAGTGCGCATGCGCGCATGCCTTTGATACCTTCGATTTCCGCGGCGCGTTGGCTGCTGATTCTAATTGCCATTGCCGGCATCTATTTCTTTTACGGTTTTCTCGTTCCGGTTTTGGCCGCCGCGGTGATCGGCTTTGCCACCTGGCCGCTCTACAGCGATATCGTGCGGCGTACCGGCGGCAATACGACGCTTGCCGCCACCATCGCCATCGCCTTCATCGTAACCTTCCTTGTCCTGCCCATCGTTCTTTCCGCCATCTATATGGCTGGTGAAGTGCGTGACTGGTTCAGCTGGGCGATCCATGTGAACCGTGAAGGTGCGCCGCCGCCGCAATGGATTCTGGCTTTGCCAGTCGTCGGCTCCTGGCTCGGCGAGCAGTGGGCGCAATATGTCGGCAGCCCCGGTTCGCTCGGTGAGCTGGCGCAACTGGTCAGTGGTGCCCATATCGGTAATATATACAGAGCGGTGCTTGCGGCCGGCGGTGGCGCGTTCCACGTCGTGCTGACCTTGCTCTTCATGCTGATCGCGCTGTTCTTCATTTATCGCGACGGCTCGACATTCGTTCGCCAGGTCGATCTGCTCGGCGAACGCATCCTGCCCAATCGCTGGGAGAGGATCTCCCGCGTCGTGCCGGCGACGATCAGTTCTACTGTCATGGGCATGACGCTGATCGCTATCGGTGAAGGTATCGTTCTCGGTGTGGCCTATTGGATCGCCGGCGCTCCCTCGGCCATCACGCTCGGCGTTCTCACCGGCGTCATGGCGCTGGTGCCGGGCGGCGCGCCGCTTTCGATGTCGCTCGTCTCGATCTATCTCGTCGCCAGCGGCTCGCTTTGGGCCGGTATCGCTCTCTTCCTCTGGGGCACGATAGAGCTTTTCATTGTCGACAAGACGCTTCGTCCCAAGCTTGTCGGCGGGCCGATCAAGTTGCCGTTCCTTCCAACCTTCTTCGGTCTGGTGGGCGGCGTGAAGACCATGGGTTTCCTCGGGCTTTTCATCGGCCCGGTCCTGATGGCGATCATCGTCGCGATCTGGCGCGAATGGATTCGCGAGGCCGAATTGACCGAGGAACAGCAGGCACAGGAACCCGAACTGCAATTGCATGTCCGGGACGCTGCCGAGGGCTGATTGCTCAGCTCGTTTGTTCCAGCCGTTTTTCCATGAACAGGCTGAGTGGGTCCGGTTGATAGCTGCCGAAGGCGGGGATTTCGAGATATCCGAATTTCCGGTAGAGGCCGATCGCTTCCGGCTGATATATGCCGGTTTCCAGCCGGACCGCCGAATGGCCCCTTTCGAGCGCCGCCGCTTCGAGCGTCTCCATGAGCTTGCGCGCGACGCTGCGGCCCCTGGCAGCCGGATCGACGAACATGCGCTTGATCTCGGCTGTGCCGTCACCGGCCTCGACTAGCGCGCAGCATCCGACGATCGCATCCTCAACCCTGGCGACCCAGAAAGTTACCTCTGCCTTCTCCAGCGAAGACAGATCGAGGATATGGTTGCTCTCGGGCGGATAAAGCGACTCCGCATAGGCGCTCGACATGTCAAGAAGGCGAATGACGCCTTCCTGGCGTGGGGGTTCGATAGCAATCGTCAGCGACAAGATGAACCTCGGAAAATAGAACGCCGCTGGATATCACGCAGCGGCGAGCGTCGCCAGTGCGGCGAAACTGCGCGCGGACTGCCGCCGCTCGGCATTCGCAAGCTTCTCCACCATGTCGAGAAGCTGTGTAGCGGCCGCAGGAGCTGGCTCCGCAAGGTGGAACTTGCGCATCAGGCGCGAAGAAACATCTTCCAGCATTGCGTTGCCGTTTTTGCGAGAGGATTCGCGCCATATCATCGTCGCCTCGACGAAGATGGTGCTGATATCCCTGGTCAATCCAGCGCTTTCGTAGAGCGCCCGAATGGCGTAGACGCGGCCCCGGGAGATGATGGAGCGCACGCGCCGTTCGTCGCAGCCGGAAAGGTTGGTGATCGCACAGGCGAAGAAATCGACCTTGCCGGAGCACAGCGCATGCATCAGGAAAGCCGGCGTCAGCCAGCCTGTCTGCCTCAGATGCTCGACCAGATCGGGCAGTTGCTCGTGCTGCGCCGTTCCCGCGATCGTGACGGTTGCCGCTTCGGTTGCTTCACGCGTTACCTGCTGCAGCCTGGAGCTACCGACAAAGCTCTGGACAAGCGCCGATTCCGAAAGCGCTTCGCTGACATGGCGCATCAGCAGGTGCCTGATATCCGAAGACAGAATGTCCCGGGAAAGAAGCAACCCGCGTATGTCGGCGCAATCGCCCAGGCGCTCCGCAATGCGCTTTAGCGAAGCCTGCGAAAGCAAGGCTCCGTCATTTTCGAGCAGGCACTGGATTTCAGTCTCCCCGCCGATCTCGGCAAGTGCGGCGCAGACTGCACGCGGCACCAGCCCGCGGGAGGCGATGAGAATCCGCGCCACGTCGCTGCCATGCAATGCGAGATCGACAAGATCGGCATCGGTGAACACAGGCGAAAACAGGATGATCTGCCCCGCAATCTCGGGCTGATCCTGGGCAAGGGACAGAATGACGTTGCGCGGTGCGCTGGCCGAATGGGCGACGGCTTCGGCAAGTGCCAGCCGCACGCGAGGAGACGGATCGTCAAGCAGATAGGTCATCGCCATCTCGGCGGCGTCACGCTCTTCCCTGGGCATCTCCGACTGCAGATAGGCCCTGCCGAGCGCATTGGCCGCCCGGGTTCTGCTTTCTGCCTTGGCGGTTTCAGCCCAGCGAAGGAATGCTTCTATGATCACGTAACGCCCCGATATCGACGAGGCGACTCTTGCCCCGCAAATTCATATGCTTCACGTTATCGGGCAAAGGTTTACGGGACGTTTACCCTGCTTATTAACCTTTCGCCTATCGGCATGAGTGGCGCCCCCTCAGGGCGCCTTCGGCCTGATCATCTCGAAGACGTCGCTGCCCTCGCTATAATCCATGTACCCCATGCGAGCGATGGGACGCGCCAGCGCCATGTCCAGCCTGCCGTCGCGAATGATCGTCTCGTCGATATGGATGCCGACGACCTGGCCGATGACCATGATGTTTTCCGATGCCGTGCCGTCGAGACCCTTGGGCTGCAGGATTTCGGTCACCCGGCATTCGAGCACGGCAAAGGCCTCGGCAACATAGGGTGCATCGACCAGCTCGCCCGGCTTTGCCGTCAGTCCGGCGAGCTCGAATTCGTTAGTACCATAGGGGACGGCAATCGATGAATGGTTCATCTTCTCCACGATATGGCGACTGACGAGATTGGCGGTAAAGACGCCGGTCTCTTCAACATTGCGTACGCTGTCCTTCCGGCCAGCGGAGGAAAACATCACCAGCTTCGGCCGGTCGCTGACGGCGTTGAAAAAGGAATAGGGAGAGAGGTTCAGCGAGCCGTCCCTGCCCTTGCTGCCGATCCAGCCGATCGGCCTCGGCGCGACGATCGCCTTGAAAGGATCGTGCGCCAGACCGTGGCGGTTGGTGTCCGTCGTATAGAACATCACGCGTCCTCGCCGCCGACCCAGGTTACCGTTTCGGCAAGTTCCGGGCGTGGGCGTTCGACCGGCGGGAAGCTCGTCGAGCCGATATGGATGAAGCCGGCAACCTTCTCGCCCGGCTGCACGCCGAGCAGCGGATAGGCACGCTCGTCGAAGGCGAACCATTCGGTCAGCCAGTTGGAGACCCAGCCATGGGCATTGGCCGCAATCAGCAGATTCATGCAAAGCGCGCCGGCCGACATCAGCTGCTCCCACTCCGGAATCTTGAAATGCGGCGCCGCCTTGCTGACGACTGCGACGACGACGGGCGCGCGGGTGAAGCGGGTCCGCTCGACCTGGATCATTTCCTCCGACAGATCAGGCTTTGCTTCCAGCGCGAGCTTCAGCAGCTCTTCACCGATACGGGCACGCTCCTCGCCGCGATAGACGATGAAGCGCCAGGGCGCGAGCTTGCCGTGGTCCGGCACGCGCGATGCCAATCGGAGAATCTCCTCGATCTCAGCCTTGTCCGGTCCCGGCTCCGACATTTGGAACGCGGGAATCGATCGGCGCACCGCGAGATAGTCGACCAGCTTGATATCGGTTTTCATTGAGGAACTGCCTTCATTTTGGCTTGTGGTAGGATGAGGTCTTGAATTTGCCACCGCATTGGTTTTGAAGTGGCGTGTGTTTTATCGGAAGTCAATCGGTTGGTATCCATGTCAGGCATTTCATCCGCTCGCCGATTGAGCGCGGTTTTCGCGATGCTTGCGGGCATGAGTACCGCCGTCTCGGCACAGGATGCCTTCAAGGAATTCAAGCAGCTCGACGGCAGCGTCAAGATGCCGAAGCTCAATGCCTTCGTGGCGCCAAATGGAGAGAATTCGTCTGCGCGCACCTTGCGCGACGTTTCGCTCGAGGCCAAGCTCACGCCACAGAGCAGCCCGCAGCAGCAGGGTCTTGCCTGGTATGTCTTCAGTCCGATAGCGGGGGCCGACGGTAAACTGCCGCTGGTTGCCAGTTCGCGCGGAGGCTCGGCCTCATTCCACCTTTTGCCGGGCGATTATTTCGTCAATGTCTCCTTCGGTCGTGCCGGCGTCACCAAGCGGCTAAGCGTGCCGGAAAGTGGTGATACCCAGAAGCAGACGATGGTTCTCGATGCCGGCGGCATGGTTTTGAACGCGGTATCCGGTCCCGATGTCCGCATTCCTCCGAACGAGCTGAGCTTCTCGATCTATTCCAGCGAAGCCAAGGAAGACGGCGAGCGCGGCCTTGTCATGGATGACGTGAAGCCGAAAACGCTGGTTGGCCTCAGCGCCGGCACCTATCATGTCGTTTCCGAGTATGGCGAGGTCAATGCCGTCATCCGCGCCGATATCCAGGTGGAAGCCGGCAAGGTGACGGAGGCGACTATCCAGCACAGGGCGGCAAAGATCACGTTCAAGCTGGTCTCGGACGCCGGCGGCGAGGCGATCGCCGATACCGCTTGGTCGATCCTGACATCTGCGGGCGATATCGTCGGGGAAAGCGTCAGCGCCTTTCCGACCATGGTACTGGCAGAAGGCCGCTACACGGCCGTCGCCCGCAACAAGGACAAGATCTATCAGCGCGACTTCACCGTCGCCGCCGGCATGAATACGGATGTGGAAGTGCTGATGAAGCAGCAGCAGCCGCAGGATGCCGATAATGAACAGCCCGCACGGCAGCTGCCGATCCAGATGCCGCCGATGCGCCAGAGCCAGACACCTCCGGCAACCACCAATCAGCAGCCGCTGCCGACCTACGAACAATTGGCGCCTGCTGCCGGCGGTGATGACGGCGATAGCATGGATTGACGGCCGCGCCGCCCTTCCCGCTTAGCTGGCCTTGCGTCGCAGCATCCTTCTCGGCGGCGCCATCGAAAAGACCGCGCCATAAAGCTTCGTCAGCAGATCCTTGCGGTCGCTGCCTTCGCTGAGTGCTTCCCAGCTTCTCAGAGCGCCGACATGGGCGGTAATGGTACTGCCCGACAGGCGTCGGAACTCCCGGATCAGCAGCGAAATGCGCAGGGTCATCGAGATACGGCTGGCCAGATGGAACAACCGACCGTTCTGTCCTTCGAAATAGATGGGAATGACGCTTGCGCGTGCCGCCTGAATGAGTTTTGCCGGAAATATCTTCCAAGGAAGATCCTCGGCGCGTCCGAAACCCTTTTTGGCGGTTGCGACGCCGCCGGCGGGAAAGACGATGATGGTCGTGCCTTCCTTAAGCAGGCGAACGGCCTCATGCCGGGTCTTCATGTTGATCGCCATCGCTTCCTTGGTTTCCTCGAAAGAAACCGGCAGCGAATAATCGAGCATCTCGGGCACTTTCAACAATTCATTGTTGATCAGGACCTTGAACGGACGTCCCAATTGCTCGGCAAGCGCCAGCACCGCGATCCCGTCGCCGATACCATAGGGATGATTGGCGACGATAACGATCGGCGCCTCGGGGATCTGGTTCGGCGGCCACTCACCCTTGATGAGTAGGCGCACATCGATGAGGTCAAGCATCTTGCCGAAAACCCGCTCGCTCTTGCCGACAATATCGGTGCGCCAGATATCGTAGAGCCGGGCATAACGGTCTCGGCCGGAAAGGCCTTCGATGGAGCGGATGAACCAGCGCTTGATGCGCGTATCCCGCTCATTGGCGTAGGATAATTCTTTGAATTCCAAGTGCGCGACGGGGCTGCCCCGCTCCTATCGTTCAGTTGCGCCACATGTTGCAGCCACAGCAACGCGTTGATTCATCAACTATATGAAAGCTGTATGTCAGTTCTCTGACGGCACCCTGAAGGTGCCGCCAGATATGAGGACCGTCAAGCGGCCTTGACGCGTCTTGCTTCCCGCTTGCGCAGAACATCCGGCGGCGTTGCCTCGAGAGCAAGCGATGCGATCGCCTCGTCGAGTGACATCGACGTCTGCGACTGGCTGCCGAGGCGGCGGATGTTGACCGAACGCTCTTCGGCTTCCTTCTTGCCGCAGACGATGATCACCGGAACCTTCGTCACCGAATGCTCGCGGATCTTGTAGTTGATCTTCTCGTTGCGGAAGTCGGTCTCGACATCGAGGCCGGCATCGCGCAGGGCTTCGGCAACTTCTTCGCCGTAGGCGTCGGCTTCCGAGGTAATGGTTGCCACGACCACCTGCAACGGCGAGACCCACAGCGGCATATGGCCGGCGAAGTTCTCGATCAGGATGCCAAGGAAGCGCTCCATCGAACCGCAGATGGCGCGATGGATCATCACCGGCTGCGTCTTTTCGGAGTGCTGATCGATGTAGAAGGCGCCAAAGCGCTCCGGCAAGTTGAAGTCGACCTGCGTCGTGCCGCACTGCCATTCACGGCCGATGGCATCCTTCAGCGTATATTCGAACTTCGGCCCGTAGAACGCGCCCTCGCCCGGCAGGATGCCGGTCTTGATACGCCCTTCGGACTGCGCCTCGATCGTCTTCAGCACGTCCATCATCACGCTTTCGGCGCGATCCCAGAGCTCGTCCGAACCAACGCGCTTTTCCGGGCGGGTCGAGAGCTTGACGACGATCTCCTTGAATCCGAAGTCCTCATAGACAGACAGGATGAGATCGTTGATCTTCAGGCATTCGGCGGCCATCTGCTCGTCGGTGCAGAAGATGTGCGCATCGTCCTGCGTGAAGCCGCGCACGCGCATCAGGCCATGCAGCGCGCCCGAAGGTTCGTAGCGATGGACCGCACCGAATTCCGCAAGGCGGATCGGCAGTTCGCGGTAAGACTTCAAGCCATGCTTGAAGATCTGGATATGGCCCGGGCAGTTCATCGGCTTCAGTGCGAAGACGCGATCGTCATCGGTGTCGTCACCGGCGACCGTCACCTTGAACATGTTGTCGCGGTACCAGCCCCAGTGACCAGAAGTCTCCCAAAGCGACTTGTCGAGCACCTGCGGCGCGTTGACTTCCTGATAGTCGCCCTGCAGCCGCCGGCGCATATAGGACACCAGCGTCTGGAACATCCGCCAGCCCTTGCCGTGCCAGAAGACGACGCCGGGGCCTTCTTCCTGGAAATGGAACAGGTCCATTTCGCGGCCGAGACGGCGATGATCGCGCTTTTCGGCTTCGGCAAGAATGTGCAGATAGTTATCCAGATCCGCCTGCTCGGCAAACGCCGTGCCGTAGATGCGGGTCAGCATCGGATTGTTGCTGTCGCCACGCCAATAGGCACCGGCAACCTTCATCAGCTTGAAGGCATTGCCGATCTGGCCGGTCGAAGCCATGTGCGGACCACGGCAGAGGTCGAACCAGTCACCCTGGTAATAGATCTTCAGATCCTGACCTTCGGGGATCGCGTCGACCAGCTCCACCTTGTAGCGCTCGCCCTTGGAGGCAAAGACGTCCTTCGCCTTCTCGCGTGACCAGATTTCCTTGGTGAACGGCTTGTTGCGCTGAATGATCTCGCGCATCCGCTTCTCGATGACCGGAAGATCATCGGGCGTGAAGGGCTCGTTCTTGGCGAAGTCGTAATAGAAGCCGTTTTCGATGACCGGGCCGATCGTCACCTGCGTTCCCGGCCAAAGCTCCTGCACGGCTTCGGCGAGAACGTGCGCGGTGTCGTGGCGGATCAGTTCCAGCGCCCGGTCGTCCGAGCGGGTAATGATCTCGATCTTGCCGTCGGTCACCGGATCGGAAAGGTCGCGCACGGTGCCGTCGATAGCAATGGCGACAGCCTTCTTGGCCAGCGACTTGGAAATGGATTCGGCGACATCGCGACCGGTCGTGCCGGCAGCGAAGCTGCGCACGGAATCGTCGGGAAATGTCAGGGAAACGGATTGGGACATCGATATTCTCCTTGTCCAGTCCCGCCAACGAATGCGGGTGGTTTGGTGGAAATGGTCAAACATCCGCATCTTGCGGACAATTGACCGCGTGCCTGATAAAGGCTTTTCAAGCTTTAGTAAAGGAAAGTGCGCTTAGGGACCGTAGAAATCGAGCGAGCCTTTGTTTGTCGCGGAAGGTGATTTGGGGATCGGTTTTGGAAAAAAATATAGAATAAGGCTGAGGATCCAGGAAAAAAGCAGCCAATAATAAAAGTATATTCTAAGGAGGCTTTTGATAATTACGGCGTCGATGGAATCATTCGGGTGGAAGCCAAACGAAGCGTGCAAGCCGTGATAATTGTCGAACTTATCCAACCACATGAAAAATATAGCGAAACCTATCAATAGAGCTGGAAAGATCACGGGCAATTTCTTGATTCTAAAGCTTCTCAACTCCTTGCCAGTCCAGGCAAAAAGAATGATGAAACCCACAAGCAACGTTAGACTGGTGATCGATCTGACGCCAAAGAAGGTGCATTGATCCTTCTCTGAATAGTGTAAATTCGGCATTTGCAGCAAAGCGGTAGCATTTGGCGGCCAAATGTCACGCAAAAGCGAATTATCGCGGAAATAACACGCAGTCGATTGTAATTCATAGTGGAACAACATCCAAGCCGCGATGGTGACAAGAAGCGAGACACCCCAGACAGACATGAGCAATTGGCCGCGTTTATTCGCAGCCGCTATTTTTGCCTGCAACTCCGGTTTGGGAGTTCCTGATATATTTTCATTCAATGCATTTCCGCCCCATGTCTGTTGCCATGATTGCGTTTGAATACCGCCGCTAGATCGGCATGACAGTAGAGCCACACCTCGATGCCGTTTTAAATATTGTTTTTTTCGTCGCGGCTAATCATTTGAGCGATTCCGCGCACCGTGTTCCAGTTTCGCATCGTTCCGACGCCAAGCCTCTTCGTTGTCAGGGCCGGCAGCATTTTTGTCTCGCTGGCCTTGAGACCGAAGTCGATCCAGAGATCGCCGCCGACAACGGCCATGCGCTCGTCCCGGCGGTATTTCGCAAGCCTATCCAGCACTTCGGGCTCGAGCGGCCGCCGCATCACCCGGACGATGACCTCGCTGCCGATCCCGTCGAGAAAGGGATTGCCGTCGGCAAGTCTTAGCCATGTATCGGCATCGCGGGCGATGATATCGACATGCTTGCCGAAAGCTGCCGCAAAACCCGCTTCGAGCTGTATCTCGATCGACGCAATCGGCTGTGGCTCGGCTTCAAAAACAAGATTGCCGGTCGCAACGAGTGTACGGGCATTGCGAAAGCCCAAACTCTCCGCCATCGCCTTGAGATCGGCCATAACAACCCTGCAGCCTGGGCCGAGAACGATGCTGTGGAGCAGCGCGATATAAACCGCCATACGGTCAGGCAGCCTTTTGCCCGAGACGAAAATAGCGCCAGGGCGTCCACCAGTGATAACGGCGCTCCAGCTCGCCGGGCACCGGATCGAGCCCGCTCGTACCACCTGGCCCGCAGCGCGCGACGCGGAAGAGCGTCATCCAGCCGCCAGCCCAAAGCCCGTGGCGGGCAACCGCTTCATAGCCATATTCCGAGCAGGTCGGGATATGGCGGCAGGAATTACCGATGAATCCGGAAAGCGTCAGTTGATAGAGGCGAATGAGGCCCATGCCGAAGAGCCGGTCCGGAGTTTTGCGAAAGGGGCCGGAATAATTGCGCGATTTGACCAGCTTGTCGCCGGATGGTGACGCATGACGTCGTGCGGACCTCGGAGGAGCGGCACCACCCTCATCTTCATCGTCGTCCTGCATAAGACAGAATTGGCACATCGCACGAAGCCTCGGTCAAACAGCTTCTGCAGTCTTGGCGATGCCGCCCGCCCGCGCCGCCTCGACCTGCCCGATCGCATCGACAACGGCATCGAATGTCAGCATGGTAGAAGCATGACGGGCTTTGTAGTCCCTGACCGGCTTCAGATAGCGCATGTCCTCGAAACGGCCGTCCGGCCCCTCGCCATCCGCCTTGAGCATGGCGAGCATGTCTTCGCGGGCCTTGCGCACTTCATCTGCCGAAGCGCCGACGACATGAAGCGCCATGATCGAGGATGAGGCCTGGCCGAGCGCACAGGCCTTGACGTCCTGGGCAAAATCGGTCACCACATCGCCGTCCATTTTCAGCCAGATTTTTACGCGAGAACCACACAGTCTGGAATGGGCCTGGGCACTGGCATCGGCGTCAGGAAGACTGCCGATGCGGCCGATATTGCCGGCAAACTCTAGAATTTTGCTGTTGTAGATGTCGTCCATCACAGATTTTGCTCCGATGCACCCGCTAGAGTATGATGCCGAAAAGTGTAGGCGGTTTTCGGACGACATCATGCTCTATTTATTTGATCTAGAGCGGATTCAGATTTTAGGTCGAGCAGACCTAAAATCTGAATCCGCTCTAGTGTTTCGTAACAAAAAACACAGCGTGTCCGTTTAGGACACTTTCACAGGGACAATGCCATACTATATGTATGTCGTTCGAAGACCATCGAAATGCAATGGTCTTCTGTAAGTTTGATGGGAAACCGTGCAGGACGGCAGGCTTGTCCGCCAGCCAGAACGCCCCGGAGCCCGCCAAAGGTACAAAATCTCCGTACCTCGGGGAATGCCAGTGGCGAGTCCGACAAGATGATATCCGCGCAGCGGATCAGGAGAACCACAGGTAATGGACGCCATTGTAAAGAACTTTCCGCAAGTCACTGATTCCGAACGCCCGTCGCAGCAGGAAGCTGAAGACGCAGTCCGCGTTCTCCTTCGCTGGGCCGGCGATGATCCGCGTCGCGAAGGCCTGCTCGATACGCCCGCGCGCGTCGCCAAGGCCTACCGCGAGCTCTTCGGCGGCTACGAACTGAATCCCGAGGATGTGCTCGGCCGCACTTTCGAAGAAGTCTCCGGCTACGATGACATCGTCCTTGAGCGTGATGTTCCATTCTACTCGCATTGCGAACATCATATGGTGCCGATCATCGGTAAGGCGCATGTCGCCTATCTGCCGAGCGGTCGTGTTCTTGGCCTGTCGAAAATCGCTCGCGTCGTCGATATTTTTGCGCGCCGCCTGCAGACGCAGGAAGCCATGACGGCCCAGATCGCCAATGCGATTGACGAGTCGCTGCGTCCGCGCGGCGTTGCGGTGATGATCGACGCCGAACATATGTGCATGTCCATGCGTGGTATAAAGAAGCAGGGCTCCTCGACGCTGACGATGACCTTTACGGGTGCCTTCAAGGCCGATCCGGCTGAACAGGCCCGTTTCATGTCTTTGGTCCGGGGTCGCTGACCGGGCTTTAACGAAAGAGCCGGAAATGAACCTGATTTTCAATGCTCCCTCCGAAGATAAATCCGAGTTGGAGGATGCAGGCGATTTCACGCCCCGTTTCGACGATCGCGGCCTGATCACCGCGATCGTGACGGATGCGCATGACGGCGAGCTGCTGATGGTCGCGCATATGAACGCCGAGGCGCTCGCCCTGACGATCAAGACCGGCACGGCGCACTATTTCAGCCGCTCGCGCGGGAAAATCTGGAAAAAGGGCGAAACCTCCGGAAACCTTCAGACAGTGAAGGAAATCCGAACGGATTGCGATCAGGATGCAATCTGGCTGAAAGTGGAGGTCGCCGGACATGATGCGACGTGTCATACTGGACGCCGTTCCTGCTTCTACCGAACGGTTGAGCTCGAAGATGGGAAGCCGGTGCTGAGCGTGGTCGACGATCACCTGCATTTCAATCCGGAAGACGTCTACAAGCAGTAGACCTATCGGTGATGGTGTTTCAACAAGCCACAACCAGTATACGATTTGGAAACGAAAAAGGGACAGTATTTTAGCCGAGGCACACGGAGCCTCGGAGGAGGCGTAAAATGCTGAATTGGGGGTTGAATCGTCATATCGGCGGACAGAGCTCGACCGGTTCAGGCCTCACGCAGGATACGTCTACCCCGCTTCTCCCTCCGGCCCCTCCCAAAAAAGTGAAGATTGCCTTGGCGCTCGGCGGTGGTGCTGCGCGCGGCTGGGCGCATATCGGTGTTTTGCGCGCGCTCGATGAAGCCGGCATCGCAGTCGGCATGATTGCCGGCACGTCGATCGGCGCCCTCGTCGGTGGCTGCTATCTCGCGGGCAAGCTGGACGAACTCGAGGCCTTCGCGCGTTCGCTGACCATGCGACGCATCGCCAGCCTGCTCGATCTCACCATCGGTGGAAGCGGACTGTTCGGCGGCATGCGGCTCACCAAGCGCATGCAGGAGCATCTGGAAGGATTTTCCATCGAAGATCTCGACCGCCCCTTCGTCGCCGTCGCGTCGGAGTTGAATACGGGCCATGAAGTCTGGATTGCCAACGGCTCCCTCATCACAGCGCTGCGGGCATCATATGCCCTGCCCGGCATTTTCGAGCCGGTGCGCTCCAACGGCCGTACGCTGGTCGATGGCGCCCTGGTCAATCCGGTGCCGGTTTCGGTCTGTCGGACTTATGAACAGCCGTTGGTCGTCGCGGTAAACCTGCACTATGATCTCTATGGCCGGTCCGCGGTAATCAAACACAATGTCGGCCCGCCAAACGGTGATCTGCTGCGCCGCGAAGATGCGCCCGCCATGAAACTCGGCATGACCGGTGTCATGGTACAGGCCTTCAACATAATACAGGACAGAATTGCGCGTGCGCGCCTTGCCGGCGACCCGCCCGATCTGGCGCTGCATCCGCGCCTCAGCGATATCGGCCTTTCGGAGTTTCACCGTGCTGGCGAAGCAATAGAGCGCGGCTACGAAGAGGCATCGGCAAGATTGACCGAAATCCGGCGCATGCAGGAAGCCTACGCGCGTTAAACTGTGAAAAAAACGTCGGTCACGCAGACCTTTCCGCCGATGACAGAAAAGGCTCCGAGAACGCCGCACAATCGGTGCTTTACGTTGAGTTCAGGGCGTTGGTTGCTGCAATCGACCCGCCGGGTCGATTGCTTCGACGGTGCCCTACAGCTCCTTACCCGGCGATATAGGCCTTGATCTGCTCGGCCTCGAGTTCGATCTCACGGATGCGCCATTTGACGACGTCGCCGATGGAGATGATGCCGGAAAGCTTGCCCTTCTCCTCGACGGGGACGTGACGGAAGCGGCGCATCGTCATCAACTCCATCAATTCGTCGGTCGTCGTATCTTCCTTACAGCGGTGGACCTTGGCCGTCATCATCGATGCGATCGGCTTATCGAGGCATTCCTGCCCATGCTTGGCAACTGCATTGACGACATCCCGTTCGGTGAAGATGCCGGAAATCTTGCCGCCCGGTCCGACCACCACGATGGCACCGATGCGATTCTCGTTGAGAATCTTCGCGGCCTCTCCAACGGTCGTATTACCGCCCGTCGTCACGACGTCGCGGCCCTTGGCTTCAAGTATGGCCTTTACGGAAACTGACATTCGATCCTCCCATCTCGAAAGCATGATGAACACCTGAAGCGTCCGATATGTTCCGAAATTACCCCCGGAGCTCAAACCGGCGCCTTGCCCGTCGGTCGGTCGATCTCCTCATCCCACGATCGACGGATAGCAATGGTGCTCCTGTGTCAGTAAGAAAGCAACAGCTCATTCATCGAGTGGTAAAGCTTCCTGAGCTTCCACGGGCGGCTGCCGGTCGAAGGGTGCAAAAAGCAGGAATCCGAACAGGAAACCACCGATATGAGCATCCCATGCCACCGGCTGCGAGCTGTCGCCGGCAAGGTTGATGCCGAAGGCGACGAGTGCATTACCGGCAACCCACATGACGATATAGGCGACGACGGTGCGGCTTCGAAGCGACTCTAAAATGCTAAGGCGCGGGTTGAGATGCGCCTGCCGCATGGAGGTCCTGCGACCGTCCATAGCTGGAAAGGCAAAGCGGCACGCCGCCCCCATCAGCGCCGAGACGACGCCGGACGCCCCGATCAGAAGCGTCTGGTCTCCCCAATAGAGCGCTGCGTGCAGGAAGGCGGAGGCGGCGGATGAGAAAATCCAGAAAATCACATAACGCAGGGCACCGATGCGTCGCGCCACGGGCGCGGCAAAGACCATCAGCCAAAGGCTGTTGAAGACGATATGCTCGATCCCGCCATGCAGCAGCGAATAGGTGACAGGCGTCCACAGCCATTCCAGCCCCTGCTGCGACAAGGGAAAGGCATAGCGGGCCGGAATGAAGCTGAAGGCGAAATAAATCCAGTTCAGCGTATCGTCCGACCACCATGGCAGGTTCATGACCGCGAAGATGACGATCAGGACAGCAATGCTCGCCAGAATGGCAGGAGGCAGATTGAAGGCCGGCGCGTACTGCTGCGGCCGCGGATTTTCCGGCTCTGGGCGCGGCAGCTGTTCATCGTCCATGTCTTGCTCGGCTTATCGATAAAGGTCATCGACACATAGCGCAGCAAAAATCAAAAAAAAAGCCGCCCGCAGTATGGGGCGGCGTACCGGGATGTTCCTTTCCGGATTGGACCTCGATGGCCCGTCCGGCACCCGGGAAATTCGTGCTGAAGGTCACTTGGTGAAGTGATGAACAAACTCTTACGCCGACCAGCCTGCATAGCAACTGAAACTCCTTGTTAACCCTAATGGCCCGGTTCTGGCATGGAATTCGCAAGGTTGGAGTCGAAGGCAATGAATGCCTTTGTATTTGAAGTGAAATGGGACACGGACGCATTATGCGCCAGAAGACGAGCATCGATATATTTACCTATTGGGAGCACATACGCGGCAACGCGGATGCCCCCTTGCGCAATTTGATACAGCCATCGGCGATCGGCCATATTCTTCCCGAGCTGTTCATTCTGGAGAACACGGCGGACGACAATCCCCGCTTTCGTCTGGCCGGTACGGCGATCTGCAACCTCATGGGACGCGAGATTCGTGGCGAGGATTTCGCGGCGCTCTGGGCTGGCAGCCAGCAGGACGATCCGGTGCGTATTGCCGCCGGCGTGATGAGGCATGTTGTTCCTGCATCGATCCATGCGACCGGTTATTGCATCAGCGGCCGCAGCATGACCTTCGAGATGATGTTGCTGCCGGTTCGCACATCGAGCGATACTTGCGACAGACTGCTTGGCTGCCTGACGCCCACCGTTTACCCGACATGGCTCGGCAACGAACGTCTGGAATTTCTGGCGCTGGATCGCAGCCGCCTGCTTCGCGACCGCCCTGCCCGGCTCGTGGAGACGCCGCCCCATCCCGATCCGACGGATCTTCTACCGCATCAGGGAAACACAAGCCTGGGCGAATGGATGCGCCGAAAGTTAATTCAAGCAAAAAATGGGCGCGAGAGAGCCGGAATTGACCCAGCTCGGAACAAAATCGACGATCATCTCTAAGTCATGCCTCGGGAAAGACAACCTTACCTTAAGGAGTTGCGGCTAATAGTTGGAAGAGACGCAATAGGGTTCAAGACGCTTCCATGCACTCATTCCAGCCGGCCCATGCGACGCGGCCCAACCAAATGACAGGCAATGCTGTTCGCAATGATCAGCGGACCTTTCAACGGGTTCCGATCAATATGCAGGGCCGCCTGATGCTGGCTAATTACGAGGAATTCGAGTGCCTGGTCACCGAGATGTCACCGGGTGACCTTCATGTCACCTGCCTGGGACGTCCGCGTGCCGACGAGCGCGTTATCGCCTACATCGATCACCTTGGCCGCGTCGAGGGCAATGTCGTTGCCGTGGATGGTCGCGGTTTCACCATGTCGATCAACGCGACCGAGCGGAAACGCGAAAAGCTCGCCGCGCAATTGACCTGGCTTGCCAACAAGCACGAACTCGGCCTGCCGGAGGATCGCCGCCATGATCGTCTGACGCCGCGCAACACCAGCAGTGAGCTCACGCTCGACGACGGTACGCAATATGTCTGCCGCATCATGGACCTCTCGCTCTCGGGCGCAGCGGTCGATGTCGAGATACGCCCCACGATCGGGATGCCGGTGCGCCTCGGCAATATGCGTGGCCGCGTCGTCCGCCATTTCATGGAAGGTGTGGCGATTGAATTCCTTTCGCTGCAGTCTCGTGAGACCTTGCGCGAATTTCTCTGATATTGTCATTCTCCTGTCACGCGGCATCGCGAAATAGCGACGCCTGTCTTCCTCCACAATGCGTGACGGCACAATGCTCTACCCGGACACAACTCCTTTTTCCGAGGGTCTGCTTGAGGTCGGTGACGGCCACAGGATTTACTGGATGCAATCGGGCAATCCGGAAGGGGTGACTGTCCTTATCCTTCACGGCGGTCCTGGCTCCGGCAGTTCAGCCAGAACGCGGCGCTATTTTGACCCGCGATATTATCGGATCATTCAATTCGACCAGCGTGGCTGCGGCGATAGTCTTCCGCATGCGTCGGAACCGGTGATCGATCTCTCGGCCAACACGACATGGCACACGATTGCCGATATCGAGCAATTGCGGTTGCGCCTCGGCGTGGAACGCTGGATCGTGTTCGGCAATTCCTGGGGTTGCACGCTTGCGCTCGCCTATGCCGAAACCCATCCCCAACGAGTGAAAAGCTTGCTCCTCGTTGGCATCACCATGACGAGACAATCGGAAATCGATTGGCTTTACAAAGGTCTCGCCCGCTTCTTTCCAGAGGAATGGGCGCGCTTTCGCGCTGCCGCGCCCGAAGAGGATCGCGATGGCGATCTGGTGACCGCCTATTATCACCTGCTGCGCGACCCCGATCCTGCAATCTATGTGAAGGCTGCCAGGGATTGGCACGAATGGGAAGCTGCTTCGATCCTGGTCGACCCGCGCGAGACCCTGCCGTCTCGCTGGTCCGATCCGCGTTATCTGACGGCACGGGCGCGGATCATCACCCACTATTTCCACCATCTGGCCTGGCTCGAGGAGCGGCAGATCCTGCGCGACATCCATCGGCTCGCCGGCATCCCTTGCACAATGATCCAGGGCCGCATGGATCTCGAGGCGCCGCTTGTCACGGCCTGGGAACTGTCGCAAGCATGGCCGGAGGCGGAACTGGTGGTCGTTGCGAACGCAGCCCACTCACCGGCGGTCGCGGAGATGGCTGCGGCGATCATCCGCGCAACCGACGGGCTTCGCAGCGATAGCCAGCAATAAAATCAAAAATATTTTTTGAGCCGGCTTTCTCAAAATGGGACAGGTTTAGGCTCTTGCGGGTATTTCCGGCACTTGGCAGGCCTATCGCTACGCGCGCGCTGTATCAGTACAACACGTTTGCAGCTCAGATCGGTGCTCGGACGTTAACGATTCTCGTTGTTGAAAAGCGTTCTGAAACAGCCGGATATCAAACTCTCGCGTCGCTGCATTCCATACTGAAATTCCTCAAATTTTAATCGAATTTGCCGCGAACTTGAATCAAGTTTTCTGCGTGTTTTATGAGAATTTTCGCCAGATTTGATTCAACTAAGCCCTTAATTTGACTGTGCAATTTTGCGTCAGGTAAAATCACGCGTGTCATTCTGATCCCAATAAGAACAGGGACAGGGACATGAACTTTCAAATCGTACTTCGCGGCTTTGCCGCTCTGGCGCTTTCCACTCTTGGCTTCTTCGGCCTTGCTCAGGCAGCACCCGCCAACATGACGATCACCGGCGACGCCGCCCCTCCGATCGGTCACTATGAGTTCTGCAAGGAAAACCCGCGTGAATGCGCCTATTCCGGCGGTGACGCAGGCCCGATGATCCTTAACCAGGATAGCTGGAAGACGATCCTGCAGATCAACTACACGGTCAACACGACCATCAAGCCGATGACGGATATGGAACTTTACGGCGTCGAAGAGAAGTGGGCGATCCCGACCACCGCTGGCGACTGCGAAGATTTTGCGCTCCTGAAGCGCAAGCAACTCATCGATGCCGGCTTCTCGCCTTCCGATCTGCTCATGACCGTCGTGCTGCAGCCGAACGGCGAAGGTCATGCCGTGCTGACGGTTCGCACGGATCGTGGCGATTTCATTCTCGATAACATGCGCAACAAGGTGAAGCTCTGGTCTGAGACCGAATATACCTTCCTCAAGCGCCAGTCCGCCGATCACCCGGCTCGCTGGGTCAAGATCCAGGACGGTCGCGCCGTCGCGGTCGGCAGCTTGAAATAAGCGCTCTTCACACAGGATCATCGGCGACCTAGCGTCGATGGTCAAAGTCAGAGGCCCGGTCTCGTCCCCTGATTTCTGTCCAGGCCGGTGCCTCTGAGCCGTTCCCACTGTCCCGGGGAACGGCTCTTTTTCGTTTGTGGGCCGGCCTCAAGGCATGCGCTGAAAATATCCCGAGAATTTAACTGTGCCATTAGCATGGCTTGCGACGTATATTTAACCGTCGGTTAACTATCGTGGCGCCAATCATCATTCCAACGAGACTCAAAAAAGTCAGATGCCGCGAGGCTTTGCCATCGATGATGGCGACCGGAGCGGAAAGAAATGAAGGCAAGAGTATGGCTCCTCCTCTGTCATCCGCCGCAATGATCGAAGAAAGACCGCTGATATCGAGCGGCTTTGTCTATCGACTCACGGCTGGTGTTGCTGTTCTGGCAGCCTTGACCGTCGCCATATCCGTTGGTGGACACTGGCTTGGTGAGAAAATTTCGCTTGCAGGCCATACGACCGATACCAAGCCCATTTCTGTCACGATCGGCGACGACATGATGCGTCTGGCTGCAAATACCATCCGCTTTCCGAGCGAGCGTTCGGACGGTACGGCAGAGCGTGTCGATCTCTACCTGACCTGGCCGCAGATGCAGGGGTATAGCGAAGCCGATCGCATGCGCTTCGACGATATCTCGCAATCGTCCTCGCTGATCTTCCTGCAAATCAGCCAGAGCACAATGTCCCATGACATGTCCGGCCGACTCGGTCCGATCTATTCGCAGCTGATGGACGGGGCCGCCTATGCCGGTCCCCATGGCCTCACGGCGCATCGGCTGCGTGCGGATGCCGGCTATAACGATGAAATCCTTTTGACGGCGGCGCGGCCTGGCGAGACCGATTACGTCGTGCGCTGCCTCCTGCCCTCTTCGCCCGCGATGGCAACCAGCGGCGACTGTCAAAGGGACATCAAGGTCGGTAAGGATTTGAGCGTTCTCTACCGCTTTTCCAGCAATCAGCTGGGTGATTGGCGTGCGATGGATGCAGCCGTCCAGAACTTCGTCAATATCCACCTTGTGGATAATGCCGCGCCTGCGGCAACAGCCGTCGGCGGCCGCTAAAATGGCGCAGAAACCTGAAACCAACTGTTCATCATAAACCGATTGGTAACGCTAAGCCTCTATTGTTGAACGGAATGGCCGTTCATGGAGGCGGCGGCCGGACAATCGAGAATGTACATGCAAGCAGAGAGTGATTTAGTGTCCAGATCCATTCTTTCCGTTTCGTCGTCTCAAACCGGTAAGATTCTGGCGAGAGCGCTTCTTGGTTTTTCGATCGCAACAGCGACGGTCGCGGTGACTGTCATTGACGCGAGCGCGGCCGGTCCGAAGTATGCCGGCATCGTCATCGACGCCAATACCGGCAACGTTCTCTACAGTGAAAACGCCGACACGCTGCACTATCCAGCCTCGCTGACCAAGATGATGACGGTCTATCTGACCTTCGAAGCGCTTGAGGCCGGACGCATCACCCTCGATACCCCGGTGGTATTTTCGAGGAATGCCGCCGCTCAGGCGCCGACCAAGCTCGGCATTGGCGCCGGTCGCTCCGTGACTGTTCGCGAGGCGATCCTCGGCATCGTCACCAAGTCTGCCAATGATGCTGCAATGGCGCTTGGCGAAATGCTTGGCGGTTCGGAAGAAGGCTTCGCCCGCATGATGAACGACAAGGCGCGGGCGCTCGGCATGACGCGCACGACCTATCGTAACCCGAACGGCCTGCCGAACACCGCGCAGATGACGACGGCTCGCGACCAGGCCCGCCTTGGCATCGCCTTGCGCGAGCATTTCCCAGAATATTACGGTTTCTTCTCCGAAACGAGCTTCCGGCTCGGCAACCGCACGATCCTCGGCCACAATCGCCTGGTCGGCTCGGTGCGCGGCGTCGACGGTATCAAGACCGGTTACACGCGCGCCGCCGGCTACAATCTCGCCACCTCCGTCAAGGTCGATGGTCGCTCCATCGTAGGCGTCGTCCTTGGTGGCGCTTCAACACCGGCTCGCGACAATCAGATGCGTAAGCTGATCGCCGATTATCTGCCCGCGGCATCGACGAAGCACATCGCTTCCAATGTGATCGCGCAGGTCCCGGCTGCGACGCCCAATGTGCAGGCAGCCAGCGCACGTATGGCGGATATCAACCGCGCAAAGATCAAGAATGACGGGACGACCGAAGTCGCCGATTCCAGCCCATCCAGCGCAGCGGCTTTTGCGGCGGTGACGTCGCAGTCGAGCAATCCGTTGCTCGCCACAAAGCCCGTCCAGCGCCCCGCCTATGATGAGACAGCCTCCGCCGGATCTTCAGACGATGCCGATGAGGATGAAGTCGATACCGTAACGACCGCATCGACCTCCAAGAGCGATACGAAACTCGTCAAGCTGCAGCGGGCCGAGAAATCCGAAAAGGTCGCAAAGGCTGAAAAAGCCGAGCGCGGGCCGACTGGCTGGGTCGTTCAGATCGGCATTTCCTCCAGTAAGGATGGCGCGACCGACCTGCTTGATACGGCAAAGAACAAGGGGGGCAAGGCCTTGCGTTCGGCCAAGCCCTATGCGGTCGCCTTTGATGGCGGCTACCGCGCCCGTTTCGGCGGGTTCGAGGATCAGAACGAAGCCCTCAATGCCTGTAAGGCGCTCAAGCGCGCCGGCGTGAAGTGCTGGGCGAGCATGGAATAGAATGTGGCCGGTGTTTTCGCGCCGCATAATGTGAAGATTGGTCGGGCCTTCTGTTGCGCCCGGTCCTCCGGTTCCGAATGTCAAACGGGCCGGCCCTGAGTTTGTAACGTGTACGGGGTTTTGAAATGGCAATGAACGAGAACTTTCCCGGTTTCTCGCTCGACGGCGGGGGCAAGATGAAACAGAAGGGCTTTGCTCTTCATCCGCTGCATGAGGCGGCGATGCGGCTGGCGGACCTCGGTCTCAGCCGCTCGCGTTCGCGCAACAAGACGAAAGACCTGATCGGCATCCTGCTTTGCCACGGCGCCCGCGCCTGGCGTTATTCGCAGCCGGAAGCGCATATTCATCTGCATATCACCGCCCCGACCGGTCGCGCGCCGATCATGATGCGGCTGCGTTGAAGCAAACTCGGGAGAACTGCGCAGCAGTTTTCCTTCGAGAATTGCGTGAAAACAATAGGATAGAGCGGCTCAAAAGCTTGTTGAAAAGCTAAACTGTTTTAAACAGCCGCTCTTAAAGCAAACCAAGTTCGGAAAGCTCCCGCCGCAGATCGGCGGGCAATTCGGCTGCCGCGCCAAGACTGTCGAGATCGCGCGGCACATCGTCCTGCGGCAGGTAACGCCAGCCCTGAAACGGCCGCTTCGGCTGCCCTGTCGTCTCGACAACGCTCGGGTCGAGAATAAGACGGCAACGCTGAATGCCGTCTGCGTCGGTGAAGGTCTCGATGCCAAGCAATTTCTGCCGCGCCTGCACCTGTCCCTTGATCACCCAATAGAGCGAGCCGCCATCCAAAAGCTCATCTACCCGTTTCGGCACCATGCGCGTCGTGTGGGTCGTATGCGGCTCAAGCCCGGCGGCGATGGCGTTCATCGCCCGCTCGGAAACCCATTCGCGCAGATCATCCAGCGAATCCGCGCCCACGCACAATTTGATGAGATGCAAAGCCATAGTGTCGTTGAAATCCTTTTGGCCGGCAGCGTCAAGCTTTTCGCTACCGACATCCACAGAGTGGGTAACATCCCCTGGCGGCGCAAAAGGTGATTCTCTCGGAGACGATTATGGGCAGCGCATCGGATTACCCATCAAACGAGTGGACGGTAGCGGATGATCCCGGCCAATTCGGCTGGTCCAGCACCGCTCTCGCGAATGCTTACCGCTATGCGCAATCGATCGGATCGTCCGCGATCATGATCGTGCAAGACGGCTTGATTGTGAGTTCATGGGGTAAGATTGCCGATGTGACCGGCATCGCCTCGATGCGCAAAAGCCTGCTGAGCGCATTGATCGGCATGCACGAGGTCGAGGGTACCATCGATCTGGCAACGACTCTCGCTGAACTGGATATCGATGATTGCGAACTGGCGCTGACGCCGAAAGAGAAGCTGGCGACAGTCGCTGATCTTCTGATGTCGAGATCGGGCATCTATCACGCCGCTGTCGATCAGGACCCGGCCCTCCTGCCTCCCCGCGGCGCCCATGCCCCCGGAGAGCAATGGTTCTACAACAATTGGAGCTTCAATGTTCTGGGGGTTATCCTTCAGCAATTGAGCGGCGTTCCGATTGCCCGGGATTTCTCCAATCGCATCGCGATCCCGCTTCAGATGCAGGATTTTCAGCCGGAACACTTCCGTTTCAAGACGATACCTCAATCGGTCCATCCTGCTAACAAGATCAGAATGTCCGCGCGTGATCTGGCACGCCTGGGCGTCCTCCTCGTGAATGGCGGCCGATGGCGCGATGCCCAGATCATTCCGGCGGAATGGATCGGCAGAAGCACCGTGCCTTACACAGATCTCGGGCGCGGCGCGGGTTTCGGCTATAGCTGGTGGATTGGACGATACGCATTGCAGCCGCCAACGGCGTCTGGTGGCGACGTCGTCAAAGACAAGCCATTCTATTGGGCATCCGGCATGGGGAACCAATATCTCATGGTGTTTCCTGATATAGCGACAGTCTTGGTTCACAGGGTATGCGACACCAACAATGGGCCGAGCAGTGCTCAAATCGAGCAACTACAAACCATGCTCCTGGGAGGCCGCGTGGCCGGCATCCCCATCACGACCCCAATAAGCAAATGATCTTCGCGTAACGCAGCGCTCTAACCCTGGACCGCATCAGCATTCCACGACATTGACGGCGAGGCCGCCCGTCGAGGTTTCCTTGTATTTCTCGCTCATATCGTAGCCGGTCTGGCGCATAGTCTCGATGCAGGCGTCGAGCGGCACGAAATGCCGGCCGTCTCCCTTGATCGCAAGCGAAGCGGCGGTAACCGCCTTGACCGCGCCAAGCGCATTGCGCTCGATGCAGGGCACCTGCACGAGGCCGGCGATCGGATCGCAGGTCATGCCGAGATGGTGCTCCAGCGCGATTTCGGCTGCATTCTCGATCTGCTCCGGCGTAGCGCCCATGACCGCTGCAAGTCCCGCAGCCGCCATTGCGGCCGCCGAACCCACCTCGCCCTGACAGCCGACTTCAGCGCCGGAGATCGACGCGTTGTGCTTGATGATGCCGCCGACTGCCGCCGCCGTCAGAAGATAGTTGCGGATGCCGTCCTGATCCCAGTCTTCGTGGAAATGCTGATAATAGCGGATCGTAGCCGGGATGACGCCGGCGGCGCCATTGGTCGGAGCCGTTACAACACGTCCACCGGCCGCATTCTCTTCGTTGACGGCCATGGCGTAGACGCTCAGCCAGTCGTTGGCGAGCAACGGATTGATGCGGTTGCTGCGCCACTCCTCCTGCAGCTTGTCATGGATGGCGCGCGCGCGGCGGCGCACCTTCAGACCGCCCGGCATGATACCGTCAACCTTGAGGCCGCGATCGATGCAGCTGCTCATGGCAGCCCATATGCGGTCGAGGCCGGCATCAAGTTCCTCGGCGCTCATATGCGTCTCTTCATTGGCACGCTTCATCTGCGCAATCGAGAGACCGGAACGCTCGGACATTTCGAGCATCTGCTTGGCGCTAGCAAAGGGGAATGGAACGCGCTCGCCCGCCGCTGCCGGCTTCTTCCGGTCGGCCTTCATCTGCTCCAGTTCCGTATCGGTGACGACGAAGCCGCCGCCGACGGAGTAATAGATCCGCTTCACGAGCAGGCGATCGTCCTTGTCGAAAGCCGAGAAGCTCATGCCGTTGGCATGACCGGGCAACGGCACCTTCTTGTCGAAGATAAGATCGGTCTTCGGCTGGAACTGATAGCCCGGATGACCTGGTGGCGTGATGCGCCCGCTGCGCTCGACCTCGTCGATAATGGCATCCATATGGTCCGGATCGACGCTGTCGGGTCTCTCGCCCATCAGGCCGAGAATAACCGCTCTGCCCGTGCCGTGGCCGATGCCCGTATGGGCGAGCGAGCCATGCAGGCTGACCTTGATCGACTCGACATGCACGTTCGAAGACGGGCGCGGCCATTCGTTCGAAACCACAAGGTCGAGGAAGCGATTCGCGGCCGACATCGGCCCCATCGTATGCGAGCTGGATGGTCCCACACCGATCTTGAACACGTCGAAAACTGAAAGAAACATGGACCTTTGGTGCCTCCAGGCAAATCGATTTCCGGCAACGCTACGCTATCGGGGCAAGCTTGCACGGCGATTGGCCGACATCGGATTTCATGGCAGCGACATTACATATAGGCATTCGGGGAAGCAAACAGAAGGCCATTGCGTGCGGCACGCGCTGAGCTACAGTCCACATTGGATTGATCTGGAGAACCTCCTTTTATGACGACTGCCGACTATGTCGCCCTCGCCCTCTTTATCTTTCTCTGGATTGCGCTGAACTGGATCGTCAGCAGCGCCAGCTTTTTCAATCGTACCAGCCTGACGCTGGCGATGAACGAGCGTCGGCGAGAATGGATCTACAACTCGCTTCGCCGCGACCTGAAGATGATCGACACACAGATCCTCTCAGGCCTGCAGAACGGCACCGGCTTCTTCGCCTCCACCTCGATCTTCGCCATCGGCAGCTGCTTTGCGTTGCTCGGCGCCACCGACAAGATCAATGCTTTCTTCTCCGACATGCCTTTTATCTTCAATGGCGGCCGGGCAGCCTTCGAAATCAAGGTGGCGGGGCTTGCTTGTCTCTTCGGCTATGCCTTCTTCAAATTCGGCTGGGCCTACCGTCTGTTCAACTACTGCACCATTCTCTTCGGCTCATTGCCGATGCTGGAAGATGCCATTCGTGATCCCGTGCGCGCCGAACGTGCCGCCGAGCGGGTCATCCGCATGAACATCATCGCAGCCAGGAATTTCAACTCCGGCCTGCGAGCCATCTTCCTGTCGATTGGTTACCTCGGCTGGTTTCTGAGCCCCTACGTTTTCATGGTCACGACCATGTTCATCATCATCGTGCTGGTCCGCCGGCAGTTTTTTTCCGATGCCCGTCTGGCCATTATGGATAGCGATGTGCCATGACATGCTCGCGCCGCCTCAAGCGACGCTCGTGATTTGAGTTCATGCCTGGAAGGACCCGCCAATGGTCGCTATCGCCGAGAGTGCCGATGCACCGCAAAAGACGCCCCGCATCGGCATT
Organism: Rhizobium sp. ZPR4; assembly: GCF_040215725.1. NCBI lineage: Bacteria > Pseudomonadati > Pseudomonadota > Alphaproteobacteria > Hyphomicrobiales > Rhizobiaceae > Rhizobium > Rhizobium sp. ZPR4. The sequence goes on from NZ_CP157967.1 coordinate 1,514,877, forward strand.
CTGGATACGGCGCGCGGCGTCGCGCTCTTGGCCATGGCAAGCTATCACTGCACCTGGGATTTCGAATTCTTCGGCTATCTCGATTCCGGCACCGCAGAAACCGGCTGGCTGAAGCTTTACGCCCGCGTCATAGCCAGCACCTTCCTGTTTCTGGCAGGCTTCAGCCTCGTACTGGCCAATACACCGGAGATTCGCTGGCGCTCCTACGGGCGACGACTGGGCATGATCGTCGCCGCTGCCGCTGCCATCTCCCTCGTCACCTTCATCGGCATGCGCGACGAATGGATATTCTTCGGCATCCTGCACAGCATCGCGGCGGCGAGCCTCATCGGGCTCCTGTTCCTGCGCCTGCCGGCATTCGCCACGCTTCTGATCGCGGCATTGCTGGCGGTCGGCATCGTGGTCGACAATATCGTTGCGCCGCTGTCGCTGCATTCGACGTTTTTCGACGCGCCATGGCTGTGGTGGGTCGGGCTTTCGGAAAACATCCAGCGCTCGAACGATTATGTTCCGTTGTTCCCATGGCTGACGCCATTCCTCTTCGGTCTCGGTATTGCGCAGCTAGCGACGTCTCTCGGCTGGCTGAAGCACCTGGCCAAGTTCGGCCCTGGCAGCAACCTCATTGCCCGCGCGGGCCGCCACAGCCTGATCTTCTATCTGGTCCACCAGCCGGTGCTGTTCGGTCTCGTCTATCTTCTGTCGCTGGTCGCTCCGGCTCCGCCGCAAGATCCGACGGTCGGCTATATCAGGCAATGCGTGGCGTCATGCACACGTTCGGGCAGCGAAGCCATGTGCCGCAGCTTCTGCCAGTGTACGCTCGACAAATTGCAGGCCCAGGATCTTTTCAAACCCTTGGAATCCGGAGCGATTAAAGCAGATAGCGATGAACGTGTAAGCCGAATCGCGATACAATGCACGGATGAAGCGCAATGACAGGGTTATTCCATGAATGCCTATCGTTCGAAGTCGCTGAGTTTTCCGTGGCCGCCGCTGCTCTATAGCCTTGCCGTCATCGCAGCGTTGTCTCTACAACGATGGTATCCGTTGCCTTTGCCCTTCGTCTGGGCGCTTTTTGCATGGGTTGTCGGCGCACTGTTGACCGCCTTTGCGGTGACACTCAACGTCTGGGCCGTCAAAACGCTGCTGGAGCGCCGCACGACCGTTCTGACACAGCGCTGTACGGCGCATCTGGTAACTACCGGCCCCTTTCGCTTCACTCGCAACCCGACCTATCTCGGCTACACGTTGCTGACCGCGGGCCTCGGCCTGCTGATCGGCAACCTCTGGTTCCTGGCGATGGCGGCCGTGGCCGCCACCTTGACGACCTTGCTCGTTATCCGTTGCGAGGAGATGCATCTCCTCTCGCGATTCGGCTGCGAATTCGAATTTTACTGCAGGCGCACCCGCCGCTGGCTATGAAATCGAAAGGATTGAGGGGCGCTGAAGGAATCGTTCCGGCCATCTTGGGGGAACTATGGCTGAGAAATTATCTGCTTAGCCGTGATTGAGATCTTCACGTCCCGACGCCGATTTCGGCGAGGCGGCCGAGACAGGCTTCCTCGACATTATCGAGTTCGCTCAGCGTATCGTCGATATCCTTGCGCTTCTGACGCAGTTCGTCGCGCTTCTCATCGACGCGCTTCATCAGCAGTTTCAGCTGGCCGATTTCACCCGGAGGTTCTTTATAGACCTGAATGATCTCGCGAATCTCGGCGATGGTGAAGCCGATGCGACGGCCGCGCAGGATTTCCATGATCAGACGCCGATCGGCCGGACGGAACAGGCGCGTGCGGCCTCTGCGCTCAGGGTGGATGAGACCCTCGTCCTCATAGAACCTCAAGGTCCGGGTCGAAACCCCGAATTCCCGAGTGAGCTCCGTTATGCTATAGTATCCGTCGACCAAGAATCCGCCCCTATCTGCTGCCCATGATAATATTGACTTTTACGTAATAGTCAATTTTCATGGGTTCTAGTCAGCTCCGAACCCGCCAGCGCAGCGCAAAACTATAGGCTCGCAAGGCCTAAGGGGCGAAATTTCCAGTAAATTCGATAGTAATGGTCACAAAGATAGGCGACGGCCCCAGCGACTCAATCCACGAATCGATGTGACAGACGTACGGAATGCTAAAATGCGGCGGTCGCACCCTCAATCATGGCAAACGCCATTCGGCTGGAAGGCCTCTGGCTTGCCCGACATCCCTAACTGACTTTCCTTGAAATCGATATAAAAACAATTGGATAATGGAGAAGACTCATCGGGAAGCGCAGCCATCAAGACGATAGCATCTCCGCCATCTTCGCTTATCCTGACCGCCTTCTACCTATGTCCTCCATCCGATAGAGAGTGCTGTGCCCGCCCGCCCCATCATCCGCTTTCCTGATCCGCTACTACGAACCGCCTGCACCACCGTCACAGCCTTCGACGACGATCTACGAGCGCTCGTCAACGATCTGCTGGACGCGATGCGGGCCGCGCCCGGCGTCGGCATCACCGGCCCGCATATCGGCGTCCTCAAGCGGGTCGTCGTGATCGAACTCGGCCGCGAGGATGGCGTACGAACCTATATCAATCCGGAAATCCTATGGTCGTCGCCGGAGACCATGCGGCATATGGAGGGCAGCGTCTCCATGCCCGGAGCGACGGAGGAGATCGTCAGGCCGAAATCAATCCGGTTTCGCTATCAGGATGTCGCCGGCGAGACACATGAAGCGGAGGCGCACGACTTTCTGGCCATCTGCATCCAGCACGAGATCGACCAGCTGGATGGCATTTTCTGGCTCCAGCGGCTTTCCAAGCTCAAGCGCGACCGGCTTGTCAAAAAATGGGAGAAGATGCGGGATTGAAATCCGCAAAAGAAAACGGGCGCCCGAAAGCGCCCGTTCTGTCACTGCTAAACTCGGCAATCAGCCCTTGAGCTTGGTGTTGCAGAGGCTGTAGTAGCCGCCGCCCTTCTGGATCCACTTCAGACCGCCGAGTGCATTCTTGGCCTTTGCGGCATTGTATGCATCGACGCAAGTGTGGAAGCGGCCCTTGCCGGGTGTCTCGCTGGCATACTTGGCGTCGACCTTTGCCGGGAAGGTTACGCCTGCCGGAGCAGCCGTCGTCGGCTTTGCCGGCTCTGCTGCCGGCGGCTTGGTGGCGTCGGGCTCGCTGGCATCGACCTTGGCTGCCGCAGTCGTCTTCGCCGTCTTGGGAGGCGTCGTAGCCGCTGGTGCGGTGGCTGCGGGAGCGGTGGTCGTCGTAGTGGCGCTGGCATCGGCGCTGCACTGCGTTGCGCGGAAGTCATTCCACTTCTGGCCGTTCAACGTACCAGCGGTTTTGGCAGCCTGGTATTTGGCGCTGCACTCTTTCATGGTTAGCGCAGAAGCCGAAGAAGCGAGGCCCATCGAGCCCACAACTGTAAGAGACGCAAGAGACATCAACAGGATGGCACGACTTGTCATTGGCATATCCTCCGCTCTATGACGAATGTCGAAACTATTAATCGTATCGTCCATATCGATTGTCAATCGACGCGCGATCTGGGGGCGACGGAAGACACCATATGCGGACGAACATGAACGCAAACTGTACAAAAATAGCCATTAAAAAGAGTGGCTTGGCCGGACTGACAATCTTTGATGGCGATTCGCCGGCGAGTTGAGCTCAGCCGGAGGTAGAAAAAGGTCACGGCCCCGATCTGGCACATTGGCAGGCTTGATTCTGCTATTCGCAGGTCAGCGATGCGCTTGGGCTGCAATAGCATTCGTAACGGGGAGCCGGGCATGTTGCGGTTGCAAGGCTGAAATCCTGGCAATTGCATTGGACATGAAACTGTTGATCTGCCGTCGCCGACGTCGCGCTGTAGATAGAAAAGCCGGTGCCGATATCGGCCGAGCGAGATCCGACGCTGAAGGAATAGGTCGAAGCGGTGCTTTGCGGCGGCGCGTTATCCTGCTGGGCCAACGCCATGAATGGAAGGCAGAGCACACCGCAAATCGCAAGCAATAGCCTTGGAATAGATTTGACCATATCTCATGCCCGCCTTTCCTATTGGCACATCAGATAGGCGTGCGGAACGCAGGTGCATGCATAAGACTGTGTCGGGCACGTCATGTCCTGCAATGTCCGGTCGTCGCAATTACACGTTACGAAATAGGACGAGTTATTCGGCATCTTCAGAATGCTCGAAGTGGAATAGCCGCTGCCTAGATCCGCGCGCCGATAGCTGAAGCTCGAAGCCGAATTTTGGGCATTCTGGTTGTTACCAGCCGTCTGCGCCATGACCGGCAGGACAGACACGGTAAGGAGAAATAACGCCTTGAAACCGGTCTTCCGATAACGGATCGCGCCAAAAACGGGTCTCATGTCCTTACTCCATTCTGCAGTTTTGTTTGGGAATGAATTCTAGTTTCGGAATGTTTCTTCCGTTTCTCCCTCTGTTGCGAAACTTTTCCTGTCCGCAATTTCCAGCCATGAGATAAGCGGAACGTCGCAGGCGCCTCGGCTCGGCATGATGGTTGGGAACCATCGGGACTTTCGTCCGACTTGCTGGCGTCTAACTTGCTGGCCGACGATATCACCACTGCGCAGAGGGAAAAAGTCGTTAGGACCCTATCAAAGAGCCGCTGACGATCACTGTTTCGCGAGGAATAAGAGCGATTGCGGAACGGATACAACCTATCGTGAACTTCGGACCTTGAAGTGTAGTCGCATCGCCCTAGTTTTCTTGGTGCAGTTCCCCTCTCTGTGCCCTGGATGCTCTCCCTTCCAGGGCATTTTTCTTTCGGGCATCTTTCTGGCGAGCGAGGCGCAGTGGATGGACCGTCCGCCAAATGATTCGCCACAGCTTCCAAATGGGCGTAGGCTACCTTTACCGCAGGCTACCGAATCCGTAGGCGCCAGCGGCTGAGAGAGACAACGCGCTCTCGCCTGCAGAGGTCAAGGAGTTACCCGCATGACCTCGCATGACAATCGTGACAATATACTGAGCGATCAGAAACTGCATGATCTTCTCAAGGCAGAAGACAGGATAGATCTTTTGGAGAAATCGAAACGGGGCACTCTGGATGAGTCGGACATGCCCGTAGCGGAAGATGCCGAAGGCACCTCCTTGTAAGCTATCGCAGTTTTTCACGGTCAATCGGACAGGTCGTTTGACCTGTCCTGCTTAGCATTGGAATTCGACTTAACATCCGGGATCGTCTTCAGGCGATCACCGATCGGTTTCACACGTCATTGATCGTTTCGCCGAAGACTTGTTCGAACGCCTCACGGAGGCGGATATCGACATCCGTCATCATGACCGGCAAGCCGAGATCGACGAGGCTGGTGACGCCATGGGCCGAGATTCCGCAGGGAATGATGCCGGTGAAATGCCCGAGATCGGGATCGACGTTCAGCGAGAGACCGTGAAACGTCACCCATTTGCGCACGCGAATGCCGAGAGCCGCAATCTTGTCCTCAGCCACGGTGCCATCAGGCAGAATCGGCTTCTCCGGGCGCTTGACCCAGACGCCGACCCGATCTTCGCGCCTCTCGCCGCGCACATTCATCGATTCGAGCGTGCGAATGATGACCTCTTCGAGCGCGCCGACGAAGGCCCGTATATCCTGCCGCCGACACTTCAGATCAAGCATGACATAGGCGACGCGCTGACCCGGTCCGTGATAGGTATATTCGCCACCGCGTCCGGTCGCGAAGACCGGAAATCGATCCGGCTCGATCAGATCGGCGGCATTGGCGCTGGTGCCCGCTGTATAGAGTGGCGGATGTTCGACCAGCCAGACGAGCTCCGGCGCCCGCCCCTCGGCAATAGCGGCCACTTCCGCCTCCATGGTGGCTACGGCCTCTTCATATGGCACGAGGCCGTCACTGATCCGCCAGCGGACGGGCGGCGTGCCTTGAGCGGGAAACATCTGATGAGAAAGTTCGGTGCGAAGCATATGGCAGTCCTTTACGCGCCGCGCGGGCCGCATATGTGGAAAACCTGCGTGCCGACGGGTTGTCCACATATGGCGCTATTCGGGCGGGAATTCAAACATGTAAGGCGTTTCCGCCGCATCCGGACCAGCTCGATCGGAGGAGCTGTGAAGGAATTTAAAAAAACTGACATATCGCTCTTGTGCCCCCCGAATGCTTTTGCTACATGCAGCCGCGCCGGAGCAATCTGGCCTACCACGATGCGGTCGTGGCGGAATTGGTAGACGCGCAGCGTTGAGGTCGCTGTGGGGCAACCCGTGGAAGTTCGAGTCTTCTCGACCGCACCAAGAACCCGGCTTTGGCCGGGTTTTTTGTTTTTGGCCCTTGGCGAAACCACAAAGGTCTGCGCCTTGCATCAATTTGGGCGCTCGCGTTGCAGCCCTCCAAACGGATCTTCAGTTTTGGGTCCAGAATTTGGAAAACTGCTCGCACAAGGGTGACCCGATCATCTACAGGCGGCATCGCGCGCCAGGATGTCGGCGAGCTCATTGCCTGCAGCTCCTGAATGCCCCTTGCACCATTCCACAACCACATTCGGATGCTGTTCAAGCAGGTGGTCGAGTTGTTGCCAGATCTCCATGTCGTGGATCCGCCGGCGTCGCGTGTGCGGGTTCGAGGTAATCCGCTTCCAGCCGTTGGTGCGCCAGATTGCCCTCCACCGACAGCAGCCTTCTATGACGTGAACGGCATCCGTCCAGAGCGAGATCGGCTGTGCCGAAGCCTCCGAGGCGATCCAGGCCATTGCATTTAGAACGGCGAGGACTTCGAACGTGTTGTTCGATATGCCAGCCCCCTTGCCACAATCGGCATATAACTGTCGGTCGCCTTCATAGACCACGAACGCCCATCCTCCGGAGCGGGAGGCGGCGTTGAAGGAGCCGTCGGTGTAGATGTGAAGCGAGTCGGCCATGCGGAGAACATAACATCGATAGGGCAGTGGCTAGGGGAGAGTTCCAGTGCTTTCGCGAACGGGTTCCTTCGCTTAGAGGCCGCTCTCGCTTTCTCGCGGATAACGACGGCGGAATCCGGCCTCCGATTTGGGGTGATGTAAATGCCCTGCCCGCCATCAGTATGATGCGGCAGGAAGTGAAGGCAGCGGACGACGGTGACGAAAACGCGTGTCGCGTTCCATTCGATGTGTCGCACCACGATAGAATTCCATGGATGTTTTCAGGCGCGCGGCGTGTAAGCTGGCAATCATTGAAAACCTTGGAGGTGGCTCATGCCCCGTTTCCTTGCCGTTTACACTATGAAGCCCGAAGATCTCGCGTCTTTTCGAAGCCTGCCCAAAGCCGAGCAGGATGCTGTCGATGCTATCGGCATCGCACAATGGGCTGCGTGGGAAGAAAGAAACGCTGCCTCTATCCTTGATCGCGGCGGCATGGTGGGAAAGACGACTCGCATCACCAGGAACGGCGTCGCCGACGCGGTCAATCCATTCTGCGGCTACCTGGTGGTCGAGGCTGAAACCGCAGACGCCGCCGCAAGGCTTTTCCAGGACCACCCCCATATTACCGTCTTTCCCGGCGACGGCGTCGATATCATGCCGTTTTTAACCTGACTTCGTTGATGGACCCTTCCACCATAACGATGAGACCCGGCAGAGGTGTGCTTGGGGAGAACAAGCAGACGCGCTGCCGATCATCGGCATATCGGCCGTGAGAGCGAAGCGGCTTCATCCGAAACGGGAGAAGCGAAAATAATCAAAGCGGAGGCTGAAATCCAAGCGAATTCGCCCTCCTTGCCCTTGATGGCAAAAGCGGCCGGATTTTGATGCTCACTTGACTTCGCGCTCCTCTCTGGCACCGTGAAATTTCCTGAGACGTTGGAGGATGCATGACGCCAGAACGCTTTTCCGAATGCCTTTTGCATATCCGCTGGACGCCGATCAATCTGGCGAGCGCCCTGCAATGCGACCTCTCATGGGTGGAGGCGCTGGAGGCTGGAAACGCCGAAGTGCCGGCCGGATTGGCAACCTGGCTGGAAACTCTCGCCCAATGCCATGAGCAGGCCGGCGTTCCCACGACCTATCGCGGACGTGGGCACGACTGAGATTGGCAGAATAAGCCTGGAAACGAATGACAGCTCGAAACAGCGGATAACTCATTCCAACGGAGGGATTGGAGATGAATGACGATTTTCGCTTGAAGCTTATCAAAATCAGAGGCGAGAAGATCGCCCACCGCAACGAACTGCTGGCGATGAAGATGCAGAACGCAAATACAAAAGGAGCTGGCCAGGATATCGATCTTGACGGCATGATCGCCCGCGAGCAGCTCGCGATCGACAACCTCGACGATACGATTGCCCGCCTCAGCTAGAGAGGTTCAGCGCCGCGCCATGAACGTCAAAGGGCGCAGCGCTCAATGCGCCACATCCTTGCTGAGATTGCGCAGCCTGATCTGATGGTCGAGGCGCTCAAGTTGGTTTGTCGTCGTCTCTATCAGCCGGCCGATCTCCTGATAGGCCGTTCGCAGCCGCGAAAGCTCGTTCCTGACGGCTTCCAGGGCGCGCTCGTCGCTGTCCTCCCCGGGCCCGTCACCCGATCCGGTCATCAGCCAAGCCGGTGAAACATCGAAAAGAGCCGACATCTTGACCAGCGCGGAAGAATTGGGCTCGGCGCGGTCGGATTCCCACGCAAGCATGGTCTCCTCGCTGACGCCAAGTTGTCGGGCCAGTGTTTCGAGACTGATTCCCGCGGCGTCGCGCGCCATGGACAAGCGCCCTCCAAGCGTGTCACCGCCTTCATCCGAAAAAACGGTCGTCTCTTGTTCTGGTTTGAACATCGGTGCGATCCCTTTCCTGGTCGCGCCGGCGATTTTGTGCCGCGCATTCATGTTTTAGCTGTTTCCAAAGCTCCAGATAGGTCTAAGGGCGTCATCGCGCCATTGCGATCTGTCCCAATTGGAAAAGTGTGACACTTTCCGATGGCTATCGCCGAGACTTGCAACCCACTCCTGATCGCGCCTTGATTGCATGCCTTTCCTGTGTTTGATGTCTGACCATGTCCGTTTCTCCCGCCATTTCCACACAGCAGAATCCGCTCAGGGGCATGACGATCATGGCGAGCGCCATGATCCTGTTGCCGACGATGGATGCGATCGCCAAATACATGGCGAGCTTCGAAGGCATGTCGCCCGGTCAGGTGACCTTCTATCGCTTCTTCTTTCAGCTTGTCTGCATGCTGCCGATGCTGTTGACCGTGGCCGGACGGTCGGCCTTTTCCGCAAAACGCCCCTGGATGAACCTGCTGCGGGGCGCGCTGCACGGCGCTGCCAGCCTGCTCTTCTTCGCGGCGGTCAAATACATGCCGCTTGCCGATGTTTTCGCGATCTATTTCGTCGAACCTTTTATGCTGACGGCACTTTCGGCTCTGTTTCTCGGAGATAAGGTCGGCTGGAGGCGCTGGCTGGCGATCGTCATCGGCTTCGTCGGCGCGATGATCGTCATCCAGCCGAGTTTCGAGATTTTCGGACTGAAGGCGTTGCTGCCAGTTGCCTGCGCTTTCCTCTTTGCTCTCTACCTGTTCATGAACCGGGCGGTCGGCGAGGCGGATTCGCCGATGACGATGCAGGTCATGGCCGGCGTTGGTGGCACGCTGTTCATGTCGGTCACCCTGCTCGCGGGAGCATCCGCCGGCATCGCTGATTTCGAACCTTCCCTGCCCACCTCGACGCTGGGCCTCATCCTTCTGCTGATTCTGGGCTCGATATCGGGCTATGCGCATATGCTCGTCGTCAGAGCCTTCCGGCTGGCGCCGCTCTCGTTGCTTGCTCCGTTCCAATATTTCGAGATCATTTCCGCCACCGTCCTCGGCTACGCGATCTTCGGAGATTTTCCCAATCTTTCCAAATGGATCGGTATCGCCATCATCGTCAGCTCCGGCCTCTTCATCATCTGGCGGGAGCGCGTTCAGTCGAGATTGGAAAAAACCGCGTGAGTGCAGATATCTTGCACATGGACCCGCAGTGCAATTTGTGGCTAAAACACTGACTGAATAGGGTATTTGGGCGGAGATTGCATGTTCAAGAAAATCCTGATCGCCAATCGCGGCGAGATCGCCTGCCGCGTCATCAAGACCGCGCGCCGCATGGGCATCCTCACGGTCGCCGTCTATTCCGATGCCGATCGGGATGCTCTGCATGTCGAAATGGCCGATGAATCAGTCCATATCGGCCCAGCCCCCGCAGCCGAAAGCTATCTCGTCGCCGACAAGATCATCGCGGCATGCAAACAGACTGGCGCTGAAGCGGTTCATCCGGGTTACGGCTTCCTCTCAGAGCGCGCCTCCTTCTGCGCGGCACTGGAGAGGGAAGGCATCACCTTCATCGGCCCGAAGCCGAAGGCGATCGAAGCCATGGGCGACAAGATCGAATCGAAGAAATTCGCCAATGCCGCCAAGGTCTCCACCGTTCCTGGCTATCTCGGCATCATTGATGACGCTGATCATGCAGAAAGGATCGCGGCCGAGATCGGTTATCCCGTCATGATCAAGGCGTCCGCCGGCGGCGGCGGCAAGGGCATGCGTATTGCATGGAGCAAGGATGAGGTGCGTGACGGTTTCGAGCGCGCCCGTTCCGAGGCGAGAAGCTCCTTCGGCGACGACCGCGTCTTCATTGAGAAATTCGTCGTCGATCCCCGCCACATCGAGATCCAGGTGTTGGCCGATGCCCATGGTAATGTCGTCTATCTCGGTGAGCGCGAATGCTCCATCCAGCGCCGGAACCAGAAGGTCGTGGAAGAAGCGCCCTCTCCGTTCCTCGATGAAGCGACCCGCAAGGCCATGGGCGAACAATCCGTGGCGCTTGCCAAGGCCGTCGATTATCAAAGTGCCGGTACGGTCGAATTCATCGTCGATCGTGACCGGAATTTCTATTTCCTCGAAATGAATACGCGCCTGCAGGTCGAACATCCGGTGACGGAACTGGTGACAGGCATCGATCTCGTCGAGCAGATGATCCGCGTTGCCGCCGGCGAAAAGCTGCCGTTCAAGCAGGCGGATATCACGCTCAATGGCTGGGCGATCGAAAGCCGCCTCTATGCCGAAGACCCCTATCGCAACTTCCTGCCCTCCATCGGCCGCCTGACGCGCTATCGTCCGCCGCGCGAAGGCAGAACGGAGAAATTGGTCGTGCGCAACGACACTGGCGTCTTCGAAGGCGCCGAAATCTCCATGTATTACGATCCGATGATCGCCAAACTCTGCACCTGGGCTCCGACAAGACTGGAGGCGATCGAAGCCATGGGCGAGGCCCTGGATGGTTTTGTCGTCGATGGCATCGAGCACAATATGCCGTTCCTCTCCGCGCTGATGAAACATCCGCGCTGGCGCGAAGGCCGCCTCTCCACGGGCTTCATTGCCGAGGAATATCCTGATGGCTTCGCGCCGGTGACGCCGGACGAAGACCAAACCGCCTTGCTGTCGGCAATCGCCCTTTCCTGCAGCCTGATCGAGTCCAACCGCCGGGAACGCTATGGCGACCGGCTGCGTCCGGCCGCCGCGCCGCTGCGGGAGAGCTGGGTCGCCAAGCTCGGTGCCGACTATCTGCCTTTGACGTTGCTTGAAGGCGTGGTGACCATTCCCTTCGAGATGGACATGCAGATTGGCGGCAAAACCGTAACTGTCGCAACCGACTGGCGTCCCGGCGATTCCATCTGGGTCGGCACCGTCGGCGGCCGCAAGTTGACGGCCCAGATCCGCACCCTGCTCAATGGCCTGCGCATCGATTGGCAAGGTATTTCCGTCCGGGCCAAGGTGTTCACGCCGCGTCAGGCCGAGCTTGACAAGCTGATGCCCGTCAAATTGCCGCCCGATACGTCAAAGCTTCTGCTCTGCCCCATGCCGGGCCTCGTCGTTGCTATCGCCGTTGCTGAGGGACAGGAAGTCAAAGCGGGAGAAACGCTGGCCATTGTCGAAGCGATGAAGATGGAAAATGTCCTTCGTGCCGAACGCGATCTGGTCATCGGCAAGATCAACGCCAAGCCCGGCGAAAGTCTCGCTGTCGACGCCGTGATCATGGAATTTGCCTGATCCAGGGGCTTCGCCATCGCAGCCATATGGAAAAAGCTGCGTGGCGATTGCTCGGCTAAAACATGACAATTGCGACGCTAAGTGTCTGATTTTGGCTTGAGCCTTTCTATGGGACCGTGCCAATGTTGCCTGGACCAAAATCATAGCATGAAGGGATGAGACCATGGACGTAAGAGCAGCGGTAGCGGTTGCGGCGGGCAAGCCGCTCGAGGTGATGACGGTTCAGCTTGAGGGGCCGAAGGCCGGTGAAGTGCTGATCGAGGTCAAGGCGACCGGCCTCTGCCACACCGATGACTTCACGCTCTCGGGCGCCGATCCGGAAGGCCTGTTCCCGGTCATTCTCGGCCATGAAGGTGCCGGCATCGTCGTCGATGTCGGTCCGGGTGTGACCTCGGTCAGGAAGGGCGATCACGTCATTCCGCTTTATACCCCCGAATGCCGCGAATGCCCGTCGTGCCTCAGCCGCAAGACCAATCTGTGCACGGCGATCCGCTCGACGCAGGGCCAGGGGCTGATGCCGGATGGCACCTCGCGCTTCTCGATCGGCAAGGACAAGATCCATCACTATATGGGCTGCTCGACCTTCGCCAATTACACCGTGCTGCCGGAGATTGCCGTTGCCAAGGTCAATCCCGACGCCCCCTTCGACAAGATCTGCTACATCGGCTGCGGCGTCACCACAGGCATCGGCGCGGTCATCAACACCGCCAAGGTGGAGATGGGCGCAACCGCGATCGTCTTTGGTCTCGGCGGCATCGGCCTCAACGTCATCCAGGGGCTGAAGCTTGCCGGCGCCGACATGATCATCGGCGTCGATCTCAACAATGACAAGAAGGCCTGGGGCGAACGCTTCGGCATGACGCATTTCGTCAATCCGAAGGAGGTCGGCGACGATATCGTGCCCTATCTCGTCAACATGACGAAGCGCGGGGCCGACCAGATCGGTGGCGCCGACTATACCTTCGACTGCACGGGCAACACCAAGGTGATGCGCCAGGCGCTGGAAGCAAGCCATCGCGGCTGGGGCAAGTCCGTCGTCATCGGCGTTGCCGGCGCCGGCCAGGAGATTTCCACGCGTCCGTTCCAGCTGGTGACGGGCCGCTCATGGATGGGCACGGCCTTCGGCGGTGCCCGTGGCCGTACCGACGTTCCGAAGATCGTCGACTGGTACATGGAGGGCAAGATCCAGATCGATCCGATGATCACCCACACCATGCCGCTCGAAGACATCAACAAGGGCTTCGAGCTCATGCATTCCGGAAAGAGCGTCCGCGGCGTCGTGATATACTGACGCTGAAAGCCACTCGGCGAGACGTATGTGGCGCGTGAGAAATGCGCCACATATAGCTGAAAAGATTTGATATCATGATTTATGTCGATGCCGACGCCTGCCCGGTCAAACCGGAAATCTTGAAGGTTGCCGAACGCCACGGCATCGAGGTGACCTTCGTTGCCAATTCGGGACTAAGGCCGTCGCGGGACCCGATGGTGCACAACATCATCGTCTCCAACGCCTTCGATGCCGCCGATAACTGGATTGCCGAGCATGCCGGCGCCGGCGATATCGTCGTCACGGCGGATGTACCGCTCGCCGGCCGCTGCGTTGCGACCGGAGCTCTGGTGACGGGACCGACCGGCCGCATCTTCGACAAGACGAATATCGGCATGGCAACGGCCATGCGCGATCTCGGGGCACATCTTCGCGAAACCGGCGAAAGCAAGGGCTATAATGCCGCCTTCTCGCCGCGCGACCGCTCCGCCTTCCTCGAAACCTTCGACCGGCTTTGCCGGCGTGCCAAAGCACATCAATCATCGCCTGGAGACCAGCCGTGAACATCATTTCCCAAAACACCGCATTCGGTGGCATGCAGGGTGTCTTCTCGCATGAATCAGAAGCCTGCAAATGCGAGATGACCTTTGCCGTCTTCGTGCCGCCGCAGGCGATCAAGGAGCCCCGCCCGGTGCTCTGGTATCTCTCCGGCCTCACCTGCACCCATGCCAATGTCATGGAAAAGGGTGAGTATCGCCGCATGGCTGCAGAACTCGGCCTGATCATCGTCTGCCCGGACACCAGCCCGCGCGGCAACGACGTGCCGGATGAGCTGACCAATTGGCAGATGGGCAAAGGCGCCGGCTTTTATCTCGACGCCACCGAGACGCCCTGGGCCGAAAACTATCAGATGTACAGCTACATCACCGAGGAGCTGCCCACGCTTATCGCCAAGCAATTCCGGGCCGACATGAGCCGCCAAGGCATTTTTGGCCATTCCATGGGCGGCCATGGCGCCATGACGATTGCGTTGAAGAACCCGGACCGCTTCAAGAGCTGCTCCGCTTTCGCTCCCATCGTACAGCCGTCGACAGCCGATTGGTCCGCCCCTGCGCTTGAAAAATATTTGGGCAGCGACAAGGCCGCTTGGCGCCGCTACGACGCCTGTGCGCTTGTCGAAGACGGCGCCCGCTTCCCCGAGTTCCTGATCGATCAAGGCAAGGCCGACAGCTTTCTCGAAAACGGCTTGCGCCCATGGTTGTTCGAAGATGCTATCAAGGGCACTGATATCGGCCTAATGCTACGAATGCACGAGCGTTACGATCATTCCTACTACTTCATCTCGTCCTTCATGGACGATCACCTGAGGTGGCATGCCGAACGGCTCGAAAAGTAGAAGTGGCATACCCGCCGCCTTGAAATACCAAGGCGGCACAGGCATATAGGAAACGCGCAGACGACTGCGGCGGCCAGCATCCAAAACCGGCCGTAGACATCGCGGGGACGGCCTCGCTCTTAATAATGGAGCGTAACATGGCTTGGTTCCTGCTTTTCCTCGCAGGCTTGTTCGAAATCGGCTGGGCTATCGGCCTGAAATATACCGATGGTTTCACGCGGCCGATGCCGACTGCTCTCACCGTCATCTCCATGGTCATCAGCGTCGTGCTGCTTGGCCTAGCCGTAAAGACCTTGCCGATGGGCACGGCCTATGCGGTCTGGACCGGTATCGGTACCGTCGGCACAGTGCTGCTCGGCATATGGCTGCTCGGCGATCCCGCGACCTTGGTTCGTCTATTCTGCATCGGCTTGATCGTTGCAGGCATCGCCGGTCTCAAGCTTACCGCCTGACTGAGATCATCGGCGCTGGCGGTTGTCCAGCGCCCAGCTTCCCGGTCCGGCAAACACCAGAAACAGGAAGATGAAGCAGAACAGGACCGCTCCATCCCCCTCATTGTTGGCCGGGAAGAAATTGATCGGCATATGCACCATGAAATAGGCAATCGCCATCTCGCCGCTGAGCAAAAAGGCGACAGGACGCGTGAAAAGCCCGAGTAAGATCAGAATACCGCCCACGAGCTCGATGATCCCCGCCACGAAGAACAGCGTCGTGATTGCGTAAGGCGCTGGCGGAAATCCGAAGACCTTTTGCGTGCCGTGTTCGATGAACAGCAACGCGGTCACGATTCGCAGAATTGCAAGGGCTGCAGGCTGGTAGGGCGACAAGCGCTCGGAAAATGACATGAGGATCTCCGTTCGATAGGGGATGCGAAGGAGATCCTGTCAAAAGTGCTCTCGCTTCGCTGACAACAGAGAGAACACGCGAGAGACGAATTTATTCGCCGGACTCGACGATCGGCCGAGCCCGACGAAGCGGCTGGTTATTTCTTGCTGTTGTCGATCGCCAGCAGG
The DNA here is from genome assembly GCF_040215725.1 of Rhizobium sp. ZPR4. Classification (NCBI taxonomy): domain Bacteria; kingdom Pseudomonadati; phylum Pseudomonadota; class Alphaproteobacteria; order Hyphomicrobiales; family Rhizobiaceae; genus Rhizobium; species Rhizobium sp. ZPR4. The sequence continues at coordinate 1,530,549 of NZ_CP157967.1, forward strand.
CCCGGGCCTGCGAAGATCAGGAACAGGAAGATGAAGCAATAAAGGATCGCTGCGTCGCCGCCATTGTTGGCCGGGAAGAAATTCTTCGGATAATGCGCCATGAAATAGGCGACCGCCATGTTGCCGCACAGGATGAAGGCGACCGGACGGGTGAAGAAGCCGACGATCGTCGCCAGTCCACCGACGACTTCAAGGATACCCTGAACCAGAATCAGGGTCGGCAGCGGGCTTGGAAATTGACCGCCGGCCGGAAAGCCGAGCAGCTTCTGCAAGCCGTGTTCGATGAACAATACGCCGGTGACGACACGCAATACGGTAAGAGCATAGGGCTGATATTGATTCAGCCGATCGGAAAGCGCCATGTTAAACTCCAGTTTTAACTCCCCCACGAGGAAGCAATAGAGCGCACGGGGACGAACGTGAAAACACGGATTCTGACGCTCAATCAATTTTCCGTGTCAAATCCGTGACTTGTTGTCACATGTTCACAACGGGATGTTGTCGTGCTTCTTCCAGGGATTGGTCAAATCCTTGTTGCGCAGCATCCTGAGGCCCTGTGCCAGCCGCCGCCGGGTCGAGCGCGGCATGATCACTTCGTCGATGTAGCCGCGTTCAGCCGCAACGAAGGGCGACAGGAAACGGTCCTCATACATCTTCGTATGCGCTGCAATCTTGTCCGGATCGGCTATATCCTTGCGGAAGATGATCTCGACCGCGCCTTTGGCGCCCATGACGGCAATCTGCGCCGTCGGCCAGGCATAATTGAGATCGCCGCGCAGATGCTTCGAGGCCATGACGTCATAGGCGCCGCCAAAGGCCTTGCGGGTGATGACCGTGAGCTTCGGCACGGTCGCCTCGGCATAGGCAAACAACAGCTTGGCGCCATGCTTGATCAGCCCGCCATATTCCTGCGCCGTCCCCGGCAGGAAGCCGGGCACGTCGACGAAGGTAACGATCGGAATATTGAAGCAATCGCAGAAGCGCACGAACCGCGCCGCCTTTCGCGACGCATCGCTGTCGAGAACACCGGCAAGCACCATCGGCTGGTTGGCGACGAAGCCGACCGTGGCGCCTTCGATGCGGCCGAAACCGCAAACGATATTTTTGGCGAAGCTCTCCTGAATCTCGAAAAAATCGCCCTCGTCCGCGATCTTCAGGATCAGCTCCTTGATATCGTAGGGCTTGTTGGCATTGGCCGGGATCAGCGTATCGAGCGAGTTATCCGGCTCGGTCACGGACTGATAGCATTCGATCTCCGGCACATCAGCCGTATTCGACTGCGGCAGGAAATCGATGAGACGGCGCACCTGCAAGAGTGTATCGACATCATTGTCGTACGCAGCGTCGGCAATCGAGGATTTCGTCGTGTGGACCGATGCGCCGCCGAGCTGCTCGGAAGTAACGGTCTCGTTGGTGACTGTCTTCACCACATCCGGTCCGGTGACGAACATGTAGGAGGTGTCACGAACCATGAAGATGAAATCCGTCATGGCCGGAGAATAGACATCGCCGCCGGCACAAGGACCCATGATGATCGAGATCTGCGGAATGACGCCGGAGGCAAGCACATTGCGCTGGAAGACCTCGGCATAGCCGCCGAGCGCGGCCACACCCTCCTGGATGCGGGCGCCGCCTGCATCATAGATCCCGATGATCGGCGCCCTGTTCTTCAGCGCCATATCCTGTACTTTGGTGATCTTCTCCGCATGTGCTTCTGAAAGAGATCCTCCGAAGACTGTGAAATCCTTGGCAAAAATGAAAACAGTTCGGCCGTTGACCGTACCCCAGCCAGTCACTACGCCATCGCCGGCAATCTTGCTCTTGTCCATGCCGAAATCGGTCGAGCGATGCTCGACGAACATATCGAACTCTTCGAAGGAGCCTTCATCGAGGAAGATGTCGATGCGCTCGCGCGCGGTCAGCTTGCCGCGCGCGTGCTGCGCATCGATCCGCGCCTGCCCGCCGCCAAGCCTTGCGATCTCACGACGACGTTCCAGCTCCTGCAGGATTTCCTTCATGCGGCCCTCTCTCCCTCATCGCTCGGGCTTAGCATGGCGCGAGCCTTGTTTGAAGCTGTTGGCTCAGTTTGCGAGCCGTGGTGTGTTCAGCGAAAAGATGGATCGGACACGCGCGGCGATATCTTCCGCCATGAGCTCGTCAGCTGTAGCGGGATCCGGAGCGACGGTCTTTGTCTCAAACGACGCCATGGCAACCACGGCGCCACCATCGGCCGCCGCCGCATCGATATTGATCTTGGCGCTGCTGCGGTCGCGATTGAAGCCGCGCGCCTTGCGGACGTCGCTCAGTCTGATGGTGATGGCAACCTGTGGCAATTGCGGACTGAAGCTTGTTGCAGTGATCGCGGCGTTGACGCGATCATTGATGGCTGCAACCAGCGCCGGCGACACCGGCGGCAAAGCCTGATCGGCTATGACGGTTGCACTGCGCACGGCATATGTTGGAGGCGGAGGATCAACGGACCAGCTCGAGCACGCAGCCAGCGCCAAACATCCCACGAGCGCCGATACGGCTCTCGACCTCGACAACAACATGATTCCTGTCCCGACTTCCAAGCTTGCAAGATGCGAAGATCGATATAAAGGACTGGAAATCAACAATATTCAACTGCGAAGCGCAGAAAAAACGTCGGTTGCCGCCTGAAATTCCTCAAAACGCTGTGCACGACGCTGCTCGGCCTCTTCGTCGCTGCCCCAATGCTCGATGGTCCAATCCTCGTCGAGATGTGCAAGGGACCAGACATCGGCAAGCGGCAGGAATCCTTCCGCGAAGGCCAGTGCCAGGATCGCTGAACCGGTCAGCGTCGTGATCGTGTGCAGGCTCGCGAGCTCCATCGGTGTGTCAAACTTGCGCAAGGCGGCAGCGAAGGCTGCAATGGCTTCATCGGGCTGTTCCTGATGCATGACACCTTCAGCCAGGATGAAACGGGCGCCGAAATCGCGCGCGGCCCATTCGATTAGCGGGTTCCAGCGCTCCGACTGCCGCTCCACAAGCCGCTCCGGCCCATCGGCGCGATAGCAAAGCAGATCCGTACCCGAGAAACGCACGATTTCATCAAACACGGCCTGGCTTTCGGCCGCAACGCCGTCGATCGCGGTACTGACGAGGCGGGTCACAGGCATGGTCGCGGGATCGATGATGTCGACCTGCCGCGCCCATTCCGCGGCCACCAGCTTGGCAAGCGCTTCCGTCGGCAACGCCAGGGAGTGCCTGGCCGGGGTCTTCACTACCTTGCCGTCAAGCGCGATGGCATGACCGCCCTCGTCCGCGCTGATCGTCACATCCTTGTAGAAGCGTTTCGGCAATGGCTTCTTCATCTGGATCTGCGCGCGGCGGATCGGATCGGGATGGCTGAGACCCTCGGAAAGATCGTTCAACAGGTCGCGCATGGCGTCACCTCAGAGAATATGGCTCAACAAATCGTTCGGATGATGCGCAATCGCATCGGCCCCGGCCGCCAGCAGTTCTTCGACGGAGGCATAGCCCCATGCAACGCCGATGGCGGTCGCACCCGCTGCCTTCGCCATCTGCATGTCGTAGATGGCATCGCCGATCACGATCGTATCATGCGGGTCCATGCCGGTTTCATCGCAGCATTCCGTCACCATCGCAGGATGCGGCTTCGACGGGCAATCGTCGGCGGTGCGCGAGACAATAAAATAGGGCGTGAAGTCGTTGACCTCAAGGATATGGGTCAAGCCGCGGCGGGATTTGCCCGTCACCGCGCCGATCAACAGTTCATCGCGCGCGGCCAGCGTCTCGATCAGCGGCTTGATGCCATCAAAAAGAGGCGTCTGCATATCAGCCTCGTCCCGCACCTCCGGAAAGATCGATTTGTAGTGCGCGGTCATGGCAATCGCTTCATCGTCGACATGCGGCTTGCCCTGCATGCGGGCAATGGCGATATCGAGCGTCAGACCGATGATCGACTTCGTGGCGGAAACATCCGGGCGCTTGTAGCCGAAGGCCACAAAGGTGCGCGCCATGACCTCATGGATCAGCCGCGCGCTGTCGACCAGCGTGCCGTCGCAATCGAAAAGTACCAGCTTCATTCGTCGTCCGGCTCCCCTGCCGATGCCATGTCAAATCCGAGAAGGTTCCAGGTCTGCACCATATGCGGCGGCAGCGGTGCCGTTACACGCAGACGGCCGCCATTCGGATGCGGAATGTCGATATGGCGGGCGTGCAGATGCAGCCGCTTCTGGACACCGCCCGGGAAATCCCAGTTCGGATCGTCATCGAAATATTTGGGGTCGCCGATAATCGGGTGGCCCATGTGCAGCGCATGAACGCGCAGCTGGTGCGTACGACCGGTATAAGGCTCCATTTCAAGCCAGGCGAGGTTCTGCGCTGCGGTTTCGAGGACGCGGTAATAGGAGATCGCGTGATCGGCGCCCTCCTCCCCATGCTTGGCGATGCGCATGCGGTCGCCATCGGCCGTCGCCTCTTTCACCAGCCAGGTGGAGATCTTGTCCTCATGCTTCCGCGGCACGCCCTTGACCAGCGACCAATAGGTTTTCTTGGTGTCGCGTTCGCGGAATGCCGCCGTCAGCTTCTGCGCAGCACCTCGGGTACGGGCAACGACAAGGACGCCAGAGGTGTCGCGGTCGAGACGATGCACCAGGCGTGGCTTTTCGCCCTTCTTGCTCGTCCATGCCTCAAGCATCTTGTCGATATGGCGGGTAAGGCCGGAACCGCCCTGCACCGCGAGGCCAGCGGGCTTGTTCAGCACATAGACCTTCTCATCCTCATGCAACAACATGCGCGCTAGGAGCTCGCCGTCGCCGGCGTGTTTGAGGTCATTGCCGGCGATGGGGCCGCTTTTTGCGCCCTTGGCATCGACATCGAGAGGCGGCACGCGTATCACCTGTCCCGGCTGCACGCGCGCATCCGTCTTGACGCGACCGCCATCGACGCGCACCTGACCGGAACGCATCAGCTTCTGCAATTGTCCGAAACCAAGCCCCGGATAATGCACCTTGAACCAGCGGTCGAGACGCATGCCGGCTTCATCAGGCTCGACCTGTATATGTTCAATCCCGGCCATTCTTCTTCTTTCAAATACCGCGGCATGTCCCAGATATTGCCAAACCTCGTTCGGCGGGATCATGCAAATTCAAACAATGGGCCGATCTGCCCCGCGGCCGGAGATTTCCCGGCCTTTTGACGTGGCTTTAGAGCATTTCGAGGAAAAGTGGAAACCGGAATTATACGGCAGGATAATTTTCTGGCTCAGTTTCCCCTGGCCGAGACGACTGGCAGATTGATGTCGACCATACCCGCCTTGTCGAACATCAGCATCACGGGCACCGTGCCGCCTTGCTTGAAGGGCGCCTTCACCTGCTTGAACATCATGTGCATCGTATTCGGCGCGAGCGTCACCGTGGCGCCGGCGGGGATGGCAATGCCGCCCTTCACCTCGCGCATCTTCATGATCTCGCCCTCCATCTTCATCTCGTGCAGCTCCACCTTGCCGGCGGCCGAAGAGGTCACGGAGGTCAGCTTGTCGTCTGTTTTGCCCGTATTGTGGATGGTGATGTAACCGCCGCCGACGGGCTGGCCGGGAAGCATGGCACGAACATAACCGCCGCTTATATCGAGATCGCCAAGCTTGGCGGCGGCCGAACCGGAAGGTGCCGCACCAGCATCCATGTGCATCCCGGGCTTGGACTTCATCGCGCCGCTGTCCTCGGCCAGCGCTCCACCGAGCGGAAGCGAAAAAGCGCCAATCGAAATCAGCAATGCGGCGGCGTGGTTGCGGTTCATGTTCATCTCCTGCCCGGCTCCTCAATCGAGCAGAAGGGATAGCCTCTCCCATCCCTGTTGCAAAGGTCCGTAATCATTAGGAAACGCAGGATTGATCGGCGCGACAAAAATTTGTTCAGCGGCGACATTTGCCCCTTGCCATCTCTGCCCGGGACCGGATAATGGCTCTCAACCCTGTTGGGAGAATCCGGCGCGAGCCGGTGCCGAAGGAGCAACCGCCCCGGAAACTCTCAGGCCAAAGGACCAGCAAGGGGCAGACGGAACTCTGGAGAGAAGCGCGCAAGCGTTCGCCGAAGGGATAACAATCTCAGGCAAACAGACAGAGGGGGCTCATCGTCAGGCGCTATCGCGCCGAAATTGTGAGCTCTGCGCTTCGAAACGAGCGCAAAACCCGGAGGCGTCATTTGGACGAGACCGCTGCCCTCAAGACCACCCCCCTTCATGCCCTGCATGTGTCGCTCGGCGCCCGCATGGTGCCCTTCGCAGGCTACGACATGCCCGTGCAATATGCGCCCGGCGTGCTGAAGGAACATCTCTGGACCAGATCCTCCGCCGGCCTGTTCGACGTGTCGCATATGGGCCAGGTGACGATCCGCGCCCGCTCCGGCAAATATGAGGATGCGGCGCGGGCCCTCGAGAGCCTGGTGCCTGTCGACATTATCGGCCTCGCCGAAGGCCGTCAGCGCTACGGCTTCTTCACCGACGACAAGGGTGGCATCCTCGACGATCTGATGATTACCCATATGGACGACTATCTTTTCGTCGTCGTCAATGCCGCCTGTAAAGAGCAGGATCTCAAGCATCTTCAAGACCATATCGGCGATAGCTGCGAAATTACCTTACTTGATCGCGCCCTCATTGCGCTTCAAGGGCCGCGCGCCGTCGACGTGCTTGCCGAACTCTGGGCCGATATCGCCTACATGAAGTTCATGGATGTGCGCCATTGTCGCCTCCACGATGTCTCCTGCCTCGTGTCGCGCTCCGGCTATAGCGGCGAAGACGGTTTCGAAATCTCCGTGCCGTTTGACAAGGCCGAGGATATCGCCAAGCGGCTGCTGGAACACCCAGACGTCCAGCCGATCGGCCTCGGAGCCCGCGACTCCCTTCGCCTCGAGGCTGGCCTCTGCCTCTATGGCAACGACATCGACCAGACGACGACGCCGATCGAAGGCGCGCTCGAATGGGCCATCCAGAAGGCCCGCAAAACGGGCGGCGCCCGCGCCGGCGGCTTTCCCGGAGCAGCTCGCATTCTCGGCGAACTCGATGGCGACACCACCCGCCGCCGTGTCGGCCTGAAGCCCGAGGGCAAGGCGCCGGTGCGCGGTCACTCCAAGCTTTATGCCGATGCAGAAGGCAAGACGGAAATCGGCGAAGTCACCTCGGGCGGTTTCGGTCCGAGCGTCGAATCCCCGGTTGCCATGGGCTATGTGCCGACCGATTTCACGGCACCGGGCACCACTGTTTACGCTGAAGTACGCGGCAAGTATCTGCCCGTCGTCGTCAGCGCTCTGCCTTTCATCAAGCCTACCTACAAACGTTGAGCGTCTTTTCCAGAGAGGATTACCCATGCTGAAATTCACCGAAGAACATGAGTGGCTGAAGGTCGAAGGCGATATTGCAACGGTCGGCATCACGGCCCATGCCGCCGAGCAACTCGGCGATCTCGTTTTCGTGGAACTGCCTGAAGTCGGCGCCAGCTTCTCCAAGGGTGGCGACGCGGCAACCGTCGAATCCGTCAAGGCAGCCTCCGAAGTCTATTGCCCGCTCGACGGAGAGATCACCGAAGTCAACGAAGCCATCACCGCTGATCCGGCCCTCGTCAATTCAGACCCGATGGGTGCTGGGTGGTTCTTCAAGCTCAAGCTGAAGAACGTTGGGGATCTTGATGGTCTTCTTGATGAATCCGGTTACAAGGAGCTGATCGGATAATGACGACGCCTACTGAATTCACATTCACCGATTACCAGCCATACGACTTCGCCAATCGCCGCCATATCGGCCCGTCTCCGTCGGAGATGACCGATATGCTCAAGGTGATCGGCTACAAGAGCCTCGACGGCCTGATCGACGCGACGCTGCCACCGGCCATCCGCCAGAAGGCACCGCTCGCCTGGGGCGCAGCGATGACGGAGCGCGAGGCGCTAGACCGGCTGCGCGAGACCGCCAACAAGAACAAGGTTCTCGTTTCCCTGATCGGCCAGGGCTATTACGGCACGATCACGCCGCCGGTCATCCAGCGCAACATTCTGGAAAACCCGGCCTGGTACACCGCTTACACGCCATACCAGCCGGAAATCAGCCAGGGCCGCCTCGAGGCGCTGCTGAATTACCAGACGATGATCAGCGACCTCACCGGTCTCGATGTCGCCAATGCGTCATTGCTCGATGAAGCAACCGCTGCGGCCGAAGGCATGGCGATGGCGGAACGCGTCGCCAAATCAAAGGCGAAGGCCTTCTTCGTCGATGCCGCCTGCCACCCGCAGACGATCGCGCTGATCAAGACCCGCGCCGAGCCACTTGGCTGGACCGTCATCGTCGGCAATCCATTCACGGATCTTGATCCGGTCGACGTCTTCGGCGCGATCTTCCAGTATCCCGGCACACACGGCCACATCAACGACTTCAGCGGCCTGATCGCACGCCTGCACCAGACCGGCGCCATCGCCATCATGGCGGCTGACCTCCTGGCCCTGACCCTGCTGAAATCCCCCGGCGAAATGGGCGCGGATATTGCCATCGGCTCCTCGCAGCGCTTCGGCGTTCCCGTCGGATATGGCGGCCCGCACGCCGCCTATATGGCCGTCAAGGACGACTACAAGCGCTCCATGCCGGGCCGTCTCGTCGGCGTTTCGGTCGATGCGCGCGGCAATCGCGCCTATCGCCTGTCGCTGCAGACCCGCGAACAGCACATCCGCCGCGAAAAGGCGACGTCGAACATCTGCACCGCACAGGTGCTGCTCGCCGTCATGGCTTCGATGTATGCCGTCTTCCACGGTCCACAGGGCCTGAAGGCGATCGCCCAGCAGGTCCACCAGAAGGCCGTGCTGATGGCCAAGGGCCTGGAGAAACTCGGCTACACAGTCGAGCCGGAGACTTTCTTCGACACGATCACCGTAGAGGTCGGCCATATGCAGGGTCTCATCCTGCGCGCAGCCGTCGCCGAAGGCGTCAACCTGCGCAAGGTCGGTGAAACGAAGATCGGCATCAGCCTTGACGAGCGCACGCGCCCGGCGACGGTGGAAGCCGTCTGGCGTGCATTCGGCGGCGATTTCCGCATCGCCGATTTCGAGCCATCCTATCGGCTGCCGAAGACCCTGTTGCGTACCAGCGAATACCTGGTGCATCCGATCTTCCACATGAACCGCGCCGAAAGCGAGATGACCCGTTACATCCGCCGTCTCTCGGACCGCGACCTGGCGCTCGACCGCTCGATGATCCCGCTCGGCTCCTGCACCATGAAGCTGAACGCAACGGCGGAAATGCTGCCGATCACCTGGCCGGAATTTTCGGACATCCATCCGTTCGTGCCGGCCGATCAGGCGCTCGGCTACCGCGAAATGATCGATGACCTGACGGACAAGCTCTGCGCCGTGACGGGCTATGACGCCTTCTCCATGCAGCCGAACTCCGGCGCGCAGGGCGAATATGCCGGCCTCCTGACCATCCGCAACTACCACATTGCCAATGGCCAGGGTCACCGCGACATCTGCCTCATCCCGACCTCCGCGCACGGCACCAATCCCGCCTCGGCACAGATGGCGGGCATGAAGGTCGTGGTCGTCAAGGTTAGCGATGACGGCGATATCGACATGGCCGATTTCCGCGCCAAGACCGAGCAATATGCCGACAACCTCTCCTGCTGCATGATCACCTATCCTTCGACGCATGGCGTGTTCGAAGAGACGGTGAAGGAGATCTGCGATCTCGTGCACAAGCATGGCGGTCAGGTCTATCTCGACGGTGCGAACATGAACGCCATGGTCGGCCTCTCGCGTCCCGGCGATATCGGCTCCGACGTCAGCCACCTGAACCTGCACAAGACCTTCTGCATCCCGCATGGCGGCGGTGGTCCCGGCATGGGGCCGATCGGCGTCAAGGCGCATCTGGCGCCTCATCTGCCCGGTCATCCGGAAACGGACGGCCGCAGCGGTGCGGTCTCTGCGGCAGCCTTTGGGTCGGCCTCCATCCTGCCGATCTCGTGGAGCTATTGCCTGATGATGGGCGGCGAAGGCCTGACGCAGGCAACGAAGGTGGCGATCCTCAACGCCAACTACATTGCCGCCCGCCTGAAGGGCGCCTATGACGTGCTCTATAAGTCCAAGGACGGACGCGTGGCGCATGAATGCATCATCGACACCCGCCCGCTGGTCGCAAGTGCCGGCGTGACGGTTGACGATGTCGCCAAGCGCCTGATCGATTGCGGCTTCCACGCACCGACCATGAGTTGGCCGGTTGCGGGCACGCTGATGATCGAGCCGACCGAATCGGAAACGAAGGCCGAGCTTGATCGCTTCTGCGAGGCGATGCTGGCGATCCGCGAGGAAGCTCGCGCCATCGAAGACGGCCGGATGGACAAGACCAACAACCCGCTGAAGAACGCCCCGCACACGGTAGAAGACCTCGTCGGCGAATGGGATCGCCCCTATTCGCGCGAACAGGCCTGCTTCCCGCCCGGTGCCTTCCGCGTCGACAAATATTGGTCTCCGGTCAATCGCATCGACAATGTCTATGGCGATCGCAACCTGATCTGCACCTGCCCGCCGCTCGAATCCTACGCCGAGGCCGCAGAATAGGGTTTTTGCCAAAAAGCGAAGCGGTTCAGTCGCTTCGCTGGAAACAGACATAAATCTATTGTGAAACTTGTCTATGAAAACGCCGCGTGTCCGAAAGGATGCGCGGCGTTTTTGATGACGCCACAGTGGGGCCTTGGAATTCAGATTCATGCCGGAGCAACCGGAATTTCACTTCGTCGCCAGGCGAACGGAACGCGTTTCCGCGCCGCTGCTTCTCCTGCATGGGAGCGGCATGGATGAAGCCGCACTTATTCCTCTTGCCGATTCGGCTGCGCCGCGGCGTCCCTATATCGCCATGCGAGGCGCCATCGGCTGGGAGGGCGGATTTGCCTTCTTTCGCCGCAATCTGGATCGAAGCCTGGATCACGCCGATCTCACGAGACGCACCGACGAACTCTGTGATTTCATCGAAACGGCTCTGGAGCAAGGGACGCTCAAGCGGAAGCCTGTGCTGGTTGGCTTTTCGAATGGCGCCATCATGGCGGCATCCATTCTTCTGCGCCGGCCTCGCTTGGCCGCCGCCGCCGTTTTGATGCGGCCACTCTCGCCGGCGCCGGACGCAGGCTTTCCATCGCTGGCCGCTTTGCCGATCCTGATCACATCTGCCGAGTACGATCAGCGGCGCGAACCCGGCGATGCCGATATCCTGAAAAATCAATTTGCAAACGCCGGCGCGGATATCAGCGCTCATGTGCTGGCGACCGGTCACGACGTCAATCAGGACGACATCGGTATCATCCGCGACTGGCTCATACGGAAAGGCCTATGACATGAACCAGGAGATTTCCCTGAGCACCGACAATCCCGACAGCTATATCGCAGCAGCCTTCGCCACGGATGACCCCGCTTCGATCGCCAAGGCATTGGGCGAAGTTGCCCGCACGCGCAACATGAGCAAGCTCGCCAAGGATGTCGGCATGAACCGTTCGGCGCTCTATCGTGCGCTAAGCGGCGACGGAAATCCGGAATTCGCCACGATCCTGAAGGTAATCAGGGCGCTCGGCCTCAAACTGACGCCGGTTTCGGCTGCGAGCTAAAGCATGTCGCGCAAAAGTGCGCAGCGGTTTTGCGGCAACGACATGCATAAAATCAAAGACATAAGGCGCGAGGAGCGAACCTGAAGGGGCGCGACGCGCGTTAGGATTTTAGCAGTCCTTCGGGGGCGTCGCTAACCGATCGCCTCTTCGAGCAGAAGCAACACGAGAAAGCCGGCAAAAAACATTGCCGTCACCCAGGGGCGATCGGGTGTTTCATGGGCTTCGACCAGCAGTTCTTCGGTGACGAGATAGAGCAGCGCAATCAGCCCGAACGCGAAGAAGCCGGTCAAAATGGGGTCGGGCAACGACGCGATCGGCGTGCCCAGCAAGGCGCCGATCGGCAGCAACAGAGCAAGCGCTGCCGTGATGGCGACGATCCTGGCTCGAGAGCGAACACTCTCGCCAAGTTCATTCGCCACCGTCAAGCCAAGGAACAGCACCTCGATCGTCAGGGCGATCGTCAGCAACAGGCCTACCTTCGGGCCGGCGGCAAAGCCGATGCCGAGCACGAGGCCGTCGATCAGGATATCGATGCCGATGGCCGCCAGAAGGCCGACCGGTCCTTTGGCCCAGGTCTCCAGTTGTTTGACCAGCAACATCATGCCGACGCCGATCGCGCCGCCGATCACCGTCGCCAAGGGAGAACCCCTGTGCATGACATCAGGCAATATTTCGCCAGCGGCAGCCGCAAAGACGACACCGGCGGCAAAATGCTGGATAGCACTGACGAGGTTAGGTCCTGGCCGCGTATTCACCGCAACCGCGGCACCCGCAATGGCGGCCGCAGCCGGGATCAATGTGTAAACCCATGCCGCAGTCGCCATAGAATCTCCCGTTGTGCGCCATGTCGACTTTACCCGGTTCAGCCGGTTAGCCAGGGCAGCAGCGGAGAGCCCCAAGCTTAGAGCGATCAAAACACGAAAAACAGCGCGGGGAAATACAGCACTATCGGCTTGGGCAGCCTAGGCGCCCTGGCGCTGCGCAGCCGAAAACTACCAGATCACCTTCGACAATTCGGAGAGGACGACATTGCCATAATCCTCGTCCTTCATGCTGAACTCCGCCTCGCCGGATGTCAGATTGAAATTGAAGTAAACCTCAGCCGCGCCTTCAGCGAGAAACAGCTTGGTGGCATACCAGTCTCCCGGCCCTCCACCGAAACCGCCACCTGGAAGGCGCATCGTCGGAGGGCCGAGAAATGCTATGTCGAATGGCAGTTTTTCCTGCTTTGCGTCAGAAAAGATTGGCGAATCTGCCGACAAGGTATTGGCCAATTGTTCGAAAAACCGTGCCGGATGGGAACTCGCGACATGGCGAAACTCGCCATGCGAGAAGCTTATCGGAGTATCAGGATCGGCGCTGCCGTCCTTTTTGCGCGGACCCTGAATTTCAATGAGGAACTTCGTTTGGTCCTCACCTTCACCATAAAGAGCCATCAAGACGAGCGTTTCAGCATCCGTGCCGTCAGGCATCGGAGCGATCTTGAACGGGAGAGGAGTTGGAAAGTCACCATCGGCAGCAAAAAGCATCCGCACTCGGCTCGATGCCGAGAGCAGTAACCCGGCTGATAAAATCAGAGCGCAGCGCCGTGTGATCATTTTACTTTCGAGATGACAAACGGCGTCGCCCCATCATACGGCCGGTGCAGCCTGACGCTGAGCTGCCAAAGCGGCAAGATCGGCTGGCTTCAATTCGACGGATTCGCCGCAGCCGCAGGCCGATGTCTGGTTCGGATTGGTAAAGGTGAAGCCCGAGCGCAGCGTCGTGGTCTCGAAACCCATTTCCGTACCGAGCAGATAAAGGACGGCCGATGGCTCGACCCAAACGCGAGCGCCATCGCGCTCGATCAGATCGTCCTTCGCATTCGGCTCGGTCACCAGGTCGATGGTATATTCCATCCCAGCGCAGCCGCCCTTCTTGATGCCGACGCGAACGCCCTTGGCATCGGGACTGGAATTTTCAACGATCGCCTTGACGCGGGCTGCTGCCGCATCCGTCATGCTCATGACTGCAAAGCCCATGGGCTCATTCTCCTTCCGCAACCGGGGTCAAGATCCGGCGCTTCGAGTCTCAATGTAAAGCCGGCGGCTTAAAGCTTCAATACCAGCCGACAGCGACCTGCGCTTCTTCCGACATGCGATCCGGCGTCCAGGGCGGATCGAAGGTCATGCTGACGTCGACACCGGAAACACCTTCGACTGCGCCGACGGCATTTTCGACCCAGCCCGGCATTTCGCCGGCAACCGGGCAACCGGGCGCCGTCAGCGTCATGACGATCTTCACCATCCGGTCGTCTTCGATATCGATCTTGTAGACCAGACCCAGCTCGAAGATGTCTGCGGGAATTTCCGGGTCATAGACCGTCTTCAGCGCGGAGATGATGTCGTCGCTGAGGCGTGCCAGCTCATCCTCGGGGATGCTGGAATGCACGATCCCTTCGCGCGCATCGATCTTCTGTTCGCTTTCGTCGAGTGACATCGCTTGCCTCCTCAGGCAAAGAATTTCCGTGCATATTCCAGTGCGTTGGCCAAGGCATCCACCTCGGCGCGCGTATTGTACATGCCGAACGATGCACGGCATGTGGAGGTGACGCCGAAGCGTTTCAAGAGCGGCTGGGCGCAATGCGTGCCGGCGCGAACGGCGACACCCTGTCGATCGATCACCATCGAAACGTCGTGGGAGTGAATTCCCGCAAGTTCGAAGGAGAAGATGCCGCCCTTGCCGGGCGCAGTACCGATGACGCGCAGCGAGTTGATGTCGCGCAGCCGCTCCGCCGCATAGGCGGAGAGGTCAGCCTCATGGCGGGCAATCGCCTCGCGGCCGATACTGTCCATATAGTCGAGCGCGTAGCCAAGACCGATCGCCTGAACGATCGGCGGCGTTCCCGCCTCGAAGCGGTGCGGCGGCTCGTTATAGGTAACGTTGTCCTCGGTGACGTCGAAGATCATCTCGCCGCCGCCCTGGAATGGCCGCATCTGGGCAAGCCGCTCCTTCTTGCCGTAGAGAACGCCGATGCCCGAGGGGCCGTAGAGCTTGTGACCGGTCATGACGTACCAGTCGCAATCGATATCCTGCACGTCGACGGGCATGTGCACGGCACCCTGCGAACCGTCGATCAGGACGGTAATGCCGCGCTCATGGGCGATGCGGCATACTTCCTTCACCGGAACGACCGTCCCAAGCGCGTTCGACATATGCGTGATGGCGACGAGCTTGGTGCGCTCCGTCAGGCTCTTCTCGAATTCCTCGATATGGAACGCGCCCTCATCATCGACGGGCACCCAGACGAGCTTCGCACCCTGCCGTTCCCGGATGAAATGCCAGGGAACGATATTGGAGTGATGCTCCATGATGGAGACGACGATCTCATCGTCCTCGCCGATCTCAGGCATGCCCCAGCCGTAGGCAACCGTGTTGATCGCCTCGGTTGAGTTCTTGGTGAAGACGATATCGTCAACCGACGGCGCATTCAGGAAGCGGCGCACCTTTTCGCGAGCCGCCTCATAGGCTTCCGTCGCGGCATTGGACAGAAAGTGCAAGCCGCGATGCACATTCGCATACTCGTTCGAATAGGCGTGTGAAATCGCATCGATAACGACCTGCGGCTTCTGCGCGGAGGCACCGTTGTCGAGATAGACCAGCGGCTTGCCATGCACCGTTTTCGCCAGGATCGGGAAATCCCGGCGAATGGCTTCGACGTCATAGGCCGTTGCCGGCACGATCTTGTCCACGAGCTTTGCCTCCAATCAGGCGTGCTTTTCCAGCCAGGCGGAGATAACGCCTTCCAGCGCCTCGACCAAGGCTTCGTCTTCCAGTTCCTCGACGATCTCGGCCACGAAGGCGTTGACCAGCATGGCGCGAGCCTTGTTCTTCGGGATGCCGCGCGCCATCAGATAGTAGAGATGGTTCTCGTCGATATCGGCAACCGTCGCACCATGGCCGCACTGAACGTCGTCGGCGAAGATTTCGAGCTCCGGCTTCACCGAGAACTCGGCATCGTCGGACATCAGGAGCGTGTTGCAGGCCATCTTGGCGTCTGTCTTCTGCGCATCCGGTGCGACCCGGATCATGCCCTGAAAGACGCCGCGAGCACGATCGAACACCACGTTGCGGATAACTTCCGTGGAACCGGTGTTCGGAACGTCATGACCAAGCACCATCGTCACGTCCGTGTGGGTATCGCCGCCGAGCAGGTTCACGCCGCGAAGCGTCAGATCGGCGCCCTCGCCCGTTACCTTGATGTACAGCTCCTGGCGTACGAGCTTGCCGCCGGCGTTGATGACAAACAGCTTCAGCTTGGCATCTTCTCCGAGATCGATGCGGAGCTGCCCGAGATGGGTGTCTTCGCTGCCCTGCTCTTGCAGGATAATCCAGGTGATTTCAGAACCCTTGCCGATCTTCACTTCGCTGACAGAGGAAACCAGCGCAGCCGCGCCTTCGACCGCCTGATGACGCTCGATGACGGTTGCCTTGACATCTGCGCCGAAGGAGACACGCAGGCGGCTGTGGATCTGGCCGCCGGCATGGATGAACTGCACTTCCAGAGGCGCTTCGAGTTCGGTGCCATCAGGAAAATCGATGACATAACCGTCACGCACAAAGCTCGCATTGATACGGCCGATGGCGTCATCCTTGCCGAGAGCTTCGAGGCCGGTAGCAGCCGTGCCGTTGATCAGGCTGTCAGCGTAGCGTGCGACCGTCAAACCCTTGACGGAGGCTTTTTCGCTTGCCTTGCCCTGAAGAACCGCGAGAACGGGAGAGCCTTCGACCGTCGCCGGGAGAGCCTCTACCAGCCCCTTGCCGATATCGCTCGGCACCAGACGCAGCAGGTTCTTGAAATCGGTGTAATGCCAAGCCTCGACGCGGCGCGTCGGCAGGCCTGCAGTCTTCAGCTCGTCCAGCAGGCGGTCGCGGACGGCGAAAACTTCGCCGTCGCCGGGCAGATCGCCCATCTGGTCGTTATATGCCTCGATCAGCGCCGTTTCGGCTGACGTCAGGCGGTTCGTCGTCTGAATGTTCATCGACGTGTCCTTTCCGCCTCGATCAGGCTGCAGCTCCGATGATGTCGGCATAGCCGTTGGCTTCGAGTTCATGCGCCAGCGTCTTGTCGCCGGACTTGATGACCTGGCCCTTGTAGAGGACGTGAACGGTGTCCGGAACGATATAGTCGAGCAGGCGCTGGTAGTGGGTGATGACGATCACGGCGCGATCCGGAGAGCGCAGCGCGTTGACGCCGTCAGCAACGATCTTCAGCGCGTCGATGTCGAGGCCGGAGTCGGTTTCGTCGAGCACGCAAAGCTGTGGCTCCAGGAGCGCCATCTGCAGGATTTCGGCGCGCTTCTTTTCACCGCCGGAGAAGCCGACGTTCAGCGGCCGCTTCAGCATGTCCATGTTGATCTGCAGCTTGGCCGCAGCATCCTTGACGCGGCGCAGGAAGTCGGGCGTCGTCAGCTCGTCTTCGCCGCGAGCCTTACGCTGTTCGTTAAGGGCAACCTTGAGGAACTGCATGGTGGCAACGCCCGGAATTTCCACCGGATACTGGAAGGCGAGGAAGATGCCCTTTGCGGCGCGTTCGGCAGCATCGAGTTCGAGAATGCTCTCGCCGTTATAAAGGATGTCACCCTCGGTGACTTCATAGTCCTCGCGGCCGGCGAGGATGTAGGAGAGCGTCGACTTGCCGGAGCCGTTCGGTCCCATGATGGCAGCGACTTCGCCCGCTTTCACGGTCAGGTTCAGGCCGCGAATGATCTCGGTGCCGTCTTCGGCGATACGGGCGTGCAGGTTCTTGATTTCAAGCATTTTAATATCCTATCGCAGGAATGAGTGTGCGGCGCGCCTGGCGCGCCAAAGCTAATTCTGTTTCGTGGACGTCAGCCGACGCTGCCTTCGAGCGAGATGCCGATCAGCTTCTGCGCTTCGACGGCGAATTCCATCGGCAGCTCCTGCAGCACTTCCTTGACGAAGCCGTTGACGATCAGCGCGATCGCTGCTTCCTCGGGAATGCCACGCTGCAGGCAGTAGAACAGCTGGTCTTCGGAAATCTTCGACGTCGTGGCTTCGTGCTCGAACTGAGCGGACGAGTTCTTCGCCTCGATGTAAGGCACCGTATGCGCGCCGCACTTGTCGCCGATCAGCAACGAGTCGCACTGCGTGAAGTTGCGGGCGTTGGTCGCGCGGCGATGCGCCGAGACCTGACCGCGATAGGTGTTCTGCGAAACGCCGGCGGCGATACCCTTCGAGATGATGCGGCTTGAGGTGTTCTTGCCGAGATGGATCATCTTGGTGCCGCTGTCGACCTGCTGATGGCCGTTCGAAACAGCGATCGAGTAGAACTCGCCACGGCTGTCGTCGCCGCGCAGGATGCAGGACGGATACTTCCAGGTGATCGCCGAGCCGGTCTCGACCTGCGTCCAGGAGATCTTGGAGCGATGGCCGCGGCAATCGCCACGCTTGGTGACGAAGTTGTAGATTCCGCCCTTGCCGTGCTTGTCGCCCGGATACCAGTTCTGGACCGTCGAATACTTGATCTCGGCGTCATCGAGCGCAACCAGCTCGACGACGGCCGCGTGCAGCTGGTTTTCGTCGCGCTGCGGCGCCGTGCAGCCTTCCAGATAGGAGACGTAGGCGCTTTCTTCGGCGATGATCAACGTGCGCTCGAACTGGCCGGTGTTCTTCTCGTTGATGCGGAAGTAGGTCGACAGTTCCATCGGGCAACGAACGCCCTTCGGCACGAAGACGAAGGAACCGTCGGTGAAGACGGCCGAATTCAGCGTCGCATAGAAATTGTCCGAGGTCGGCACGACGGAGCCGAGGTACTTGCGCACCAGCTCCGGATGCTCGCGGATGGCTTCCGAGATCGACATGAAGATCACGCCAGCCTTCTTCAGCTCTTCCTTGAAGGTGGTGACGACCGAAACGGAATCGAACACCGCATCGACGGCGATCTTCGGCTTCTCCACGCCGGCAAGAATTTCCTGTTCGCGCAGCGGAATACCGAGCTTCTCGTAGGTCTTCAGCAGCTCCGGGTCGACTTCGTCGAGCGACTTCGGGCCGGCGAACTTTTTCGGCGCGGCGTAATAGTGAATGTCGTTGAAATCGATCTTCGGATAATCGACGCGCGCCCATGTGGGCTCCTCAAGCGTCAGCCAACGACGATAGGCTTCGAGGCGCCACTCCAGCATCCAGTCCGGCTCCTGCTTCTTGGCGGAGATGAAGCGGATGATATCTTCGGAAAGACCCTTGGGAGCCTTTTCCACTTCGATCGTAGTCTCGAAACCATACTTATACTGGTCCACGTCGATCTGGCGAACCTGATCGACCGTTTCCTGGACTGCAGGCATTTCGTTCTCCAATCTCGCCGGATCCAAGGTCCGGCAGCTTGTCAACGTTGCGGCAGACTTATGTCTGCCCCCTATGTAGTCGGCCAAAAGGGACTTTTCACCCCGCTTGGCAAGCGGAAATTTCGGTTTCCGCAAAATTGTGGCCGTCAGGCCGCCGCACCCGCCAGCTTGCGCCTTCCCGCTATGCGGGCAAACGCGGCGATTGCGCGATCGATATCCGCTTCGGTTGTGGTCGGCCCCAGCGAAATGCGGAGAGCTCCGAGTTTCGGGTCGCATCCCATTGCCACGAGCACATGGCTTTCGCCGACCTTGCCCGACGAGCAGGCGGAACCGGCAGAAATCGCCACGCCTTCCAGGTCGAAGGCGATCTGGCCGGTTTCGGATTTCAGTCCCGGCAGCGTGAAGAAGCTGGTGTTCGGAACACGCGGGCCATCCTTTCCATGAACGATGACATCCGGCGCCGCCAGCTCCATCCCTCCTTCCAGCCGGTCGCGCAATGAAGCGATCGCAGCATTGCGAACATCGAAGTCCACAGCAGCTGCTTCGGCAGCTGCACCGAATCCGATGATGGCAAGCGTATTTTCCGTGCCCGAGCGGTGGCCCTTCTCCTGACCGCCGCCATGGATCAACGGCTTCGGCATTAGCACCTCACCGCGCGAGACGAGTGCGCCGACACCCTTCGGCCCACCGATCTTGTGCGAGGACACGATGAGGAAATCCGCACCGATCCTATTGATATCGAGCAGAACGCGGCCGGCCGCCTGAACGGCATCCACCGCAAAGAGACCGCCCGCTGCCTGAACAAGCTTGGCTGCCTCTGCGACAGGCTGGACAATTCCGGTCTCATTGTTCGCGAGCATGATGGCGACCATCGGCAGACCGCTCGCCTTGTCATGGGCTGATAGCATGGTCTCCAGCGCAGCAAGATCGACCGTGCCGTCCGATGTCACGGGTATTTCGCTGACATTGTCCTTGGCAAATCGCCCGCCTTCGCGCACGGCCGGATGCTCGACGGCCGATATGTAAAGGTGGCTGACGACAAGCGGCGTCCGCCCCATGCGAAATTCCGGCGTCAGCACCATATTGGCCGCCTCGGTCGCACCGCTGGTGAAAACCACATGGGCAGGCTCCGCGCCCGTCAGCCTTGCAACCTGCCGGCGTGCGGCCTCGACAGCTGCGCGTGCTGCCCTACCTTCACCGTGAACGGAATTGGGGTTGCCTTGAATATCCATCGCACGCAGCATTGCTTCGCGGGCCGCCGGATGGAGCGGTGCGGTAGCATTCCAATCGAGATAAAGGCGTGTTGCCGCCATAATCTTCTTCCTGCGCGACTTTGCTTTGCTGCGACCGGCTCATTTTCCTTGAAATTTCAGCCGGGCATGCCTTATGACACGTTCCACAAACCGTTGCACAAACAACGCGCGGACCACCGCATCAAGTTTCGAATTGTTCTAAACTGCGTTCTAGAAAAGATGAGCGCATTCGTCAAGTCAACTTGCTGCGTGCCGTAGGGTTTGAACGCAGAAAAAGAAGAGCCGGAGTATCGATGCCCGAAGTAATTTTCAACGGCCCCGCGGGTCGCCTTGAAGGCCGCTATCAGCCCTCCAAGGAAAAGAGCGCCCCGATCGCGATTATCCTTCATCCCCATCCGCAATTTGGCGGCACGATGAACAATCAGGTCGTCTACCAGCTCTTCTATATGTTCCAGAAGCGCGGTTTCACGACACTCCGCTTCAATTTTCGCGGTATCGGCCGCAGCCAGGGCGAGTTCGATCACGGCGCCGGCGAGCTTTCCGATGCAGCCTCGGCACTCGACTGGGTGCAGAGCCTCCATCCCGATTCGAAGAGCTGCTGGGTTGCCGGCTATTCCTTCGGCGCCTGGATCGGCATGCAGCTGTTGATGCGCCGTCCGGAAATCGAAGGCTTCATGTCGATCGCACCGCAGCCGAACATCTACGACTTCTCCTTCCTGGCACCCTGCCCGTCATCCGGCCTGATCATCAACGGCGATGCCGACAAGGTTGCCCCGGAGAAGGACGTCAACGGCCTCGTCGAGAAGCTGAAGACGCAGAAGGGCATCCTGATCACGCACAAGGTCGTGTCGGGCGCCAACCACTTCTTCAACGGCCAGGTCGAAACGCTGCTGGGCGAATGCGAGGATTATCTCGATCGTCGCCTCAACGGCGAACTGGTGCCGGAGCCGGCCGCCAAGCGCATCCGCTAAGGAAACGGCTTTTACCGAGCCATTGCAAACGTAGGACATTGTATCCCGTCGATCATCATCGACGGGTGATCCTGCATGCCGATCTTCCTTAGAACCCGCTGCGATGCTGCATTTTCAGGATGCGTGAAGGCGATGAATTGCTTCGCCAAGCCGCGGCTGAAAAACCACTGCGACAGCGCACCGGCAATTTCCGTGGCATAGCCGTTGCCCCAGGCCTCTTGTCGAAGAGAATAGCCGAGCTCGAATTCGCCCCGACCGCTTTCCTGAAAACGCGAAAAGCCGGCACGGCCGATAAAGCGGCCGTCCTCACGGCGCAGCATCTTGTATTTGGTCGTGCCGTCGCGCGCCTGTTCTCCGAACCAGCTTTTCAGCCGCTCCTCAGCCTTGTCCAGCGTCCAAGGAGCCGCGCCTGAAAGATAGCGCGTCGTTTCGATTGTCGAATGCAATTGCCGAATCATTTCGGCATCACCCTTGTCCCACATCGTCAGAACGAGGCGCGGGGTTTCGAGTATGATGGTATCACTCATCTGCCTGCCTATTTTCGTGGTGGATCTCCAGCCTGCTGTAACCTGTATGGCAGCGCCGATTGGCAACCGGACGGTCAGCGCTAAACGCTCGGCCTGATTTCAACAAGCCGATCAAGCGACAATTCCGAATGAGAAGGCCCGCCGAAGCGGGCCTTGAGATTATCGGTCAGTGGCATGCCGGCAGGCCGGGAGCGCCGCACTTTTTCTTTTCCGGCGGCTTCTGCGGCGGAGGCGGAGGTGGTCTCTTCACCTGCTGCTGCACGACCTTCGGCTGCGGTTGGGGCTTCGGCTGAGCCTGCGGCTTGGGTGCGGGCGCCTGGGCTGCAACATGCGGCACCGGCCTGGGCTGCGAAGGAGCCGGATTGGCTTGCCGAGGCGGCGCAGCGGCAACACGAGGCTGATTGTGAGCCTGAGGTTGGTTGCTGGGGATCGCCTTGGGCTTTGCCGGCGTCCTTGCGGCGACGGCTGGCGCATGCGCATTGGGTTTCGGCGCAGCGACAACCGGATTCGGTTTGCCGCTTGGCGCTGCTTGCGGTGCCGGGGTCTTGGCAATCTGGTTTTGCCCCTTCACGGCAGGCGCATTACCAATAGTCGGCTGCGGCTGCTGCCCCTTGGCGCCGGGCAGCGCATGTGCACTGGCGTTCGGCGCGGCCTGCGGCTGTTGAGCCTGTTTCGTCTGCGCTGCTCCAGCATTGGCCGTGGCGGGCAGAGGCTGACCGTTCGCACCGGGAAGTGCATGCGCATTGGCATTTGTGCCCTGCTGCGCAGGTTGCGTGGCAACAGCCGGATTATGCACCGCATTGGGCGCGGCTTGCGGCGATTGCCCCTGCTTCGTCTGAGCCGTTCCCTGATTGACGGGCAGCTTGCCGCCGGCCGGCAGCGGCTGACCATTGGCGCCTGGAAGCGCGTGGGCAGCAGTATTTCCGCCTTGCGGCTGAGCCGAAGGTACGACGGCCGGAGCTGCTCCAGGTGCCGCCTTGACGGCTGCAGCCGGGTTCTGCTTCTGCAGAACCGCCGCTTTCTTCTGCACCGATGGCGGCAGGGCAACATGCAACGCCGCGGCACCCGCGCCAGCAATGACGGCGGCGCCGGCAAGCTTCTGGCCCGTCGTCAGCCCGGGTGCGGCGGGCGCAGCCCCATTCTCATTGACGGTCGTGTTGTTGTTGATGACCGTCGTGTTGTTCACGACCGTATTGTGGATGTTGTTGAAGATAATGTTGTTTTCGGGCGGTGCGATGTCGCGTGGCGGCTCGACCCATGCAGGGACCGGAACGTAGACGGGCGCAGGCAGCACGTAAACATCGACAGAGGGGTCCGGCGGCGCCAGCACCACGAAATCCGGTGGCGGCGGTGCCAGGAAGACAACGGGCGGCGGCGGCGCATAGCCGAAATCGGCATCGTCGAAATAAAGCACCGGCCGGTCGACATAGACCACTTCCGGCGGCGGTGGCGGCGGCACGTCATACTCGATGACAGCAAATGACGGGGGCGGCTCGAGAGCTGCCTCGAAATGCTCGAGACGGCGACGGGCATCCCATACGTGGGGACCACGCGGATAACGCCTCAGATAGGACCAATAGGCCTCTGGCGTGTCGGCAATCCAGGTCTCACGCCAGGTGATCGCCTCGCGGCGGGCGGCAACAATGGCGCGGACACGCCTGACCATGGAATCGTTCGGATAGGCGGCGAGGAAATCCTCATAGCCCTGCAGCGTGTCTCGATCGAGCGCAGCGAAATAGGCATCCCGCTCGTCGAAATCGCGGATCGGCTTTGTCCGGTTTGCCACATCCTCGGTGTTCGACACCGCAGCAGCCGGCGCATTCGGACCACGATCGAAAAAGTTGAATGCGTTCTTGAACTTGGAAGCATCCCACGAGATTTCGGCACCCTTGGTGAGATCGCCGACACGCAAGCGTGTGCGATCGAACACATCGTCAAGTGACAGGCCGCCGACGCGGATCATCTCCGCCAGCGCATGCGCGTAGGAACCATAGGGCCCGGCCTCCTGCGGTGCGACCGTGCCGGGCGCCGCATTGAACGCGATCAGCTGATTGATGTCGGGATCGACCAATGCCAGGCCGCCAGCCAGCGGCTGACTGGATTGCACGAAGGGATTGGCCCTCGCCGCATCCAGCACGACGATACTGCCGCGATTGTTGATCGCCGACAGCGATTTGGTGAAGTCGCTCACGCGGATCGCCTGGACAGGGACATCCGTGGCATTGGCGATTTGCGCGTCTACGGGCACGAAATAGTTATCGCCCTGATATTGCACACCATAGCCCGCCAGATAGACGAAGACGACAGTATTGGGGCCTGACGCGTTCGCTTTCGTCAGAAAGTCGCGCATCGCGTCGCGCATGCCGTTCTGGTCGAGATCGCGCGCGCCGATCACGTCGAAGCCCGCGGCCTGCAGCGTTTGCGCGATGAGACCGGCATCGTTGGCCGGCGTCGGCAGCGCGCCCACCTTGTAGGCGGCGTTACCCACGACAAACGCTATTCTCTTTTCAGGGGAACCTTGAGCTTCGGCCGGATTCGCAGCAGCGACACCGGCCAAAACCAACATCATGGCAAAAAATGCCCAGATCGTCTTTTTGGATGACAATCCCATCTTCGAAAGCAGAGGCGACATACCGGTTTCTTTCACGAAACATGAGGTGCGTACGGGGATCAACAGGAAATCACTAGGATTTGATTCGGGCGAATGCGCGGCTTATTCCCGGCGGCTTCGCGGCGATGTTACGGTCTATTGACGTTCAGAAGCATTTATTTACAAACCGCACCCGACCTGTGACACTGATCGAAACTTGATCTCGTAGCCACCAAAATGGTGACGCGCCGGTAAATCGGTGATAAACGCGCCCCGCGACTTTCAACAACACCAGCGACTTCGCCGCATCCTCCAAGGCTGCGGCCTCGAGAGACCAAGATCATGGCTGAGTTCAAATCCGATTTCCTGCACACCCTGCAAGAGCGCGGCTTCATTCATCAGATTTCCGATGAAGCCGGCCTCGACGACCTCTTCGCCAAGGAAACCGTGACGGCCTATATCGGCTTCGATCCAACGGCATCGAGCCTGCATGCAGGTTCGCTGATCCAGATCATGATGCTGCACTGGATGCAGGCAACCGGCCATCGACCCATTTCGCTGATGGGCGGCGGCACCGGCATGGTTGGCGACCCCTCCTTCAAGGAAGAGTCCCGCCAGCTCATGACGATCGATACGATCGAGAACAATATTGCTTCGATCAAGCGCTGCTTCTCGAACTACCTCACCTATGGCGAGGGTCCGAAGGACGCGTTGATGATCAACAACGCAGAATGGCTGCGCTCGCTGAATTATCTCGAATTTCTGCGCGATGTCGGTCGCCATTTCTCGGTCAACCGCATGCTGTCCTTTGACAGCGTGAAGACCCGGCTTGATCGTGAGCAGTCCTTGTCGTTCCTCGAATTCAACTACATGATCCTGCAGGCCTACGATTTCGTCGAGCTGGCAAAGCGCTATGATTGCCGCCTTCAGATGGGCGGCTCGGATCAGTGGGGCAATATCGTCAATGGTATCGATCTCGGTCACCGTATGGGGACGAAGCAGCTCTTCGCGCTGACCTCACCGCTGCTGACGACGGCGTCCGGCGCCAAGATGGGCAAGTCTGCCACCGGCGCGGTCTGGCTGAATGCCGACCTGCTCTCGGCCTATGATTTCTGGCAGTACTGGCGCAACACCGAGGATGCGGACGTTTCGCGCTTCCTGAAGCTCTACACGACGCTGCCGATGGACGAGATCGCTCGTCTCTCCGCGCTTGCCGGTTCCGAGATCAACGAGGTCAAGAAGATCCTCGCGACCGAAGTCACGGCGATCCTTCACGGCCGCGCGGCAGCCGAGCAGGCAGCGGAAACTGCGCGCAAGACCTTCGAGGAAGGCGGCATGTCAGAAAACCTGCCGTCGATCGACGTCCCGGCTTCCGAACTTGGAGCCGGAATCGGGCTTCTGGCTCTGATCGTCCGTGCCGGCCTTGCCGCCTCCAACGGCGAAGCTCGACGCCACGTCCAGGGCGGCGCAGTGCGTATTAACGACCAGGCTGTCAGCGACGAGCGCAAGATCATTGGCATCGGTGAGGTCACCGCCGATGGCGTCATCAAGCTGTCGCTCGGCAAGAAGAAGCACATCCTGATCCGCCCGGCCGCCTGACGGGCCAATACACGAACAATAAACAAAGCCGGCGCCCCCTCGCCGGCTTTTTTGTGTCTGTCCACCTGAAGGTCGTCGGTCGACGGAATGAACCGGCTTGGTCAGTCGACGCGCGCAGAACCGGCCCGTAAAGTTGATATCGCTTGCAGGAAGGACATGATCGCCGCTCCCAATCGCTTTGGCTGATCGTATGGAAGGCCGTGACCGGCGTCAGCGATCAGTTCATATCGAAGCAAGGGATTGAGCTTTTGCAGCTCGCGGGCCGCATCCAACGAAACGACCCCTTTATCTCCGATCACGAGAAGAATCGGCACGCCTATGCTTTGCACAAGTTCGCGATAATCCGGATTTGGAGGTGTGAGCACCTCAAATGCGAACATGCTGGTCTGAAGCCTTGCATCAACCAGGCATTCCAGAATCTCCTCCGACCGGGATGGATGTCGAACGCGCGCGTGGGTAAGGAGATCAGCCCTGCTAGAAACTAGCGATCGCCGCTGCTCCTCTGCAATATCGCTTTCAAAAACCTCGCGCTGCCACTCTGGACTTATGAAGGTTGGATCGACCAGGATCACGCCTGAAACCCCTGCTCCAAGTTCTCGGGCGGCGACAGCTGCGGTCATGCCTCCCATCGAATGACCGAGCAATATTGGAGCTTTTAGATTCAATTTCTTTATGAGCTCGACAACGTCGCCTGCGAGGTTGTCATACAAATATCCTCGAGCCGGCGCGCCGGATTTTCCGTGTCCACGTGCGTCCGGCAAGACGACATCAAAGTCATTCTCCAACGCACGCGTCAACGGCGCCAAACACGCGCCGCTGCCGAGCAGCCCATGCAGCGCGACCAGCGGAGGATGATGGCCGCCTGTTCGCAGATAGTGAATGTCGATGCCGTTTGCATTGCAGTTGCCAGTCGTCCAACCGGCCAGGCACGATTTGCTTTGGGTCATATCCCTCAAAGTGCCATAGTTCATCGGGAACATCGATAGAAACGTCGCGCTGGAATGTTCAAGCCGATACTGCGACGCTTGAAGGCTGCCGGTCCATAAGTTCACATCCTGGCTCTTGGCAAATTTTTTGCGTTTGCGATGTCGGATCGCGACCGGCCCTTTCGTCCTCTGTTAAGATCCGAACCTCGGAGGTGGATTATGGATGAAATGCCGACGATCAAGACGAGGCGCAAGGGCCGAAATCTTACGCAAAGCATGTTGATTCCCAGCGAGGAAATGATCGCCCGCGCGCTCTGGGCAGCGCCTCCGGGTCAATTGTCCGATATTGCGGGAGTAAGACAGGCACTTGCCAAGCAATATGGCACAGATGCCTGCTGTCCTGTCACCGTTCAGCGACATTTGGTGCAGATCAGCCAAAGCGGCACGGCTCCGTTTTGGCGTATCGTGGACCCCGATCGGCCATTCGCCCGGCGCATGAGCGGTGGGCCGGAACGCATACGCGAACGATTGGCGGAAGAAAGATAATCCGCCTTACAGCCTCAGCGTCGCGCCTCCTCAATATTCAAATATCTGCCTGAAAACACCCGGCGCGATGATCGAAAGAGGGTTGATCTGCAGGTTCGATTTCTCGATCGTGCCGGTCAGCCTGAAGGTAATGCCGATCAAGCCACGATCGCTGCCATTGCCGAGGATGAAGCCGACGATCGGGACTTCGGCGAATAGCCGGTTCAGGCCGTAGGCAGGCATGAAGGTTCCCGTCATGTCCATCTTGCCATTGGCGTCCTTCAGCATGCCCTGGAACGTCGCCCCAACCTGCACGCCACGCACCACACCGTTTTCGACCGAGAGCGCCCCATCGCGCATCACCAGCCGCGCAAAGCCGCGCTCGAAATTCTGCGAACGGGTATCGATATTCTGCTTCAAAGCCGAATTCAGGCTCTTGCCGTTCTTTCCGCTTGGCGTCGACACGATGGTCGAGAGTTTCTTGTCATCGATGATGGAGAAGTTGCGGATATCGAGCGAACCGTCCCAATCGTCCTGCCCGATCGACCGCAGCGACAGATTGAGCAGCCCACCCTGCAGATGCCTGTAGAGGTCAGTGAAGCGCGCAACGGCACCTGCATCACCGCTCGTGATACGGATGACACCGTTGTTGCCCTTGCTCATCTGGGTGACGAGTGCTTCGCCGCTACGGGTCACGCCGGAAAAATCTGCAGCCGTCGTCTTGCCGCCGGCGATCGAATAGACGCCCTTGACATTGCCGATGGTCTCATCGTTGAAGCCGATAACCTTGTCGAGATTGGCGCGAACGGTCGCGCTCGCCGAAGCGTCTCCGTCCGAACTCTGCTGGCCGCCCGATGTGGATGCCTTCAGGCGCGCAAGGATCGGGCGTATGTCGGCGGAATTGCCCGATACCGCCACGTCGTAGCCGCCGCCCTTGCCCCGCTTCAGCGAGAGCGCGAAATCGTCGAGCGCCGAGAGCTTCACGCTGTCGAAGCTCGCCGATGTGAGGCTCCCCTTGCTGATCAGAAGATCGCCGCTAGCGCCGAATCCATCCCCCTTGAGCGTGAAATTCTTGAGCGTCGTCTGGCTGTCTGGACCGGATGCTTCGAACTGCGCAGTCGCCGCAATGCCGCTGCCCTTCGACCAGCCGACCCAAGGAACGGTCAGGGCCGCCTTGCCGAGATCGACCTTGACGGCCTGGCGATCATCGTCGATGCGCGTCAATTCCACTTTAACCGGCCCGTCGATCATATCGCGAAGTCCGGGCAAAACGGTGTTGCGCTGCGCATCGGTCAGCGTCGCCGTAATCACGCGGGCGCGCTTGACGGACGATTTGCTGTCGGTCGGTTCCACCATGTCGATCTGGGCTGGAATACTGTCGATCTGGGCCTGGGCTTGCAGGTGCACGGATTGCGGATCGGCCGAAATCACACCGGTCAGATTGTCGATCTTGCGATTGTTCATCGGCTTCAGCAGATCGACATTGTCGAGATTGAGCTTCGCCTGCCAGTCCGGTGGAGGCGGCTGCTGATCCTTGATCAGCCCTATCCTGGCATCGACCTTGGCGACGATCTTGCCGTTGAAATCCTCCGGCTTGAATTCGGTCCGCTGCAGTACTTCGAGAGGCTTGTAGGTCAGAAGTTCGCCGATCGCATCGCCGGAGCCTGAAATCGTCAAATCAAGATCGGCCATCAGCGGCTTGTCGTAAGTCGCCGGGATCGAGAAGCTGCTGTCACTCAGCGTGATCTTGCGACCGGTTGCGAAATAGGACGTGGCCGTCGCGATATCGACGACCATATTCGGACCGGTCAGATCGAAATGGGCCTTGGTATCGCGCAACGGCGGGATTTCGCCCGGAACGTTCATCCGTGCGCCATCGATGTCGAAGGCGATATGCAGCTCGTTCTTGCCAAGCTGCAGCTTGCCGGTCTGTGATGCTTCCCGTAGTCGGCCAGCCGGAATGAAGACCGATATGGCCGCATTGGTCACAGAGCCTCCGAAAAGATTGCCCTCGACCCAGGTCCTGGGTTTCGAAGCCATCCAGAAAGGCCACAGCTGCTTGACAACAGTCGTATCGAGCTTGTCCGCACGGCCGCCGAAGCTGATCTCTGGCGAGCTGTCGCCGAGCTTCATGTGCAGGGAGCCGAAAAGCGCGCCTTGCGGCGTCGATATGCCGAGATTGTCGAACTGGAATTCCTTGGTCGCGGAAAAGAACCGCCCCGTGGCGCGACCATCGAAGCTGACCGGCTTTTCCCCCGACAGAGATGAAGCGGCGATGCCGTCCTTGATCACGAAATCAATGCCGAAGCCCTTGCCCGCATTGGCGTCGACACGATCGAGATCGATGACAGCACCGGAAAATGGCGCGATCGTCTGGAGGAACTGCGCTTTTGACGGCGCAATCTCGAGGGTCTGGTGATCGAAGTTGTAGGCGAGGTTGATATTGGCCCGCGTCAACTCCTGCACATCATGGTCCATATAGAGGACGCCGGGTTGGACATCGATGGCGGCGTTCAGCTTCGGATCGACGCCTGCCTCGCCCTTGACCGCAGAAAGCGTGACGTCCCCGAAGCTCATCAGACCCTGTCGCGGCGTACCGTTCGGGTCATAGGTCATCGTGAGTGGCTTGAGATCGAGATTGGATATCTTGGCCGCCAGCGAGGAGCTATGACCGGCTTCCTTTTGATCCGCCTTCACATCCAGGAGCGCCACGGACCCGTTGAGCGCGACCTGGCCATAGAGATGGAGAGAATTCGGCGCGGCACGCTCGAAGGTCAGATTGTCGACGACAAGCGAGATCGGTTCGCCCTCCTGTCGTGCCAGCTTCATCGAGAAGCCGGAAATGCGTACGGAATTCGTGCCGCCGCGCTGGACGAAATGTTCGAGGAAATCGAGATTGTCGAAGGCCGCATTCAGGACCTTGGGCAAGGCATCGACACGCAAGACAGTCCAATCGACCGGATCACCTTGCGGCAGCAGCGAGGTGTCGAGTGCGATGCCCTCTGCCGCAACGCTTGCCACCTCCACCCTGCCCTCGATGAGGGCCAGCGGGTCCAGCTCCATGTTAACGGCTGACATCGTCGACAGATGCTTGCCGCTCTCCTGATCGACGACATTGACGTCGCGTGCCTCCAGTGCCAAGCGCAGGTCGGAGGTAAATCGGATCACGGTCGCGCCGACTTCTGCCTTGTAACGCGGACCGATGGCCTGATCGAGAGCCGTCTGCGCTTTCTGAGACAGTGGCGCATCGAAGATGCCGCCTTCAATGGTCGCGATGACGGCACCGAGAATAATGGCAAGAAATGCAAAGAAAACCAGCGTCATGCGGCAGACATGCCAGACGTGCGAACGGCTGCGGCGAGCGCGCTCCGGCACATGCACGATCAACGGATCTTCGACCTGAGCGGACGGCAGATGGTCGAGCGACACGAGATCCTTTTTGCGGAATGTTACCTTTTCGCCTCGGATCACTCCTGCGCGTGCCTTTCGCTTATACAATTTTGTTGGTGACGCTGCGTCCCATTGGACGGCACACGAGGGCAGTATATATGGCTTACCTCAAGTGTCATCTAAAAAACCGGCAAAAGAAAGGTTTTCCCGTGGCGGAAGTTTTCCCGATTCAATTGAACATCGGCGACAAGGCGCCGGATTTCGATCTTCCGCGCGACGGCGGCGATCGCGTTCGTCTCGTCGATTTTGCCGGGAAACCGCTGGTCATCTATTTCTACCCCAAGGACGATACGACCGCCTGCACGACGGAATCGATTACCTTTACAGCGCTCGCCCCCGATTTCGCAAAGCTCGGCGTCGCCGTCCTCGGCGTCTCGCCCGACACGGTGAAAAGCCATGACAAATTCGTCAAAAAGCACGCGCTTTCCGTGCCGCTCGCTTCCGACGAGGAAAAGACCATGGCAATGGCCTACGGCGTCTGGCGGGAAAAGAGCATGTATGGCCGCACCTATATGGGTGTGGTGCGCTCGACTTTCCTGATCGGCGCCGATGGCCGCATCGCCGCAATATGGGACAAGGTCAAGGTCGCGGGCCACGCCGAAGCGGTTCTTGCCGCCGCCAGGGAACTTTAACGGCATGTCCGGTAGTCCCGAAAACATCACGTCGCTGCGCGGCGGCGCCATCGCCGCCATCCGTTCGGCCGACCTCGATCTGAAGACCGAGCTCGCCCAAGAATCGGCGACGCGTTGGTTTGCCCGTACCCTGTCGCTGCGTTCGCCGCTCGATCCGCCGCTCGCCGATAGGCCTGGCCGTCCCGAAAAGCCGGAGCTGGTGCCGCCGAAACATATGGAGAAGCGTTCCCTGCATACGCTGAAAGGTCGTATCGCACTGTTGCATGCCATTGCCCATATCGAACTGAATGCTGTCGATCTTGCGCTCGATATCGTCGCGCGCTTCGCGACGGGACCGGTCCCCAATTCCTTCTTCGACGGCTGGATGCAGGTTGCGTTCGAAGAGGCCAAGCATTTTCGCATGGTACGGGCGCGCCTGCGCGAACTCGGCGCAGATTACGGCGATCTGCCCGCCCATGACGGTCTGTGGCAAGCGGCCCATGCAACCCGCACCGATCTCACCGCCCGCTTGGCCGTCGTGCCGTTGATCCTCGAAGCCAGGGGATTGGACGTGACGCCGGCGCTGCAAGCGAAGATGCGCGAAACCGGAGATCTGGAGAGCGCCGCCGTACTCGACGTCATCTACAATGACGAGAAAGGCCATGTCGCCGTCGGCGCCAAATGGTTCCGCTTCCTGTGTGCGCGAGAAAAGCGCGATCCAGCCCGAACATTCCAGGAACTGGTGCGCGCCAACTTCCGTGGTTCGCTGAAGGCACCGTTCAATGATATCGCCCGAGCGGAAGCGGGACTGACCCCTTCCTTCTATCGCTCGCTGACATCTACAAGCAATGCTTGATATACTAACGTAAAACGGCTTTTTCCGGTATTTAATACTGCCGTAGAAAGCATTCATTAACCATAATGCCGTGTACTTCCACTGGGTGCCAAAGCGCACCGATTGGGAGAGTCTCGGTGACAGCAAAGCCTCAGAACCGGGTTTTCGGCAAGCAACGGCGACATCACACCATTATCCTCGCCAGCGGCGATACGGTACGCCATATGACCGTGCGCCCATGGATGGCCGCCGTCGCCGTCTGCATGGTCGGGATCTTCTCGATCGGCTATCTCCTTGCGACCTCCTACCTTGTACTGCGCGACGATTTGATCGGCGCGACGATGGCTCGCCAGGCGCGCATGCAATATGACTATGAAGATCGCATCGCCGCGCTGCGTGCCCAGGTCGATCGCGTCACCTCCCGTCAGCTCCTCGATCAGCAGGTGGTCGAGGAAAAGGTCGACAAGCTGATCGAGCAGCAGCAGCAACTTTCGTCGCGCAACGGCAAGCTCGGCACGTTGCTCGACCGGGCAGAGAACTCCGGCCTGACGGACAAAAGCGCGCACCCGGATGCCAACGCTGCCGCGCCAAAGAACGAACATGCCCAGCTGACGTCACCCAAGGCAATCGAAAAGCTTCTCCTGAGCGGCAAGCCAGCTGACGCCACACCCGACAACTCCACACTTGCCTACGTCCCTGCCCCCGAAACCGTCGCCGACCGCGCCGATCGAGTCTTCTCCAAAGTAACGCTGTCGCTGAAGCATATCGAACAGGATCAATTATCCCGAATCCGCAACCTCACCGTCGACGCGTCTGAAACCGCGAACGAAATCCAGTCGATCATGCAAAATGTCGGCGTCAAGGTTCCGAACGAAGTCGCCAGTATCGGCAAGGAAGACATCGATGGCGGCGTGGGGGGACCTTACGTTCCGCCTGAGAATGTCGATCAGTTCGAACGATCCATGGCGGACCTCGATACTGCCTTGACGCACTTAGAAACGGTGCGGGGTGCCGCCGAAAGCCTGCCCTTCCGCAATCCCGCGCCCGGCAAGCTCGTCACCAGCCCCTTCGGCAATCGCAAGGACCCCTTCTTCGGCACACTGGCACTTCATACCGGTACAGATTTCCATTTCAGTCCTGGCGAAAAGATCAAGGCCACAGCGCCTGGGAAGGTAGTTTCGGCGGGCTGGACTGGCGGTTACGGCAACATGGTCGAGATCGACCATGGCGACGGCATCTCCACCCGCTATGGGCATATGGAGCAGGTGCTCGTCAAAGTCGGCGACAAGGTCGGCGCCGGCGAAGCGATCGGTCTTGCCGGCAGCACCGGGCGTTCGACAGGAACACATCTGCATTATGAAGTGCGCGAGAATGGACATCCCATAGACCCGATGTATTTCATCGGTGCCGGCACGAAACTCGCAAGTTACATCAGCGGATTGGGCGCAATTTAGCTGCGGGAATTGTGACAAACGCGCAACAAAGATGGTACTAATCCAAAAATTGCGTTATGAATGAACTTCAAGCCTGTTGAAGCGCCCGCTTTCCTTGACTTCCCGGGTATTTGGTTCTATGTCGCGCTGCATTGCGGCACGTTCCTGCGTGTCGACTCATGGTGTTCGACTGAACCAAGACGGAATTAGTTTTCCCTTTGACAACATTTGCTGACCTTGGCCTGAGCCAAAAAGTCCTTTCCGCGGTGACTGACGCGGGTTACACCACACCGACTCCGATCCAGGCCGGTGCAATCCCCTTTGCGCTTCAGCGCCGCGACATCTGTGGCATTGCCCAGACCGGAACCGGCAAGACGGCTTCCTTCGTGCTGCCGATGCTGACGCTGCTCGAAAAGGGCCGCGCTCGCGCTCGTATGCCGCGCACGCTGATTCTTGAGCCGACGCGCGAACTCGCAGCGCAGGTCGCCGAAAACTTCGAGAAATACGGCAAGAACCATCGCTTGAACATCGCCCTGCTAATCGGTGGTGTGTCCTTCGAGGACCAGGATCGCAAGCTCGAACGCGGCGCCGATGTGCTGATCTGCACGCCCGGCCGCCTGCTGGACCATTTCGAGCGCGGCAAGCTACTGATGAGCGCGGTCGAAATCTTCGTGATCGACGAAGCCGACCGTATGCTTGATATGGGCTTCATCCCGGATATCGAGCGCATCGCCAAGCTCATTCCCTTCACGCGCCAGACCCTGTTCTTCTCGGCAACCATGCCGCCGGAAATCCAGAAGCTGGCCGACCGATTCCTGCAGAATCCGGAACGCGTCGAAGTCGCCAAGCCCGCTTCGACGGCCAAGACCGTCACGCAGCGCTTTGTTGCCTCGCACGGCAAGGACTACGAGAAGCGCGCCACGCTGCGCGATCTCATCCGCGCCCAGACGGATCTCAAGAACGCGATCATCTTCTGCAACCGCAAGAAAGACGTTTCCGACCTCTTCCGTTCACTGGATCGCCACGGCTTTTCCGCTGGCGCACTGCATGGCGACATGGACCAGCGCTCGCGCATGACCATGCTGCAGAACTTCAAGGATGGAAATCTGCAGCTGCTCGTCGCCTCTGATGTCGCCGCACGCGGCCTCGATATCCCCGATGTCAGCCACGTCTTCAATTTCGATGTTCCGATCCATTCGGAAGATTACGTTCACCGTATCGGCCGTACCGGTCGTGCAGGCCGCTCCGGCGCTGCCTTCACCATCGTCACGAAGCGCGACACCAAGCATGTCGACGCGATCGAGAAGCTGATCGGCGAAGATGTCCAGTGGCTGAACGGCGACCTTTCGGCGCTACCGCCGGCTGACGAGAGTGGTGACGACAACCGCTCCTCCCGCCGCCGTGACCAGAAGGGTAAGGGCCGCGATCGGGATCGCAGCCGTGGAGGCCGCAACGCCTCGAGTCATAAATCTGATATCGACGTCGAGGATAATGACGTCGTAGCGATCGAAGCAGCACCAGCAAAGGCCGAAAGCGTGAAGAACGAGCGCAAGTCTGAGAACAACAACAATAAGTCCCACAACGGTTCTCGCAACAACCACCGGCCCTTCCCTGCTGCCAATGACGATCACCGCGAGCGCCGCAACCGCTATCGCGATCAGGATGACGGCCCGACACCGGTCGGCTTCGGCGACGACATCCCGGCTTTCATGCTCATCGTGGCTAACGCCAAGGCCTGATAGATTCCGTGCAGACACGCAGCAGACCGGCTTGCCGGGCGCTGCGTCCAATCTCGGGATTTGAATATTGGGCAAGCCTGGCATCGATTTCCCAGGACTAGGAACAGGTCTCGCAATCTTGCGGGACGGCAAACTTTTGCTTTATCGGCGCGTCAAGGCGCCGGAAGCGGGCTTCTGGAGTATCGTCGGCGGCAAAGTCGACCATATGGAGCCAGCCGCCAAGGCCGCCATTCGCGAAGCGGAAGAGGAAAGCGGCCTTTCCATCGGCAGCATCGATTATCTCTGCACGCAGGAAGTCATCATCGAGGCCGATAGGCAACACTGGATCTCGCTGATCTACATCTGCAAGGACTTTTCCGGCGAACCTCGACTGATGGAGCCGGACAAGCTCTCCGATTTCGGCTGGTTCGGCCGCGGCGATCTGCCGGCTCAGCTTTCAGAGTTTGTCAAGGCAACGATCGCCCATTTGAGCGCAGAAGACTTTTGCTGACACCTATTTATCCGACCGAAGCGCAGCCTCATAGGCAAGCCGCACCCAGCGTGCCATTTCATCCGGATCATCAAAGGCGTCGTCAGGTACCGACCAATAGGGCATGTTGATAGCCTTGCCCTTCTTGCCCTCATAAGCCCAGCGTCGCGCGCCGGCTGCCTCGAACTCTGACGCGCTGGCATCGTCCGCTTTCAGGAGAATCTCATCATCCACCTCGAGCGCCAGGATGCGCCCCATGTGATAAATCCCCTTGCCGCCGAACATCCGCTTGATGGTGATCGGCCCGAGCGACTGAAACATCTCCTCGATATCGATATTGTCCATTCCCTACCCCTTCAAAACGCCGCCGGCCGCAACAACGGCCTCGGGCGTATCGACATCGAGATGTGCGGCCTCGCCGATCTCGACATCAATGACCGGAAGCCCCGATGTTTCGATAATATGCCGGGCGCCCACATCGCCCTCCAGCCGCATCACGGCGTTCAAGACGGAACGCGGCAGGATGACCGGATTGCCGCGCTTGCCGCCCGATACGGCCCGCACGATCGCCTGGCCGCTCGCCTCGCGGAAGGCGGCCATCAACACCTTCAAATCGTCGCTGGCGACGCCGGGCATATCGGCCAGCATGACGAGAACGCCATCGGCCTTTTGAGCCGCTCGCGTGCCGACGCCTGCAACCAGCGAACTGGCCATGCCGGAAGCATAATCCGGATTGAAGACCTGCTCGACGGCAAGCCCATCAAGCGCCTTCCCGATCTCATCCTGACGATGCCCGGTGACCGCAATAATATCGGACGCGCCGCTGGCAAGGGCGGTTGACGCCGAACGGCGCACCAGCGGCACGCCGTCGAATTCCGCCAGAAGCTTGTGCGAGCCACCCTCCCCCATGCGGCTCGCTTTTCCCGCAGCCAGCAGGACGATGGCAACCGATATCTCCGACGCCGGCTTGGCAGCTATGTCGCGCGGCCGCGGGCGCGATTGAATTTCCATGAGCAGCCCTCCAACACCCATGCCGCTGATATCCTGCGGCGTCAGTCGTTCGCCGGCTAATATGCGGTCCAGCACCCAGTCGAAACCATTCTCCTTCGGGCTGCGCGCGCATCCCGGCGCCCCGACGACATGAACATCGCCCACGCTGCCCAGCACCAACAGATTGCCCGGATCGACCGGCATGCCGACCTGAATGACCTCGCCACCAGCAAGCCGGATCGCTTCCGGAATGACGTCGCCGGCATCGATGACGGCCGAAGCCCCGAAAACGATCATCAGCTTCGGTAGCCGATCGGACGCAGCAAGGCCGCGACGGATCGCCCCCGCAACATCGGCTGCCCTATGAGCGACACGCTCTTCCCGCCGCAGTACACTGCCCGAAGGCTGCAGCCGCTGCGACAGTATTCGTGCAGTCTTGTCCATGACCGAGGCCTTCAGCGACGGCAGCTCCGTCGCAACAAGCGAAACGGCATGCGGCATGAAAGGCTTGACCTCGAAAACCGGCATTCGCCGCAGAATTTCGACACCTGCAGCGATTTTAGCTCCGGAAACGGCGAGCGGGATGATCTTGAAAGTCGCCACCATGTCGCCCGCTCGCACAGGCACATGGTCTGCAAGACAGGCAAGGGTGATCGCTGGGTCAAGACTGTTGATCCGATCCACCGCTATGCGATTTGCGACGAACAGTCCATCGACGGCGCTATGGACGTTCACACGCCCCGTCGTCGCCTCCGAGAACGTCAGATGATCGGGTTCGACCGCCCGCGCCAGTTGCTCGGCCGCCTCGTCTTCCATGAGGTCGCCCGGCTCGATACGTGCGGCAATGACTTGCTCTATGCCGGCGGCGGCGAGCCGTTTGATGTCTTCGCCGACAAGCCGATGTCCCTTGGAAAAACTACCATCGGCCAGCCGGACGGAATGTGCGAGAACAGCGCCCTCCGCCTCCGCCGTCAAAAATTCACCGAAGATCATAGCCCAGCGCCTTTTGGCGACGAGACATCCCGCCCGCGAAGCGAACCGATGATTTCAGCCAGAATGGCAACCGCGATCTCGGCCGGGCTTGCGGCACCGATGGGAAGCCCGATCGGCGCATGGATGCGGGCAAGCTCCACATCGTTCAAACCCTCGCGCTTCAAGCGTTCGAGCCGGCCGGCATGCGTCTTGCGGCTGCCGAGCGCACCGACGTAGAAACAGCCCGTCTTCAGCGCTTGAACGATAGGCTCGTCATCGATCTTCGGATCGTGGGTCACGGCGACCAGCGCCATATAGCTGTCGAGCGGCCGCTCCTCGAGTGCATCCACGGGCCAGTCGGCGATCAGGTCTATGCCTTCGAAACGCTCTCGTGTTGCAAAGGCGGTGCGCGGATCGATGATCGTCACGTCGAAGCCGGCAAGCGCGGCCATCCGCGCCAGAACCTGACTGATATGGACGGCGCCGATGATAACGATGCGCGGCGGCGGCAGATGCACGTTGAAGAACAGGCTCTGCCCGTCGACATCAAGCGCTGCGGACTTGCCCGAGCGGAATGCGGCTGAAGCAGCATCGGCCAAAGCGCCCTCCAGCGCATCGCCCTCGACGATGAGCCGATCCGGCCCTCCGGAAAGATCGGTGACGAGGATCGCCGCCTGCCGCCTGCGCCGCATCTCATTCAGCCGCGCCAGTATCTGCCGGTCCATCAGCCAAGCCTTTCAACATAGACGCGGATGCGGCCGCCGCATGAGAGTCCAACCCGCCACGCAGTCTCATCGGCAACGCCGAATTCCAGCATGCGTGATTTGCCGGTCTCGATGACGTCGAGCGCCTCGGTGATGACGGCGCCTTCGACACAGCCGCCGGAAACCGAGCCATGAAAATTACCCTCGCCGTCGATCACGAGATGACTGCCCGAGGGCCGTGGCGCCGAACCCCAGGTATCGACGACCGTCGCCATGGCCACGTTGCGGCCTGCCGACACCCATTCCTCCGCGATCACGAGCGGATCCAAGCTTTCGGATATATCTGACATCGGAGCCTCATTGCTTGCCGAGAAACCGTCGCGGATCATAGGCATCCGCGCGGCCGGCCGTGAGGGCCGATACGAGATCGGCCAGAGATAATAGATTGTGAACGGGACGGAATTCGTCAACATGCGGGAGCATCGCTTTTACACCGCGAGCGCGCGCCTCGAAACCCTCGAAGCGCAGCAAAGGGTTGAGCCAGATGAGCCGGCGACAGGAGCGATGCAGGCGATCCATCTCTTGCGTGAGCAATTCCACGCCCTCGCGCTCCAGCCCATCGGTAATCAAAAGGACGATCGCGCCCTGCCCGAGTACGCGGCGCGCCCATATCAGGTTGAATTCTTTCAGTGTCTCGCCGATGCGCGTCCCACCCGACCAGTCGCGCACCGCAGCCGCACATTCGTCCAGCGCCTGATCCGGGTCTTTGTGGCGCATCGCCCTGGTCACATTGGTCAAGCGCGTTCCGAACAGAAACGCATGGACGCGCCGGCGCCGCTCTGTCAGCACATGCAGGAAATGCAGGAAGATGCGCGTATATTGGCTCATCGAGCCGGAGATGTCGGCGAGCACGACCAGCGGCGGCTGTATTTCCTTCGGCCGTCGAAAGCGTGGCAGGATCAAGGCCCCTCCCGTGCGCAGGGCCGAGCGCATCGTCGCGCGCGGATCGACTTTCCCCGGTGTACGGGATGGCGCGAAGCGGCGTGTGCGCACGCGGTCCAACGGCAGTTGCAGCTTCTCAAGCTCCTTCTTGGCGAAAGCAATTTCCGCCGCCGACATCTGTGCGAAATCCAGGTGACGCAGAACCTCGCCTCCAGAGCTCGTAAATCGGGCATCGATCTCGATATCAGGTGTTTCGCGCTGCGGGCGCCGGTCGCTGCGGTCGCTCAGCAAGGCATCGCTTGCCCGGCTCTCACCTGGCTTCGGTTTTTCCTTCTCGCGATGATCGGGGGCGACGGGCGACATCATCGCGATCATCTTGGCGACGAGATCGCGCGAGCGCCAGAACAGCCGGAATGCTTCGTCGAAAACAGCGAGGTCTTCATGCCTCTTGACGAAGATCGAACAGAGGGCGGCATGAAACTCCTCGCGGGAACCGATGCCGATGGCCTCGACCGCTTCTATAGCGTCGGCAATCGCTCCAGGTCCGATCTTCAGCCCGGCCTTGCGCAGCGCTCGGCCGAACAGCACGATATTATCGGCAAGACGCCCGTCACCGGCTGGTGACGGCGCAACGATGATGCCATCCTGCACGCCCGGTTCCATGGCTCATCCCGCCGCCAGCAGTTCGGATTTGACTTCGTCCAACACCCGCTTGCCCTCGGCGCCCTGAATACGGGCGATATCGTCCTGATATTTCAGCAACGTGCCGAGCGTATCCGAAACCGTCTCCGGATCGAGGGCCAGCCGGTCGAGTTCCGTTAGGGCGGTCGCCCAGTCGATCGTCTCGGCGACGCCCGGGTTCTTGAAGAGATCGAGCGTGCGTAGCTTCTGTACATAGGCGACGATCTGGCGCGACAGCGCTTCGTTGCAGCCCGGCACCTTGCGGCGGATGATTTCAAGCTCCTGCTCGGCCTGCGGATAATCGACCCAATGATAGAGACAGCGGCGCTTCAAGGCATCATGCACCTCGCGCGTCCGGTTCGTGGTGATGATGACGATAGGTGGTTCCGCCGCGCGGATCGTCCCGAGCTCCGGTACCGTCACCTGAAAATCGGATAACACTTCCAGCAGAAATGCCTCGAAAGCTTCATCAGTGCGATCCAGTTCGTCGATCAGGAAGACCGGCGCCCGGCCGCCGACAGCCGACAGTGCCTGCAGGACCGGCCGGCGGATGAGATAGCGCTCCGAGAAGATGTCCGCCTCAATGCGGTCGCGATCGGTGAGGCCTGATGCCTCGGCGAGCCGTATTTCCAGCATCTGTGCCGGATAATTCCATTCATAGACAGCCGAGGAAACATCCAGCCCTTCATAACATTGCAGGCGGATGAGCGGCCGATCGAGCGCCTTCGACAGGACCTTGGCGATTTCGGTCTTGCCGACACCGGCCTCGCCCTCCAGAAAGAGAGGGCGCTTCATTTTCAATGCGAGAAAGAGGACCGTGCCGAGCGCGCGCCCCGCCAGATAGTCATGAGTGCCGAGCAACGCCATCGTCTCGTCGATCGAACTCGGCAGCGAAGGTAATGTCTGATCCGCCATGATAACTCCCTTGCAGGGGTTATAGCGCGTGATAGCCCCGGTTCATATAGAGCAATGCCGGCTTCGGCTCGCTGTAGCGTATGGCCATCACCTCGCCGAAGATGATGTTGTGCGTGGAGGCCTGCTTGATCTCGAGCACGCGGCAATCAAAGGCGGCAAGCGCGTCACTAAGCACAGGCGCTCCTGTCACCAACGTCTCGAATTTGCCGGCAGCGAAGCGCTGATCAACAGTCAGCTGCGTCTTGCCGGAAAAGGCATCGGCCAGGGATTGGTGGTCCGCACCCAGCGTATTCAGGGCGAAGATACCGCTTTTGAAGAAGATCTCGTTTTTCTCGTTGCTGTTGTTGAGGCAGATCAGAACCGTCGCAGGGCTATCCGACACCGAGCAAGCGGCGGTGATCGTCACGCCACGCCGCTCGGCACCGAGCGCCGTCGTCACCAGCTGCACATGCCCCGCATAGCGGCTCATGGCATCGCGATAAAGCGCCGGGTCCATACGTTGCCTGTCTAGCACCACCGTCTCCTTTGTTGAGTCGTGCTTGCCTAACATTCAATATGACGGTCAGGGGTTAGCTTTTCTACAATAGCATTATTGAAAACGGAGCGATTTTGCTGCTTTTTCTTTGACGATGCCCTGCAGACGGATAAATAGGGCAGGAAAATTGTCCGGGATACTGCATCGATGAACGTTCTGCGTCGCCTTCCGCTCCTGTTTGCGCTGCTTTCGGCAGCCAGCAGCAGCTATGCCGCAGGAATTCACATTGGCGTCGTGGCACCGCAGGACGGTAATTTCGCGACGCTCGGCGCACAAATCATCGCTGGCGCAAATTTCCAGATCCAGGCCCAAAAGGATACGGCGACCGTCGTCAATGAGCCCTGCACGGAGGATGGCGGTCGGGCCGCCGCCGAAGCGCTGGTGGCAGCCAAAGCACAGGTCGCAATCGGCTTTCTCTGCACCGAGACCCTGGAGGGCGCATTACCGCGCCTCAAGGATGCCGGTATTCCCGTCATCACCGTTTCCGTGCGTTCGCGCATTCTCATGGAGGATGCATTGAAGAACGGATGGCCGCTGTTTCGCCTGGCTCCGGTCGACAGCGCCGAGGCCGCCTTGGCCATCGACACTATCCTGAAAAACTGGGCGGCCGAACCGATGGCGCTGATCGACGATGGCACGATCCACGGCCGCGAACTGGTCGGCGCGATCCGCAATGCGCTTGAGGAAAAAGGTCTGAAGCCGGTTTTCACCGATACCTACCGCCCAGGCCAGGATCAGCAGATCGCGCTTGTACGCCGTCTGAAGAAAGCGGGCGCGACGCGCGT
Source organism: Rhizobium sp. ZPR4 (assembly GCF_040215725.1). Lineage (NCBI taxonomy): Bacteria > Pseudomonadati > Pseudomonadota > Alphaproteobacteria > Hyphomicrobiales > Rhizobiaceae > Rhizobium > Rhizobium sp. ZPR4. The sequence continues at coordinate 1,572,955 of NZ_CP157967.1, forward strand.
CTTCGTCGGCGGCGACCGCAGCGATGTCGCCATCATCGCCCGCGACGCCAAGAGCGAAAACATCCCGCTGGTCCTTATGGGCGGCGATGCCATGCGCGCTTCCGACCAGCCGGTGCCATTGCTGGAGGGCGTGCAGGCGATCGCTCTGCCCGACTATGCAAGCCTGCCGTCGGCGCAACAGACCATCCAGGCCATGCGCGCCAGCGGCATCGAACCGGATGGGTATATCCTGCCGGCCGCAGCAGCGGCTCAGGTCGCCAGCCAGGTAGTGGACGGCGCCAAGGCGGACAGCAAGCCCATTGTCGACAAGCTCGTCGGAACGGTGTTCCAGACGGCGATCGGTCCGATCTCATTCGGACAGAACCACGAATTGACCGAAAATCCCTATCGCCTGCTGGAATGGCGCGGCAATGCCTTCGTGCCGGTGACGGCGCCGTCGAATTGAGGTGAACCGCTCGGGCGGTTGTCCGCCCTCAAGAGCGGTGCTAATCCAGACGCGAAAAACAGATGGAGTTCAGCTTAGCCATGACCTTGCCGATCCGCATTGCCCCTTCCATTCTCGCCGCCGACTTCGCCAAGCTTGGGCAGGAAGTCAAGGATGTGACCGAAGCCGGAGCCGACTGGATCCATCTCGATGTCATGGACGGTCATTTCGTGCCGAACATCTCCTTCGGCGCCGATGTCATCAAGGCGCTGCGGCCCTATACATCAGCCACCTTTGATTGCCATCTGATGATCTCGCCCGCCGATCCCTATCTGGAAGCCTTCGCCAAGGCCGGCTGCGACCGCATCACGGTCCATGCCGAAGCCGGCGTGCATCTGCATCGTTCGCTGCAGACGATCCGTCATCTCGGCAAGAAGGTTGGAGTCACCCTCAACCCGGCAACACCGCTTTCCATTCTGGAAAACGTGCTCGACGATATCGACCTGATCCTGATCATGTCGGTCAATCCGGGCTTCGGTGGCCAGAAGTTCATCCCCGCCATGGCCGACAAGATCCGCAAGGCCAAGTCCATGATCGGTGACAGGCCGATCGAACTCGAAGTCGACGGCGGTGTCTCGGTCGAAACCGCGCCTCTCATCACGGCCTCCGGCGCCAACGTCCTCGTGGCCGGCTCTGCCATCTTCAAGGGCGAATCGGTCGAAGCCTATCGCCAGACCGTCGGCGATCTCCGGGCTGCCGCCGAACGAGGCCGCGTTGGATCAAACTAATCCGACCAATGTCATTACAGCGACGGGCCGGACACGGACCGTCGCCTCGCATTGTTTGGAAATCTTCGCTGGTGCGATCGGCTGGGGCGCGGCCATGGCCGCCTCGGTAATCGCGGCACTCTATTTGCGCAATGGCCTTCAGACCAGCCACCTCACCGCGCTCACGCTCGTCTACTTCTTCGGCGGCGCCCTCTCCTGGCCCGTTCTCGTGCCGCTTGCCCGGCGTTTTACCCGCCAGCGGCCAACCGGCGCGCGCTTTGCTGCCTTCTTTCTGGTGCTATCTGTCGGCACCGCGGCCATGACGGCATTCTTGTTCGCCATGGACTATCGCTGGTTCTATTCGCGCTGGCACGCGCCGTTCGGTTCGCTCATCTGGATCTTCCAGTTTCTGTTCACCGGCGCCAGCGCCGTCTACCAGTTCGCCGTCCTCGGCCTCACCTTGTTTCTGCCGCTCGGCCTGGTTTGCCTGATCGTCGTTTCGGCCTATCTTGCACGACAGGCGCGTTGAAGCCTCGCGAAAGATCAGTCCGACAACATTGTGCCCATGAAACATTGTGATTACCGCCCGTCTTTGTTATGGGGGCGCCGAGTTCTCTTTTCCCGTTAGCCAAGAAAGCTTTGAGCCAATGATCCCGCGCTACTCCCGACCGGAAATGGTTGCCATCTGGTCTCCCGAAACCAAGTTCCGTATCTGGTTCGAGATCGAGGCCCATGCTTGTGATGCGCTGGCCGCTCTCGGCGTCATTCCGAAATCCGCAGCGGACACCATCTGGGAAAAGGGTGGCAAGGCTACTTTCGACGTGGCGCGTATCGACGAAATCGAAGCCGTCACCAAACACGACGTCATCGCATTCCTGACGCATCTGGCCGAAATCGTCGGGCCGGACGCCCGTTTCGTCCACCAGGGCATGACCTCCTCCGACGTGCTCGACACCTGCTTCAACGTTCAGCTCGTGCGCGCCAGCGATCTGCTGCTCGCCGATATCGACAAATTGCTGGAAGCCCTGAAGCGCCGCGCTTTCGAGCATAAGGACACTGTGACCATCGGCCGTTCGCATGGCATCCATGCCGAACCCACCACCTTCGGCGTCAAGCTAGCGCTGGCCTATGCCGAATTCGAGCGCTGCAAGCAGCGCCTGATCGCGGCTCGCGAGGAAGTCGCCACCTGCGCCATCTCCGGCGCTGTCGGCACCTTCGCCAATATCGACCCGCGCGTCGAAGAGCATGTCGCAGCAGCCCTCGGCCTGAAGCCGGAGCCGGTCTCGACCCAGGTCATCCCGCGCGACCGTCATGCGATGTTCTTCGCCACGCTTGGCGTCGTCGCCTCCTCGATCGAGCGTCTGTCGACCGAAATCCGCCATCTGCAGCGCACCGAAGTTCTGGAAGCCGAAGAGTATTTCTCGCCGGGCCAGAAGGGCTCGTCGGCCATGCCGCACAAGCGCAATCCGGTGCTGACGGAAAACCTGACGGGTCTTGCCCGCATGGTCCGCTCCTACTCCATCCCCGCCATGGAGAACGTCGCCCTCTGGCATGAGCGCGATATCTCGCACTCCTCCGTCGAACGTATGATCGGCCCGGACGCGACCGTCACGCTCGATTTTGCGCTGGCTCGCATCACCAGCGTCATCGACAAACTGCTGGTCTACCCGGACAATATGATGAAGAATTTGAACAAGTTCCGCGGACTTGTTCATTCGCAGCGTGTGCTGCTGGCGCTGACCCAGGCTGGCGTGTCCCGCGAGGATTCTTACCGTCTGGTCCAGCGCAACGCCATGAAGGTCTGGGAAGAAGGCAAGGATTTCCTCGAGGAATTGCTCGCCGACCAGGAAGTACGTGCCGCCCTTTCGGAAGAGGACATCCGCGAAAAATTCGATCTTGGCTATCACACCAAGCATGTCGACACGATCTTCAAGCGGGTTTTCGGCTAGAATTTCCCGCTTTCGATTGCGCTTTTCCTGAGGCGGTGCGGCTGACGCGCCGCCTCTTTCTTTTATTCGCGGATTTGGTTGCGATAGCGCGATCATGCTCGATGCTGTCGCCAGCCTTGCCCTCGTGTTGTTCATGATGGCGCTTCGCCGCCTTCTCGACCAGCCAATCGAGATGCTTCAGATCCTCTTCATCGAGATTCTCGATCCCGACAAAGCGGTTCTCGGCCGCGCTCGTCAGGATGAGTTCGTTTAGCTTCGCCTGGATGGCCCGCGTATCGCGCGTCTGCGCATTCTGGAGCAGGAAAACCATCAGAAAGGTGACGATGGTCGTGCTGGTATTGATGACCAGCTGCCATGTGTCGGAGTAGTCAAAGATTGGCCCCGTAGTGCCCCAGAGAACGACGGAGAACAGGGCGAGCACGAAGATGGCCGGTTTGCCGGTCCATTCCGAGACAACGACTGCGAAACGAGTGAAAATATGCGTAAGCCGCGCCATGATCCGCATCTCCTGATGATGCGGATCAACGTAAGAAACCGCGCTCCGGTTCCAATGATGACGGCTTCCGCCGATGCCGGCTTTATCTAGCCCTCGGCCACAATCAGCTTGCGATAGAGGTGCCAGGATGCATGACCGAGAACCGGCATGACAACCGCCAGCCCGGCAAAGATCGGGATGGTGCCGACCACCAGCAGCACCGCCACGATCAGGCCCCAGACCGCGATCGGCACCGGATTGGTCAGCGTCGCCCGGATGCTGGCGTCGATCGCGGCGACGACCCCGACATCACGATCCAGCAGCAGCTGGAAAGTAACGACAGTTGTCACCAGCGCGACGAGAGCGAAGACGAAGCCGATCAGATCGCCCCAAACCATCATCGCCATGCCCTCGCGCGTCGTCAGCACGCTCGACACGAAGGATGAAAGCGTCGGAGGGACACCATCGCCGAAATAAGTGAAGTAGATGCTCTGCGCCACGAAGAGCCAGACAATGAACAAGCCGAACAGCATGAGACCGGCGACGATGATCGACGGCAACGCCGACGAGAAGCGTACATCGAACGCGTGGCTCCATGACGTATCCAGCCCCTTTTCCCGCCGCCGGCTGATCTCGTAAAGACCTATCGCGGCGAGAGGTCCGAGCAGGGCAAAGCCGGACATCAGCGGAAACAGCAAGGGCAGCAGATTCTGGTCGGTGCTCCAGATCGCCAACGCAATGCCGGCTATCGGATACATCAGGCACAAGAAGACATAATGCGATGGCTTTTCGCTGAAATCGTCCAGCCCCATCTTCAGGGCATCGACGAGATCGGCGATACCGATCTTACGGATGGCGGGACGCGTAAAAGTGTGGTCCGCTCCGGCCATGACGTGAAAGGCCGTCATAATGCTCTCCTCCTCAACCGTGGTGCTCGGCTGGCGGTGCAGGATGGCGGCAAAATGGTTGCCGACATCGTCATTCGCTACCGGCAACGGCGATCCTAGCAAATTTTGCCGCAATTGTCGCCTTTTTCCCTTGACAGTTGGGCTCCCCTTTTCCACATCGGCGAAATCATGAAAGCCTCCGACGCAAACATTCTCATCATCCCCGGCTATACCAATTCCGGCCCCGACCACTGGCAGACGCGCTGGGAGCAGAAGCTCTCAACCGCGCGGCGCGTGGAACAGGCGGAATGGTCGAAGCCTGTGCGCGATGATTGGGTTGCCCGTATCGCCGGGGAGGTGAATGCCTCGGACAAGCCCGTCGTGCTTGTCGCGCATTCGCTCGGCGTTCCCTCGGTGATCCATGCGATCCCGCATTTCCGCAACAAGGTCGCAGGCGCCTTCTTCGTCGCGCCGCCCGATGTTGCCAATCCGGCCATCAGGCCGAAGCATCTGATGACCTTCGGCCCCTATCCGCGCGATCCCCTGCCGTTTCCGTCGATCACGATCGCTAGCCGCAACGATCCCTTCGGCAGCTACGAACATGCTGATGAAATCGCCAACAGCTGGGGTTCGATGCTGATCGATGCCGGCGAGGCCGGCCATATCAACACCGAATCCGGCCACGGCCCCTGGCCTGAAGGCACGATGGTCTTTGCCAAGTTTCTCAGCCAGCTGAAGCCGTAGTATTATCGGTAATTGACGTTGGATAGAGGCATGCCTCGCCTCACTAGCCTGTGAAGTACCGGGCACCTTCATTCCATCGTCAGATAAAAGCCTGTAAAACAGGCCATGACTGGACCCCGAATCTTGCTTTGGCACCCCGCCAGGGCCGGAATTCCGAGGAAGGAGGCGCAGGCGGATTGTGAATTCGCTTCTTATCCGTTATGGGGACGCCCACACACGATCCACTTGCGCTGTCCCATGAGCGCCAAAGACAGAGAACAATACCAATGAACCGTCGCCGCCGTATTTACGAGGGCAAGGCCAAGATCCTTTACGAGGGGCCTGAGCCGGGCACGCTGATCCAGTTCTTCAAGGACGACGCCACCGCCTTCAACAAGAAGAAGCACGAAGTCATCGATGGCAAGGGTGTTCTGAACAATCGCATCTGCGAGTATATCTTCAGCCATCTGAACAAGATCGGCATCCCCACGCATTTCATCCGCCGCCTCAACATGCGCGAGCAGCTGATCAAGGAAGTGGAGATGATTCCGCTCGAGATCGTCGTGCGCAATGTCGCCGCCGGCTCGCTCTCCAAACGCCTCGGCATCGAGGAAGGCGTGGTTCTGCCGCGCTCGATCATCGAATTCTACTACAAGTCCGACGCGCTCGAAGACCCGATGGTCTCCGAAGAGCACATCACGGCTTTCGGCTGGGCCAATCCCGCCGAGCTCGACGACATCATGGCGCTTGCCATCCGCGTCAACGACTTCATGACCGGCCTCTTCCTCGGCGTCGGCATTCAGCTGGTCGATTTCAAGATCGAATGCGGCCGCCTCTTCGAAGGCGACATGATGCGCATCATCCTCGCCGACGAAATCTCGCCGGACAGCTGCCGTTTGTGGGATATCGAAACCCGCGAAAAGATGGACAAGGACCGCTTCCGTCGCGACATGGGCGGCCTGCTCGAAGCCTATTCCGAAGTGGCTCGCCGCCTCGGCATCATCAATGAAAACGAACCCGTGCGCGGCACGGGACCGGTTCTCGTCAAGTAAGTTCAGGAAGGACAATCGTGATCAAGGCTCGTGTAACCGTCACGCTGAAGAACGGCGTTCTCGATCCGCAGGGCAAGGCAATCGAAGGCGCACTCGGCGCACTCGGCTTTGACGGCGTCCATCAGGTCCGCCAGGGCAAGGTCTTCGATCTCGAGCTGGAAGGTACCGACAAGAACAAGGCCGAAGCCGATCTCAAGGCCATGTGCGAAAAGCTTCTCGCCAATACGGTCATCGAGAACTTCAGCATTTCGATCGACTGATTGTCCTCTTTCGCGAGCCATCCTTTCTTTGCCTGAGGCAATGGAGTATGGCTCACGAAGCACATTCCAGCGATTACTCTTCGCCTATTGCGGGAACAGCACCATGAAATCAGCAGTCGTCCAACTCCCCGGCCTCAATCGCGATCGCGACATGATCGCGGCGCTGACCAAGATTTCCGGTCAGGCACCAGTGACCGTCTGGCAGACGGAAACCGAGATACCGGATGTCGACTTGATCGTCATTCCCGGCGGCTTCTCCTACGGCGACTACCTGCGCTGCGGCGCGATCGCGGCTCGCATGCCGATCATGCAGGCGATCAAGGACAAGGCCGATAAGGGCGTCAAGGTTTTGGGCGTCTGCAACGGTTTCCAGATTCTGCTGGAAGCCGGCATGCTGCCGGGCGCGCTGATGCGCAATGCCTCGCTGAAATTCGTCTGCCGCGAAGTGAAGCTTGAAGTCGTCAATGCCGAGACGGATTTCACCGCCGCCTATGCCAAGGGCCAGGTCATCCGCAGCCCGGTCGCACATCATGACGGCAATTATTTTGCCGATGCCGAGACGCTGAAAGCGATCGAAGACAATGGCCAGGTGGTCTTCCGCTATGCCGAAGGCACGAACCCCAACGGCTCGGTCAACGATATCGCCGGCGTCATGAATGCCAAGGGCAATGTGCTCGGCATGATGCCGCATCCGGAAAATCTGATCGAGGCAGCCCATGGCGGCAGCGACGGCCGCGGCCTCTTCGCCTCCGCGCTCGGCGTTGTTGCAGCCTGATCATTGGCCAATTCGCGATCGAAACCATAAAATCGGCGTCTTTGCAGAAATAAGCAGGGCGCCGGTTGGGTATCCGGCAACCTTCGACAGAACAGCATAAACCGCCTCATTGGAAAGAGATCGATGCGCCCTCGCCTCCCGACAGGACTTTATTCCGCCGCTGCCATCGCGATGCTTGGACTGCTGGTCACCTCGTGCGGTCCGCGTCCGCCGAGCATCACCGCGACCGATCACAGCGCCCTGTCGACGATGGAGCGCATCATGCTCAGTGCCAATGCCTGCTGGTTCAAGTCTTCGGACCCGGCTTTTGCTAGCTATCAGCTTGCTCCGGAACTCAATTCCTTTACCGGTCGCCCACGCATCCTCGTGGTCGACAAGAAACATCCGACCGGCAGGCCGTCGCTCGTTGTGCAAGCGGAAGGCAATCCCGCACAGCTGCAGGCCTTCGGTCCGATGATGGGCGGCGCCTCCGGCGGCCGTATCACGGGCGACGTCAATCGCTGGGCTGGCGGCTCAAAGGCTTGCAGCTAAGTCGATGGCCCTAGGTTTTCCCGCTTCCCGGGGGGCCTCGCAGCCGGCGCATGACGTGCCCTCTACGCAGGGATCATTGTCATGGACAGATTTATCATTCTCTCGGGCTGCTCCGGCGGCGGCAAATCGACGTTGCTTGAGGCGCTCAAGCGCCGTGGCCATCACGTGGTCGAAGAACCGGGACGTCGCATTGTTATAGAGGAATTGCAAGGCGACGGTTCTGCCCTGCCGTGGGTTGACGCACCGGCATTTGCCCACCGGGCGATCGCCATGTCGCTGGCCGACCGCGAGACGGCTGCAAAATTATCCGGCATGGTCTTTTTCGACAGAGGACTGATCGACGCCGTATCGGCGCTCGAACACCTGACGGGCGAACCTGTCCTGGCTTCGCTCGGCCAATTGCACCGCTACAACACACATGTCTTCCTGACACCGCCATGGTCGGAAATCTATGTCGGCGATCGCGAGCGAAGACACGATCTTACGGCGGCGGTCGAGGAATATGACCGGCTGAGCGCCGCATATCCCGCACTCGGCTACGAGGTCCATATCCTGCCGAAAATCGGCGTCGAGGAGCGCGCCGATTTCGTTCATTCCGTTCTGGGTCTCAAGTAAATGCCAGGCAGGTTGATGCCGAGATAGGCTCGCGCCGTCAGCTCAATCCCAAAAGAACGACTTATTGACTTCCTTTGCCGCCTCGCGACGCGTCAGGCCAATGTCGAGCAACTGATCGTCCGTCAAATCTCGCAGCGCCCGCCGTCCCTCGCGCTTCTCCAGCCAATGCGCGTAAAGCGCCCACAGCCGGCGCATCAGATACGGCCTTGGCTGCGCCGCTCTAATTCCCACGCCCGCCGCGCGGGGATCTCCCGCTTCGGTCGAACAGATTGTAGCCATTGTACTCATCCTCATTTCCACATGACGGTGACAATTTCGATGCATCGAGCCAAACGATACAAATTGACTCATACTCTTGACTCGATGACAGGGACAATCTAGGAAATTGTCATTATGACAAATTGGCTGCCTGACATTTCCAGCGGAACCGGCCCGGTCTATATCCGCGTCGCGGACGCCATAGAACACGCCATTACCCACGGCGTATTGCCGCCAGGCACGAAATTGCCGCCACAGCGCAATCTTGCCTATGATATCGGTGTGACCATCGGCACAGTGAGCAGGGCCTATGCCCTCGTGCACGAACGCGGCCTCGTGGCCGGCGAAGTCGGCCGCGGCACCTATGTTCTGGAGCGCTCGAACGGCAAGCAGATCGAGCTCGTCGATCCGATCACGCAGGCCCTCGCCGGTACCCGCGGCCTGAATACGCCGGATGCCAAGATCCGTTTTGACACAACCGCCGCCCCCGACATCGGCCAGGGCGCGATCATCGGCAAACTCTTTGCCGACATCAGCAGCGAGCACCAGACGGAAATCTCCTCCTATTCGCGGAACTTCCCGGCAAGCTGGTTTGAGGCGGGGCAGATCTGGCTTGCCCGTAACGGCTGGCAGCCGGCAATCGATACAATCGTGCCGACGCTCGGCGCCCATGCCGGCACCATTGCGGTCATATCAGCCGTTACCTCGCCGGGCGACAAGATCGTCTTCGAGAATCTCACCTATACGCAGATCAGCCGCGCCGCGCGCCTACTCGGACGCCGCACGATCCTGGTGGATTCGGATGAGCACGGCATGATCCCCGAAGATTTCGAGCGCCTGTGCCAGCAGCAGCATCCGCGCCTCGCCTTCCTGATGCCGACAGCCCATAATCCCACGCTGGTGACAATGCCCGAGGCAAGACGCCGGGCGATTGCCGCCATTGCGCGCCGGCACAGCGTCTGGCTGATCGAGGACGACCTATATGGCGGCATGACCGGCGACCAGAACCCACTGATGGCCGACATCGCGCCGGAACGGACTTTCGTGGTCAGCAGCCTGTCGAAATCGGTGACGGCTGGCGTGCGCGGCGGCTGGGTCGCCTGCCCGCCACATTTCGCCCAGCGCATCAAAGTCACCCATAAGATGACGACGGGCGGCCTGCCCTTCATCCTGGCCGAAACCTGCGCCCGGCTCGTCCTTGGCGGTCACGCCTTGGAATTGCGTCGCAAGGCGGTCGAAGAAATCAAGGCACGCGAGCAGCTGGCGCGTGAAGCAATGGCGGGCTTTGAATTCAATTCGCATCCGCATCTGCCGTTCCTGTGGCTGAAGCTGCCCGAACCCTGGCTATCGGGCACATTCAAGAACGCCGCCCTTACCGAGGGGGTGTTGATCGATGATGAAGACGAGTTCAAGGCGGCTCGAATCGAACGGGTTTTCCACAGGGTCCGTGTCGCCTTTTCGTCGCCTCCACAGCGAGAAGATGTCGCCGCAGGCTTCATGACATTACGCAGGTTGCTGGAAAACGGCTCATCGGGTTACGATAGTCACATTTAAGCAAGCCTTATCAATTTATCGACAGACATCTTGCGCAATTGCGATTTCGCCATCTCGACACTTAGCACGCTACCATTCTATCAATAAAAAATGAGGATTCGCCCGCTACACTAGGGGGAGTGCATGGCTATTGCAGACTTTGTAAGCAAGCATTTAGTTACGAGTTTTCTGGCAGTCAGTTCGATAATTGTTGCAGGTCAATCCGTCGCAACCGCTGCAGACGCGGTGGCCGCCACCCCTGCCCCTCAAGTCAAGATATTCGATGAATTGCGCTTCGGCGCAAGCGGCTCTATCCAGAACGGTAATGAGCACGAGAACGGTGTGTTTCCAGATGTCCAGGTACTCTTCAATCCGTTCGGCTATAACCCGACCGCCGACTGGAAGGATCAGCTGACCCATCCGCGTATTCACCTCGGCACATCGATCGGCACAGCGGGCTCTGCGACGCAGGTCTATGGCGGCCTTTCCTGGACGCTGACCCATAGCAACGGCATCTTCACGGAAGTCGGCTTCGGTGGAACCTGGCATAACGGCAATATCGATAACTGGAGAGAACACGGCCCGATGCTCGGCTGTCGCTTTCTTTTCCGCGAATATGCCGGGCTCGGATACAATTTCGACAGCCATTGGAACATGATGGCGCAGATCGCGCATTCCTCGAATGCCAATCTTTGCGACGGCCACAACGGCGGCATGACGCGTGTCGGCCTCATGGTCGGCTACAAATTCTGATTTCGTGGAGCGGCCGCCAATGGCCGCTCGCTTGACTTCTTCGGCATGAATGCCGGCGTGTTGTGAACGCCGGTGATTTTCCTGTCGCACGACAGGGAGACTTGCGCTAAAGAGACCCCGATCCCTGACCGGTCTTCCAATCCTTTACAGGCAAGGACACTCGAGCGCCCATGACCATTTCCAATTCGATCCAGATCACCCCCGAACTGATTGCCGCCCACGGCCTCAAGCCGGATGAATATCAGCGCATTCTGGATCTGATCGGCCGCGAACCCACCTTTACCGAGCTCGGCATCTTTTCGGCCATGTGGAACGAGCACTGCTCGTACAAGTCTTCCAAGAAGTGGCTCCGCACGCTGCCGACCAAGGGACCGCGCGTCATCCAGGGTCCAGGCGAGAATGCCGGTGTCGTCGATATCGACGATGGCGACTGCGTGGTCTTCAAGATGGAAAGCCACAACCACCCCTCCTACATCGAGCCCTATCAGGGCGCTGCCACAGGCGTCGGCGGCATCCTGCGCGACGTCTTCACTATGGGCGCTCGCCCGGTCGCCGCCATGAACGCGCTGCGCTTCGGCGAGCCCGATCATCCGAAGACCCGCCATCTCGTTTCCGGCGTTGTTGCCGGCGTCGGCGGCTATGGCAATTCCTTCGGCGTTCCGACAGTCGGCGGCGAAGTCGAGTTCGATGCGCGCTACAACGGCAATATCCTCGTCAACGCCTTCGCGGCCGGCCTTGCCAAGTCCAATGCCATCTTCCTGTCGGAAGCCAAGGGCGTCGGCCTGCCCGTCGTCTATCTCGGCGCCAAGACCGGCCGTGACGGTGTCGGCGGCGCGACCATGGCATCGGCCGAATTCGACGAATCGATCGAAGAAAAGCGCCCGACCGTTCAGGTCGGCGACCCCTTCACCGAAAAATGCCTTCTGGAAGCCTGCCTGGAGCTGATGCAGACGGGCGCCGTCATCGCCATTCAGGACATGGGGGCCGCCGGCCTCACCTGCTCGGCCGTCGAAATGGGCGCCAAGGGCGACCTCGGCATCGAACTCGATCTCGACAAGGTGCCGGTGCGCGAAGAGCATATGACGGCTTACGAAATGATGCTGTCGGAAAGCCAGGAGCGTATGCTCATGGTACTGCAGCCGGAAAAGGAAGCCGTCGCCAAGGCGATCTTCGTCAAGTGGGGCCTGGATTTTGCTATCGTCGGCAAGACGACCGACGATCTGCGCTTCCGCGTCATCCATCAAGGCGAGGAAGTCGCCAACCTGCCGATCAAGGATCTCGGCGACCAGGCGCCGGAATATGACCGTCCCTGGCGTGAATCCGACAAGCGCGCTGCCCTGCCCGCCGATCTCGTTGCCGCGCCGGCAGACTACGGTCAGGCTCTGCTGACACTCGTTGGCTCCGCCAACCAGTCCAGCCGCCGCTGGGTCTACGAACAGTACGACACGCTGATCCAGGGCAACTCGCTGCAGCTTCCCGGCGGTGACGCCGGCGTCGTCCGCGTCGAAGGCCATCCGACCAAGGCCCTCGCCTTCTCCTCCGACGTCACCCCTCGTTATGTCGAAGCCGATCCGTTCGAAGGCGGCAAACAGGCCGTGGCGGAATGCTGGCGCAACATCACCGCAACCGGCGCTGAGCCGCTGGCTGCGACCGACAACCTGAATTTCGGCAATCCGGAAAAGCCCGAAATCATGGGCCAGTTCGTCGGCGCCATCAAGGGCATCGGCGAAGCCTGCCGTGCACTGGATTTCCCGATCGTCTCCGGCAACGTCTCGCTCTACAATGAAACCAACGGCGTCGCGATCCTGCCGACCCCGACCATTGCTGGCGTCGGCCTGCTGCCGGACTGGAAGGCGATGGCTCGCATCGGCTCCGCCTCCGAAGGCGACCGCGTGCTGATGATCGGCCTCGACGGCAGCCATCTCGGCTCGTCGATCTATCTTCGCGATATCATTGGCTCGACCGATGGCCCGGCCCCGGAAGTCGATCTCTTTGCCGAACGCCGCAACGGCGACTTCATCCGCTCAGCAATCCGCAACGGCCAGGTCACGGCCTGCCACGACATCTCATCCGGCGGTCTCGCACTCGCCCTGGCAGAAATGGCGATGGCATCCCGCAAGGGTCTGCGCATCGACCTCAGCGAAGGCCGGACGCTGCCGCATGCAGCACTTTTCGGGGAAGATCAGGCCCGCTACGTGATCGCGGTTCCTGCCGATGTCGCTGATTTCGTCTGCATCAACGCCGAAAGTGCCGGCGTGCCCTTCCGCCGTCTTGGTACGGTCGGCGGTGACGCACTCGTTGTCGATGGCCTGTTAACGCTTCCGGTTGAACAGTTGCGCGAGGCGCATGAATCGTGGTTTCCTGCCTTCATGGACGGCAGCGCGCTCGCTGCCGCTGAATAATCGAGGTACCACTCATGCCCATGAACCCCGGCGATATCGAAGACATGATCAAGGCCGGCATTCCCGGCGCCAAGGTGACGATTCGCGACCTGGCCGGGGATGGCGATCACTATGCCGCCGAAGTTGTCGCGGAGGCCTTCCGCGGCAAGAGCCGCGTGCAGCAGCACCAGATGGTCTATGATGCCCTGAAGGGCAATATGGGCGGCGTGCTGCACGCCCTGGCGCTACAGACGTCAGCGCCCGACTGAGAGCGCCTGCGCGTCTTCGCCGGAGTTGAAGCTTAGCTCCGGCATTCTCTTCGGTGAGAATTCAGCGAAATCCGAGGCCGGCAGCGGACCGGCCGTCATCAGCGTGAAATCGAAGAATGCCCTTACATCGGGGCCGAGCACATATTGCCGGTGAACCCGCAGGAAATCGCGCTTGATCTTCTTGTAATGCTTTTCCGAGAGCATCTGCTTGAAGCGCACGAAGAGGATGGAAGCCTGCCGGGCATCCTCATGTCCGCAAACGGCGGCGACCTTTGTCTTGTAAAAATGGATCGCATCGGTCAGACAGTGCACGTCGAGCCAGAAGATGTCCTTGCAGCGTGCGATCAACCCCACGCGTGAGCGCAGCACCTTTGCCGGTCGCATGAGAGCGCATTGCAGGATGGCACTGCCAAGCGTCGTAAACACCACGCGTTTGCCCTGCAGCAGTTCCGGCTCGCGCTCGAGCAACAGGCCGACCACATGAGCTGCCACAGATGAGCCCATGCTGTGCGAGGAGACGACGAATTCTTCGACGTCAGGCTCATCCAAGGCGTGCCGGACACTGACGGCGCTCGCCTCCAGCCACTGTTCGGCGCCTATTCCATTCAGACCCGCCATCGCCACAGCCATCTCCCAGTCGGAGAAAAGATGCAGAGTATGCAGCTTCTCGGCCTGCGGCAGGAAGACATAGACGAAGAAGGCGACCGCGAGCGCGATACTGCCAATATGGCTCCACGCCGGCAATCCGAAGAGGATTGGCGTAAACGCGATCGACAGGCTGAGAACCAGCCCCGCAAGCATCAGCAGAAAGGGAAAGATAAAGAAGAAGCCGAAGCGCCACGCATGACGGAAATAGCCGGTCATGCCGCCCGAAATGGCAACTCTTGCGGCAGCAAGATAGCCCTGCAGGAGCCGAGTGAAGAATGGCCTGCCGTTCAGGACGGCAACCAGATCGTTATGATCGACGATATGAATGCGGCTTTGGGTATGCCAGTCCGCAGTTGTCGCCGTGACATCGAAATACGGTGCCCGGCCAAAATTCTTCAATTCCCCCACCGAGGTGGAAAAATCCCAGGCGGCGGCACTCTGCCGGGCTGAACGCTCGTAACGAGCCCGATGTGCGGCAGCATCCAGCGGCTCGAAGCCAGGGAAGTGGAGAACCACCCTCTTCTTGATAGGATTCATATTGTAGTCTGTCCCCGGGGCGCCAGCAGCACTGATGAAATCTGGAAATTGCCAAGATCATAACCTGCTGGCTTTTTCATGGCAGCTTGCAACAAATCATCCAAAAAACAAAAAGATAGGATCAAACGTTTACAATCATGTGAGCCTACGCAACGGAAGCGCAACCGTCCTCAGCCGGCCTGTTCGCCGTGCCAAGGAGTAAAACTCCAAAATTCCGACATATCAGCATTCCCGGCCCGGATATGGAGAGATATCGGCACAGGAGTCTACCGGTGGCGCCGTCATGATTTTCTCCGCAACCGGCGGCGTGGTCGATTGCGGCGTCGGCGCGGTCGAGGCCCGGTAACCGAAAGCGATGCTCAGAATAAGCACTATGGCACTTACGGTCACAGTGCTGTTCAGAATCGATGCTCGTGGTGCGCGCACATGCTCGTAATATTCCCGCTCGCCTTCACTCGTATCTTCTGAGCTATAAAATTCCCGCTCTTCACCAACCTGCCCGTCTGAATAGTGATGGTGGCTCATGGAGTCCGCTCCCTCAAAAATGCGAATGCAATGCTCACAAGGGGCCGATACACGCCAGATCGCATCAATCGGCAGACTTTAACAAACATACCGATGGTTTGTAAATTAGGTAGCATACTAATATTAATCGTCCCTTGATTTTAATTTGATGTGTGTTGTTCAGGCTTGGAGTTGAAGAGGCGATTCCAAAACGCACTGTTCAGAAAAGATATCCAATCAACACTTTCCAGACGCTCTTCTTAACGACTGGTGCCGAAAATCCATTCATGCGATGAAAAAGACGGCACCTACGTTTTGCGGCTGGAAATCAAGCCGGGTGCTTGCTATTTAAGGATCATATGTAACGCTGCGGACCTTGACCCCGCATGTGAAAGGAACTGGACAATGAGCGGCATTCAGGAATTCATCGCCAACGAAGTTAAGAACAACGACGTCGTTCTCTTCATGAAAGGCACGCCCCAGTTCCCGCAGTGTGGTTTCTCCGGCCAGGTGGTCCAGATTCTCGACTACGTCGGTGTCGATTATAAGGGCATCAACGTCCTTGCCGACGCCGAAATCCGTCAGGGCATCAAGGACTATTCCAACTGGCCGACCATTCCGCAGCTTTACGTGAAGGGCGAATTCATCGGCGGCTGCGACATCGTTCGTGAAATGTTTCAAGCTGGCGAGTTGCAGCAACACCTTCAGGAACACGGCATCAGCGTTCGCGGCGCCGCCTGACCGGGCACCGGGCTCCCCCGTCCGGTTTCCATAGTTCAATTTGATCGATAAGGCGCTGCCGGCGGGCGGCGCCCTTGACATGTTTATGGGAATAAAACCGTGACGACTTCATCCCAGGCCATGTCCCATGGGCAATTGCCCATGGGCAAACGTGAGTTCATCGCACTCGCGGCCTTCCTCATGGCGATTAATTCGCTCGCCATCGACATCATGCTTCCCGCGCTGCAGCAGATCGGCTCCAGCCTCGGCGTGATGAACGAGAATCACCGGCAATATGTGGTGACGGCCTATCTGATCGGCTTCGGCTCGGCACAACTCATCTACGGCCCTCTGTCGGATCGTTTCGGCCGCCGCAAGCCGCTCCTGGTCGGCATCATCATCTACGTGATTTCGGCATTCGGCATTGCCCTCATTCCGTCCTTTGCCGGTTTGCTGGCGCTCCGTTTTATTCAGGGCCTCGGCTCGGCGGCAACCCGCGTCATCACCGTCTCGATCGTCCGTGACGTCTTCGGCGGCCGCCTGATGGCTGAAGTGATGTCGCTCATCATGATGGTCTTCATGATCGTTCCGGTCATCGCGCCGGGAAGCGGCCAGATCATCATGCTCGTCAGCACCTGGCACATGATTTTCGTCTTCATCGGCACCATGGCGACGCTCGTCGGCGCCTGGATGTATTTCCGGCTGCCGGAGACGCTGAAGCCTGAAAATGTCCGTCCCCTCACCGTCAGATCGGTTGCCTCCGGCTTCAAGATCGTTCTGACGGACCGGGTAGCGCTTTGTTATACCTTGGCGAGCACGTTCCTGTTCGGCGCGTTGTTCGGCTTCATCAATTCCGCCCAGCAGATCTACAACAATATCTACGGCCTCGGCGTCTACACGCCGTTGGCGTTCGGCGGCGTCGCGGCGTTCATGGCCCTGTCGTCCTTCGTCAACTCTCAGTTCGTCGGTCGGTTCGGCATGCGTCGGCTGTCGCACACGGCCCTGCTCGGCTTTGTCGCCATCACCTTCTGTTGGCTGCTGGTGCAGCTCTACGGGCCTGCGCCGATGCCATTCCCGCTGTTCATGGTCTTTTTCGCATTGGCCATGTTCCAGTTCGGCTGGATCGGCTCCAACTTCAACTCTCTGGCAATGGAGCCGCTCGGCCACGTCGCCGGCACGGCATCCTCCGTACTCGGCTTCATGAGCACGGTTGGCGGCGCGTCGATCGGCGCCTGCATCGGGCAGTTCTATAACGGCACGGCAACGCCGATGGTCATCGGCTATTTCACCGTTTCCCTCATTGGCGTCGTCTTCGTGCTGATTGCTGAGAAGGGAAAGCTGTTCCGCCCGCACAATGCGCCGCCGCCAGCCGACCAGTCTCTCGCTTTACATTGACAGGCATATTCGCATGACAACCCCGCCTCAATCCCAGCAGCCGGCCCAGCAGCCGGCGCAATCCGGTTCCAGCCGCATCGGCCTCGGCATCGTGGAATTCATCCTCACGATCGCCCTGATGACGGCCAGCATCTCCATGGGCATCGACAGCATGCTGCCGGCGCTGCCGAATATCGGTCAGTCGCTGCATGTCGCCAACCCGAACGACACCCAGCTCGTCATCGGCGTCTATTTCCTCGGCTTCGGCATCTGCCAGCTTTTCTTCGGCAGCCTGTCGGATACCTATGGCCGGCGATACATCCTGCTCGGCGGTCTGGCCTTCTATACGGTGACCCTGTTTGCCGCGGCTTGGAGCGGCAGCCTGTTTGCCCTGCTGGCGATGCGTTTTGCGCAGGGCGTCGGCGCCGCGGCCGTGCGCATCACCACGCTCGCCATCGTCCGGGATTGCTTCGGCGGCCGCGAAATGGCGCGCGTCATGTCCTATGTGATGATCGTTTTCATGATCATGCCGATGGTCGCCCCCTTCGTCGGCCAGATGATCGTCGCCTATTCGAACTGGCAGTGGATTTTCATCCTGCTCGGCATCGTCAGCGCCGGCCTCTTCCTGGTCGCCTTCTTCCGCATGAAGGAGACGCTGCCCGTTGAAGAGCGCCTGCCGCTCTCGGTCGCGTCGGTTCTTTCCGGCTTCAAGACGGTGCTGACCAACCGCATCACCTGCGGCTACATGATCGGCCTGACACTCTACACCGGCGTCATCTGCGCTTATATCGTCTCTGTGCAGCAGGTTTTCGGTGAAGTCTACGGGCTTGGAGACACGTTCCCGATCGCCTTTGCGGCAACCGCAGCCGGCACGGCCGTCGCACAGTTTGCCAATGGCTATTTCGTCCGCAGCTTCGGCATGCGCCGCATTTCCCACGCTGCCATGATCGTCTTCACCGTCCTCGGCGCTATCGGCTACATCGTTGGCATGTTCGGTCAGCCGAGCTTCACCTTCATCTACATACTGATCTCGGTGATGTTGATGATGTTTGCTGTTATCACCACCAACTGCATGGCCATCAGCCTGGAGCCGATGGGCCATCTGGCAGGAACGGCGGCCGCAATCACCAGCTCGGTGTCCACCACGGTCGGCGTTCTCCTCGGCGGCGTCGTCGGTCAGATGTTCGATGGCACGGCACAGCCGTTGCTCGCCGGTTTCACGGTATTCGGTGCGTTGTCGATCGTTGCAACGCTGTGGGCGGAACGCGGCAAGCTCTTCACCCATCCCGGCGATACGCCGGCACTGGAGCCGGGCATGGGGCACGTCTAGAGCAATTCCAGCAAAAGTGCGAAGCGGTTTGTGTCCGGAATTGCGTGAAAACAAAGAGATAGAGCATTTCCGTCACTCCGTTTAAAAACGGAAATGCTTTAACATGTCTCACTTCGTTATGCGTCGCTGCGCGGGCGGCTGACCCAGCGCAGCGCCGCAGCGATCGCAAGACCGAATAGCGGCCACATAGCCCATGGCGTTCCATGCCAGGTGAACAGATTGATCATCACGATGCCGATACCTGTGATGACAAGGCTCGCAATAGCCATATCGATCTGCCTGTTGCTGCGAACATAACGGAATGCAGCAGCCCACAGAATGGCAAGTATGGGCCATTTCGCCCAGAGATCGCCATGCCAGGTCAGCCCGTTGAGCGCGGCGAGACCGACGCAGACGATAAGCACCCCACCGTAACTGCGCCGCCAATCCAGGGGCATCGCCGCTTCTCGAGCCGCAGCGGGTTCGGGGGCCTCGGGCGCCCGCGAGGGAGGTGGAGCCGAACGATAGTCTGACGTGGTATCGACAACCTGCACGCCGCCGATCCGCACCGCATAGCTCGGCACACCGCCCTCGATGTTCTTGACATCGAGCTGGCCAAGGAAATCGAAGCCGACCGCAACCTTGTTGCGGACCTGATCGTAGACCGTGTTGGAAATGACGATACCGCCGGGAACTGCCCGAGACTGCAGCCGGGCCGCAATATTGACGCCATCGCCATAGAGATCGTCGCCATCGGCGATCACGTCGCCGAGATTGAGCCCGATACGGAACAGCATCTGCTTGTCGGGATCGCTTACGGCATTGTAGCCGGCAAGCTCATTCTGCGTGTCAATCGCTGCGCGCACCGCCTCGACGACGCTGGGAAACTCGGCAAAGACGCCATCGCCCCAGGTATTGATGACACGGCCGCCGTGCGCTTCGATCAGCCGTTTCATCGCATCGCGGTAACGACGAAGGGTCGAAAGCGTCCCCTCCTCGTCCTTGCCCATAAGGCGCGTGTAGTCCTGCACATCGGCGCAGAAGATGGTGGTCAGCTTGCGGCTCGTCTCGGACATCTGTCTCATCCTCGCGGCAAGCGCCGACCAAGGCTCTTGCCTGTTGGAGCAAAGATAGCCCTCCAGCCGTTACTTTCCAAGGGGTCAAGCCGGCAATCGTAGCGCGCTGCTCACCTCAAAGGGTGAAGACCTCGCGCCGCAGCAATTCCCAGGTATCCTTGTCCGCGGCGATCAGCAGCCCGCCATCGAGATGATGCGGCAGATAGGCTGAACCGTCAAAGCGGCGGACATAGGCGCCGGCTTCGGCTGATATCAGCGACCCCGCCAGATGATCCCAAGGCATCAGCTTGTTGTACATGAGATAGTGCACATAGCCGCCCGCAAGCGTGCGGTATTCATGCGCAGCGCAGCGATAGCAGGTCGTGTAGCGCACCTTGGCGAGATTACCCATGATTTCGGCGCGCTTTTCCTTGGGCAGGAAGCCCGTCGCTGCCATGCCGACCAACTCTTCCAGCGGAACCGACTGGGACACTTTGAGACGCAGCGTCTCGCCATCCGGCCGCCGCAACCAGGCACCGCTGCCGCGTTCCGCCAGCACCCAATCGTCGCCCATCGGATCGAAGATGATGCCGGCAACGGTTTCTCCCTTCGAGACGACCGAAGCCATGACGCCGAACGCCGGAATGCCAGCGGCAAAGTTGAAGGTGCCATCGACCGGATCGACGATGATGGCGAGATCGGCATCCGCGAGCTTGGTCAATAGCGACGGGTCGGCCGCAACCGATTCCTCGCCGACGAACAAAGCTTCCGGCCAGAGCCGCGCAACCTCGGCCTTTATCATATGCTCGGCACGCTCGTCGGCTTCCGTCACCAGATCCGTCGCCTCGCTCTTGGCGCGGATATCGTCGCTGCCCAGCCTGCGAAAACGCGGCAGGATCTCCGTCTGTGCCGCGCGGCGCAGCACATGAGCAAGCGTGGTAACGTCAACGAGCGATGTCATGCTTTTTCCTTTCGCGTCAGGCGCCGATGATCTCGCGACGGATCATCCGCCAGCTTTCCTCATCCGGCGCAGAAATAATGCCGCCCGTCGTCTCGCCGGGTCGGTAGGGCGTGCCATCGAATTTGGCGGTATAACCACCTGCTTCCTGATGCGCCAGCACGCCTGCGAGATGATCCCACGGCATCAGCTTTGAATGGCCGATGAAGTGCCACTTGCCTGAAGCCACCATCCAATATTCGTAAGCCGAGCAATTCACTGAGAAAACCATCCGGGTCTTGGACAGGTTGCCGCAGATGCGCGACCGATCCGGTTCGTCCATATGACCCCAGGATATCGCGCCCGTCATCGCGCTCAAGGGCGCGGGTGCGGCAACGGTAAGCCGCCTCGCCTGTCCGGTTTGCCGGCGCAAAAACGCGCCGCCACCCTTAACGGCGGTCAGGGTGTCGCCAAGCACCGGATCATGGATGATGCTGGCGATCGTCTCGCCATTGGCGATGACAGCGACTATCGTCCCGAAGACCGGCAGTCCGGCAGCGAAATTGAACGTGCCGTCTACCGGGTCGATGGTGAAAGCCAGCTCGGCATGCGCCAGCGCCGGCACGACGGACTTGTCAGCCTCATAGGCTTCTTCGCCGACGATGACGGCCTTCGGAAAACGCGTCTTCAGCGCCGCGGTGATGTGACGCTCAGCCAGAAGATCGGCCTCGGTCACGAGGTCGATAGCCGAGGTCTTTTCCGATACGTCGCCATCCTCCAGATTGCGGAAGCGCGGCATGATTTCCGTTGCCGCCGCTTCGGCAACGATCGTCATCACATAGTCGAAATCCGTATCGGAGAAGGTCATCGGAAGCCTCTGTTTTGAAAGGGCTTCCTCTTATGCCCGATTCGATGACATCGGTGTGGCAAAAGGGCTAAACTTACTCTCGCTCGCCAGAAGATCCCTGTGTCATCAACCCAGCGAAATCGAAGAGCTTCGGGTCGAGCAGATGCGACGGGTTCACATGCGCCAAAGCACGCAGCATCGTGTCCTTGCGGCCTGGCATGCGGCGCTCGATATCGGCGAGCATGTCCTTCATCGCATTGCGCTGCAGGCCATCCTGCGAGCCGCAGAGATCACAGGGAATGATTGGAAACTGCATCGCCGTCGCAAACTTGGCGAGATCGTCCTCGGCCGCATAGGCAAGCGGACGCAGCAGCATCAGGTCGCCCTCGTCATTGAGCAGCTTCGCGGGCATGGAGGCCAGCCGGCCGCCATGGAAGAAGTTCATGAAGAAGGTTTCGAGAATATCCTCGCGATGATGGCCGAGCACCAGCGCATCGCAACCTTCCTCGCGGGCAATGCGATAGAGATTGCCGCGGCGAAGGCGCGAACAGAGCGAGCAATAGGTCGCACCCTCTGGCACCTTATCCTTCACGATCGAATAGGTGTCGCGATATTCGATGCGATGGGTAACGCCGATCTTCGTCAGATAATCCGGCAGAACATGCTTCGGAAAATTCGGCTGGCCCTGGTCGAGATTGCAGGCGATCAATTCCACAGGCAGCAGACCGCGCCATTTCAGATCAAGCAGCAGCGCCAGCAGACCGTAGGAATCCTTGCCGCCGGAAAGGCCGATCAACCAGCGCTTCTGGCCCTTCAGCATCTGGAAATCGTCCATAGCCTGGCGCACCTGCCGTAACAGACGCTTGCGCAGCTTGTTGAAGGAGACGGATCGCGGCGCATCGGTAAACATCGGATGCGCGGCAGAGCCGCCATCTTCAGCCTCGATATCGATTTCGTCTTTCACCGTGGTCGCGATATTCATTCCGTCATTCCTTGCATCTCGCCACGCTGATAGCAGAAAGCGGGACGAGAAGACATGGGTATCAATCGCCGAATACGGACCAGCCCGTGCGGGCCGCCAGCATCTCCAGCGCCACGGCACCGAGCTGGGAATTGCCAACCTTGTTCAGGCCCGGCGACCAGGCCGCAATCGAGCCGATGCCCGGCGCCACAGCCAGAATGCCGCCGCCAACGCCGCTCTTGCCCGGCAGGCCGACGTGATAGGCAAAATCGCCAGACCCATCGTAGTGGCCGCAGGTCAGCATCAGCGCATTGATGCGTCGCGCCCGCTTCGGCGAAACGACCGAGTGACCGGTGATCGGATTACTGCCGCGTGCAGCGAGATAGAGCCCCGCCTTGGCAAGCTGCTGGCAGCTCATCGCAAGCGCGCATTGATGGAAATAGACGCCGAGCACATGCTCGACCGGATGGTGGATATTGCCATAGGCGCGCATGAAATTGGCGAGCGCGAAATTGCGGTAGCCCGTCTGCGTCTCGGAACGCGCCACCTTGTCATCGATGCTGATCGTCTCGTCGTCGGCCACATAGCGCACGAAGCGCAAAAGCTCGCCGATCGCCTCGCGCGGCTCGTGCCCCGCCAGCACGACGTCACTGATCGCGATAGCGCCCGCATTGATGAAAGGGTTGCGCGGGATGCCTTCCTCTCGCTCGAGCTGAACGATGGAATTGAAAGACGTGCCCGATGGTTCGCGCCCCACGCGCTTCCAGAGGCTTTCCCCGACCTTGCCGAGCGCAAGCGTCAGCATGAAGACCTTTGAGATGCTCTGGATGGAGAAGGGTACGCCGGCATCGCCGATGCTGTAGACATCGCCGTCAACGGTGGCGATCGCCATGCCGAATTGCTTCGGATCGACCTTCGCCAGCTCCGGAATATAATCGGCAACCTTACCCTCGCCGATGCGCGGCGAAAGCTCCGCATGAATGCCGTCGAGAATAGCCTGCAAATCCGTCATGAGGCGCTCCAAAGACAAAAAAGCCGCTCGAACCGAGCGGCTTTTCATTCATCAAGAAAGTTATCCGCTTATTAACGCGAATAGAATTCGACGACCAGATGCGGTTCCATGACGACGGCGTAAGGCACGTCGGCAAGAGCCGGGATGCGGGCGAAGGTCGCAACCATCTTGTTGTGGTCGGCTTCGATGTAGTCCGGAACGTCACGCTCAGCGAGAGAAACGGCTTCCAGAACCGTTACGAGCTGCTTGGACTTTTCGCGAACTTCGATAACGTCGCCAGCCTTGCAGCGGTACGAACCGACGTTGACGCGAACGCCGTTGACCGTGACGTGGCCATGGTTGACGAACTGACGGGCAGCGAAGACGGTCGGAACGAACTTGGCGCGGTAGACGATCGCGTCGAGGCGCGATTCGAGCAGGCCGATCAGGTTTTCCGAGGTGTCGCCCTTGCGACGGTCAGCTTCAGCGAAGATGGCGCGGAACTGCTTCTCGCGCAGGTCGCCGTAGTAGCCCTTCAGCTTCTGCTTGGCGCGCAGCTGCACGCCGAAGTCGGAGAGCTTGCCCTTGCGGCGCTGGCCGTGCTGGCCCGGGCCGTATTCGCGACGGTTAACCGGGGACTTCGGACGGCCCCAGATGTTTTCGCCCATACGGCGGTCAATTTTATACTTGGACGATTCGCGCTTGCTCATCGCATTTCCTTTCAAACGTTGCCGCGGCCCGTTGCCGAACCGCGAAGGAAACACGCCCTCCTCTGAACTCCGTTTTCGAGCTCTGACAGGCTTCTCACATTAGCGAACGGAGAAAGCCACGGGACATGTCAAATGAAACACCGGACATTTCTGCCCGGCGTTGGGGCGGTCTCTAAGGGGTCGTCATGAAAATGTCAACAGCGCCAGACGCTCTTCAGCGACAATACGGCCGCTATTCCGCCGCCGCCTGCTCGCCACCATCCAGATCAGGCGCATTAGCATCGCCAGGCGCGGTCTGAGAACCCATATCCGGGAAGGCAACGATACGCTTGCCCGAAAAATCCGTGTGAACGACGACGCTGCCCTGCTCCTCGAAATAGCTGAGCAGACGGCGAGCGCGCCGCGCTGAATGCGTGCCATAAGCGCGGGCGATACGCGCGTCGGACGGGCACGGCTCACCGCTGATGGCGGCCTTCGCCAGCATCAGGAAGACGCCCTGGAGGTCATCGGTGACGCTGGAGGACAGCGAGAGCGCCGTCGCCCACTGGTCAGTCGCCATGACGTCCTCGTCTGCACCGGAGCGGGCAATCGCCACGCGCCGACGGAACTCCGACAGGCTCATCGGCGTACCGGGAACCCGGCGCATACGCAAACGAACGAGAAACTCCTGATAGAGCACCGAATCCGTACGGAATCCGGAAGCGGGGTCGTCGAGGATTTCGGAGAGCACAGCACCCACCCTCGCCTCGCGATCCTCGCTCGATAGTTCCGACTGGTTGACCTTCGGTTCTGTCGGCGCCGGGCTTGCGGCTGGCACGGAACGGGAAAGCTCCGCCAGAATATCGGTCGTGGGACGCGGCGCTGGCGCCGTACGGCGCACAATGGCTTTGGAAAACTCCTCCGGGTCCGGCGTGAAGATCAGATCCTCGACATCCTGCGGCGCATCCGGCAACGGCATCAGCTTCGGGCTGGAGGAACGCGCCGATGTTTCCACCGTGCCGATGGTGATCGGCAACGGCCGGCGCGAGAGTGCCGGCCCCAGTGCGACGAAATTGCCGCGCTTCAGGTCACGGAACATTTCCGCCTGCCTGCGATCCATGCCGAGAAGATCGGCGGCGCGGGCCATGTCGATATCGAGGAAGGTGCGGCCCATCAGGAAATTGGAGGCCTCCGCGGCAACGTTCTTGGCGAGCTTCGCCAGTCGCTGTGTGGCGATGACGCCGGCAAGACCGCGCTTTCGGCCACGGCACATCAGATTGGTCATGGCGCCCAGCGACATCTTGCGCGCATCTTCCGAAACGTCGCCGCCGACCGAAGGCGCAAACATCTGCGCCTCGTCGACAACGACAAGCACCGGATACCAGAATTCACGATCGGCATCGAACATACCATTGAGGAAGGCGGCGGCAGCGCGCATCTGCTGCTCGATGTCGAGCCCCTCCAGCGTCAGCACGCAGGAAACCCGATGCTGACGGATGCGGTTGGCAATGCCGGCAAGCTCGGCTTCCGTGCGCTCGCCATCGACGACGACATGACCGAATTTGTCGGCCAGCGTAACGAAATCGCCTTCGGGATCGATGATAACCTGCTGCACCCATTGCGCCGACTGTTCGAGCAGACGTCGCAGGAGATGCGATTTTCCGGAACCGGAATTGCCCTGCACCAGGAGACGCGTCGCCAGCAGCTCCTCGATATCGAGCTGGGCGCTGGTCCCGCCGGACGCCGTTCCCATGTCGATGCCGACCTGCAATGCACTTCCCCTATGAGCGAGAATCAAACGTGGATACGCCCCATCTTTCTGAAAGGACGCGCCTCCGTCTAGCAAAGATTTCCAAGCTTCGCGCCCGTGGATTGAAAAAACCCACAGGCGATTGCAGATGTCAGCGGAAGCGCAGGTTTGCGCGCGAAAGCTCACTGACCGAGGTGCAGCCCATCAGCTTCATGTCGCGCTCGACTTCGGTGCGCAGATGCCTGAGCGCCCGCTCCACGCCCGCCTGACCGGCAGCGGCCAGCGGATAGAGATAAAAGCGGCCGAGACCGACCGCCTTGGCGCCGAGCGACAGGGCCTTCAACACATGTGTGCCGCGCTGGACGCCCCCATCCATCATCACGTCGATGCGATGACCGACGGCGTCGACGATCTCCGCCAATTGATCGAACGCAGAGCGCGAGCCGTCCAGCTGCCGGCCGCCGTGGTTCGACAGCACGATGCCGGTGCATCCGATATCGACGGCACGCTTGGCGTCTTCGACCGACATGATGCCCTTCAGGCAGAACTGCCCGTTCCAATGCTTCACCATTTCGGCGACGTCGTTCCAGTTCATCGACGGGTCGAGCATCTCGGTGAAATACTTGCCGATCGACATCGCGCCACCGCTCATGTCCACATGCTCGTCGAGCTGCGGCAGGCGGAACTTCTCATGCGTCACGTAATTCAGCGCCCAGGCCGGCTTGATGGCAAATTGGGTAAGGCCCGCCAGATTGAGCTTGAAGGGGATGGAAAATCCGGTGCGTAGATCGCGCTCGCGATTGCCGCCGGTGATGCTGTCAACCGTCAGCATCATGACGTTGACGCCGGCTTCTTTCGCACGCTCCATCATCGCTCGGTTCAGGCCGCGATCCCTGTGGAAATAAAACTGGTAAACTTGCGGCCCCGCGTGCTTCTTGCGGATTTCCTCGATACTGACGGTGCCGAGCGAGGAGACGCCGAACATCGTGCCGAGCGAAGAGGCCGCGGCGGCAACCGCATTCTCGCCCTGATGATGGAACAGCCGCTGCAAGGCCGTCGGCGAGCAATAGAACGGCGTCGCGAGCTTTTGTCCCATGACGGTGACAGACATGTCGATCTCGCTGACCCCACGCAGAACATTGGGAACGAGATCGCAGCTTTTGAAGCTCGATGTGTTTCGCCGCAGCGTCACCTCGTCGTCGGCCGCGCCGTCGATATAGTTGAAGATCGGGCCGGGAAGACGCTTTTTCGCGAGAAGGCGAAAATCATGGAAGTTGTGGCACTCACGCAAACGCATGGCTGACCTCGGCATTCTCAAAAGACATCAACTATCGAACTCCCAATAAGCAGCCATCCAGCCCGGCTATCCAATTCGGCCATGCAACTCGGCTTGAGTTAAAGCCGGTGCAAGCGTGCTTCCCATTTGTAAAGCACATCCGGCTCCTTCTCCTCATTGCCTGCCCCGTCCGACTCGTCAACCACGAAGAAGCCGTGCTTTTCGTAAAAGCGGCGCGCCGGCTCATTTCTCTGAAATGACCAGAGTGAGAGCACCGGATAGGTCGATTTGGCAATATCGAGCAGGCGGCTGCCGATACCGCGCTTCTGCGCCTCGGGCAGGACGTAAAGCTGGTCGATCCAATCCTCAAGAAAGGCGATG
The DNA here is from genome assembly GCF_040215725.1 of Rhizobium sp. ZPR4. NCBI lineage: Bacteria > Pseudomonadati > Pseudomonadota > Alphaproteobacteria > Hyphomicrobiales > Rhizobiaceae > Rhizobium > Rhizobium sp. ZPR4. The sequence continues at coordinate 1,600,586 of NZ_CP157967.1, forward strand.
ACACCGACGAGACGCCCGCCCTCTTCCGCACCCCAGATCTGGCAATCCTTGAAAACGACAGCGGTCCAGAAACCAACGTCTTCTTCCGGAGTGTGGATCCCGGCCAGCGTCGGCAACCTCTCATTGAACGAGGCGCGGTGAACGGCCGCAGCCGCCGGCATGTCCGCGAGATCGAGTTTACGCAACGAAATCTTGTCAGTCATTCATCAAGCCCTGAGCCCAAAACCCTGCATTAGCCGCCGGGTGGGGAAATCCGGCGCACCGGAGGTAAAAACAGCGAAGTCGAAATCGTCGGGATGGACAGCATCGGCCACCTGCGGCACCAGGCTACGGGCACGCCGTGCAATCGCTTCGGCCGGATCGAGCCAATCGACCGGCCAGGGCGCCAGCCTGCGGAAGATATTGGCCATGAAGGGATAATGCGTGCAGGCCAGTACGACGATATCGGTCTTGCGGCCATCCATCTCGACAAAGCACTGGTCGATCTCCGTCATGACAGCCTCGTCCGCTACGGCGTCACCGCGAATATAGGCCTCAGCGAGACGCGCAAGGTTCTGCGATCCGACAAGCCGGACATGGCATTGCGTGGCGAAGGACTGGATCAGATCGCGCGTATAGGCGCGCTTGACCGTGCCCGGCGTTGCCAGCACCGAAACAAGGCCTGAGCGCGTCCGCTCTGCCGCCGGCTTGATTGCCGGCACCGTGCCGACGAATGTCACCTGGGGGAAAGCAGCGCGCAGAGCGGCGCCGGCCAGCGTGAAAGCCGTGTTGCACGCGATGACGCAGACTTCCGGATCGTATTGCGCAAGCAGCTTCGCGAAGAGATCGACGATGCGCTCCTTCAGCGCCGCCTCTTCCCAACTGCCATAGGGAAAACCGGCATCGTCGGCGATATAGATGAAACCGCGCTCCGGCATCAGCACGCGCGCTTCGCGCAGTACGGTCAAACCGCCGATCCCTGAATCGAAAACAAGGACCGGTTTCAGCTCATTAGCCGTTGCTGTCATCGCTTGTGGTTTCCTTGGGTGCTTTAGCGGACCTGGGATGCGAACCGCTGCCGCGCGGGGATTTCCGCGTGAAACGGTCGAGAGACGAGATCACTCCGCGCAAGACGCTGATTTCCTGCTCGGTGAATGCCCGGCGCGAGAGGACGGCCCGGAGATTGTCGACCATTTTCGGCTTTTTCCCGGCAGGATGGAAATAATTGCGCGCATCCAGCGCCTCTTCGAGCTGATCGAACAGGCCGAAAAGCTGATCCTTCGTCGATGGCCGCTGTTCAAGCGCCTGGAAAGGCACATCGCCCAGATCCTCCATGCCCGATTTCATCCACTCATAGGACATCAACAGCACGGCCTGGGCGATGTTCAGCGAGGCGAAAGCAGGATTGACGGGAAAGGTGACGATCTCGTCGGCCAGCGCGACTTCCTCATTCGTCAGACCCCAGCGCTCGCGCCCGAAGAGAATGCCGGTGCCCTCACCTGCCTTGAACTTTGCGCGAAGGGTCTCCGCCGCAACGACAGGCGAACGCACCGGCTTATAGCCATCCCGCTCGCGCGCGGTCGTCGCATAGACGAAATTGAGATCAGCGATCGCCTGTTCCAGCGTTTCATAGACCTTCGTCGCCTCGATGATGTGATCCGCCTTCGAGGCCGTCGCTTGCGCCCTTTCGTTCGGCCAGCCGTCGCGCGGATTGACCAGACGCAATTCGACAAGACCGAAATTCGCCATGGCGCGCGCGACCATGCCGATATTCTCGCCCATCTGCGGTTCGACCAGAATAATAGCCGGTCCTTCGGCCAGAAGTGGACGTTCGCTGTTCGTGCCTGCCATGATGCTTAAATCTCCGCGCGCGAGCCCGATCGCGCCAATTCGAGCACGATGCCGAAAAGTGTCAGCCGTTTTCGGACGACTTCATGCTCCATTTCCCTGTTTCCGGAGCCGGATGATTTCAGGACAAACAGACCTGAAATCATCCGGCTCCGGGGTGGCAATAGCGAGACACCGGCCGATCGGCAAGGTTTTTGCGCACGAACTGTGGAACGAGCCGGGTCGGATTTATTGCGGACTGGCCGGCTTCTGCTGATCCGACGGCTGCTGCGTCTGGTCTGCCGGTTGCTGCTGCTGTTTGACGAGATCCTGCATGACGTTCTTGAGCGAGCTCGGATTACCGTTGTCATCGTTCGTGATGATATCGTCGACGACGGGCTTTCCGCCTTCTTCAATGACTTCGAAACGCACCGTCGTCGTCTTCTGATAGTCTGCATCCGAGCCCATGCAGGTGGATTTCTTGAAGGTCGCCAGCACCTCGGTCACATTGTTCTTCGGCGGCTGTGCGGCAATCTTCACCTCCTCCAGCGGACACGCATCCTGCGCATTGACGATGACGTCATAGTCGAAAGGCGAGATACCGTCCTCGTCGGCAGCAGGAAACTGCGCGGCCGCCTGATATTTCGCCCCGAAATCCTTGCTGTAGATATCCTTCAGCTTGCTCTCGTCGAAGATATCCTGCCAGTCGCTGTCGCCGCCCGCCCAGTTCGAGACGGTTGCATCCATGATGGCCTTGACCGGCGTCGTCGCGTCGGCTGCGAACGCCATATGCGCGCCAAGCGAAAACTGAAAAAGCGTAAGGGCAAAAGCGGAGGCAGCAAATTTATGCATGACGTGATTCCATGACACGGGGGGCAACAGGCAAAACCTGCGCGACATTAGACCCATGGACCGCTTTGGCAATGGCCCGATCGCAAAAAGCAGGTGATGTCACGAATGATCAAAAACGCGACGCCGGAGGCTCTATCGGCTTTGCGTTCCGCACTTGCGGTGCTATAGCCCACGGGACTTTACATTACCCACAGGACCATCCGGTCCCATTAGCTTAAACGAGGCAGAAGTATGAAGAAGATCAAGGTCGCAAATCCCGTTGCCGATCTCGATGGCGATGAAATGACTCGCATCATCTGGCAGTTTATCAAAGACAAACTGATCTACCCCTACCTCGACATCGATATCGACTACTACGACCTCTCGGTCGAAAACCGCGACGCAACAAACGACCAGGTGACCGTCGACGCCGCCAACGCCATCAAGAAGCATGGCGTCGGCATCAAGTGCGCGACGATCACGCCGGATGAAGATCGCGTCAAGGAATTCAACCTGAAGCAGATGTGGAAGAGCCCGAACGGCACGATCCGCAACATCCTCGGCGGCGTCATCTTCCGCGAGCCGATCATCTGCAAGAACGTTCCGCGCCTGGTTCCCGGCTGGACCAAGCCGATCGTCGTCGGCCGTCATGCCTTCGGCGACCAATATCGCGCCACCGACTTCAAGTTCCCAGGCAAGGGCAAGCTGACCATCAAGTTCGTTGGCGAAGACGGCACGGTCATTGAAAAAGACGTCTTCGACGCTCCGGGCGCCGGCGTTGCCATGGCCATGTACAACCTCGACGAGTCGATCCGCGAATTCGCCCGCGCTTCGATGATGTACGGCCTGATGCGCAAGTGGCCGGTCTACCTCTCCACAAAGAACACCATCCTCAAGGCCTATGACGGTCGCTTCAAGGACATCTTCGAAGAAGTCTACCAGAACGAGTTCAAGGCTCAGTTCGACGAAGCCGGCATCACCTACGAGCACCGCCTGATCGACGACATGGTCGCCTCCGCCCTCAAATGGTCCGGCGGCTATGTCTGGGCCTGCAAGAACTACGACGGCGACGTCCAGTCCGACACGGTTGCGCAGGGCTTCGGCTCGCTCGGCCTGATGACCTCGGTTCTGCTCACGCCGGACGGCAAGACGGTCGAAGCCGAAGCCGCACACGGCACGGTGACCCGCCATTACCGCCAGCACCAGAAGGGTCAGGAAACCTCGACGAACTCGATCGCCTCAATCTTCGCCTGGACCCGTGGCCTTGCCCATCGCGCCAAGCTCGACGACAATGCCGAACTCGCAAAGTTCGCTTCCACGCTCGAAAAGGTCTGCGTCGATACCGTCGAAGCCGGCTACATGACCAAGGATCTGGCACTGCTGATCGGCCCCGATCAGCCGTGGCTCTCGACCACCGCTTTCCTTGACAAGATCGACGAAAATCTCAAGAAGGCCATGGCTGCCTAAGCCTTGCTGCCATCTAGACATGCGAAAACCCGGCCTCAGCGCCGGGTTTTCTTTTGCCCCGAATCTTGCCGCCGAGGCTAACCAGTGGCAAAAATGCGCGCAACAAAAGGGAGAGGCAGATGGCTGAAGAACTCGTTTTCTATACCAATCCGATGTCGCGCGGACGCATTGCCCGCTGGATGCTCGAGGAGACCGGCCAGCCCTACCGCACCGAGTATCTCGACTACGGCACGACGATGAAGGCGCCGGAATATCTTGCGGTCAACCCCATGGGCAAGGTGCCGGCCATCAAGCATGGCGATACAGTCGTCACCGAAGGTGCCGCCATCTGCGCCTATCTGGCTGAAACCTTCCCGCAGGCGGGGCTCGCCCCGACAGCTGCCGAGCGCGGCCGTTATTTCCGCTGGATGTTCTTTGCAGCGGGACCGTTCGAGATGGCGATCACCAATCGCGCCCTCGGCTTCGAAGTTCCGCCGGAGCGCTTGCGCATGGCCGGCTGCGGCAGCTTCGCGAATGTGCTTGATGCCATGGAGCACGCCGTCACGACCTCGCCTTTCATCGCCGGCGATCGCTTTACCGCAGCCGACGTCTATGTCGGCTCGCATGTCGGCTACGGTCTTAATTTCGGAACGATCGAAAAGCGGCCGGCCTTCATCGACTATTGGAGCCGGGTCAGCGACCGCGACGCCTATCGCCGCGGCAACGAGATCGACAATGCCGCCATGCCGAAGCCGGCTAATACCTGACAATACAAGGCATTAGGAGGAAACCCTCGACAAGGATCATATGCCGCTATTGCAGCGGCATATAGATATCAGTCAAAAGCTCCGTCGGCGGTACGTCGCGCGGATTGTTGATATATTCCTCGAACATGACGGTATCGCGCAGTTGCCGACCGGAAGCCGGCAGCCACTGCGCGTAGAGCCATTGATAAGCCCTATGCATGTTTGCATAGGGACCCTTATGGCGCAGCACGGCATATTCGCCGCCCTCAAGCAAGCGCCGCTCCAGCGGCGCATCGGCAGCGACGGTCTCGCCAGCGGTGACGCAGGCATAGGAGCGCAGCTTGTCCGCTTCCACGACATCGGGGTCGTCGAGATAGACGCCGATCATGCGCATATCGGGGCCCGCAAGGCCGCGGGCGAAGATGGTACCGAAGAGTGTTTCGAAAGCCTGGCCGATCTGCATATAGGAGCCACGATGGGCGACACCGATCAGTGACATTGGGGAGATGGTGCGAAGCGTAACGTCGAACATAACCGTGATCCTTCCTTGGGTGTTTGGTTCGAAGATCGTGTGGCTTCCCTCATTTCGATATCGCGCCGGCGGCATGCCGTAGACGGATCTGAAGATGCGGTTGAACGACTGGAGGTTGGGATAGCCCGACCGCTTTGCAATGTCGCTGACGGATAGACGGGTGTTAACGAGATCACCGGCGGCACGATGCAGCCGCAGCCGCTTGACCGTTGCCGCCGCCGTCTCGCCATAGATCGCCCGATAGATCCTGTGCCAGTGATAGCTGGACATGCAGGCAATTTCGGCGAGCTTTTCCATATCGAGTTCGTCGTCCAGATGCTCATGGATATAGGCCGAAACCCGCCGCAACCGGGTCTCGTAAAGCGCCCACGCCGTTCCACCACTCATGTCAAACCCCTTGCAAATCGATCGGCCCGACAAGACCATAACCCGATTTGACAAATCCTGCGGAGTTGTCCGGACAAAAGAAAATGGCGGATACCGAAGCATCCGCCATTCTTGATTACCAATCGGAAATCAGCGTCTTAGCCGGCAAGCGCCGCAGCAATGGCCTCAATCGCTTCATCGGCCTTGGCGCCATCCGGGCCGCCGGCCTGCGCCATGTCGGGACGGCCGCCGCCGCCCTTGCCGCCGAGCGCAGCCGAAGCGACACGCACAAGATCGACGGCGCTAAAGCGACCGACCAGATCTTCGGTAACAGCAACGACGGCGCTTGCCTTGCCATCGTCCGAGACGCCGATCAGCGTCACGACGCCGGAGCCGAGGCTTGCCTTGGCTTCATCAGCCAAACCCTTGAGATCCTTGGGATCGACGCCGGAAACCGGCTTGCCGAGGAACTTGACGCCATTGACCTCACGGACCGCATCGGCCGAGCCGCCCTGGCCGCCGCCCATGGCAAGCTTGCGCTTGGCTTCCGCCAATTCGCGCTCCAGCTTGCGGCGTTCGTCCATCAGCGCTTCAACGCGCGAGACGACATCGGCTGCCTGGACCTTCAGCGTCGAAGCGAGGCTCTTCACACGGTCGTCCTGTTCGGCAAGATAATCACGCGCGGATTCACCGGTCACAGCTTCGATGCGGCGCACGCCGGCACCGACGGCGCTTTCGCCAAGAATACGCACGAGGCCGATCTGGCCAGTAGCGGAGACATGCGTGCCGCCGCAAAGCTCGACCGAATAGGGCTTGCCAGATTTGGCACCACGCACACCCTGCCCCATCGACACAACGCGGACTTCATCGCCATACTTCTCGCCGAACAGCGCCATCGCGCCTTCCGCGATCGCATCATCGACGCTCATCAGGCGGGTCGTGACCGGAGAATTCTGCAGAACGATCTCGTTCGCCATCTCTTCGACGACCTTCAGCTCCTCGGCCGACATCGGCTTCGGATGGGAAACGTCGAAACGCAGCCGCTCGGGCGCAACCAGCGAGCCCTTCTGAGCCACATGGGTGCCGAGCACTTCGCGGAGAGCTTCGTGCAGCAGGTGGGTGGCAGAGTGATTGGCACGCAGGCGCGAGCGTCTGTTGTGATCGACGGTCAGCACGACGGCGTCGCCAACTGTGATCTTGCCTTCCGACACTTCCGAGCTGTGAACGAAAAGGCCCTCGCCCTTCTTCTGCGTATCGCTAACGGCGAGCTTGCCGTGATCGCTTGATATCACGCCGGTATCGCCCATCTGGCCACCGGATTCGCCGTAAAACGGCGTCTGATTGACGATGATCTGCACCTTGTCGCCGGCAGCGGCGCTGTCGACGGCCATACCGTCCTTGACAATCGCCTGAATGACGCCTTCAGCGGTTTCCGTGTCGTAGCCGAGGAACTCGGTCGCACCGTTCTTTTCCTTGAGCTCGAACCAGATGGTCTCGGTTGCCTTGTCGCCGGAACCGGTCCAATGCGAGCGCGCCTCGGCCTTCTGCCGCTCCATGGCATCCGTGAAACTGGAAATATCGACGCCGATGCCGCGAGCGCGCAGCGCGTCCTGCGTCAGATCGAGCGGGAAACCATAGGTGTCGTAGAGCTTGAAGGCGGTTTCGCCGTCGAGGCTGTCGCCCTTGTGCAAGTCAGAAGTGGCGTCGTTGAGCAGCGACAGGCCGCGTTCCAGCGTCTTGCGGAAACGGGTCTCCTCGAGCTTCAGCGTCTCGGAGGTCAGCGCCTCGGCACGCACCAGCTCCGGATAGGCACGGCCCATCTGCTGGATCAGCGCCGGCAGCAGCTTCCACATCAGCGGCTCCTTGGCGCCGAGCAACTGCGCGTGGCGCATGGCACGGCGCATGATACGGCGAAGCACATAGCCACGGCCTTCGTTCGACGGCAGCACGCCATCGGCGATCAGGAAGGCGGACGAGCGCAGATGATCGGCGATGACGCGATGGCTGGCGCGATGCTCGCCTTCGGCCTTGACGCCCGTCGCCTCTTCCGAAGCTTCGATCAGGGCGCGGAACAGGTCGATATCGTAATTGTCGTGCTTGCCCTGCAGCACGGCGGCAACGCGCTCGAGACCCATGCCGGTGTCGATCGACGGACGCGGCAGGTCGACACGCTGCTCCTTGGTGATCTGCTCGAACTGCATGAAGACGAGGTTCCAGATCTCGATGAAGCGATCGCCGTCCTCTTCCGGAGAGCCGGGAGGGCCGCCCCAGATGTGATCGCCATGATCGTAGAAGATTTCCGAACAGGGACCGCAGGGGCCGGTATCGCCCATCGCCCAGAAATTGTCGCTGGTGGCGATGCGGATGATCCGGTCGTCGGAAAGGCCGGCGATCTTCTTCCACAGGTTAAAGGCGTCGTCGTCGGTGTGATAGACCGTGACCAGCAGGCGCTTGGCGTCGAGGCCGAATTCCTTGGTGATCAGGTTCCAGGCAAGCTCGATGGCGCGCTCCTTGAAGTAATCACCAAAGGAGAAGTTGCCGAGCATCTCGAAGAAGGTGTGATGGCGCGCGGTATAGCCAACATTGTCGAGGTCGTTATGCTTGCCGCCGGCGCGCACGCATTTCTGCGCGGTCGAAGCCGTCGTATAGGGACGCTGCTCCAGGCCGGTGAAGACGTTCTTGAATTGCACCATGCCGGCATTGGTAAACATCAATGTCGGATCGTTGCGCGGCACCAGCGGGCTCGACGGCACGATCTCGTGGCCGTTTTTCTTAAAATAGTCGAGGAAGGTCGACCGGATTTCATTCACACCGCTCATGGGGGGCCCTTCAGTACTGCCGTCAACAACTTGCGTCAAAGTCAGTGGCTTTTATCGTTCGCTCCGGGCGCTGTCCAGCCGCACGAGCAAAACCGGCCGCACATCCCTTGGACAATGCGGCCGGTTTCAGTATTTCGTCTTGTCTCAAGTCGGGAATTGCTCCCGAAAATCCTTATTCGCCGGAAGCGTCGCCGTCGTCGCCGGAATCGGGACCGCCATTCTGCAGGAAGCGGTCGGCAATGAGGCCGGCATTCTGGCGCAGCGACAGCTCGATCTCACGAGACAGATCCGGATTGTCGCGCAGGAAGATCTTCGCGTTCTCGCGACCCTGGCCGAGACGCTGGCTGTTATAGGAGAACCAGGCGCCGGACTTTTCGACGATGCCGGCCTTGACGCCGAGGTCGACCAGCTCACCGGTCTTCGAAACGCCTTCACCATACATGATGTCGAATTCGACCTGCTTGAAGGGAGGCGCCATCTTGTTCTTGACGACCTTGACGCGGGTCTGGTTGCCGATCACCTCTTCGCGCTCCTTGACGGCGCCGATGCGGCGGATGTCGAGGCGAACCGAGGCATAGAACTTCAGCGCGTTACCGCCCGTCGTCGTTTCCGGCGAGCCGAACATGACGCCGATCTTCATGCGGATCTGGTTGATGAAGATCACCATGCAGTTGGACTTGGAGATCGAAGCCGTGAGCTTGCGCAGTGCCTGGCTCATCAGACGCGCCTGCAGGCCCGGCAGGCTGTCGCCCATCTCGCCCTCGATTTCGGCGCGCGGCGTCAGGGCCGCAACGGAGTCGACGACCAGAACGTCGATCGCGCCGGAGCGAACCAGCGTATCGGTGATTTCAAGCGCCTGTTCGCCGGTATCGGGCTGCGAGATCAGCAGGTTCTGCAGGTCGACGCCGAGCTTGCGGGCATAGACCGGATCAAGCGCATGTTCCGCGTCCACGAAGGCGCAGATGCCGCCCTTCTTCTGTGCCTCGGCAATGGTCTGCAGCGCCAGCGTCGTCTTGCCCGAGCTTTCCGGCCCGTAGATTTCGATGATGCGCCCCTTCGGCAAGCCGCCAATGCCGAGAGCGATATCGAGGCTCAGAGAGCCGGTGGAAACCGTTTCGATTTCGACCACGTTCTCGTTAGAGCCGAGCTTCATGATCGAGCCCTTGCCGAACGACCGCTCAATTTGAGAGAGTGCCGCTTCAAGTGCCTTGCTTTTATCCACCGATTTGTCCTCTACAAGCCGCAAAGAATTCTGAGACATTCGATCCACCTTTAGGTTATTGAAGCCGCTCTAGCAATGTCGCCGCCGATGAGAATTCTGTACTCTATTTGTTCTCATATCGCAAGAGCACAACAAGCAATTGAAAGAAAAAGGTAAAATGAATTCCGTTCTATTTTTGTTTTCTTCTTTCTTCCCAGGCACTTACATGCCCGAAGCGGTGAATTGCGAGATGTTTGCGGCTCGCTCGATTCGCCTTTTCCACTGCTGAGGATAACCCTATGGCGAAAAAGATTCTCGTTCTCGGCGGCGCCCATATCGACCGGCGCGGCCGCATCTTCGGCGATACGGAGCCGGGCGCCAGCAACCCCGGCGCATGGTTCGAAGAGCCTGGCGGCGGCGGCTTCAATGCCGCCCGCAATCTCGCCCGCCTGGGCTTCGACGTAAAGCTGATCTCGCCGCGTGGCGGCGATCCCTCGGGCGAGATGGTGGCGGAGGCAGCAAGCCACGCCGGCATCGACGACAAGCCCTTCGTCTTCCTCGATCGCAAGACGCCAAGCTATACGGCGATCCTCGAGAATGACGGCAATTTGGTCATCGCGCTTGCCGACATGGAGCTCTACAAGCTTTTCGTTCCGCGGCGGCTGGCGATTCGCGCCGTTCGCGACGCCTTCGAAGAAACCGACCTCGTTCTCTGCGATGCCAATCTGCCGGCGGAAACCTTAAGCGCGATTGCGGCAAGGGCCGCCTTTTGCGGCAAACCGGTCGCAGCCATCGCCATCTCGCCGGCAAAAGTCGTGCGGCTGAAGCCGAGCCTCGCTGGCATTGGCCATCTATTCCTCAACGAAGCCGAAGCTGCCGCACTGACCGAAATCCGTCCGGAAGACCCGCGCGAGTGGGTCAACGCTTTGCGCGCGCTCGGGCTGCGTAATGGCGTCATCACCCGCGGCAAGCGCGCGCTGATCGCCTTCTCACCTGATGCCATGGTAAGCCTGCAGCCGCCCATCGTCGACGAGGTTGCCGATGTCACCGGAGCGGGAGATTCGCTTGCCTCGGGCGTTCTCTCCGCTTTGCTCGCCGGTCACGATCTCGCGGAAGCCGTCCGCCATGGCGCTGCGGCAGCCGCGATCACGGTGCAATCGCCCTTTGCAACGGCGGAAAATCTCTCTCCCGAACTGCTAAAGACGATGCTGGCTCTTGTTCCCAGGGCCGAAATTCTGTCATGAAGCCTGTTCAAAACGCGTATACTGTTTCAGTGAATTGGAAACGACAATGACCCAGCCTATCTCGCCCCTGCTACCGATCTCCTATTCGAAGGAAGTCGCTGCCGCCAAGCTGCGCGGCGCGCCGCTCGTCGCCCTGGAATCGACGATCATCACCCACGGCATGCCCTATCCCGGCAATATCGAGATGGCCCGCAGCGTCGAGGCGATCATCCGGCAGGAAGGCGCAGTACCCGCAACAATCGCGGTCATTCACGGCACGCTGCATATCGGTCTTGAGCCGGAAGAGCTGGAAACATTGGCCAAGACGGAGGGCGCGATGAAGGTCTCGCGCGCCGATATCGCCTTTGCAATTGCCGAGCGCCGCACCGGCGCAACCACCGTTGCCGCCACGATGATCGCCGCAGCCCGCGCTGGCATCAAGGTATTTGCCACCGGCGGCATCGGCGGCGTGCATCGCGGCGCCGAAGAAAGCTTCGATATTTCGGCCGACCTTGAAGAACTGTCCCGCACCGGCGTCATCGTCGTCTGCGCCGGCGCCAAGGCGATCCTCGATATTCCGAAGACGCTCGAAGTGCTGGAAACCCGCGGCGTACCGGTCGTCACCTACGACAGCACCGAGTTTCCGGCTTTCTGGTCGCGCTCCTCCGGCCTGACGAGCCCGCTGACGCTGAACAGCCCGGCTGCGATCGCCAACTTCCAGACGACGCGCGAACAGCTCGGCATCGATGGCGGCATGCTGATCGCCAATCCGGTTCCGGAAGCCGACGAGATCCCGCGCGAGGAAATGGAAATCTATATCGAGCGAGCCCTCGATAGCGCCGAGCGCGACGAGATCACCGGCAAGGCCGTTACGCCTTATCTGCTGAGCACGATCTTCGACATCACCGAAGGCCGCAGCCTCAAGACCAACATCGCGCTTGTCGAAAACAATGCGCGTCTGGCTGCGGAAATCGCGGTCGCACTGGCCGAATAATTAGAATCTCAGTCACAAGAACGGCCGGGTGCGTCAAAAATCGCCCGGCCGTTCTTTTTGTTTCAAGCCAGGGAGAACAGACCGAGGGCCGATCGCAGCTCCGCAAGCGTTGCCTCCGTCCGCTTCCTTGCCCTTCGCGTGCCCTCGCGCACGATTCCCATCACATAATCCGGCTCGGCGGCATAACGCGCACGGCGCTCGCGGATCGGTGCAAGCAGCGCTTGCAGGACCCCCTCCAGATGTCTCTTCAGGGTGACGTCGCCAAGCCCGCCACGGCGATAGTGTACCTTCATCTCATCCACCAGCTGCAAATCCTCACAGAAGGCGTCCAAATAGGTGAAGACGACATTTCCCTCGATCTTTCCGGGATCGCTGACACGCAGGTGATCCCGATCGGTATACATTCGCCGCACGGCATCTCTTATCTCATCTGACGATGCCGAAAGCGAAATGGCGTTGCCCTGGGATTTGCTCATCTTCGCCTTGCCGTCGACCCCAGGCAGGCGCCCAACCTTCGGCACCATGGCTGCGGCCTCGACGAGAACGTCTCGCCCGATCTGCCGATTGAGACGGCGAACGATCTCGTTGGTCTGCTCGATCAACGGCGCCTGGTCCTCCCCGACCGGAACGACCGTCGCCTTGAAGGCGGTGATGTCGGCGGCCTGCGCGACCGGATAGCAGAGAAAGCCGGCCGGCACGTCGCGTTCAAAGCCGCGCAGCTGGATCTCCGTCTTGATCGTCGGGTTGCGCTCCAGGCGGCTGACCGTGACGAAATTCAGATAGAGCAGCGTCAGCTCCGCCAGCGCCGGCAAGGCGGATTGGACGCAGATCGTCGTCAGCGACGGGTCGATGCCGACGGCGAGATAGTCCGTGGCGACTTCAAGGACGTTGTGCCGCACTTTCTGGGGATCATGGGCATTGTCGGTCAGCGCCTGCGTATCCGCCAAGAGCAGGAATTGCTCGTGGCTATGCTGAAGCGCAACGCGGCTCTTCAGCGAGCCGACATAGTGGCCGAGATGGAGTGGACCTGTGGTCCGGTCACCCGTCAGGATGACAGGGCGAGTATCGGTAGGGGAAAACATTTCACTGCTCCGCAAAAGGAGCCGCCGCGATCGGGAAGGAAAATAGAAATAGACGAATGCCTGCCGGATCACGGCGGCAGGGTCGATTTCAAGACATGACGACTGCCGCTCCTAGAAGGAGCGCCACCACATACGGTAAATGGGCTTGGCAAGGTCGATCATGCAGCTGTCGATAGCATCTTTGCGACACCATCGGCAACAGCCGCCTCCCGTTTAATTCTTGTCCAGCGTCTCGCGCACAACCACGGCGAGCTGTTTCAGCGAGAACGGCTTCGGCAGGAAGCCAAACTGTGCGTCGGCCGGCAGGTTGCGGGCAAAGGCATCCTCGGCATAGCCCGAAACGAAGATGAACTTCAGATCCGGATATTTCTTGCGCAATTCGCGCAGCAGCGACGGCCCGTCCATTTCGGGCATGACGACGTCGGATACGACGACATCGACCTGTCCGTCGAGCTCCTCCATGATGTCGAGCGCCTCGACGCCGGAGCCGGCCTCGTGGACAGTATAGCCGCGCGTCTCAAGCATACGCTTGCCGCCGCGACGCACCGCCTCCTCGTCCTCGACCAGCAACACGACGGCGGACTTGCCGGTGAGATCGGCAGGTTCTTCCGTAGAGGCGGCTATACCGACACTCTGGTCCATGGCCGTGACATCGCGGCTTTCTGGCACTTTCGCTTCCGTCGCGACAGGCATCTCGACGATGTGCCGTGGCAGGAAGATGCGGAACGTCGTTCCCTTGCCCACTTCCGATTCCGGCTGAATATAGCCGCCGGACTGCTTGATGATGCCATAGACCATCGCAAGCCCGAGACCGGTGCCCTTGCCCACTTCCTTGGTCGTGAAGAATGGCTCGAAGATCTTGTCCATGATTTCGGGCGCGATGCCGGTACCGGTGTCGCTGACCTCGACGAGAACCATGTCCTCATGTGGCAAGTAGGGGTAGTTGAAGGCACTGACATCAGACGCGAGCAGATTGCGGGTGCGCAGCGTCAGCGTACCGCCGCCAGGCATGGCATCGCGGGCATTGACGCACAAGTTGATGAGCACCTGCTCGAACTGCGAGAGGTCGGTTTTAACAGGCCAGAGATCGCGGCCGTAGTCGACATCCAGCTTGACATGCGTGCCCGACAGCAATCTGTCGACCAGCATGCGGAGATCGCCGATCACATCGGTCAGATTGAGAACCGTCGGCCGCATGGTCTGCTTGCGCGAGAAGGCAAGCAGCTGCCGCACCAGCACGGCCGCGCGGTTGGCATTGCGCTTGATTTCCATCAGGTCGGCGAAGCTGGCATCAGACGGCCGCGCCTGCAGCAGCAAATGGTCGGAAGACAAGAGGATAGCGGTCAATACGTTGTTGAAGTCGTGCGCGATGCCGCCTGCGAGCGTACCGACGGCATTGAGCTTCTGTGTCTGCGCCATCTGCGTTTCGAGCGCCTTCTGCTCGGTCACCTCGACGGCATAGACGATGGCAGCCTCTTCCGGCGCCTCGTCGGTCTGGTCGATGACGGCATTGATATAAAAGCGGAAATGCCGCGTCTCATCCTTCGGATTACGGGAGTCGATCGGCGGAATGTCGCCTTGCCGGTCCTTGGCAGCAGCCAATGCCTGCTGCAGCCGCACCCGGTCGCTTTCATTGACGATGGTCTCAAGGGCAGCGCCGCGCTCGATATCGTCGCGGGATACCAGTTCCGAGAAGAGTTTCAGGAATGGTGCATTCGTCCGCAGAATGCGGCCGTTGCCGTCAACCGAAGCGATCGCCATCGGCGTATTGTTGAAGAAACGGCTGAAACGCATCGCGGCTGCGGAAGCCGATTGCTCCGTGTCTGCCCCGTTCTGCCGGGTCAGGACGATGGTGCGGCTCTCACCGGGAGCGCCGTCGCGCATCGATGTTACGCTGTGAACGATCTGCACCGGCAGGCTCTGGCCGTTGGCACGGCGCAGATCGAGATCGAGCGTCACCGTCTTCTTTAAACCTGGCTCTGCCTGAACGGACTGGATCAGCGCCAGCCCCTCGCCGGCCACGAGATCGCCGATCGTCATCGAGCCGGGAACGAACTTGGTGAGATCAAAGCCAAGCCATTCCGCAAGCGTCGCGTTGAGATAGAAAATCTCGCCCTTGCGGCCGGCGGAAAAGAAGCCGGCCGGCGCGTGGTCGAGATAATCGATCGCGTTCTGCAATTCCTTGAAGAATCGCTCCTGATCGTCGCGCTCGGAGGTGATGTCGGTAATCTGCCAGATATGCAGCGCTTTGTTGCTATCCTGTTCCGGCGACAGTACCCGCGCCTTCAGGCGATACCAATGGGCTCCTTGGCCGATCCCGTTGAAGGGACCGAGCGGCTTCAGCAACCGGAACTCCTCCGACCCCTCCTTGCCGTCGCGCAGGCCATTGGCGAGCCGGTAGAGAGCCTCGTTGGACTCACGGTTTCGCGACAGCAGCATCTCCAGCGACTGCACTTCCGTCGCCTTGGTCGCACCGGTCAGGCGACCATAGGCCGCATTGGCATAGACGATGCGGCCCTTCTCATCGGTGATCAGCGTCCCGTCGGGGTGACTGTTGAGGAAGGAGCGCGCCAGGCTGTCTGACTGCGGCTGCGGCATGACCTCGACGAAACCGATGATCGAGGAGACCAGGAAGAAGATGCCGACCATAGCAAGAACGCCCAGGCCGCCAAGCACAGACTCATTGTCGAGCTGGTTCTTAAAGACGACAAAGGCGGCGGCCGCGGCCACGAGAACGAGCGCAAGCAGGATGATGCGCAGCACAGTTCCCGAACGAACTCCGCGATCCACCAGCGGCACGCTATACTCGTCGGACGGACGCTGCTTCGTCATAAACCCCTCGTATCAGCCGTTCTCCTCGCGACATGTCATACACGTTAGGGGTCGCCGGAGTCGGACCTTTCGAATCTTCTTTATCAATTTGCGTCATCCACAAAAAGCTTTGCCGGGCCAGAAAGGTTTGAATTCACAAGCAATAGAATACGACAGCTTACAATCGCATCTTGTCTCCGGCGCAATCCTGTTCATATGATCGCCGTATAGAAGGGTCATTGGTCAAAGCTTTACCCGCGGTAGTTGCGTCTACTGCATAATTCCTTAAATCGGAATCGTTTTAGGGATAAAATTATGCAGCGGATTTAAAGTACTACAGCGACATCGGGGACAATTACGGAGTATCTCGACATGTTGGACGATATCGCCGGAGCCTATGGCAGCCGTTTCTTTCTCGCAGCCGGCGGAGTTGGCATTGCCCTGCTCGTGCTGATCGGCATTCTGTGGATCATGCGCAACCGCGCTCCTTCTCCCTTCGTGCGCGGCGGCAAGAACCGTCAGCCTCGCCTGCAGGTGCTGGATGCCGCCGCCGTCGATGCCCGCCGCCGTCTCGTGCTCGTACGACGCGATGGGATCGAGCATCTGATCATGATCGGCGGCCCGACGGACATCGTCATCGAATCAGGCATTTCCGATACCACCCGGGCTGGAACCGCCGCGACACCGGTCGAGATCCCCATGGCCTTTGAAGAGCGGCAGCAGAAGGCGGCTGCATTGGAAGCACCTCCCGCAGCGCTTCCGCAGCGCCAGCAATCCGCCGAGGACAAGATCGAAGCCTATTTGCGCAATGAACCCCGCCTTGCACCTGCGGCGGAACCCGCTCCAGTGCCGCAGGCCGCCGAGCGCCCACAACCCGCTGCCGTCAAGCCGCCGCAACCGCCCCCTCAGCCCGCTCCGGCGATCAGCGAGGCCGAAGCCGCTGACATACTGGATGCTGCCCGCCATGTCGTCCTGCCACAGCAACAACCTGCTCCCGCGCGCCCGCCGGCAGTCGAACCCACCCTCGCACCGACACCTGCTGCCGAACCCGGCAATGATTTCCAGCGCATACTGGAAGCGGAAATGTCGAAGAACCTGACCGCCGAACGGATCATTCCGAACGCACCGACACCACGGCAGGTGCAACAGCAGCCAAATGCTGCACCATCGCCGGTCCCAAGCCCGGCAAAACGTGTCGAACCCGAACTTGCTCCGCTAACCGGAACCGACAGCGCTCTTCAGAAAGAAGTCGCTCGCATCTTCGGAGAAATGAGCGTCAGCCGCGACAAATAGGGCGCGGCCTCTCAAACGCCAGAATCGAAAAAGGCACGGCGGATATCTCCGACGTGCCTTTGTTCTGTAAGCCCGGTCGAAACCGAACCACCATCACTCGTCGCGATAAACCTTCTCGCGGCGCTCGTGGCGTTCCTGTGCTTCGATCGACAAGGTGGCGATCGGACGCGCATCCAGACGCTTCAGGCCAATCGGCTCGCCGGTTTCTTCGCAATAGCCGTAAGTACCGTCTTCAATACGCTGCAATGCGGCATCGATCTTGGAGATGAGTTTACGCTGGCGGTCGCGAGCCCGAAGTTCGATTGCTCTGTCTGTTTCCGAAGAAGCCCGGTCGGCGAGATCGGGATGATTTGCGCTTTCTTCAGCCAGATGATCCAGGGTTTCGCGCGCTTCTCTAAGGATATCGTTTTTCCATGCTACCAGCTTCGCTCGAAAATAAGCCCGCTGGTTCAGATTCATGAACTCCTCGTCTTCCGAGGGCACATAACTACTAAGATCGATCTTCTCACTCAACGCGATTCTCCTGAAGAACATCTCATATGGCTGGGGTGTATATCCCAACCAATAGTACCGATTCAAGCCAAATAGATGCTGTCAACTGATTTTTAAATTTGTCATAAAATTCAGCTAAGGCTCTATTTTTTCATCACTTCTTCTCGTCGGCCCCGATTCTCGGCGCTCGTAACCTTCTTGTGAAGGCCGGGCATCTCGCCTTCACGCGGATCACCTCGCAGTTGACGGCACATGCGAACAGACGCTACCTCATTGGGGAAATCGAGCCTCGGAATTTCGCCATGATCAAAATTTCGCCGCCGCCCTCCAGGATCTATCTTCTACGCCATGCCGCAGCTCGGCAGGCTGCGCCCGGACAGAAGGATTTCGATCGTCCTTTAAGCGATAACGGCTATGCTGCTGCCGAGATCGTCGCGGAAAAAGCGGTCGACAAAGGCTACAAACCGGACTTCGTCATTTCCTCAACAGCAATGCGCTGTCGTCAGACTGCTGCAGCCATGCGCCGCGCCGTCACGCCCTCGACTGAATTCCGTTTTGTCGATGCACTCTATAATGGCACGCCGGATATCTACCTCTCGCTCATCTCCGCGCAGACCGACCAGGACTCGGTCATGCTGGTCGCGCACAATCCGATCATCGAGCTGACGCTCGCCGCGCTGATCGGACATGAAGCCTTCGCCGATGCTCTCCCACATGGCTTTCCGACAGCCGGCCTTGCTGTGATCGATGCGACACCATCGGGCTGGATCCTGACGGATTTTGTCACCGAATAGGGATTTCCCCGATATGGGCCTGGGCCGCGACCGCGCTCGCTACCGATTGCGGTCGCATAGCTGCTCACCTTTTCGGCGCGAGTTTCGATCCCTATATTCACGGCCACGCTGTCATCCAGGGATCCCGCCTTGCCCCCAAGCCTGACCTCTTTTACCGACGACGCCCTCATCGCCTTTGACAATCTGGCCGATCGCGCCGCCGGCCTCGTCAATCCGACGATCCGTTTGGGCGTTACGGGCCTCTCCCGTTCGGGCAAGACCGTCTTCATCTCCTCACTGGTGCATAATCTCCTGAATGGCGGGCGTCTCCCGCTGTTCGAGCCCGTACAATCCGGGCGCGTCTCCGCCGTTCGTCTGGAGCAGCAGCCCGACGACGCAGTACCGCGTTTTCAGTATGAAGACCACATTCGCGCACTGGTAAAGGATCGTATCTGGCCGGATTCGACGCGCGCAATCTCCGAGCTGCGCATCACGCTGGATTATCAAAGCGCAAGCGGCTGGAACCGTCTGTTTTCGCCCGGTCGCCTCTCGATCGATATCGTCGATTATCCGGGCGAATGGCTGCTCGACCTTCCGCTTCTGGCCAAGGATTTCCGCACCTTCAGCGAGGAAACCCTGGCGCTGGCAAATACCGGCATTCGCGCCGAGCTTTCACGTCATTGGCTCGCCATGACCGAGGGGGCCGATATAGCAGCACCCGCCGACGAGATGAGGGCGCGCGACCTCGCCACGGCCTTTGCCGACTATCTGAAGGCTTGCAAATCTGACGAGCGCTCGCTCTCGACGCTGCCGCCCGGCCGCTTCCTGTTGCCGGGCGATCTCGACGGCTCGCCTGCCCTCACCTTCGCACCACTGAAGCTTCCCGCTGAAGGCAGCGCGCCGAAAGGTTCGCTCTGGGCAATGATGGAGCGGCGCTACGAAGCCTATAAGGCCGTCGTCGTCAAACCCTTCTTCCGCGAGCATTTCGCCCGCCTCGACCGGCAGATCGTTCTCGTCGATGCCCTGCAGGCCATCAATCGCGGCCCGGAAGCGGTGCAGGATCTGGAAAGGGCGCTGACGGACGTGCTGGCCTGCTTCCGCCCCGGCACGAATTCGCTCCTGTCCTCGCTGCTCGGCCGCCGCATCGATCGCGTGCTGGTCGCCGCAACCAAAGCCGACCATCTTCACCATGAAAGCCACGATCGGCTGGAAGCATTGACGCGCCGCCTCGTCGAGCGGGCTATAGAGCGTATCGGCATGGCCGGCGCCGGCATCGATGTGATGGCTATTGCTTCGGTGCGCGCCACCCGGGAGGCGACCGTGACCCGCGACGGCCAGACGCTTCCGGTCATCGTCGGCACGCCAATGGACAAGGAAACCATCGCCGGCGAGACTTTCGACGGCAATCGCAAGACAGCGGTCTTCCCCGGCGATCTCCCGGAAAATCCCCGCTGGCTGTTCGAAGCCCTTGAACCGAATGGAGCAAAGGTCCATCTGCCCGAGGTGAACGTCGTGCGGTTCCGCCCGCCGGAGCTCGATGAAACCGGCGAAGGCATCAAGCTTTCGGTGCCGCATATCCGCCTCGACCGCGCCATGCAGTTCCTGTTCGGAGACCGCCTCGCATGACGAAATCAACCGAAAACGAGCCGAACGGCAACCGCCGCCCTGCCGTCTTCACGCTGGAACCGGAGGTGTCCGGCAAGGGATCGAACAACAAGGCCGCTCTGCCGATGATACGCAAGCCGCAAAGCTTCGATACCGACGTCGTGCTCACCCCCGATGCGGAAGACCCATTCATCAATCCGGCCCTCGGCGCTGATTCGGATGCAAATGCCATCGCCAAGCCCCGTCGCAAGGGATTCTCCTTCGGCAAGGTGGCGCTCAGTGCGCTTGGCATTCTTGTGTCGCTCGCTTTCGGTCTCTGGACAGATCAGCTCATCCGCGACCTGTTCAGCCGGGCCGACTGGCTTGGCTATACCGCCCTTACGGTCGTCGCCGTCGGCATCCTGGCCGTGCTTGCCATCGTCATCCGAGAGACGGCCGGCATGATGCGGCTCGCCGCGGTGCAGACCATCAAGGCAGAGGCGGAAGCCGCCGTCGTCGAGACCCGGCCGGCCCGCGCCAAAACCCTGGTCAAGCGCCTATGCACGATTCTGGAGGCAAATCCGGACACTGCAAGAGGCCGGGCGACCCTGAAGGCGGCCGAAGACGACATTATCGATGCGCCGCAGCTGATCGATCTTGCAGAGCGTGAGCTCCTCGGCCCCCTTGACCGCCGTGCCCGGGCGCTGATCCTTGGCGCTTCGAAACGCGTGTCCGTCGTGACCGCCGTCAGCCCCCGCGCGCTCGTCGATATTCTCTATGTCCTCTATGAAGCGGCAAAACTGGTCCGCGCCATGGCCGAACTCTATGGCGGCAGACCCGGCACGCTCGGCATGATGAAGCTGATGCGCGATGTGATCGCCCATCTCGCCGTCACCGGCTCCATCGCCGTCGGCGACAGCATCGTCCAGCAACTGATCGGCCACGGCCTGGCGTCGAAACTATCGGCGCGTCTTGGCGAAGGCGTCGTCAACGGCATGATGACCGCGAGGATCGGAATAGCCGCCATGGATCTCTGCCGGCCGCTTCCCTTCAAGGCACTCAAGCGACCGGGCATTGCCGATTTCGCCGGCGACCTCACGCCGAACGTCACCGGCCGCAATCCGGCGTGATGACCTGCAAATTAGGGACTTCAGCACCTTCGGAAACCAAGCATTAACCATTCTAGGGCAAAAGTGACAACTAGTTTCACGGTTTCGCCTCGCTAGGGAATGTCCATGTTTTCGCGTCGATTTCTTCTTGTAAGCAGCCTTGCCGCCGCAACCATCTCCACCGGCGTCTGGACGCAATCAGCCGACGCGGCACCCCGCGACAAGGCCTTCTTCCAGTCGATCTCAGGCACATGGAGTGGCCCCGGCGAGATCGTTGCCGGCAAGTACAAGGGCACGAAGTTCACCTGCAACCTCACGGGTAAGCCATCGGACAGCGGCAGCGCCGGCGTCAAGCTCGATGGCACCTGCCGCGTCGGCGTCTTCCAGCAGCCGATGTCGGCCGAGATCACCCAAAGTGGCGGCTCCTACACCGGAAAGTTCCTGGATGGCGCAGCCGGCAAGGGCCTCGACGTCACATCGGGCACAGTCAACGACAACACCGTCGTCCTCGGGCTGATCCGCCAGAAGCTGAACGGCGCCATGATCGCCCGCGTTCCCGACAGCAAGTCGATGAATGTCACCATTTCGGTGAAGGTCGGCGAGCAGATGGTGCCTGTGATCGGTGTCACGCTGAAGCGTGCCGACGTCGACCAGATGGCGGTTGGATCGATCCAGTAAGCATCGGATAGCAATTCATAAAGAGAAAGGCCGGCAAAATTGCCGGCCTTTCTCTTTATATAATATAGTCATATGCCTCAGTTCAGGCCGTCCGCCACCAGTCGCAGCTTTCATCCGCGATCTCGATGCCTTCCACATCGACATCGCGCAACCACTCACTGATCGTGCGACCGTTCACGATGAGGTCGGCAGCAAAGTCGGCAAGCGGCATCAGCACGAAACCACGCTCGACCATTCGCGGATGCGGAATGGTGAGCAGCGGCTCGGCCTGCTCAATATCTCCATAGGTCAGCACGTCTATATCGATCGTCCGCGGCCCCCAGCGCTCAATCCGCACCCGCTTCATCTGCCGCTCTATATCGAGACACACATCGAGCAGCGCTTCCGGCGCGAGGGTCGTATCGACTGCAGCACAGGAATTATAGAAGAAGGACTGGTCCGTCTTGCCCCAGGGCGGCGTGCGATAAAGCCGCGACACCGAAACCACATGACAATCGGCGCGCGCGTCCAGCGTACGCAAGGCCAGCGCCATGGCATGGACCGGGTTGTCCAGATTGCCACCCAAACCGAGCGTCGTCCGCACGGCTACACCTTCAGGCAAAATGCTCAATACTCACCTGCACATAATCGAGAACGCCCGGAACCGGGGCATTGGGCTTGCGTACCGTGATTTTGGCGCGGCGGATACTCGGAAAACGACGGCATAGCTCCTTCGCCACATCGAGCGCCAGCGCCTCGATCAGATAGCGTCGGCGCCCCGTCACGATTTCCTCGATGACGCTGAATGCGATGCCGTAATTGACGGTGTCATCGATCGAATCGCGCTCCAGTGCATCGCCAGCCTCGACATCGAGTTCAGCATCGACGAAGAAGCGCTGGCCGAGGAACTCCTCCTCATCATGCACGCCATGCCGGGCAAAGAAGGCGCAATTCTGCAGAGTAATGGTGTATGTCACAGCGCTCATGGCGTCTCTCCGTTTCGAACAGGCGCGATCGGGTCCGAAAACCGCTCCCTGGATTCGAGCATTATGTTTTAAGCCTCGCGCGCGTCCTGAGAATAGCATCCGCAACCGCCAGCGCGTCCCTGTTGATTGCGACATTGTGTACGCGGAATATCGCAGCACCCTGCAACCGTAGGATCGCGCTGGTTGCGGCGGTGCCGACATCCCGATCAGCTGCCTCGCGACCCGTTATAGTGCCGACGAACCGCTTGCGCGAGGTGCCGACCAATAGAGGCAGCTCGAAGCGCAACAGAGCATTGAAACGCGCCATCAGCTCCAGATTTTCCTCGGCATTCTCCTTGGCAAAACCAAAACCTGGATCGAGCACGATCGTGTGCCTGTCGACGCCGGCGGCGGCAGCGATCTCCAGCGAGCGATTGAGAAAGAAAAGCTGGTCATCGATCACATCAGGCAGCTTCTGCCGGTCGCGCCCCGTATGCATGATGCAGAGACCGGCGCCCGTTTGCGCCGCCACGGTGGCAATATCAGGCTCGCGCTGCAGGCCGAAAACGTCATTGACGATATGTGCGCCGGCTCCGATCGCCAGCCGCGCCGTATCGGCGCGATAGGTATCGATCGAGATCAGCGCGTCGGTCTTGCTGCGCAAGGCCTCGATCACGGGCAGCACCCGCCCCTGCTCCTCGCTGGCATTGACAGCGGCGGCATCTGGCTTGGTCGATTCGCCGCCGATATCGATGATGGCAGCCCCATCCTCGACACAAGCCAGCGCATGGGCGACAGCTGCGTCGACGGCCTCATAGTGACCGCCATCGGAAAAGGAATCCGGCGTCACATTGACGATAGCCATGATGACGCCCTGTCCGCCGACATCGATGCTGCGGCCATGCGCGACATGCCAGGTTTGGCTGCGAAGCTCGGTCACGAACCGTCCCATCCTATTGAAAAGGAAAAAACCTTGCGCTTGATATTGCGCTCACCGTGGCTATGCCGCAAGGTTCACAGAAGTTCAACATGGTAGCGACACGAATGCCGCTTGCATCCCATAAGTTCAGTCTTTCGTGTGCATTGCTGCTCGCGTTCTGCATACCCGGTGTGGCCGGTGCGGAAGTCATCGCCCGCAAATCCATTTCCTATTTCGACATCAAGGGCAGCACCGCCGACGCGCTGGATGCCGCCCTGAACCAGCGCGGACCGCTGGCGATAGGCTCCAGCAGCCATCATCCCGGTGCGACGAAGATCCGCTTCGGCGGCAATGCAACCTATAGCGAAGCAAATGGCCGCTGCTACATCTCCGGCGTCAAGGTTACGGTCGACACGGAAATCATTCTGCCGCGCTGGCGCGACCGGCGGCATGCCAGCAAGCAGCTTTCCATGATTTGGGATACCTTGGCCGCCGATATCCGGCGCCACGAGGACCGGCATGTCGAAATCGCCCGCCAGCATGCGCGGCAGATGGAAAGGCAGATCCTGTCTCTCCCATCCGCCAGCAATTGCGATGCGCTTCAGGAAAAGGCAAACGAGGTGACGTCGCGGGAAACCGAACGACACGATGCCGATCAGGCGCGCTTCGACCGCGTCGAAGCGATTAATTTCACGAGCCGGATGCAGAGGCTGCTCTACTACCGCAGCCGCCAGGGTGCCCAGCAATAGCCTTTCGAAGCACTACCATCGGTGCAAAAGGCGATGAAGAAGCGCCAACTGTGGGAAATCAGTCACTATATCCTGTGAATCGTCTGATCTCGTCGCTCTTTGAACTTTACGAGAATCTGAAATAGGTTTTTCCTATCAATTACAGAGACAAACGCACTGGTTGATTCGAAGAAGACCGGGCGGATGTCGCAAAAGGATCGATTTTGAGTACCTGCGGCGGCGGGTTTCTTCGCTCTTCGGCGCAGTCGGGGTTTGTTTTTCAAAGCATGCGCTAAGTGTTCTCCTGGCGCGTCCTGAAGCCGCAGGTGTTTCCTCCCTTGCCTGCGGTGATGCGCCCGCCTCGCCTCGCTCGCTGCACCAGCTGAGCGGGGCATCTTTTTTGGGCATTTGGCTTTCAGCCGGATTATCGCAAAGGAACGAGTGGCGGCATGCGCCTGAGGCCAGGCATCAGGCCTGGCGTTCCGGCACATGAACGACAAGACCGTCCAGTGCGCTCTTCATCTTGATCTGACAGGAGAGCCGCGAGTTCGGACGAACGTCGAAGGCGAAGTCGAGCATGTCTTCTTCCATGGCTTCCGGGCCGCCGACCCTATCGGTCCAATCCTCGTCGACATAGACATGACAGGTGGCACAGGCGCACGCGCCGCCGCATTCCGCTTCGATGCCCGGAACGGAGTTGCGCACGGCATTTTCCATTACGGTGGAGCCCTCGTCGACATTGAGGTCAAAGCGTGTGCCGTCGAATGCGACGATGGTCAATTTGGTCATGTGGGTGAATTCCGAATTACGTGAATGAAGGACGATCGGAATTTTACTTCCAACAAATCGCTGGGGCAGTCAACATTTGCGCCGCCGAAACGGTTTATCCCGTCTGGCGGCGCAAGAACGCACATCATTGATCTTCGAGCGGATCAGCTCAGCGCGAAAGCTTCAAAATGAAGTTTTCGGCCTCGATGACGCTGGTTGTGACCGCTGCCATCTGGGCGGCGTCGCCGATATTGCTTTCGAGCGCTCCGGCCGCGTCCGCGACGCGGAAAGCGCCAACGGCGCTGGCAGCACCCTTCAGCTTGTGCGATGCGGCCTCCATGCGCTTCGGATCGCCGCTGCCGATCTCCTGCAGGCAGGAACGAGCCTGCCTTGCGAACATCTGCAACACCTCGACCTCAAGCGCCTTGTCGCCCATCGTCTGCTTGCCGAGATGGACGAGATCGATCGCCCGCTCCCGCGACGGAGCAGCGCCCCGCGAATTGTCCGGAGATTCAAATGCGATGTTCAAAGCTGCCATGTGCCAATGCTCCCGTCATTTATCTATGACTGTTTTATGGACCTGCTGCATAGTTGCGGCCCGGGCATGGCCATCCAGTTAAATTTTGGCACATTCAGGGCCGAAAACTCCAGACATGGTTAACGTGCGTTAAACATGCTCAAAATCTTGGGTTTTCATGGCGTTGAACAGGCAAACAGGGTTAATGGCGCCTTAACGATCCACTGGCTTTAAGGTGGAATTAATTGTCATGACTGGGGGAATGTGTCACTACGATACTAGTAAATTGGGTAGATGGCACATGCCTTTGCCCCGGAAGTGGATGATGGTAATGTTTTCATAACATCCGTTTGAAAAACCAGTTATCCACTCTGAAATGTAATGGGAAATCCAAGCTCGATATTGATCGAAGGCGGAGGACCCCACGGGAGGCAGGGTTCGTCTTTTCCGGACACGGCGGAATTACCGGAAAAGACACGGCAAGCCCGAGTGAGTTGTAACGAGGCGTAACCGCATGGCGAACAAAAAGTACATCGAGTCGGTCGAGGACAAGGCCTTTCAGGCGTTGGACGAAGCTTTGCAGATCGATTTCAGTGACGAGAGCTTGGAGTCCCGCAGCGGCACTACGCCCGATATCCCGGAGCGAAATGTGTCTGAGCCGCCGAAACAGCCGATAAAGCAGAGCAGAGATGATGCCGCCCGCACAAATGGCGGCGCACGCAGCTCCGCCGCCCCCGCTACCCCGCCCCGCCCCGCCGAGGCGCCGAAGAATCCGAACCTTGCAGCCGCCAATGACGGCAGCCGGGCAAGCTCCGCAAGCATATTGAGGGCGCTCGACGGAGCCTCGCAGAGCCACGCGGTGCGAAACGCCACGATCTTCTCGCTGTTCTGGATCATCGGCGGCGCCGGCCTCGCCTTCATGCTTTATGGCACGCAGATCCGAAACATTCATTCGATTGCGGATCTTGCGGCCCTTCCGGGCGTCATCGCCTGCATCGTCGGTATCATCGTTCCGGTGCTGCTCTTCTATGCTTTCGGCATGATGATCTCGCGTGCGCACGACATGCGCAATGCCGCCCGCTCCATGGCGGAAGTCGCCCTGCGCCTCGTCGAGCCGGAAACCGTCGCTTCCGAGCGCATCATGACGGTCGGTCAGGCCGTGCGCCGCGAAGTTTCGGCAATGAACGAGGGCATCGAACGCACTATTGCGCGTGCCACCGAGCTCGAAACCCTCGTCCATACCGAAGTCAATGCGCTGGAGCGCAGCTACGCCGACAACGAATTGCGCGTACGCAGCCTGGTCCACGAGCTGGGCACCGAGCGTGACGCCATCGTCAATCACGCCGAGCGGATTCGCTCGTCGATTTCAGGCGTGCACGATCAGATCAAGGAAGACCTGTCGCTGGCGACCGAAGAAATCGCTGTGCGCCTCTCCACTTCGGGCGAAGCTTTCGCATCGATGATCGATACGCGTGCCGCCGCCCTGATGGAGAAGTCGGATTCGGCTGTTCAGGCCCTCGGGACCCTGCTTTCCGCCAAGACCGACAGCCTGCTGCAGAACCTGAACGCTTCGGGCCTCTCTCTCAGCCATGAATTCGATACCCGCCTGGAATCCCTGTCGTCGACCCTTAGCGAACGCGGCAATGCGCTGCTTGGCCAGTTCGAAACGCGTGCCTCGACGCTTGATGCGAACACCGAAAAGCTGAACTCCGCCCTCAACGAGCGTGCGCGCCAGCTCAACGAGACGCTGGTTGCCCGCACCCGTGAAATCAGCGAGAGCCTGACCGGCGGCGAGCGGTCCATTACGGGCACGCTCGACAATGTTCTGTCCCGCCTCAACACCGCGCTCGACGAAAAGGGCGCAAGCTTCCGTCAGAGCCTGCAATCGACGGCCGATGACGCCATCATGGATATCGATCTGCGTTCCGGCTTCTTCGAAGAGCGCTTCCAGTCGACGATCGCACAGCTTTCGACCACGTTCGACGACCGCGTATCGGAATTCACCTCCGCCTTCGACAAGCGTGCCGGCAGCCTGGACACCAAGCTCTCGGAAAGCCTTACTCGCATCAACCAGTCGCTCGGCAGCAATTCGGATGCGCTGGAAGGTATCTTGACCTCCAGCATCGAGCGTTTGGGCTCACACCTCACCGACCAGTCTTTCGCTCTGGCGACGACGCTGGCAACCGGCCAGGAAGTGCTGGAAAGTGCGATCGGTTCCAAGGCGAACGAGATCACCTCTGCGCTGCAGAACGCGACGACAGGCATTTCTTCCGCCCTGACTTCGGGCACGAGCGAACTCAACACCACACTCGCCTCGCATGCCGGCGCCTTCACCTCGGCCGTGCAGGGCGTCACGCGGGAAGTCTCGACCGCCCTGCAAAGCGGCACGGAAGAACTCACCTCGGCCTTCACCGGCCGGGCCAACGAGATCAACAACACGCTTTCCGCCCGCACCAGCGAAATCACACAGGCTTTGGGTTCAGCCCATGAGCGCGTCGATGCCGTGATGGCGGCTCGCAGCAACGCCTTGTTCGGCGCACTGGCCGAAAACCAGTCTCGTTTCGAGCAGACGCTTGCCGAGCGTTCGGAAGCAATCACCAGTGCCGTCAGCGGTTCTCACGAGCATCTGACCGCCGCCCTCGACGAACGCACCTCGATGCTGGCCATTTCGCTGGCCGAAAGCCAGTTGCGCCTCGAAAACACGCTGGCGAGCCGCGCCGACGCCATCAACAACGCCATGACCGAAACCCATGGCAGGCTAGCCGACACGCTCGACGACAAGACAATGGCGCTTGCTATTGCGCTTTCCGAAAGCCAATCCCGCCTGGAAGACACGGTTTCCGGCCATGCTGAGCATGTTGCGGGCACGCTGGATGCCAAGACCAAGGAACTTGCGCGCGCGCTCGCCGACGGTCAGGCTCGTCTCGAAAGCACCGTCTCCGGCCATGCCGAAAGCGTCACCAATGCTCTCGACGACAGGACGATGGCGCTCGCTATCGCGCTTTCCGAGAGCCAGGCACGGCTGGAGGAAACCGTTGCCGGTCACGCCGACCGCGTCGCTGACACGTTCGAAGGCAAGACCAGTGCCCTCGCCGCCGCTCTGACCTCCGGCCAATCTCGTCTTGAAGAAACCCTCGCCAACCGCGCGGAAGCGATCATCAAGGCGTTTGCAGGCAACCATAATGCTTTGGCCGAAGCGCTGGACGACAGAACGATGGCACTCGCCATCGCGCTCAGTGAAAGCCAATCCCGCCTGGAAAGCACCATCGCCGGGCACGCGGAAAGCGTTGCAAGCACGTTGGATGACAAGACGATGGCATTGGCCATTGCTCTCTCCGAAAGCCAGCTTCGCCTTGAAAACGCCGTTTCCGGCCATGCGGAAAGCGTCGGCGCCACGCTGGACGACAAGACGATGGCGCTCGCCATCGCGTTGTCGGAAGCCCAGACCCGTCTCGAAGATACCGTCTCCGGCCACGCCGAACGCGTTGCCGATACGCTCGAAGGCAAGACACGGGCGCTCTCCGATGTGCTGACCTCCGGCCAGTCGCGCCTCGAAGCAACGCTCGCCAACCGCGCCGAGGCGATCACCAACGCATTCAGCAGCAACCACAACGCCCTGGCCGACGCACTGGACGACAAGGCAATGGCTCTCGCCATTTCGCTCTCCGACACCCAGTCGCGGCTTGAGGATACGGTATCAAGCCGTCTCGACGCCCTCTCCGAAACCGTTGCCGGCACTCACGACAAGATCGTCAATAGCCTCGACGACCGGACGATGGCCCTGGCTATCGCCCTTTCGGAAAACCATGCGAAACTCGAAGACACTCTTACCAACAGCGCCAAGGCCATTGCCCATACCGTCACCAGCGGCCATGAAGCACTGACCAACACGCTCGACGACAAGAGCATGGCCTTCGCAATCTCGCTCGCTGAAAACCAGAACCGCTTCGAAAGCGCCCTGGAAGAACGGGCCAACGCACTTCTCGACAGCGTCTCCGGCGCTGAATCCCGTGTCGCCGGCGCCTTTGGCGACAAGGCAGATGCCATCCGCGCCGCCTATAGCGAAAACCAGGATCGCCTCGACCGCTCGCTCACCGCCCATACCGACGCTCTCTCCGAAATGCTCGGCAGCAACAGTGATCGCGTCGAAACCGTTCTCGGCACCACGACCCGTCAGCTCGAAAACACACTCGGCGCCGGTCTGTCGCAAATGGACCAGAACCTGGCCTCGGCCTATGAGCGTATGCGCTCCACGCTGGAAGACCGCAGCAATGCCATCAACCTCGCTCTGCGCGACGCTCATACGCAGATCGACAACACACTGATGGAACAGACGACTGCCATTGGCACCTCGATCGCCACCAGCGCCAGCATGCTGGAAATGTCGCTCGAAGATCGCGAAGCGTCGCTGCGCCAGACCATCGACACCAGCGCGAGGACATTGGAAGAGCGCCTGAACAGCGGTGCGGGCGACATTGCCGGCCGTATCCAGCAGGCCGCAGGCGACATCGCGCGCTCGGCCGAAACCTTCTCGTCCAACCTCAATCAGTCGATCGACGGCATGACGAACCGCTTTGCAGAGACCGGCTCGCGGGTCGAGGCCAGCCTGTCGGCTCTCGAAAATCGCATCAACGAAGGCGTTACCGGCGTTGCCGCCCAGGTCGATGCTGCCGGCAACCGCCTCTCCGATACGTTGGCGAGCGGCGCAGCAAAGATCGACGACAGCGGCAGCCAGGCATCCGCCCGCATCGAAGAGCGCCTCTCGACCATGGATCGCGCCCTCAATGTCGGCCTTGAAGCCGTCAATCGCACGATCGAAGGCAAGGCCGCCAATCTGGCCACCACGCTGCGCACGGCTGTTGCCGATGCCGCGCAAGGCATGGACACGGAAGCGACACGCACGGCCGATCTGCTCGCCAACACCGGACAGCAGTTCGCCGAAAACCTCGGCAGCCACAGCGATGCTTTCGCACGCGCCATGACCGATCGCTCCAACGACCTTGTCAACCGCGTCTCGGAAACGCAGAACCGGTTGGCAAGCCAGGCTGCAGCCGTTGCCCAGACCTTCTCGGAAGCAGGCAATGCGATCGTCAACAAGGTCGCCGAAGCCGAAGGCCTCGTCAGCAACCAGGTCAATACGATCTCGCAGGCCCTGTCTTCGGCGGAACAGTCGCTGGAAGCACGCGGTGCGGCCATCAGTAACACGCTGGCCGGTGGCAGCGCGCAGATCGCCTCCACCATGTCTCAGGTCGAGCGTGCGCTCGAGGAGCGCAGCACGGCGATCCGCAGCTCACTGGAAGAGCGTGCCCGTGAAATCGACTCCACGCTTGCCGATGTCGACAAGGCGCTGGAAGCCCGTGGCTCCTCCATCCGCACTTCGCTCGACGAGCGCACTCGCGAGCTGAATTCGATGCTGGCCGGACGCTCTACCGAGCTGTCGCGCCTGATCGATGAAAAGGCTCGCCCGATCGTCGATCGCTATGCGGCAACGGGTCAGGAAGCCGCAGCCCTCATCTCGGCTGCAGCCCAGGAGAGCACCGAACGTCTGCGCGCCGAAAACGCCGCCCTCATCAACGCGATTTCATCGCGCACGGAGCATGCGGTCAGCACGGTCAGCGCACTCGAAAATAACCTGCTTGCGAGCGTCAACGGCATCATCGCTCGCCTGGCGGACAACAACTCGGCGATCGCCGGCCTGCTGTCCAACGCGGCGACCGAATTCGCAAACGTCGACGATCGCCTGACGGCAACCTCGACACGCTTCGCCGAATCCGCTGCGAAGGCCGGCGAGATGGTGTCGGCCTCCAGCCGCCTCCTCGAAGGCAAGGTCGACAAGCTGTCCGAGATCACCGGCCAGACCCTGTCGCAGGTCGGCAGCATCGTTGGCCGCTTCGACGATCACTCCAAGGTGCTGTCGCAGGCTTCGCAGCTTCTGGGTGCTGCCCAGTCGAACCTGGTCTCGACCTTGGAAGAACGCGAAACCGCGCTGCAGAACCTGGCCGTTGGCCTCGTTCAGCGCTCGGAAGAGATCGAGAACACCATGCGCGCCCTCGGCTCGATGGTGGAAACCGCCTTCGACCGCGCGGAACAGCGCTCGAACCAGGTGACCGGCAATCTTCGCCAGGGCGTGCAATCGTCCTTTGCGGATATCGGCCGTGTTCTTTCCGACGCCGAGAAGCGCGCCGAGGATGCGGCAGAAAACATGCGCGGCGCATTGCACAAGGCCGGCGAGGAGGCGAACCAGGCTATCGAAAGCACATTCGCCAATGCCGAGCGCCGTTCCAGCGATCTCACCAACCGCCTGCGTGGCGGCCTGACGGCTTCGCTCTCCGAGGTCGAGCAGATGCTCGCCGATGCCGGTAAGACCTCCGACACGGCAGCCGAGCAACTGCGCGAAACGCTGCGTGTCGCCGTCGATGACGCGATCGGCCGCTTCGCCGGCGCAACGGACGAGATCCGCCGCTCGGCCGGTGATATCCGCCGCGAGCTCGACCTTACCCGCAGCGAACTGAAGCGTGGTGCCTTCGACCTCCCGGAAGAGGCAAAGGAAAGCGCCGCAGCCATGCGTCGCGCCGTTGCCGAACAGATCAAGGCCCTGCAGGACATCTCGCAGATCGTCGGCCGCTCGACGCAACAGCTGGAAATTTCCGAGCCTGCAGCCCGCGCGCTTGCGGATGCACAGCCCGCTCCGCGCCCGCAGCCCGCAGCACCTGCACCGGCCGCCCCCCGGCCACAACAGCCTGCGCCGCAACAGCCGGCTCCACAGCAACCGGTCGCCCAGCAGCCTATGCAGCGGCCGGCACCGCAGCCGCAGCAGCCTTCGATCGAGTCCCTCGGCTTGCGTGGATCGATCCCAGCCGAGCGCCCGGCGGCACAGCCGCAGCGTCCGGCTGAAACAGCAGCTCCTGCCCGTCAGGAAGCAGCCGGCGGCGGCTGGATCAGCGATCTGCTTCGTGGCGCTTCACGCGACGAAAACGCCGGTCTGCAGCCCGCACGCCAGACGACCGCGAAAGCCCCGGTGGAGCAGGCACCCGCTCCCACCGCGCGCAACCCGCGCCATGTCGTGGAGTCGCTGAACTCGCTTTCGGTCGATATCGCCCGCGCCATCGATCATGACGCTTCGGTCGATCTGTGGCGCCGTTACCAGCGCGGCGAACGCGACGTGTTCACCCGTCGCCTCTACACGCTCAAGGGCCAGCAGACCTTCGACGAAATCAAACGCAAGTACGACCGCGAGCCGGAATTCCGCACCGCAGTCGATCGCTACATCGCCGATTTCGAAAAGCTGCTCGCAGATGTCGCACGCACCGATCGCGACAAGACGGTCACGCAATCCTATCTCACATCGGATACCGGCAAGGTCTACACCATGCTGGCGCACGCAGCGGGTCGCCTGAGCTGAGATAGATAAAGGACGAATGCTTGATCCCCGGCAGAAATGCCGGGGATTTTGATTCAAGGTATTCCTTAGGTTTTACGGCATGAAAATGGGCGGCTCAGCCGCCCTTGCTTTGTTTGGCAGCAGCTCCGCCCGGCTTATCGCGCTTCATGTACCTTCGAAATCAAACCGCTGGTAATACCCACAAGGAGGAAGTTGTTCTTGAGGTGAACCCAGTGATAGCCGCGAGGAGGCGCGGATAGCTGGTAGACGCGATAGTCGATTTCCGTTGCGCGGCGGCGGTCGGAGGCCGACAGGCGGCGACCCTTGACCCAACCGCCCTTGCGGATGACGACCTTCTTCTTCACCACTTCCTTCTGGGCGACGGCCTGCTTGCTGGCGGGTGCAGGCTTGACTTGCGCAGCCGCAGCCAGCGGCATCCCGATGATGGACGCCACAAGAAGGGCAGTGAAGATTTTTCTCATTGGTTGTTTCCTCATTTCAGACTCTGCACGCGAACTTATCGTGACAGACATGAAACGAGTCTGACAGTCGAATTACAATTCCGTAATGGACGCGATTGCTTCGGTCAGGCGCCCGCTTCGCGAGAAGTCTTATAGCTCATCGTAGTTAA
Organism: Rhizobium sp. ZPR4; assembly: GCF_040215725.1. Classification (NCBI taxonomy): domain Bacteria; kingdom Pseudomonadati; phylum Pseudomonadota; class Alphaproteobacteria; order Hyphomicrobiales; family Rhizobiaceae; genus Rhizobium; species Rhizobium sp. ZPR4. The sequence goes on from NZ_CP157967.1 coordinate 1,634,260, forward strand.
ACCAGTCGAAATCCGCCGTCTTCGCACGCCCCGAGGTATCAAAGGCAAACATGCCGACGAAAGCGCCGGTGAAGGAGCCATGCTCGCCACGTCCGCCTTCGTCCGAGATGACGCCAGCATCGAGCACAGGCCCGATGGCCTGCCATGCGCCCATGCCTTCGGCCTGCCAGAAGAACTGCAGGTCGTTGTCCCGCACTTCCATGGCAAGCTGGATCCGCCCATCCGGTACAGCGATGCCACCCTCGATCGGAAAACTCAGACGGCCGTTCGGATAGTCGCCCGGGCAGGTCATGATGGTGACGCAGCGGCCGAGCTTCTCATGTAAGGTCACTGCGATGGCATGCAGTTTGAAGCGATTGTAGTAATGCGTCAGGCCCGCCACCTGCTGATAAGTGTCAGGCTGGAAATCGACGACCGTTTCGGCGCGAAAACTGTGATGCTCCTGACGGCGGGCGACGAGCGATTGCTCGAACCAGGAACCGATGCTCTCGCGGGCGAAAAGCCGCAAATGGCCGGGGCGATCCGTCAGGCTGAAGATGCGCTCCGGTTGCGGCGTGCGCAACCACTGGAAATCCGCCGGCAATTTGCGCTCATCGAAATTGTAACCGCTGCGCCGGGGCTTTTCGATGCGCTGGGCACCGTTCAGGCCAGAGACATCGACATCGGGAACACCGGTGCCATTTTCTAGATAGAGCCACCCATCCTCTTTCCAGACGCATTTCTGCAAAGCCGTCTCTCGACCGAGCGTGCAGCGACGATGCGGCGACAGAGGCCGCCCGCAAAGATGCGTATGATGGAACTGCCCGTCATGTGTCTCGACATACTGGCCGTGGCCGGCACGCTGCAATGCCGCTTCCGGATGATCCTTCGAGGTGATCAGGTGCTTGTTCGGATGCAATTCATAAGGACCGGCGATATCGCGGGAACGCGCCATGGTCACGGCATGATCATAGCCGGTGCCGCCTTCCGCCGTAGTCAGATAGTACCAGCCGTTGCGCTTGAAGAGATGCGGCCCTTCGACCAACCCAAGCTCCGTGCCAGCGAAGATGTTCCTGATCGGGCCCTTCAGGGATTTTTCCACCGGATCCCATTCCTGCAGCAGGATGCCATCGAAGGCCGGCGTCTTCGGCGAGCCGCCATAGCTCTCGGTGCGGTGGTTCCATTGCATGTTGACGAACCACTTGCGGCCGTCGTCGTCGTGGAACAGCGAAGGATCGAAACCGGAGGAATTTACATAGGCCGGCTCGGACCATTCGCCTTCGATGGTCGGCGACGTCACGATGTAATTATGGGCATCCTTGAAGTTGCCGTCATAGCGCTTGACGTCGGTATAGACGAGCCAGAACAGGCCATCCGCATAAGAGAGGCAAGGTGCCCATATGCCGCAGCTGTCGGGTTCGCCGCGCATGTCGAGCTGCGATGCACGCTCCAGCGGCCGCCTCACCAGGGTCCAGTTTACGAGGTCGCGCGAATGATGGATCTGCACGCCCGGATACCATTCGAATGTCGAGGTGGCGATATAATAGTCCTCGCCGACGCGGCAGATGGATGGGTCGGGGTTGAAGCCCGGCAAGATCGGATTGCGGATCATGAAACTCTCCTCCGGAGACCACGACAAGCGGCAATAAGGGAAAACGCCCGGGACTTTGCCCGGGCGCTTTATGATGATCAGTCGCGTTCGGCGGACTTGGCCCAGAGATTGATGTCGGCCTCCTTGGCATAGACGTCGATCTGCTTCAGCTCTTCGGCCGTGAAGTCGAGATTATCGAGTGCCTTGACGCAATCGACGATCTGCGACGAGCGGCTGGCGCCGATCAGAGCCGAGGTGATACGGCCGCCGCGCAGAACCCAGGCGATCGCCATCTGCGCCAGCGTCTGGCCGCGCTTCTCGGCAATCTCGTTGAGCTTGCGGATATTGTCGATGATCGACGGGCGGATGAAGTCGCGCTTCAGGAAGTGGTTCTGTGCAGCACGGCTGTCATCCGGAATGCCGCCAAGATACTTGGTCGAGAGCATGCCCTGAGCCAGCGGCGAGAAGACGATGGAGCCGATGCCGAGTTCTTCGAGCGTATCCACCAGACCGTCATCCTCGACCCAGCGGTTGAGCATGGAATAGCTCGGCTGATGGATCAGGCATGGCGTGCCGAGGTCCTTGAGGATGGCGGCAGCCTCGCGCGTACGCTGCGAATTGTACGAAGAAATGCCGACATAGAGCGCCCTGCCCGAACGGACGATATGGTCGAGCGCGCCGCAGGTTTCTTCGAGCGGCGTATCTGGATCGAAGCGATGGGAATAGAAGATATCGACATAGTCAAGGCCCATGCGCTTCAGGCTCTGGTCGCAGGAGGCGATCAGATACTTGCGGCTGCCCCACTCGCCATAGGGACCCGGCCACATGTCGTAGCCGGCCTTGGAGGAGATGATCAGCTCGTCGCGCAGACCGGCGAAATCGGTGCGAAGAATCTCGCCGAACGCGGTCTCGGCGCTGCCGGGAGGCGGTCCGTAATTGTTGGCAAGGTCGAAATGGGTGATGCCGAGATCGAAGGCCGTACGGCACATGTCGACCTTGCGGTCATGCGGCGTGTCGCCGCCGAAATTGTGCCAGAGCCCCAGCGAGACCGCCGGCAGCTTCAGACCGGAACGGCCGGTCCTGTTGTATTTCATTTTTGAATAACGATCGGATGCCGGTTGCCAGGCCATGGTAGAATTCCTTCGAGATGAAAAAGCGCGCGGGTTGTTCACCCGCGCGCAAACTAGCTCTTCCTGCGCTTACTTCAAGAGCGCCTGCGCCTCTTCGATGCCGAGAGCTGCCGGTTGCGTGCAGGTCGTGCTGAGATCGATGAAACGACCTTCCTCGCCGGACTTCAGGATCGAGGTCATGACGTCGACGCCGTGCAAAGTGCGGTCGAGCGAGCAACGCGCATCCCGGCCGTCGATCAGCGATGCAGCAAGATCGGCGAGACCGGCCGTGCGATAGTTGGCACGCGAACCGTTCGGGCTTTCCTGATTGACGATGCCGAAAGGATGCGCCCAGTTTTCCAGTGGCTTGATGTCCTTGTCGCGGCCGCTTGCCTCGACGGTGCCGCCGAAGAAGTTCGGGTCGGGCACATAGAGCGAGCCCTCGGTGCCGTAGAGCTCCATATTGGCATGGCGGTGCGACCAGACATCCCAGCTCGTCGTCAGCGTGATCCGGGCACCGCTGACGAATTCGAGCAGCGCCTGGATCGTCGTCGGCGTCTTCACCGGGATGATCTCGCCATTGCGCGGCTGGCTGGTGATCGTGCGGGTCGGCGATGCCATGGAGGTCATCGCCCCCACGCGCTTCACCGGACCGATCAGGTTGATGAGGTTGGCGACATAATAGGGGCCGAGATCGAGGATCGGGCCGCCGCCAGGCAGGAAGAAGAAATCCGGGTTCGGATGCCACATTTCCATGCCGGGGCTCATCACATGGCACGAGCCGGAGGTGATACGGCCGATGCCGCCGTCATCGATGAACTTGCGCGCGAGCTGATGCGCGCCGCCGAGGAAGGTATCGGGAGCGCAGCCGACGGCGAGCCCCTTTTCCTTGGCGATGCGACGCAGCTCTTCGCCCTGCTCCAGCGTCAGCACCAGCGGCTTTTCGGAGTAGACATGCTTGCCCGCTTCGAGGATGCGCTTGGAAACCGGGAAATGCGCATCCGGAATGGTCAGGTTGACGATAACGTCGAGCTCGTCATTGGCGAGCAGTTCGTCGATGGTCTGGGCCTTGACCTTGTATTCCTCGGCGCGCGCACGCGCCGCTTCCATGTTGATATCAGCGCAGGCCAGCACCTTCAGGCCCTTGAAGAGCGGTGCAAGCGAGAAGTAGGTGGTCGAGATGTTGCCGCATCCGATGATGCCGACGCCAAGTTCCTTAGCCATGTGGAAGTGCCTCAAAAGCTCTTGAAGGATGCGATGGAGCGCGTGATCAGGCGATCGACATCGCTCGGATTGTCATGTTCGACGACGAAGTGCTTGGCCCTTGTGCCGGCGAGCGCCTTGAGCAGCTTTGCCCACGGAACCGTGCCGTGGCCGACATCGGCCCAGCCGTCTTCGTTCTTGTTTTCGCCAGCCGGCGCGATGTCCTTGACGTGAACGGCCGTGATGCGCGGACCGAGCTTTTCGATCCAGGCGAAGGGATCGCCGCCGCCACGGATGACCCAGGCGATATCGGCTTCCCAGGAAATATCCGGAGCACCTTCGAAGATCTGCTCGATCGGCAACGAGCCGTCGGCCTGCTTGACGAATTCGAAATCGTGGTTGTGCCAGCCGAATTCGAAGCCCGCATCCTTGTAGGGCTTGCTCATTTCATGCAGGCGCTTGCCGAATGCACGCCAGCCGGCCGCATCGCTCGGACGCTGATCGGCGCCGATATGCGGCGCATAGATCGAATCCATGCCGAGGGTCTTGGCGATGGTCAGTGACTTCTGCACTTCGCCGTCGAGGAAATCCGGGCTGAAATGGCCGCTTGCCATCCGCAGGCCGTTCTTGTCGAGCTCGGCACGCAGGGTCTTGAGGCCGGCCTCATCGAGATCGGCATAGATACCGCCGAAACCTTCGACTTCGGCATAACCGGCCTTGCCGAGCTTGACGAAGATCTCCGAATAGGGCTGAAAATTGCGGGCGCTATAAAGCTGAAATCCAAGTTTCGTCATCGATAGTCCTCCAATGGCCTCCGGGCCGTCTGTCTTGGGCTTGTGGCCCCGAAAGCGCCGCCACTGCGGCGCGATAGCTCAATCCATCAGTTGTTTGACCGCCAGCTAGCTGTCCACCGACTGGCTGGATTGCAAATCATAGATGCGGAATTCAGGCACCCTATTTGCCAGCAGCTTGGTCGGCGTGAAGACGATGCGGCGGCTTTCGCCGGCTGCAAGATCGAAAGCGTTGTCGGAGTAACGTCCCTCGACCTCGCTCTCGATCATCACGAACAACGCAAGTCCCTTGGCGGTGACTGTGAGTTCCACCGTCCCGTTTTCCTCCTGCTCCTCCCTCAGCACCGTCAGGCCGGCAGGCTGAAGCTCGAGCGCCTTGTAGGTGCCGTGGACATAGTGCCCCTCGCCGCCCGTTCCATTCGATGCGGTGAAACGCCACGCCAGCAGGCAATCGGCCGGTACCTGATCCGCATCGATCGACAAGGCCGTGACAGCCGCATCCGGCGTGCAGACGGCATGCGCCGTCGTCAGCGGCACGCGTTCGCCATTGAGCTTGAGCAGCGAGACGGAAATATCGGCCGTGACATCCGCATTGGTGTCATTGACCAGAGAGAAGCGGATCGTCTTGTTGTCTTCGGACGGAATTGCCGCGACCGATACCGGCTGGAAGAAGCGCCGCACCAGATAGTGCATCACCTTCCACCGGCCGCCGTAATCGAGACTGGACCACGAGGCCACCGGCCAGGTGTCGTTGAGCTGCCAATAGATCGTGCCCATGCAATGCGGTTTCAGCGACCGCCAATATTCCACCGCCGTCTTGATTGCGAGGCCCTGCTGAACCTGGCTCAGATAGACGAAATTCGGGAAATCCTTCGGGAAGCGGAAATATCGGAACATCGTGCCGGCGATGCGTTCGTTGCCGCCGGCATTCTTCTGGTGCAGTTCCATGACCGGAGAGGCGATGTTCATGTCCTTCGCCTCGGCATAGGTCTTGATGACGGGCAGCGAGGTATAGGACTGGAAGCCGAATTCCGAGCAGAAGCGTGGGCGAACGGACCGATAATTGTCGAAGGACTTGTTCTCGTGCCAGACCGACCAATAATGCATGTCGCCCGAGCCGTCGGCATGCCATGCGTCGCCGAAGTTGAGATAACCCGAAGCCGGGCTCGACGGCCACCAGATCGCATCCGGCAGCGCTTTCTTCATCGCCGTCTCGATCGTCCTGTTCAGGCGATCGTAGGAGACGAGATAGCGATCACGATCTTTGCGGGATTCCTCGAACCAGGTGAGCGCGCCCACGAGTTCATTGTCGCCACACCAGAGAACGATGGACGGATGTGTCGCAAGCCGACGAACCTGATAGCCCACCTCCGCCTCGACATTCTCCAGGAAATCGCCCGTCGAGGGATAAAGATTGCAGGCGAACATGAAGTCCTGCCACACCATGAGACCCAAGCGGTCGCAGGTATCATAGAACCACTCATGCTCGTAGAAGCCGCCGCCCCAGACGCGGATCGCATTCATGTTGGCATCGACGGCCGATTGCAACAGATCCTCGGTCGCGGCCGGGTTGGAGCGCGAAAACAGCGCGTCGGCCGGAATCCAGTTGGCCCCGCGGGCAAAGATCTCGCGGCCGTTGACCTTCAGCGCGAAACGGCTGCCGGCCTCATCCTCTGTGGTGATAAGCTCGATCGTCCGTAGACCGATCTGTCGAGTGACTGTTTCGAAATTGGTTTCCACGGACAAGGCATAGAGCGTCTGCTCGCCATTGCCGGCCGGCCACCAAAGCTTCGGCTTATCGATATGGAAGAAGTGGGTAATCGAGGTTTCGCCGGCATTGACGCCGACATCGAGACGCACCCGCTCATCATCGAGCGAGAAATAGAGCTGTGCGATCCCCGTTCCCTTGGCAAACAGCGCGACCGTCACCTTGAGGTCGACCGAACCGTCGTCGTTGTGAATCTGCTGGGAGACGACATTCTCGACCCGGGCGATCTCGAGCTTCTTCAGCGCGATGGTGCCGTAAAGGCCGAGCGGCGCGATCGCGATGTTCCAGTCCCAGCCGAAATGGCATTGCGGCTTGCGCAGCATGTTGCCGTTCGGGATCGGCGAGTTGCCGGTGCTGTAGGGAATGTAGAAAGGCTGCTTGTCCTGCAGCGCAGCGCCGGCCGCAATGCTCGAATGCAGAACGATACGGATGGTGTTTTCGCCCGTCTTCAGCGCCTTCGAGACATCGGGGCGATAGCGCTGGAAGCAGTTGTTGCCCTCCAGCACGAGCGCATCGTTGACGTAGACGCTGGCGATGGTGTCGAGATAATCGATATCGAGATACCAGTCACCGCCGGCGTCATCGAGCGTGAAGCTGCGCGTCAGCTCCCAATCCTGCTTCGCGACCCACTGCACGACCTCTTCGTTGCGCGCGAAATAGGGATCGGGAATAAGCCCTTCCGCATGCAGCGCGGAATGGACATCACCGGGCAGCGACATCGATAGCGAATGATCGCTGTCTGGAGACGTCAGCCTCCACGAACCGGCAAGATCGACGGCAGAATTATCATTGAGCGAAGACGACATCGGACCTCCCCGGACCGCTGTGAGGTGGAGGCGCTCGGACCGCCTCCCTGCATGGGATCATATTCTGAGTTCTGTCTGCGCATCAAAGAGCGATGCGAGAGACATGTCAAAGCCAAGCTTTACGGCCGAACCGGGGCCAAAGCGCCTGGCGCCGTTGACGCGAACCGACATGGTGTGGCCGGCATGCTTCAGCCACAGCAGATTGTCGGCACCCATCGGCTCCTCGATATCGACGGTGGCATTGTGGACCTCGGCGCCCGACGCCGCCTCTTCATTGACCTTGATGTGTTCGGGACGGACGCCCAGCACAACCTTGCGGCCCGCTTGAAGAGCCTCTCCGGCTTTATAGCCATCGAGAGAAAACAGCACGTCATTGGTCGCAAACACGACCTTGCCTTCGCGGTTGACCAGCTCGCCCTTGAGGAAGTTCATCGAAGGCGATCCGATGAAGCCGGCGACGAAGAGATTGCGCGGCTCGTTGTAGATCGTCGTGGGATCATCGAGCTGCATGATGACGCCGTTCTTCATGATCGCGATGCGATCGGCAAGCGTCAGCGCCTCGATCTGGTCGTGGGTCACGTAGATCATCGTGTTCTTCAGCGACTGGTGCAGCCGCTTGATTTCCACGCGCAGCTCCGAGCGCAGCTTGGCGTCGAGGTTCGACAGCGGCTCGTCGAAGAGGAAGACGTCGACATCGCGCACAAGTGCCCGGCCGATGGCAACGCGCTGGCGCTGGCCGCCGGAAAGTTCGGCCGGCTTGCGCTTCAGGAGCGGCTCGATCTGCAGGATCTCGGCCGCCCGGGCGATGCGCTTCTTGATCTCATCTCCCGGCACCTTGGCCACACGGAGACCGAAGGAGAGGTTCTTCTCGACCGACATCTGCGGATAGAGCGCATAGGACTGGAACACCATGCCGATGCCGCGATCCTTCGGCTCTTCCCAGGTGACGTTCTTGCCCTTGATGAAGATCTGCCCCTCACTGATGTCAAGCAGGCCGGCGATGCAGTTGAGCAAGGTCGACTTGCCGCAGCCGGAGGAACCGAGAAGCACGAGGAACTCGCCGTCATTGATCTCGAGATTGAGATTTCTCAGGACGTTGACCGCACCGAAATTCAGCGAAAGGTCTTTGATGGAAACGCTGCTGTTCATGGATCAACCCTTCACTGCGCCGGCGGCGATGCCCCGGACGAAGAGCCGTCCGGACACGAAATAGACGATAAGCGGCACCGCGCCGGTCAGTAGCGTTGCGGCCATGTTGACGTTGTATTCCTTCACACCCTGCACGGCGTTGACGACGTTGTTGAGCTGCACGGTCATCGGATAGTTCTGCGTGCCGGCGAAAATGACGCCGAACAGGAAGTCGTTCCAGATGCCGGTGATCTGGATGATGATCCCGACGACGAAGATCGGCAGAGACATGGGCAGCATGATGCGCAGGAAGATCTGCCAGAATCCCGCGCCATCGACGCGCGCCGCCTTGAAGAGTTCTGGCGGAAGCGAGGCGAAGTAGTTGCGGAACAGCAGCGTGTTGATCGGCATGCCGAAGATCGTATGCACAAGCACGATGCCGCCAAGCGTTGCAAACAGCCCCAGTTCGCGCAGCACCATGACCAGCGGATAGAGCATGACCTGGTAGGGGATGAAGGCGCCGAACAGGAGAATCGTGAAGAAGATTTCCGATCCCTTGAAGCGCCAGTTGGCCAAGGCATAGCCGTTGACCGAGGCGACGGCAATCGAGACGATGACGCTCGGAACGAGGATCTTTACCGAATTCCAGAAGCCGACCTGAATGCCGTGGCAGTAGAGCCCGGTGCAGGCCTGCGACCAGGCTTTCACCCAGGGTTCGAAGGTGATTTCCATGGGCGGCGCGAAGATATTGCCCATGCGGATTTCGGGCATGCCTTTCAGCGATGTGACGACCATCACGTAAAGCGGCAGCACGTAGTAGAGTGCGGCAAGCCCGAGAATGCCGTAGAGCATGATGGTGCGCGGCGCGAAGCGGCGCTTGGGTTTTGCGCCCGAAGGCTCGATGGTGGCGGCGAATGCCATTTGGTGCCTCCCTTATCTGCGCTTCTGGCGGAACTCGAAGAGAGCCCACGGCACGACGAAGATGAACACGGTAACCAGCATGACGGTGGAGGCGGAAAGCGCCTGGCCGAGATTGGAACGCTGGAACATGAAGTCGTAAACATATTTGGCAGGCATCTCGGACGCGAAGCCCGGCCCCCCGGCGGTCATGGCGACCACCAGATCGTAGACGCGCACGATGCCCGAAGCGACGATGACCAGCGTGGTGACGAAGACGCCGCGCATCATTGGAATGACGACGAAAATATAGGTCCGCCAGGCCGGAATGCCGTCGACGCGGGCCGCCTTCCAGATTTCGCCGTCGATGCCGCGAAGCCCCGCCAGCATCAACACCATGACCAGACCGGTGCCCTGCCAAAGCCCGGCAATGACCAGCGCATAAAGCACGGTCTTCTGATTGCCGAGCAGCGCGAAATTAAACCACGTAAAGCCCATGTCCTGCATCAGCTTCGGCAGCCCGAGCGCCGGATCGAGAATCCATTGCCAGACCAAACCGGTCACGATGAAGGACAAGGCGAAGGGATAGAGAAAGATGGTTCGGAACGTATTCTCGAAGCGGATTTTCTGATCCATCAGCACGGCCAGGAAGAAGCCGACGACGAAAGCAAAAATCAGGCTGAGAATGCCGTATGTCGCAAGATTGCCGATCGAGATGTTCCAGCGATCAGTGCCCCACAGGCGCTGATACTGCATGAAGCCAACAAAGTTGGAACTGGGCAGCAGCCTTGAATCCGTGAAAGAATAGATGACGGTCCAGAGCGTGCAGCCGACAAAGACGACGATCACCGTCAACACCATCGGAATGGCGGCAATCTTCGCATTGAGGTTGCGGAACAGACCAAATGGCCGGACAGCGTTAGCCATCGATACCTCCGTTGGTGGCTGGCGTCGGGACAGGCGAGAACCCTCGCCCGTCCCATGTCGGCCATCGCGATTGATAGGATGGTCGTGTGCTTACTGCGCCTGCTTGAAGATGGCGGCCTGCTTCTCGATCGCCTCATCCACCGTCATTTTCGACGAGAAGAACTGCAATCCGAGATCGGTCATCTGACCGCGCGTATCCGGGTCGATCAGCTGGGTGACACCCGGCACGACATTGTCAGGGTTCTTGAGGATCTCCAGACCCTTTTTCATGCAGCTGCTGGCCGCGCTCAGGTCGATATCGCCACGCACCGGCAGCGATCCCTTGGCGAGGTTGAACTTGACCTGGGTTTCCTTGGAAACCAGCATGCTCGCAAGCTCGAGCTGTGCCTTGGTGATGTCGGCATTGCTGTTCTTCGGGAAATAGAAGCTGTCACCGCCGGTATCGAGCAGGCCATGGAAGCCGAGACCCGGCAGGCAATCGTAATCCTTGCCGGCAACCTGCTTGGCGACGCCAAACTCGCCCTGCGCCCAGTCGCCCATGATCTGAGCGGCGGCCTTGCCTGTGATGACCATATTGGTGGCGACGTTCCAGTCGCGGCCGGAATAGCTCTCGTCAACCAGATCGCGCGCCTGGGCGAAAGCGTCCCAAACCTTGCGGTTTTCGGGGCTCTTCACAGCGTCTGCGTCTTTCTTCTGATAGATCGCCAGATAGGTTTCCTTGCCGCCAATGCCGATCTGCATCACGCTGCGCATGCCGTCGACCTGCCAAGGGGCGCCGGTTGCGAGCGGAATGATGCCCTTCTCGCGCAGCTTCGGCGCGTCGGCTACGAATTCATCCCAATTGGCCGGAACCTTCATGCCGTTGTCTTCGAAGACATGCCGGTTGACCCACATCCACTGCCAGGAATGGATATTGAGCGGCACGCAATAGACGCGGCCTTCGTACGTGCACGAAGCCAGCAAGCTCGCCGGACGAATAATGTCCTTCCAATGTTCCTTTTCGGCGAGATCGGTCAGGTCGGTCATCAGGCCGGCCTTGACCAGCTCTTCGGCGTCGCGACCCGTGTTGAGCTGCGTTGCGCCCATGGGATTACCACCCAGAATGCGGCTGACGATCAGCGGCGTCGCAGTCGAGCCGGATCCGGCGATAGCGCCGTCGACCCAGTGATTGTTGCCGAGAGCATTGTACTGATCCGCCAGAACCTTCACGGCAGCAGCTTCACCGCCCGATGTCCACCAATGCGTCACTTCGAGATCAGTCGCGTTTGCTGAGAAGGCCGGAATCGCGACAGATGCGAGCAAAGCGGCGGCCACCAAACGAATATTCATGAGTTCTCCTCCCTCACTGAAACGTTGCCGGAAAAACCTAGTCGAATCATTTTCGACACGCAACCGCTCCTTCCGGAATTTTTTACAGATCCCTTGTTATGCAACCGGTGATTAAGTTTCCCCTGTGGAAGATACTGCCGAAATCCAACGAGAACATTGGCAATATTTTCGGGAAAGGCGAAATAAACGCATGATAAATATGGACATATCCCCTCGTCGCCCTGCAAGAGAATTCACGTCCCTTACTGGCGCAGCAAAATTTCCGGCGACTGATGACCATACAACCACCAGGCATACCCGTTACAAACGTCTCTAAAATAACGCTCGACTTTTGAACTGTATCGTTACAGTTTTCATGAAAATGGAGGAGGCAGCTCCGTAGCGTCTTTGCTTGCGGCATAGACGTGAGCAATATAAGCGGATTGGCTGCGGGAGGCGGCCGGGAGGCGAGCTTGAACGGAATGGACAATAAGAAAATTTCAGGAGGCGGAACGCCGTCCACCCCAGAACGGCCGACATTGAAGACGATCGCCTTCATGACCGGGCTTGGGATCACCACCGTCTCGCGCGCATTGAAGGATGCTCCGGATATCGGCGCAGAGACCAAAGAGCGCGTGCGCATGGTCGCCCGTCAGCTGGGTTATCAACCGAACCGCGCGGGCGTGCGCTTGAGAACCGGCAAGACCAACGTCATCGCGCTGGTGCTAAGCATCGACGAAGAAATCATGGGCTTCACCAGCCACATCGTCTTCGGCATCTCGGAAGTCCTGGCAGGCACCCAGTATCATTTGGTCATTACGCCGCACTCGCACAGCAAGGATCCGCTGGTGCCGGTGCGCTACATTCTCGACACCGGCTCGGCCGACGGTGTCATCATATCGCGTACAGAGCCGGACGATCCTCGCGTCGAGCTCATGCATGAGCGCGGCATGCCTTTCTCAACGCATGGGAGGACGGATATGGGCATCGTCCACCCCTTCCATGACTTCGACAACGAAGCCTTCGCGCATGAGGCTGTGCGGGCGCTGGTCGCAAGGGGGCGGCGGCGCCTGGCGCTGCTGCAGCCCTCCAGCAAGCTGACCTATTATTCGCACACCCGCATCGGTTTCCAGACCGGCCTGCATCAATATGGCGCCGAGGAGATCCCGCTCAGGATAACCACCGACAATGCTCTTGCCGATATCAAGGATACGGTCGAGGCGCTGATGCGATCACCGCATGCACCTGATGGGATCGTCTGTTCCAGCAGCGGCGGTGCGATTGCCGTCAATGCCGGCATCGAGGCAGCCGGTTTCCGCCTCGGCCGCGATATCGACATGGTCGCCAAGCAATCGACCGATGTGCTGAGCTGGATCCGGCCCGAGATCATCACGGTATCGGAAGACTTCCGTCACGCCGGCCGCGAGCTTGCCAAGGCCGTGATCGCCCGGATCGACGGCGTGGAGCCGGAGCTGCTGCAAAGCATCAGCGAGCCTGTTTGGCCAGACGAGCTGACAACAGAAAAAGCTCACCGAACGGGTCCGGCGAGCTTTCCTTATTGAAGCACAAGCAAGCCTCTCAGCCTTGTGCGCCGCTGCCCCAAGGGCCGTGATGGATATCCTTGCCGTCGACACGATCGAAACCGTGCGCGCCGAAGAAGTCACGCTGGGCCTGGATCAGGTTGGCGGTGCCGCGCGCCTGACGATAAGCGTCGAAGTATGTGAGCGCCGAAGCAAGGGCTGGAACCGGTAGGCCGGATGCCGTTGCTGCCGAAACGATACGACGCAGCGACGGGATCGATTCCTTGACCATCTCGGCAAAGGCTGGGGTAACGATCAGGTTCGCCGCATCCGGGTTCTTGGTGAAGGCGCTGGTGATCTCGTCGAGGAATTGCGAACGGATGATACAGCCGGCACGCCAGATCTTGGCGATGACAGGCATCGGCAGCGACCAGTTGAATTCCCTCGAAGCCTCGGCCATCACGGCAAAGCCCTGGGCATAAGCGCCGATCTTGGCGGCGAAGAGAGCAAGCTCGAGATCCTTCAGCAGATCGGGGCCGAAAGCGATCGGGAACTTGTAGTCCGGCGTGCCGAAGATCTTCTCGGCGGCTTCACGCTGGCTCTTGATGGCAGACAGGCTGCGGGCCGCGACGGCAGCTTCGATAGCGGTCGCCGGAATGCCCATGTTCTGCGCTTCGATGGCAGACCACTTGCCGGTGCCCTTCTGGCCGGCCTTGTCGAGGATAACGTCAGGCATGGCGCTGCCGGTTGCCGGGTCCTTGGCGGCAAGAACCTTCTCGGTGATCTCGATCAGGTAGGAGTTGAGGCGACCCTTGTTCCACTCGCCGAAGATCGAGCTGATCTCGGCAGCGCTCTTGCCGAGGCCGTCGCGCAGAATGCCGTAGATTTCGGCGATCATCTGCATGTCGGCATATTCGATGCCGTTATGGATGGTCTTGACGAAATGGCCGGCGCCGTCGTTGCCGAGCCAGGCAACGCAAGGATCGTCATTGTACTTGGCGGCGATCGAGGTCAGCACCTTTTCGACGCGCTTGTAGGAGTCTTCGGTACCGCCGACCATGATGGACGGGCCGTGACGCGCACCTTCCTCACCGCCGGACACGCCCATACCGATGAAAGTCAGGCCGGTATCCTTGAGGCGGTCGAAGCGGGCGATCGTGTCGCGGAAGTTGGCATTGCCGGCATCGATCATGATGTCGCCCTTGTCGAGATAGGGCTGCAGCGCCGCCATCTGCTGGTCGACCGGCTCGCCGGCCTTGATCATGATGATGATCGGTCGCGGCGGGCGGATCGCCTCGACGAACTCCTCGATCGTCTTGCAGGGAATGATCTTGTCCTTGAGCGCGCCCGCATTCGCATAAAATTCATCCGTTACCTGAGGCGTACGGTTGAATACTGCGATCTTATTGCCTTTTTCGGCGATGTTGAGCGCCAGATTCGATCCCATCACAGCGAGACCGATCAGCCCGATTTCTGCCTTTTCCACGACAATCCTCCAATGAGTCGTTGACTGCGCCAGGCCCCACCCTGAAGACCCGCAAGACACAGCAACATCCGATGTGACGCAATGCCACCGACGCTCGGCGCGACCGGCGACAGCCCTGCGTTGGGGGCTGTTGTTGCACTCCGGACGGAAAACGGCAAGCCTTCGAAAGCGGTGAATCGTTCTCTTTGCAGGACTGTGCAACAATGTTGCGGAATTCGCGATTCATCCGTTTCCGAACAAACGCCTGTTCTGCCAATCGCAGCCCCATGACGATGATATAGAGGAGGAAACCACGATGTCGACCATGAGCGCGAAGATCGTACACATCTCTATCGCTCGCGACTGGAGGGAGGTCTATGACTACGCCAGCCGACCGGAGAACATGCCTTTCTGGGCCTCTGGCCTGGCATCAGGACTGACACAGGATGGGGATGATTGGATCGCCGAAGGCACGCTAGGCACTGCCCGGGTGCGCTTTGCGCCTCGCAATGACTTCGGCGTCATCGACCATTGGGTAACACTGGAATCCGATCTGCAGGTCTACAATGCCTTGCGGATCGTACCGAACGGCGATGGTTGCGAGGTCATGTTCACCGTGCTCCAGCTACCGGGCATGGAAACTGCCCAATTCATGGCCGATGCCGCCCATGTCATGCGCGATCTGAAGACACTGAAGGAATTGATGGAGCGCTAATCGCCCTTACAGCGAACGCAAGGTCCAATCGACGAGTTCGCCTGTCACACCGGCAAATGCAGTATCGAGCGCCCGCACGAAATCGGGATTGCTGCCGCCGCTGACCGGCACGACCTTCCGGAATACACTCTGCGCCTTCACCGTACCGGTGCGATCGTTCAGGATTTTTTCCGAGATTTCGACGATTGCCGTCTTCTGGCCACCGGAGGCATTGATCTCGAAGGAACGGATATCGGTGACGATCTGGTAGTCGATGGCAAGCCCCTGCCCGGGCACGCCGACACCGCCGAGCTTGCCGGTATTTTCGAAAGCTTCGACCAGTTTCGATTGCACCATCTTGCTCAGCTTGTCGCTCCATTGCGATTTGCCGAGGTACTGAATTTCCGAGGGCGAGACGCGAATGACGATCTGATTGCTGTCCAGTGCCTGCAGCGCGGTCGGCGGCGGTATGAGAATCTGGCGGCTCTTGACCGAAGGCCCATTCGACTTTGCCGACGCGGAAAGATCGTAGGTATCGTTGTTGGAGGAGGTTCCACAGCCTCCCAGCAAGGCTGCGAGCAACGGCAACGCGATCACAGCTTTCCACATCTGATGACGCTCACTCGACACGCAACCGACCATATTTCGCTTATCCCCTGGAGACCAGATATCGCTATTCATCAATGCCGCGCGCGGCCGTCATAAGTCTTGACCGTATCCCCGCCGAAGATCAATCGCTGCGGATTACGGTCGAAATTAGTGATTGTACTATTCAGGTTGTCAACCGTGCCCCGCATGTCGTTGATGAGGGTCTGGGCATCGCGCAAGCCGCTGCTGGAAAATTTCTGCAGATTGTCAGCGATCGGACCGATGCGGGAATTGAGATTGTCCGCCATCTTCTTGAAGGATTCGAGCGTGTCCTTGGCTTCTGCGAACAGCGATTTCGTGCTGTCGTCGCCGAGCAGAGAATTGACCTTGGTCAGAATTCCGTCGACCTTCCCGGATGCCGCGTTGAGCTTGGTGGAGATGTCGCGGGCATTGGCGATCGTCTGGTCGATATCCTGCTGATGCGCGGCAACGGAATTGGCGACGTCGCGGATCGATGCGACCGCCGTGCGCGCCTGCTTCGTCACGTCGGCAATATCATCAACCGATCCCTTGATCTTGGCCGGATCGATCTGTGCAACGATCGCATCGACGCGATCCAGCGTCTTTTGAGCATTCTGACCAAACGTCGTATAGGTGTCGGCCGTCTGCTTGAAACTCGCAATCGTCGCCTTCAGGTCGGTTGTCGCGTCGGCAACATTGGCCGTGATCTTGTCGGCATTGGCGATGACGTCGTTGACCTTCTGGGCATCAACCGCGCGCACCAGCTTCTCAACCGCATCCAATGTCGAATCCACGCGGGTCGAGACGGTTTTGAAGGTATCGGAAAGCTGCCCGACGCTTGCCAGGAACTTGTCGATATTGTCGGAATTGTCGGCGATGGCCTTGGAGAATTTCTGTGCATTGCGCACGGTATCGGTCAAAGGCCCACGCGAATCCGAGACGAAGCCCTGAATGTCGCCAATCGTATCATTGGCGCGGTTCAGGATCTTGTCGGCTGTCGTCAGCAGATTGGTCACGCTCGATTGATCCGCAAGCAACACCGCCCGCTTGCCCGTGTCGATCGAACGCTTCAAAATATTCTCGTCGCCGTTGCGCCCGCCGGAAAGCTCGATATAGGCGGCGCCCGTCAGACCCTGGATCTCAAGAATAGCCTTGGTCGAAGTATAGACCGGCGCATCAGCGCGTACCTGCGTGAAGGCAAGCGAATAGTTCGGATCGTCGGCATCGATCGACAGACCCTGCACCGAACCGACCTGGATACCATTGAAGCGAACCGGCGAGCCGACGCTCAGGCCGTTTGCCGAACCGGGGATGCGCACGACAAGCTCGACCATCGGGCCGCCGCGGCCATATTCCGCCATCCAGTAGACGAAACCGAAGGCAGCCGCGATAACAAGCAGCGTGAAGAACCCGACGATCGTGTAATTGGCTTTGGTTTCCATTGTCTCCAGTCACTTCTCGCGGCTGTGGGCGCTTGCGCCTTTGTCGTCGTTGTGCCCTCTGATGTCCTCGCGCGGCACGATCGAGCGCGCGCGCTTGCCCCTGAAATAGGATTGCACCCAAGGGTCATCACAGGCGAGCATGTCCTCAACCGTGCCTTCCACCAATACCCGCTTCTGTCCGAGGACAGCAATACGGTCGCAGACGGAAAACAGGCTATCGAGGTCGTGAGTCACCATATAAACGGTCAGGCCAAGCGTGTCGCGCAGCTTGGCGATCAGCTCGTCGAACTCCGACGCACCGATCGGATCGAGGCCCGATGTCGGCTCGTCGAGAAAAACGAGGTCGGGGTCGAGCGCCAAGGCTCTGGCAAGTGCCGCGCGCTTGATCATACCGCCGGAAAGTTCGGACGGATATTTGTCGGCGGCGTCAGCTGCAAGACCCACCATGCGGATCTTCATCAGCGCCAATTCGTCCATCATTTCCTTGGGCAGATCCAGATATTCCCGCATCGGCACCTGGATGTTTTCTTTGACCGTCAATGAGGAAAACAGCGCGCCCTGCTGGAAGAGAACGCCGAGCCGCATGTCGAGGCGGTTGCGGTCTTCCTCGTCGAGCTTGTCGTAATCCTCGCCGAGGATTTCGATCTTGCCCGAACGGCGCGGCAGCAGTCGCAGTACGGTACGCAGCAGCACGGACTTGCCGGCGCCGGAAGCACCGACGAAACCAAGGATTTCGCCGCGATAGATATTGAGGTTCAGCTTATCGAGGACGATTTTCGATCCGAAGCCGACCGTGACATCCCGTGCCGACAGCACAATGTCCCTGCCGTGCTCATCTTTTTCCAATGGGATTTCCGAGTGAAGCGCGCTCATCCTTGCCGTCCCTCAGAAATCGATTGCTGCGTAGAACATGGCAAACAGCCCGTCCATCAGGATAACGACGAAGATCGACTTCACCACCGATGAGGTCACATGTTGACCAAGAGATTCGGCGCTGCCTCCCACTTTCAATCCCTCGACCGCTGCGACGATGCCGATAACCAGCGCCATGAACGGCGCCTTGATCATCCCCGAAATGATCGTCGAGAGGCTGACGGCTTCATGCAGGCGGGAGATGAAGGTCGCAAAGGTGATACCGGAATATGCCCAGGACACCAGGGCAGCGCCAAAAAGCGCGGCGAAGTTGGCAATGACCGTCAGCAACGGCAAGGCAACCGTCAGCGCTACCAGCCGCGGGAAAATGAGAACGCCGATGGGATTCAGACCCATGACCTTCAGCGCATCCACTTCCTCGCGCATCTTCATGGAGCCGATTTCGGCCGTAATTGCGCTGCCGGAACGGCCGGCGATCATGATCGCGGTCAAAAGCACGCCGATTTCGCGCAATTGCAGGATGCCGACCAGATCGACCACGAAGATTTCGGCGCCGAAATAGCGTAGCTGGAAAGCGCCCTGCTGGGCGATGATGGCACCGATCAGCGACGACATCAGCAGGATGATCGGAACGGCGCGCACCGCCATGTGATCGATCTGATTGATGATCGAGGCCGGCGAAACACCACTGCCGCGGCCGAATTTGAGCTGCGCGCCGCGCACGGCGGAGCCCAGAATATACATGGCGGCGACGAGATTGCCCCAGATCTCGTAAACGGTTTTGCCGATGGGCGCCAGTATGCGCTCCGCCAATGATTTCCGCGGCTTTGCCGCAGCCGCCTCATCGTCCGGATGCGCATCGAATGCCGTCAGCAATTCATCGATATGCGGATTGGAGCCCTCGATCGTGACATGGGCCTTATGTGCTTCCTGACTTTCCTTCAGCCGGCGGATCAGCAGCGCACCTGCCGTATCGACATCCGAAAGACCGGAAAGATCAATCACGACGTTGCCACCGGAGCTGCGCCTGGACAGCTGCTCGATCTGACGCAGCACGCCGTGCACATTGGCACTGCGCCAATTGCCCTCCAGCCGATATCGATGACCTGCGCCCTCAGGCGCATCATCGATCTTCGGTGCATCGGACCTTTGCTCGGCTGCTTTCAAATTCATGCGTCTTTCAAATCTGGCACAACATGCGCCGACTCAGAGAGCCCGCATGGTCGATGCTTAATACACCGACTATGCATGGAATTTCCATCTCGCGCCGGCGCCAACATATGTCACGGCTTTTTGATATCCAAATGAATTTGTTGCACCGCGTTAGGATACGCCGTGAGCACCGCCACCGATTGCCGGCTTCCTGGCCTGCAGCCCATAGGCGAAAACAACCATGGCTAGCCCGAAGGCGGCAATGCCGGCCATGACATAGTAACTCGCCAGGTCAAGCCAGGCGTAGAGATAGCCGGATGCAAGCGTCATCAACCCCAGGAACATGCCATTGTAGAAATAATAGGCGCCCTGGGCCGATGATTCCTGTGCTTCGTGGACGGACGCGACTATGCGCCGCTGAACACCGGTATGAACGCAGGCATAGGTGCAGGAATGAAAGCACTGCAGCACGAAATAGCCGATGAAACCGAAATTGCTCGGAAACAGGATCCAGCGCAGAATGCACATGGTCGAACCGAAGAAGATGAGCGTCCATGCACTGAACCGCCTGCTCAGTTTCTTCGACAGGAAGAAAACCATCACCTCGGCGGTAACGCCAATGCTCCATAACACGGCTATCTCGGCGCCGGAAAAGCCGAGCTTATGCCAGTAGATCGACGCAAACGTATAGAGCATCGCATGGCTTGATTGCTGTATCGACACGCCGATCATGGTGATGAGCAATTGCGGCGAGCGCAGATTTCCGGTCGGTGATTGCAGATTGATCGGTTGGTTGCGCCGGCGCGTCGGCCCGATGCGAGGCGCGAAAAAGCCCATCAACGTCGTGAGAATGAATCCCGCCACCATCACAGGCAATACGGTGGCGCCGCCCCACATGCCGATCAGCTGGCCGCCGAGAAGGGTCGACAGGATGAAGGTGATCGATCCCCACACCCGCATGGAGCCATAATCGAAGCCCCAGCGGCGCACGCCTGACATGGCGATCGATTCGACCACCGGCACGTAAGGCGCATAGGTGGCGCCCTGAATGCCATAGACCAGAAGCACCGGCCAGAAATCGCTCGTCCAATAGAGCGCGATTGCCGTCAGCAGTGACAGAGCGCCCGACCATAGCAACACATCGGCCCGCTCCGTCATATGATCGGCGAGCACCGCTATGAAGGGTGTCACGAGGACGCGCACGACCATGGGAATGGCGATCACCAGGCCGATCTCGTGATCATTGAAGTTCAGCCCCGCCAACCAGACGGGAAAGAAGGGTACGGCAATGCCGTTGACGAACAACGGAGCGCAATAGGACAAGGCGGCGCGCAAGCGGAAATATGGAGGCGCACCCTCGCCCTGGAAGGACTTGATCGCGGGAATCATGACAGACCTGAAGGGGAACTTACCTGTCCCTATCATGCTATCGAGAATACGACTATGGCGAGAAATGGCCAAAACCGTAACGTTTCGGAAAAATCCTAAGTCAAGGCCGTCCTGCGGCGATCAATAATTATGACAGGCCATTATCAGCTACGTGAAGAGGCGTAGAAATTACGCCGCCTGTGCACCGATCGGCCGCGGCAATTCTCCGACGGGAGAATCCACAGGCTGCGTCTCGAGGATTGTCCGCCAGGTGATCAGCTCGAACGTACCGTCCTCATGCTCGGCGATCGCCGTGCAGCTTTCCACCCAGTCGCCGGTATTGATGTAGCGCACGCCGTCGAGATCCTCGATGACAGCATGGTGGATGTGACCGCAGATGACACCATCGGCATCGTTACGCTTGGCCTCTTCGGCGACGACACGCTGAAACTCGCCGATGAAGTTCACGGCGTGCTTGACCTGCAGCTTCGCCCAGGCCGAGAAGGACCAATAGGGCATGTTCAAGCGGCGGCGCACGGCAGCAAGGCCGATATTGATCAGAATGGCCATGTCATAGGCCCAGTCGCCGAGATAGGCGAGCAGGCGGGCATTGCGGACGACGACGTCAAATTCATCGCCGTGGAGCACGAGATATTTCTTCCCGTCGGCCGTTTCGTGTATGGCGCGCTGTGCCACCTCGATACCGCCGAAGTGCATTCCGGGGAAGTCACGCAGGAATTCGTCGTGATTGCCAGGGATATAGACGATGCGCGTACCCTTGCGCGCCTTGCGCAGGAGTTTCTGCACGACGTCGTTACAATCCTGCGGCCAGTACCAGTTCCGCTTCAGTCTCCAGCCGTCAACGATATCCCCGACCAGAAAGATCGTGTCGGCGTCGTGGTAACGGAGAAAATCGAGCAGGTAGTCCGCCTTGGCGGCCTTCGAGCCGAGGTGCACGTCAGAAATGAATAGCGTTCGGAAATGCCGGGGGTCCATGTTTTCATTCACGAACTTTATGTCCGTGCCCTATCCTACCTTGGCTATTCCAAAACCAGACTCGTGTTTCAGGAAGATGACAAACCCTGTGCTTGGCGGCTCAGCGACAAGGTTCAACCACGTCTCGCGGCGACGGCGAGGTCAGGACGGTCGCTTGTAAAACTGGCGATACCGAGGCGAAACATGGCCCGTGCCGCCTCGCTTGTATGGGCCGCCCATCCATGTACCTTCACGCCATTCCTACAAAAGAGCTGCGTAACCTCGCCATCAAGCGCATCGGCACGTATTGCAATCTCGCGCACGCCGAAGCCGCGCATGGCGGCCATGACCCCGCCCCAGCCGAGTTGCCCGGCGAGCTGAGGCGAACAGAGGAAGATGAAACCGAGCAGTTCGCCGACATTCAGCCCCTGTTCGCCAAGCGCGGCGCCGAATGCTTCGAGATGCGGCAGGGAGAAGCTCGTCACCATCGTACGTGTCAGCATGCCCGTCGCCGTCAGCTCATCGACGATGCGGCGCTCCATCCCCTCATAGGGCGTGCCATCCGCCCTGGTCTTGATCTCCAGCCGGAGATCGACGGCGGACGGCCCGAAAATATCGATCGTCTCCATAAGCGTCGGAATGGTTTCGCCGCCGCTTCCGATCACGACATGGCGCATCAGCTCGTCATAGCTGAAATCAGCGATCGCGCCCTTGCCATCAGTCATTCGGTCGATCAAAGCGTCGTGGTGCACGACGAGCTTGCCGTCTCGCGTCTGATGCACATCGAATTCGACAAGATCAACATCGAGCTTGGCCGTCTTAGAGAAGGCGAGCCTGGTGTTTTCGGGCCACAAATGCGCACCGCCGCGATGGGAGGCTATCAGAGTCATCAAGGAAATCTCCGCCTGAAATATTCTTAGGTCGACGCGATGAATGCCTGATGACGCGACCGCGACGTTCGACTTGCGGAAGGGACATCGCGCAATCATCGCGGAAAAGGCAATTCAGTTTTGCCACGACAAAACGCTTCGCGACCTCAATTGCATACTGTGAAGGCGAAGCTATTGATGTATGCAGAAGACTCAAAGCGCAGGCAGGAATGGAGACGCGAGTTGGATACGAACGACACTTCGAAAGCAGCCAAGAATATGGCGAGCGGAAATCTCGACGAACAGGCGCTTTATTTCCATCGCTATCCCCGCCCTGGCAAGCTGGAAATTCAGGCGACGAAACCGCTGGGCAACCAGCGTGATCTGGCCCTTGCCTATTCGCCCGGCGTCGCCGCCCCCTGCATCGCCATCCGCGACAATCCCGAAACGGCTGCCGACTATACGTCCCGCGCCAATCTCGTTGCGGTGATTTCGAACGGTTCGGCGGTACTCGGCCTCGGCAATATCGGCCCGCTCGCCTCGAAACCCGTCATGGAAGGCAAGGCCGTTCTCTTCAAGAAATTCGCCGGCATCGACGTCTTCGACATCGAAATTGCGGCACCGACGGTCGATGAGATGGTCAACACCGTTTCGGCGCTCGAGCCGACCTTCGGCGGCATCAATCTCGAAGACATCAAGGCGCCGGAATGCTTCGACGTCGAGCGCCGCCTGCGCGAGCAGATGGAAATCCCTGTATTCCACGACGATCAGCACGGCACCGCGATTATCGTCGCGGCCGCCATCCTCAACGGTCTAGAACTGGCCGGCAAGAAGATCGAAGACGTCAAGATCGTCGCCTCCGGCGCGGGTGCAGCCGCTCTCGCCTGCCTCAACCTGCTCGTCACCCTTGGCGCCAAGCGCGAAAATATCTGGGTCCACGATATCGAGGGCCTGGTCTACAAGGACCGCAACGTGCTGATGGACGAGTGGAAGTCCGTCTATGCCCAAGACAGCGACAAGCGCGTGCTTGCCGAATCCATTCCAGACGCCGACGTCTTCCTCGGCCTGTCAGCAGCCGGCGTGCTGAAGCCGGAACTTCTCGCACAGATGGCTGAAAAGCCGCTGATCATGGCGCTCGCCAATCCCACGCCGGAAATCATGCCGGATCTCGCCCGCGCCGCCCGCCCTGACGCGATGATCTGCACCGGCCGCTCGGACTTCCCGAACCAGGTCAACAACGTCCTCTGCTTCCCCTATATCTTCCGCGGCGCGCTCGATTGCGGCGCCAAGACGATCAACGAAGAGATGAAGATGGCCGCCGTACGCGCCATCGCCTCGCTTGCCCGCGAAGAGCCTTCCGATGTCGCGGCCCGCGCCTATTCGGGCGAAACGCCGGTCTTCGGCCCCAACTACCTCATCCCCTCGCCCTTCGATCCGCGCCTGATCCTGCGCATCGCGCCGGCTGTGGCGAAGGCCGCGGCCGATAGCGGCGTAGCGCTGCGCCCGATTGCCGATTTCGACGCCTATATGGACGAGCTCAACCGCTTCGTCTTCCGCTCCGGCTTCATCATGAAGCCGATATTTGCGGCGGCTAAAGTGGCGGAACGCAAGCGCGTCGTCTTTTCCGAAGGCGAAGACGAGCGCGTGCTGCGCGCCGCCCAGGTTCTGCTTGAAGAAGGCACAGCCGTCCCGATCCTGATCGGCCGCCCCTCCGTCATCGAGACCCGCCTGAAGCGCTACGGCCTGAAGATCCGCCCGAATACGGATTTCGCCGTCATCAACCCGGAAGACGATCCGCGCTTCCGCGAATATGTCGATCTCTACTTCTCGCTCGTCGGCCGGGCCGGCGTGATCCCCGAAGCTGCCCGCACGATCGTCCGTACCAACACAACCGTCATCGGCGCGCTGGCCCTGAAGCGCGGCGAAGCCGATGCGCTGATCTGTGGCCTTGAAGGCCGTTATGAGCGTCATTTGCGCATCGTCCGCCAGATCATCGGCAAGCGGCCGGACGTTCGTGATTTCTCGGCATTGAGTCTGCTCATCTCGCAGCGCGGCGCGACCTTCTACACGGATACCTACGTCACGTTTAATCCGACCGCCGAAGAAATCGCGGAGTCGGCCTGGCTGGCCGCCGAGGAAATCAAACGCTTCGGCATCGAGCCGCGTGCCGCTCTCGTCTCGCATTCCAACTTCGGTTCACGGGAGTCGGAAAGCGCTACGAAGATGCGCGAGGCGCTCGCTCTGGTTCGCAAGGCGGCGCCAGAGCTGGAAGTCGATGGCGAAATGCATGGCGACAGCGCCATTTCCGAGAGCCTGCGCCGGCACGTCATGCCGGATAGCACGCTTTCCGGCGAAGCCAATCTTCTGGTCTTCCCGAACCTCGATGCCGCCAACATCACGCTCGGCGTGGTCAAGACCATGACTGACAGCCTGCATGTCGGCCCGATCCTGCTCGGCACGGCGCTTCCCGCCCACATTCTCTCGCCGTCGGTCACGTCGCGCGGCGTGGTCAACATGGCGGCGCTCGCTGTCGTCGAGGCCTCGCAGATCGCTTAATACGGCGCCTCGCAGCCGCTGCCAGAACGGTTCCGCGCTTCATGCAATCGCGGAACCCTCTTATCTTTTTGCTTTTGGCGGCCCCGAGCTGCAATTTCGTGAAAATCCTCTCGAAATCCGTGCTTTTTCATGGATACGTTGTTAAGCTGCAGCGTGTAATCTTTAGCGACTTAAAACCGCTTTCGAGAGCAGAACCGTGAACCGCGGCACAAAACAAGCTTCCATTGCCCTGCTATCCCTGCTGACGGCCACACCGGCCCTCGCGCAGGCAGACCTCTGCGACGAGCTGCGCGGCCGCTATGTCGACATCAACGAAGTGATCGGCGCCAGCCAGGAAACCCGCCAGCTCTCACGCGCCATCGTCCAACAGAACCTGATGATCCGCCGAACGATGAGCGATCTGCGCAACCAGGGCTGCATCGAAGGCGACGATGCGGTGTTTGGCGGGCAGGACAATCAAGGCGTCTGCAACGACATGCGGCAATCGATCGATCAGATGCGGCACGATCTCTCCCTGCTGATGGATCAGCGTGAGCAGAGCGTCGGCCGTGTCGATGCCGTTGCCATGCAGCGCCGGCAGTTGCTGGATACGATGCAGCGCAACGGCTGCAGCCTGCCGGCTTCGGCAACTCCGGATATCGTCATCGACACCCGCACGAAAATGGATGCCTATGCGCCGCAGGAGCAATCCCTGGCTAAGCCGGAAAGCTCTATTACCGTCATCGAGACGCCGAGGCTGCAGAAGGATTCCAGCCTGCAACAAAGGCAGGCCCCCCCGACGGCAGCACCCAAGGTAACACAGGCGCAGCCGCAACAGTTTCCGCCTGATCGCCCCTACGATCCCTCGGCCCATAAGGTGCGCCAGGTCGGCCCGCAATTTCTTGCGACCGACCAGGGCAGCATCGACCTCAAGCACCCGAAAGAGGCTGGACCCCAGCCAACGCAATAGTGCGCGGCCAGACGTTTTTCATCTCCATCTGACCGCCTCGCTTCCCTGTTTTCAGATCGCTGCCGGCTGGCGCAGTAAGGAGGCAATGGCTTCGTCACCCGCCTCCTGCACAAGGTCACGATAGGATCGTCCGGAGGCGTCCCTGATCGAACGATCCGCACCACGCGCCAGCAGGAAGCGCACCGCATCGCCGCGCCGATTGACGATGGCAAAGCCGAGTGGCGTCATCCAATCGCGATCGATGGGCTCCCCATGCGGACGAAATTCACCGAAGCGGATATTCACCTGTTCCGGATGCTTATCGAGAATAGTCACAAGCTGACCGATCTCACCGAAGGCTGCAGCCGCGAAAATATCGAGCGGATAGGCTTTCAGAAACTCGACCATCTCGCCCTTGCCATTATATTCGGCCCAACCGATTGCCGGCGCGTGAAAATTGGGATCGCGAATGCTGGTATCGGCTCCATGCTCGATCAGCAGTTTCGCCATCCCTATATGGCCATGCAGCGCCGCTTCATGCAGCGGCGTGCGGCTGGTCATGGCATTGACGTCAAGACCAAGGGCCAGCATTCGACCCACCGCTTCCAGATCGTTTTCGCCAGCAGCATCATGCAGCATTGCCGGATGATGCCGCTGCATCGCGACAGCGATGTCAATGTCGCTCCCACCTGGCATTTGCTTGAAGACCTTATTGATTTGCTCGGCATCGATGTCGCCGGCCTTGATCTGGAGATAGGCCCAATCCTCCGGCTTCAGGCGAACCGCAACCGCGCCCTTGCGCTCCAGATATCCAGCTAACTCAGCATCGCCACCAAGCCGCGCCCATTCGTACGGCGTCCTGCCGTTAACGATCTTGTTGACATCGGCGCCATTTTCCACCAGCAGGCGCACCCGTTCGCCCATGCGATGTTCCAGCGCCCAGGCAAGCTGATAGTCGAAAACGGTCTGCGAGTTCTCAACAAACTTGCCGTCCTCGCGCACGAGCCAATTGTTCTTATCCCCGGCGGACAAGCCATACTCGATCAGCAATTTCAGGCATATATCATCCCGTTCGAACATGCGGTTATAAAGCGCCTGGCTGTCATTGGCTTCGGCTCCGGCATCGAGCAGCAGCCGTGCGAATGCCTCGCATTCCGGATGCGGTGGCTGGCGATCCTTTCCCGCCTCGCCCTCTCCGAAAACGCCGGTCAATACGGTGAAGCGATATTGACCGGCATCGAGAAAGAAGGCGTTGACATCGGCCCCGCGCCTGACCAGCTCGTGCGCGGCCGGCAGGCTGGAACGACCCGGCACGCGGGCGTATGCGGCGCACATCAGCGGAGTTAAATCATGCGGCCCGCCCTTGCGATCAAGAAGCTGCGGCTGACGATCGAGCCAACGACCTATGCTGTCGGCATCGCCGAGCGCGGCCGCGATGTGAATGCTTTCCTCGGCAACCTCCGGATTGTCTACAAGCAGCCGCAGCGCCTCATCGAAGCGCGCGGGATCGGCGGGAATATTGGCAAAATACGAAACCGTCGCCAGCGACAGGAAACGGTTGGCGAGCTGATCCCGCGGGACATGCTTGCGATCGCCGCTTTCGAGATGCGCCTTGAGCTTCGTCCAGCTGGAGAAGCCGAACTCGCGGGCAAGAACGAGCTGAATGTCCTGCAGTCCAACGCTGGCGATGTCGGCAAAGTAGGGCGCAACGCGGCTACGCGCCGACGTATCGCCGGTTTGGACAGCCTTGAGGAAAGACTTGGCCTGCTTTTTCAGGGAATCGAGTGTGGCGGAACTCGCCAAAGAGCGCGTGGTCAAAATAGACCTCCTTCCATTTACGTCCGGTATCCGCGCCCACAGACTGAAAAGAGGTGTGGCAGTCTCATATTCTATGCTTCAGGTGGGCCTGGCCCTTCCCGCGGATCGGATGCGCCCTGAGAACGCATCCAGATCTATAGCGCCGGTTGCGATCTGTCCAGAGCTCACGCCGGCTCATAACGCACATAGGCGAACTCATCACCATCCGGTGACCAGTTCGGCACATTGATCGACCCCTGCCCGCCAAAGAGCTCGAACAGCGTCGTGAGATTGCCGCCATCCATATCCATCAGCCGCATCCGCACATTCAGGTCACGCGGATGGTCGAAGACATCGGGATCGTAGGAGATCAGCACGACCTTGTCGTTGGCGGGCGACGGATGGGCAAACCAATTGCCGTAGTTGTCGTGGGTTACTTGCTGCAGGCCGGTGCCGTCGGGATGAATGCGCCAGATTTGCATCAGACCGGTGCGGCTCGAATTGAAATAGATCCACTGCCCGTCAGCCGAGAAATCCGGTCCGTCATTGCGGCCTTCTCCATGCGTCAGGCGTGTCTCCTCGCCGCCATCGATGGAGATCGTGTAGATATCGAAGACGTTGTCGCGAATGCCGCAATAGGAGAAGCGTTTTCCGTCCGGTGACCAGCCATGCCAGTAGGAAGGCAGATTGGTCGTAACCTGCCTTGGCGTACCACCCTCCGCCGGCAGAACATAGATGCAGGCCTTGCCATGCTCCGTCTTGTCTGAAATGGCAATCAGCGACCCGTCGGGAGAAATGCCGTGATCGTTGTTGCACCGCGTCGCGAAGCCGGTATCGACCTGAGCGATCCCACCGCCGCCATCGAGCGGCAGCCGGTAGAGTAAGCCGTCCCCATTCAGCAGCAGATAACGTCCGTCGGGCGAATAATTTGGCGCCTCGATCAGCTGGTCCGTCTGCCAGACAATCCGGTTCGCACCCGTGCGGATATTATAGATCTCGACCGAGCTCCGCATTCTTCCTCTCCCTTGCCGAAGGATGCTGCGATCAGCGATCGCGGAACCGGTTGGTGATCGGATAGCGACGGTCGCGACCGAAATTCTTCTTGGTGATCTTCACGCCCGGCGCCGACTGGCGGCGCTTGTATTCGGCGAGATAGAGCAGATGCTCGATACGATGCACCGTCGCGACATCATGGCCCCGCGCCACGATCTCCTCTACGGACATTTCCTTCTCAACCAGGCATTCGAGGATATCGTCGAGCGCCGGATAGGGCGGCAGCGAATCCTGGTCCGTCTGGTTCGGCCTGAGTTCAGCCGAAGGCGCCTTGTCGATGATGTTATAAGGGATCACTTCACCTGACGGGCCGAGCGCGCCCGGCGGCACATGCAGGTTGCGCCAGCGCGACAGCGCGTAGACCTGCATCTTGTAAAGATCCTTGATCGGGTTGAAGCCGCCGTTCATGTCGCCATAAAGCGTGGCGTATCCGACAGACATTTCCGACTTGTTGCCTGTCGTCACCACCATCGAGCCGAACTTGTTGGAAATCGCCATCAGGATGGTGCCACGGGCTCGGCTCTGCAGGTTTTCCTCGGTAATGCCGCTTTCCGTTCCTTCGAACAGATCGGACAAGGCCGTGGTGAAGCCGGTCACGGGATCTTCGATCGGCACGATGTCGTACCGGCAGCCGAGCGCCTTGGCACAATCGGCCGCATCCTTCAGCGAATCCGGCGAGGTATAGCGATAGGGCAGCATGACGGTGCGCACCCGCTCCTCGCCGAGCGCATCGACGGCAATCGCCGCGCAAATCGCCGAGTCGATGCCGCCGGAGAGGCCGAGCACGACCGACTTGAAGCCGTTCTTGTTGACGTAGTCGCGGAAGCCCAGCAGGCAGGCGCGATAATCCGCCTCCTCGCCTTCCGGAATATGCGCCATCGGCCCTTCGGCGCAGTGCCAAACGTCGCCGTTCTTTTTCCAGGTGGTGACCGCAAGGGCAGTTTCGAACTGGCTCATCTGGAAGGCCAGCGTCTTGTCGGCATTGAAGCCGAAGCTCGCACCATCGAAAACCAGCTCGTCCTGACCGCCAAGCTGGGCGGCATAGATCATCGGCAGGCCTGTTTCGATGACCTGCTTCAGAACCACCTGATGTCGCACGTCGACCTTGCCGCGATAATAGGGCGAACCGTTCGGCGATAGCAGAATCTCTGCGCCGCTTTCGGCCAGCGTTTCGCAGACGCCGAGTTCGCCCCAGATGTCCTCGCAGATCGGAATGCCGAGCCGCACGCCACGGAAATTGACCGGACCCGGCATGGCACCCTGATCGAAGACGCGCTTTTCATCGAACTCGCCATAATTGGGCAGATCCACTTTGTCGCGGACAGCGATCACCTTGCCACCATCGAGCACGGCAATCGAATTGTAGCGTCCGGTGCCATCCTGTCGCGGAAAGCCAACGACGATACCAGGGCCACCATCAGCAGTGTCGGTAGCGAGAGCCTCCACCGCTTTCCAGCAGGCGCGAATGAAGGCCGGCTTCAGCACCAGATCCTCCGGCGGATAGCCGGAAATGAACAATTCGGTCAGCAATAAGAGCTGGGCGCCTTCGCGCGCCGCCTCTGCGCGGGCCTCGCGCGCCTTGGCGAGATTGCCGGAGACGTCGCCGACCGTCGGATTAAGCTGCGCGACGGCGATGCGGATGGTGTGGGTAATCTGGCTTTGCTCTGTCATGCCATACATTTAGCGATGGCATCTTTCTTCCGCAACCGCCTTCCGCTTCCCGACACGCATCAAAGATCGTCCCACGCGCATAGGCAGTATTTTTACCCGGAAAAATACCAAGCTTGCCTTGCGGTTCAGGCACCGTTCATGACAGAAGCGTGACACTTATATGAATATTTTGTAGCTTTTGGAGAAATCATTGGTCGCATTGGTCATCGAGTCCGCCTTGGCGGGCAAGCTTGCCCTTTTCCAAAAGATCGACGGCGCGAGACAGAAGTCCGCCGCTCTGCGCCTGCTTTTGAGCCTTGCGCTGACCCTGCTTTTCTCCCTGTCTATCGTCATGACGGTCGAATGGGTTGCGCGCGGCGAATTCAACTCGGCTTGGACTTATCTCCTTTCAACATCCCGCCCGGGGCTTGCCACGATCAGCATTGTCATGCTGGCGATGCTGACACTGGATGCCCTGATCGGCCGCGCGCATCTATCCGCCTTGATCGTCGCCCCGCTGTTGCTTGTTCTGGCATTCATTTCCAGCCATAAGCAGAACTACCTCTCCGATCCGCTCTATCCTTCGGACTTTTTGTTCGCGCGGCAGATCATGGAGTTGATGCCCGTCATGGTGCGCGATCGCCCCTGGACAGCCGCAGCGCTCGCGATCGGCCTCCTCGTCGGCTTGGCTACCTTGATCCTGGTCTGGCGCTACATTAGCAGCCGCGCCGCGGTGCTTTCGCACAAGGAGCGCCTCGGACGGCTTTCGATCTGCCTGCCGCTAACAGTGCTTTTCGCCTCGCAGATGGACCCGACCCAATATTCCTACCTTCGCGAAAAGCTGGGCATCATTCCGATCGTCTGGGATCAGACAGAAAATTATAACCACAACGGTTTCGTGGTTGCCTTCGCGCTCAACCTGCCTATGGCCGACGTCAAGTCACCGGCCGGATATGGCCCTGGCGCCATCGACGCCCTGCCTGCAAGAAATTACGGCTATCTCTCCGGTCCGCGCCAAAAGCCCGACGTCATCATGTTGATGAGCGAATCCCTCTGGGACCCGACGCGCTTTGCCAACATCGCCTTCACGCCCGATCCGATGCCGACCATCCGCGCCAGACAATCCGGAAATGTCTTCTCGCCGGAATTCGGCGGCATGACCGCCAATGTCGAGTTCGAGGCATTGACCGGTTTTTCCAATGCCTTCTTACCCTATGGTAGCATTCCCTATCAGCAATATGTGCGCCGCCCGATGCCGTCGCTTGCCACCTTCTTCCGCGGCGAAGGTTATACGGCGCGCGCCCTTCACCCCTTCAGCGGCTGGTTCTGGAACCGCAACGAGGTCTATCGCGCCTTCGGCTTCGAGGAGTTTCACACCCAGGAAACCCTACCGGCCATGGACAAGCGCGGCATGTTCGCCGCCGACGATTCCCTCATGAAGGAAATCATACGCGAGGGAGACGCCGCCGAGCGCCCGTTCTTCTTCTTCGCCGTCACCCTGCAGGGACATGGCCCCTACGAAGCCGACCGCTACGCTGAGAATACCGTCGATATCGCTGGCAATCTGAACGATGGTGACCGTGCCGCACTTGCTACCTACGCGCAGGGCGTGCGCGAAGCCGATGCCAGCCTGAAGATGCTGATGGATTGGGCCGAAAAGCGCGACCGCGAAACCATCATCGTCCTCTGGGGCGATCATCTGCCGCCGCTCGGCAACGTCTATCCTAACACCGGCTACATGCCGCAGCAGGTCGCCACCCGCAAAGCCCCACTCGATGTCATGAAGAAGGAGCATGAGACGCCGCTCGTCGTCTGGTC
The DNA here is from genome assembly GCF_040215725.1 of Rhizobium sp. ZPR4. Taxonomy (NCBI): domain Bacteria; kingdom Pseudomonadati; phylum Pseudomonadota; class Alphaproteobacteria; order Hyphomicrobiales; family Rhizobiaceae; genus Rhizobium; species Rhizobium sp. ZPR4. The sequence continues at coordinate 1,666,536 of NZ_CP157967.1, forward strand.
GAGCAAGAAAGGCGCCCGCAAGGACATCGGCACCATCAGCCCCTCGCAGCTGCCCTATCATCTGCTGAAAACCGCCGGCTACGAGCATCCTTTCTACACGGGCTTTCTCGGGCGCGTGCAGAAGAAATACACCATCGTCGATCGCTACCAGCTTGCGAGCCGCGACAATCAGGCCTTTCCCGATTGGGCGCGCAAGGAGCAGGAGCTCGACCCGATAGTGCGCGACTATCGCTATCTGCAGCACGATATGATGTTCGGCCGCCAATATGGTCTGGAGCGCTTCTTCCCATCGCATGCAGAGCTGGTGAGCCAGGAGAACAGCTAGCCCCATCGCGAGCATGGGTTAATGCAGCGGTTTTGCCATAGCGGCACACGCAGCGGCTCCATGCGTAGTCGGGTTTGAAACCCTTCCCTCGTTGCATTTTTATCCGTTGGTCGAATAGTTGCATTCAATGCCACAAGGACCTCGGAGCCCTCCCAATGCATAATCTTCCCAACTTCGTTCATCTGCATTTTGACAAGACGACCGATCAGCTCGGCGATATCGAAAAGCGCGTTCTTAAAAAGGCGCACGAGCGAAAGATCATTTCCACCGACATCAATGCAGCCATCTCGGCGGAATCGTCCACGGGACAGCGTCTGGCTGACGGCATCGCCCGCGTTGGCGGCTCCTGGTCCTTCATCATCGCTTTCCTGCTGTTTCTGGTCTTCTGGTGTGCCATCAACACGATCCTTCTCACCACGAACGCCTTCGACCCCTATCCTTTCATCTTTTTGAACCTCGTCCTCTCCATGCTCGCCGCGATCCAGGCGCCGATCATCATGATGTCTCAGAACCGGCAGGCAGAGCGGGATCGCTTCGAGGCGGCCAAGGATTACGAAGTCAATCTGAAGTCCGAGCTGGAAGTGCTGTCCCTGCATCAGAAGATCGATATGCAGGTGCTGACGGAGCTCGCGGTGGTGCGGGAAGAACTCGCCAAGCTCAGCAAGCTCGTCACGGAAAAAAGTGGTATCTGAGGGTCAATCGGAAGGGCCGGCCGTCAGCAATCCCGGTCGCCCTTGCCGATATTGCGGCAGTCCGTCGCTGATCTCATAATAGTCGCCCTTGTCGGCGCAATAAATATGATAGCCTATCTCAAGGCCGCTCGGCCGGTCGAACAGACCGGCCATGATCGATATTTCATCGGCGCCGTCAGCCACCCAGAACAGGGCCGAGCCGCAGGTCCTGCAAAAGCCGCGGCGAGCGAATGTGCTGGCACGATACCAGGTGATCGCCTCCTCCCCCTCGATGACGAGATTTTCGCGCGCAACGTTGGTTGCGGCATAATAGAGCCCGGTCTGCTTGCGGCACTGCGAACAATGACAGGCGACGACCTCGCGCAGCTTGCCGCGTGCCTTGAAACGTACGCTGCCGCAAAGGCAGGCTCCCGTGTGTTCGTCGCTCATCATCGCTCCCCTTGTTTTGAGGGTAGCCTTCCTGAAAACGGCAATCGGGTCAATCTCAAAGAAATGAAGCGCCTTTCAGCTGGATTGATCCGCCTCGGTTAAAAACAAACGGGCCGGTCTTTCGCCGGCCCGCTCGCTAGATGGTGGATGCGGATTCGCTCAGCCGTGAGCCCGCATACGCTTCTCGTCGCGGCCGCCCTTCATCCGCTCGGCAAGCAGGAAGGCAAGTTCCAGCGCCTGGTCGGCATTGAGGCGCGGGTCGCAATGGGTGTGATAGCGATCCTGCAGGTCTTCAGCGCCGACGGCGCGGGCGCCGCCCGTGCATTCGGTCACGTCCTTGCCGGTCATCTCGATGTGGATGCCGCCCGGATGCGTGCCCTCGGCACGGTGGATCTGGAAGAAGCTTTCGACTTCCGACAGGATGCGCTCGAACGGACGTGTCTTGTAGTTGTTGAGCGTGATCGTATTGCCATGCATCGGATCGCAGGACCAGACGACCTTGCGGCCTTCCTTCTCGACCGCGCGGATGAGGCGCGGCAGGTTATCGGCAACCTTGTCGTGGCCGAAACGGCAGATCAGCGTCAGGCGGCCGGCTTCGTTTTCCGGGTTCAGAATGTCGATCAGATTGATCAGATCATCCGCCTGCAGCGAAGGACCGCACTTCAGACCGATCGGGTTCTTGATGCCGCGGAAATATTCGACATGCGCATGGTCGGCCTGGCGCGTGCGGTCGCCGATCCAGAGCATGTGGCCCGAGGTCGCGTACCAGTCGCCGGTCGTGGAGTCGACGCGAGTGAAAGCTTCTTCATAGCCAAGCAGCAGCGCTTCGTGGCTGGTGAAGAAATCGGTTTCGCGCAGGCTGGCATTGCTCTCGGCGGTGATGCCGATTGCGCGCATGAAATCCATGGTCTCGCCGATGCGGTCGGCAAGCTTGCGGTAGCGCTCGCCCTGCGGGCTGTCCTTGACGAAACCGAGCATCCACTTCTGCACGTTTTCCAGATTGGCATAGCCGCCCATGGCAAAGGCACGCAGCAGATTGAGCGTCGCAGCGGACTGGCGATAAGCCATCAACTGACGCTCTGGATTGGGAATGCGCGCATCTTCGGTGAACTCGATGCCGTTGATGATGTCGCCGCGATAGCTCGGCAGCGATATACCATTCTGCGTTTCGATGTTCGACGAGCGCGGCTTGGCGAACTGGCCGGCGATGCGGCCGACCTTAACGACCGGCAGCTGCGCGCCGAAGGTCAGGACGACAGCCATCTGCAGGAAGGCGCGGAAGAAATCGCGGATCGTATCGGCGCCATGCTCGGCAAAGCTTTCGGCACAATCGCCACCCTGCAGCAGGAAGCCATTGCCCTCTGCGACATTGGCCAGATGCGCCTTCAGGCGACGGGCTTCACCGGCAAAAACGAGCGGCGGATAGCTTGCAAGTTGCGCTTCGGTCTCTGCAAGCGCTGTCTTGTCCGGAAAATCCGGCACCTGCTGGATCGGTTTCTGCCGCCAACTGCTCGGGGTCCAATTCTGTGCCATCTCACTCACCTGCTTGTGCGCCCGATCTTGGTCGGGCGTCCCGTCTTCGTAAATAACGCGCGCTTATAAACCTTTGCCGCCCGCTTGCAAAGGCGGGCAAACTACTGTGCGAATCTTTTATGCTGCAGTCGATATCTGCGCCAAAACGGACGCTTTACACACGCTCGCCGTTGCGGATGCGATAGCTCGGCGAATACATGGTCACCAATTCTTCCGCCGCCGTCGGATGCACAGCCATGGTGCGGTCGAAATCATCCTTGGTACAGCCGGCCCTCAGCGTGATCCCAAGAATCTGCGCCATCTCGCCGGCATCGTGGCCGAGAATATGCGCGCCGATCACCTTGCGGTCGGCGGCATTGACGATGAGCTTCATGATCATCTTCTCGGTACGGCCCGAAAGCGTCGCTTTCATCGGCCGGAACTGGGCGCGATAAACCTCAAGCTCCGGATAGCGCTTGGCAGCGTCTTCCTCAGTCAGGCCGACCGTGCCGATCTCGGGCTGCGAGAAGACGGCGGTCGGGATCAGCTCGTGATCCGGCCGCGTCGGATTGTTCTTGTAGACGGTCTCGATGAAGCACATGGCCTCATGGATCGCGACTGGCGTCAGCTGTACCCGGTCGGTGACGTCGCCAAGCGCGTAGATATTCGGAACGGACGTGCGCGAATATTCATCGACGATGACAGCGCCCTGCTCGTTGATTGCGACGCCCGCCGCTTCCAGCCCGAGGCTTTCGGTATTCGGCGTGCGGCCGAGCGCCAGCATGACGGTATCGACCGTCAAGGACTTGTCATTCTTCGTCCGGACACTGAGGCCACGTTCCGTCTTCTCGACGCTCTGAATGATGTCGTGGCAAAGAATGCGGATACCCTTCTCTTCCATCGCTTCATGCAGACCCTTGCGCAAATCCTGGTCGAAACGCGAGAGGATCTCGGCGCCGCGATAAATCAGCGTCGTCTCGACGCCGAGGCCGTGGAAGATATTGGCGAATTCGACAGCGATATAGCCGCCACCGGCGATCAGGATCGACTTCGGCAGTTCCTTCAAATGGAAGGCTTCGTTCGAGGAGATGCAGAGCTCATGGCCCGGCAGCGCCGTGTGCAGGTTCGGCCTGCCACCCGTCGCAATCACGATGGTCTCGGCAGTGATGGTCTGGCCGGTCTTCAACAGCTTGACCGTGTGGGCATCCACCAGCTCGGCGCGCGTATCAAAGATATCCGCCTTCGCATTGTCTAGCCCCTTGCGATAGAGGCCCTCCAGCCGGGCGATTTCCTTGTCCTTCGCCTCGATCAGCTTCTTCCAGTCGAAGCTGCTTTCACCGACCGCCCAGCCGAACCCTGCCGCATCCTCGAAATGCTCGCTATACTGCGAGGCATAGACGAACAGCTTCTTCGGCACACAGCCGCGAATGACGCAGGTGCCGCCATAGCGATATTCTTCCGCAATGCCGACCTTCTTGCCGAGCGAGGCCGCCACGCGCGCGCTGCGCACACCGCCGGAACCGCCGCCAATCACGAAAAGGTCGAAATCAAACGAAGGCATCGGTGGCTCCTGTGGTCATGAATATGCGCACGAAGCGCCATTGGGGGTTGGCACTCATATAGGGAGCCGCGATGCAAAAAGAAAAGCCCGGAATCGATCCGGGCTTCGAATTTGGAACCGTCCGCCGCTTACACCGAAAAGCCAGACTTGCCTTCCGGAACAGCACGGCAAAGGCCTGTCGCTTACTGCTTCGGCGCTGTCTGAGCAGCGGCACCGGCATCCGGCGTAGCGACCGGCTGCTTGACGACCTTCTGCAGAGCATCGTTGCTCTGGTTTGCGAGGTCGCGTGAAATGCCCTGGCTCCAGATATCGGCGGCCTTGTAAAGTTCGCGGGTGGCGAGCGGCCCGTCCTTCAGAAGCTTCTTGCCGGCCGGCGAACCGTAGAAATCGGCGATCGCCTTGAGTTCGTCGGCCGAGAAGGCCTTGGCATAGGTGATGGCGGCTTCACGCTCGAGATCGGCACGACGCGGCGCCAGCGCCAGCGCGGTGGCATCGACGGTCGAGTTGATCGCATCGCCGAAATTCGGGTTTGCCTGGATCATCGTGCTCTTCAGCTGCTCGGCGAGGTTCGGCAGGATATTGTCGAACTGATTGGTGATGCCGAGAGCGTTGATCGCGGCGCGCGCAGCCTTGATCTGATCCTCGGAAACTTCCTGAGCGTTGACGGAACCAAAGGCAATGCCAGAGAGAAGAATGGTAGCAGCGGCAAGACGGCCAAGACCCGCAAATTTGATCATGAGATGAATGCTCCTATGTATTGTTCGCCTGCAACGTGCGCGCACCGGCAGGGCCGGCAATGATCGCTTGTGTCGCCATATGGATAAAGAGCCCGTGTTCGACAACGCCGGGAATCGAATAGAGTTTGCTCGACAGCGCCTCTGCATCAGGAATACGGCCGAAAGATGCATCGACGATGAAATGCCCCCCATCGGTGACAAAGAGGCTGTCACCCGCGCGGCGCATGTTGAGCGCGCCCGAAAGCCCAAGGCGCGATGCGGCCTTCTCGATGAGGATGCGAGTGGAAACAAGCCCGAAAGGGTTGACCTCGATCGGCAGCGGAAAGGCCCCGAGGGTCTCGACGACTTTGCTCTGATCCGCGATGACGATCATGCGGGCGGACGAGGCAGCAACTATCTTCTCGCGCAGCAGCGCGCCGCCGCCGCCCTTGATCAGGGTCAGCCTGCCATCCAGTTCGTCGGCACCATCGATGGTGAGATCGAGTTCCGGAAGCTCGTCCAGCGATTTCAACGGAACGCCGAGTTCATTGCAGAGCTTGGCCGTTCTTTCGGACGTGGGAACGCCCTGGATCGAGAGGCCGGCCGCAACCTTTTCGGCGAGCAGGCGAACGAACTCCTCCGCCGTGCTGCCGGTGCCGATCCCGAGCCGCATGCCGCTCTCGACATAAGCCAGCGCGGCTCTCGCAGCCTCGATTTTCATCTGGCGGGCGTCCATGCGCCACCTGCTCCCATTGTTACGTTGGTCTGCTGTTTACACGGCTCTCCAGCCAAACGAAAGCCAAAATAACGGCGCGATATAGAAATCCCCGGCCCTTCCCGCCAAGGCTTTCGGGCGCTTCAGTTGCAATTGCCCGCGCGATCTTTTAACTCCAGAAGACGCACTCTTTTCTATGCAAAGGCCGATTCCTCGTGAAATCTCCCCTTGTCGTATTCGATCTCGATGGCACGCTGCTGGACACGCATGCGGACCTGATCGTCAGCCTGAACCATACGATCGCCGCCCTCAAGCTTCCGCCCATCAGCTACGACGACGTGACGCATCTCGTCGGCAACGGCGCGCAGGTGATGATCGAGCGAGCCTGCAAGCTGCACGGCTATACGCTGACATCGGAAGAATTGCCGGCTCTCCTCCAGCGCTTCATAACCCATTATTCCGAGACGATGCCGGGCGCCACGCAGCCATACCCGGGGCTCCTGGCGGCCCTTAATACGCTGAGAAGCCAGGGCTACAAGCTCGCTGTCTGCACCAACAAGATGGAATCGCTGGCACGCACCCTGCTCGACCGACTGGAGCTGACCCATTACTTCGAGGCCATTACCGGTGGCGACACCTTCACCGTGCGCAAGCCGAATGCCGAGCATCTGATCGGCACGGTTGAACGCGCCGGCGGCGACATCGCCCGCACCATCATGATCGGCGACAGCATCAACGACATCCTCGTCGCCCGCAACGCCGGCGTGCCTTCGGTGGCGGTTCCATTCGGCTATTCCGATGTCGGTGTGGAAACGCTCGGCCCGAACCGCATCATCTATCACTATGACGAGCTGACCCCAGAGCTGGTCGAAGGGCTGCTCGCGGCCTGAGATCACCAAAATCTCTGTTGGTTCAAAAGGCGGGGTTGTAGCGGGTCTTGCGCGATTCACGCGCTTCCGCCACAACTTATCGACGTCCTGCTATCGGCATCGCGACCGCAAGAGAGAAACGTTTCTTGCGCGCTGTTGCTGAGCCGGACGATAACTCGATAGTGGAGCGCCCCCTTGCTCGTAGCAGATCCAGACGACCGTAACGCCGGTAGATTGCCAAGCCGCCGAGGGTGGTTTGCTCCCATTGTCCGAACGCTGATCATTTGCGCAGCACTATGCGCCGGTATTTGGTTCTACATCTATGGCGACCGTATTGTCGGATATGTCCAGACAGAAACCGGAGCCGGCGCCAAACCCGATCCGGCGCTCACGGCAGTCTATGAACATTTCGACATCGCACCTCTGCCGAACATCGTCGCAGGCAGAGCTACGATGGCAGCCGATCTCGATATGTTACGGCGAGAGCATTGCGATTGGAATGCAGTCTATAAATTCGCCGATGAACTGCAGAAGCAGGGCTATCGCCGCGAAGCAGCCAAAGTTTTCATTGCCTTCTCCAACAAGTGCAAGCCCTCGAATATCGCCTTGAGCTCAGCTGCCGAAATTCTGGACGATCTCAGCGACTTCGACGAAGCACTGAAGGTCTCGAATGAGGTGATAACAATGTCGCCGGGAATGCCCGATTTCTATTTCCAACGCGCACGAATTCGCGCAAATGCTAGGAAATATCGGGACGCTATCGACGACTACTATTCCGTCATCGGCCTAACCGACAATATCGCGATGTTAAACAGCGCGGTATTCGAGGGAATCTCGACAAGCTATCGCGAACTTGGCGAATATTGCGAGGCGATTGGACCGCTTCAGCTCTGGGTTTCCACCAATCCCGATCGCAATGATACCGCGGTCGTGCGTGGGATCATCAAGCTGTATGAAACCATGGGAAAATGCACCTCGACCTATGCCACCGGCAGTGATCGATTTCCGACGCAGGGCAAGAATATCATCCTGGCGCGGGTCTCGATCAATGACACGGAAGGGACGTTCATCGTCGACACAGGCGCCAGCTTTGTCGCAGTGAACAAAGCCTTTGCCGCGCGGGCCAAGCTGCCGATCGACGGCAACAACGGAATTTCGCTTCAGACGGCGAACGGCGTTTCCCAAGCCACGCACACAACGGCTGCCACTGTGAAAGTCGGACATGTCCAGGCCAGCGATATCACGACGGTCGTCCTTGATGACAACGCAGCCCTCGGCAACGAAGTTGACGGGCTGCTTGGCCGCTCCTTCCTCTCGCGCTTCGACGTCACCTTCGGCGGCCGGGAATGGCGTATCCAAGCGAAGAATTAAGCCGGATCGTCGGTTGGGCCAGCCCGGGCAGTTTCCGCCGGCGTCTTTAGTAATAGGGCAATAAAAAAGGGCGACCGCCAGGTCGCCCTTTTTGTCTTAAATCAAACCAAACTCAGATCTGAGCGGTACGCGCCTTCGAGGTCGCATCGAGCGCCTTTTGCGTGGCAGCATCGCGATCGTAGACGTCGTTGAAATACTGAATGACGCCATCCTTGTTCGGCCATGCGGTGAAGTAGGCGATGTAGATCGGGAACTTCTGCGGCACCGAAACGCCCTTGTTCTGGCCGGTCGCGATCTGCTTGGCGACGTCGTCGACCGTGGTGTTCAGCACGGCAGCAGCCATTGCGCGCGGATCGGCAAGACGGACGCAGCCATGGCTGAGTGCACGCATATCCTTCTTGAAGAAGCTCTTCTGCGGCGTGTCGTGCATGTAGATCGCGTGCGAGTTCGGGAAGAGGATCTTCAGTTCGCCGAGCGCATTGTCGCTGCTCGGCGGCTGACGAACCGAGATGCTCTTCGTCGAGCCGTACCAGTCGACGCTGGACGATGCGACGGCACGGCCGCCGACTTCAACCTGATAGCCCATGCGGTCGAGATAATTCGGGTCGGCGCGCAGCTTCGGCAGCATCTCGTTGATGATGATCGATTGCGGAACGCCCCAGAACGGGTTGAATTCAACCGTCTGCACCTGATTTTCGAAGAAGAAGGTCTGGTGCTGCTTGCTGCCGACGACGACGCGCATCGACAGCTGTTCCTGGTTGTTGTTGTAGTAATAGACCATGAAGGCCGGCTGGTTGATGAAGACGTAGCGCGGGCCGAGTTCGTCAGGCAGCCAGCGCAGCTGTTCCATGGCGATGACCAGCTTCTGGATCTTCGCGTCGCTGTTCTCGCCGACCATGGCGCGAACGGAGGACGGACCGATGACGCCGTCGGCCGTCAGTCCCTTTTCTCTCTGAAAGTCCTCGACCAGCGACACCAGCTCGGGCGTGTAGCTCGGCGTGCCCAGATAAGCGGCGAAAAGATCGGCGTGAGCCGTCTTCAGCGCGTCAGATCCGCGATGCTGGATCGCCTTGACGATATTGGCCATTTCCGGGGAGCTGCCGCCCGGCTTCAAGGTGCCGGTCAGGGAAATGGAGATATGGCTGCCGTCCGATCCGCTTGCGGCGCGCAGCTTCGCAAGCTCCGCCTTCAATTCCATGAATTGCGAGTTGGACGGGCTGCGGCTGTTGAGATAGGCACCGACATCCGGGCTGGCGCGCAGCACATCGAGCATGGCCGTCAGATTGACGTCCTTGCGCTTGAAGTCGTGATAGCCGGAGATCTTGTTCGGGTCGAGACGACCGCGAACCGTATCCTGAACGAACATCAATACCTTGCTCGACAGCGCAAGCTCGAATTGCATGAGTGCGCGGTCGCGCATCACCGGATCGGCATTTGCCGCATCGGCACTGGGCGGCATCACGGCATAGTCCGCGGGATCAAGACCGACGGAACCGGCATCGGCAAGAACGCCCATGGCGGCCTTCGCCTTGTCGCTGACGGCATGATCGGCAACCCAGAGAAGCGGCTTGCTCTGATCGGCATAATAGGCCTCGATTGCCTTGGCGATGTCGTTGGTCGCCATGACGCGGGCATCGGCCAGGTAGCGACGCTGCGAGATCTCGGTATCGACCGCGACCGGCGTCGGGGAGGCGTCGGCAACGGCTCCGGTCACCACCGGATCGGCAAAATGCGTGGTCGCCACCAGACGCATCTGGTCAGCCTTGTAGGTATAGTATTTGGGTGCATCCACGGTCGGCAGCGACTGCTTGGCCCGCGGCGGCTGATCGGCATTCAGCGTCTGCGCCGGGTTCACGGGAACCGGCGCCGATACCTGCGTGCTCTGCTGACGCCCCTGCCCGCCACGGATGAAATCCATAAGAGTCATCGCGCTTGCAGAGGTTGCGCCGATGGAGGAAAGGCAACAGGAAAGGGCCAGGACGGATGCTGTGGCTTTGATGGCAAGTTTCATTCTCTAATCAGTCCCTGTATCGTGCGATAACTTCGAGCTTGGCGGTGCTGTTTTCAACTCGGCCGCGATGCCTTCGGCATCATACACCTGATATAGTGAAAACGGCGAGACCCCGCCTTTCGTTCAATGCCTCAACTTCATGTTACGAAGCAGCGGCGTCTTCCGCGCTCAGTCCACACCGAATTATGAAATTATTGGTTAATCTTTTATTGAAATTTCCGGGACTTTTTAAGCGCCCCAAATGCGCCCCCATTAATATATGCGGGGCGTGTTAAAAAGAGCACGCCGCCTTGGCAGAAAACTTGAATAGCAAAGTCATCAAATGGCGCTTTGATGTTTTCTTGGGCGCTGTTCGGGCTTATATGGCTGCTATCTGTCTCAATGAAAAGCAGGACCAGGAACATGACGTCCACCCGCACCGAAACCGATACCTTTGGCCCGATCGAAGTCGCCAGCGACCGCTATTGGGGCGCACAGGCGCAGCGCTCGCTCGGCAATTTCAAGATCGGCTGGGAAAAGCAGCCGCTATCGGTCGTCCGCGCGCTCGGCATCGTCAAGCAAGCGGCCGCACGCGCCAATATGGAACTCGGCCAGCTCGACCCGGCGCTCGGCAAGGCAATCGTCGCGGCGGCGCAGGAAGTCATCGACGGCAAGCTCAACGATCACTTTCCGCTGGTCGTCTGGCAGACCGGCTCCGGCACGCAGTCGAACATGAACGCCAATGAGGTGATTTCGAACCGCGCGATCGAAATGCTCGGCGGTGTCATGGGCTCGAAGAAGCCGGTGCATCCGAACGACCACGTCAACATGAGCCAGTCGTCGAACGACACCTATCCGACGGCCATGCACATCGCCTGCGCCGAGCAGATCGTTCATCACTTGCTGCCAGCCTTGCAACATCTGCATGCCGCACTGGAAAAGAAGGTGGCCGACTTCGCCCATATCATCAAGATCGGCCGCACCCACACGCAGGATGCGACACCGCTGACGCTTGGCCAGGAATTTTCCGGCTATGCCGCCCAGGTCGCCTCCTCGATCAAGCGCATCGAGCTGACCCTGCCGGGCCTTTGCGAACTCGCCCAGGGCGGCACGGCGGTCGGAACCGGGCTCAACGCGCCGATCGGCTTTGCCGAGAGGGTCGCCGACGAGATCGCCGGGATTACCGGCCTGCCCTTCGTCACCGCGCCGAACAAGTTCGAGGCGCTGGCAGCCCATGACTCGATGGTGTTCAGCCACGGCGCGATCAACGCCGCGGCGGCAGCTCTCTTCAAGATCGCCAATGATATCCGCTTGCTCGGCTCCGGCCCGCGCTCCGGTCTCGGCGAATTGTCGTTGCCGGAAAACGAGCCGGGCTCCTCGATCATGCCGGGCAAGGTCAATCCGACCCAGTGCGAAGCGCTGACGCAGGTCTGCATTCAGGTCTTCGGCAACAATGCCGCCCTCACCTTTGCCGGCAGCCAGGGCCATTTCGAGCTCAACGTCTATAATCCGATGATGGCCTACAATTTCCTGCAGTCTGTGCAGTTGCTCGGCGACGCCGCCGTCTCCTTCACCGATAATTGCGTCGTCGGCATCGAGGCGCGCGAAGACAACATCAAGGCAGGCCTGGAGCGGTCACTGATGCTGGTGACGGCACTCGCGCCGAAGATCGGCTACGACAATGCCGCAAAGATCGCCAAGACGGCCCACAAGAATGGCACGACGCTGAAGGAAGAAGCGCTCGCAAGCGGATTGGTGTCTTCGGAGGAATATGACGCCATCGTCCGGCCGGAGACGATGATAGGTCCGAAGTAAAATCACCCACTGGAGACAAATCGCCCCGACAAATGGCCGGGGCGTCCTCTGTGGAGATAGCCTCCGTTCCCTTGACGAGATTGATCAATTTTCAGAACATAAAGCGAACAAACGGAGGTATCAATGTCGATAACGACATCCGACTTTGTAGCGCATGTGCTGGAGAATCAGATCAACAGGGAACTGCTTGATCGCCTTCCTCTTCTCAAGCTACCCCAATGCATCCTTACTGCCGGATGCCTATTTCAAACGGTGTGGAATTTCAAAAGTGGGCATTCCCCGACATGGGGCGTCAAAGATTACGATATCTTCTATTTTGATGATCGAGATCTATCGTGGGAAGCCGAAGATAAAGTCATTCAGAAGGTGAAGCAGGCTCTCGGAAGTTTGGCGGATCGGATCGAGATTCGAAATCAGGCTCGAGTTCATCTTTGGTATTCGAAAAAATTCGGAAGGTCTTATCCGCCTCTTCAGCGCGCGGAAGAAGGCATTGATCGCTATCTGATCTCCTGCACTCGTGTTGGCATAAGAGCAGAAGGTGGAAGCGTGTACGCGCCAGATGGCTTCGATGACATGTGGAACGGCATATTGCGCATAAACCCTGCCAATGCACAGCCAGATCTGTTCAAACGAAAATGTGCTGACTTTCTGATCAGGTGGCCTTGGCTATCGATAAGATACTGAGAGCATTGCGACGTGGGAATCAAGCGCCCGCTTCCTGCATGTCTGAACTGATCGGCTGATGCCTCACACAACCAGGTCACCATCAACAATTGCTTTTGACGCAAGCCGGATTTAGATCGTTTCCAAACATCTTCCCCGCCATCCGGCTTGAAAGGTTTCCCATATGGCTGACGATCTATTTCCCCTCGGCGACGACACGACCCCCTATCGCAAGATTTCCGGCGATTATGTTTCCGTCGACACGTTCAAAGGCCAGGAGATCCTGACCGTCGACCCCGAAGGCATCCGGCTGCTTGCCGAAACGGCCTTTGCCGATATCAATCATCTTTTGCGCCCTGGCCATTTGAAGCAGCTCGCGTCAATCCTGGAAGATCCTGAGGCGACCGACAACGACCGCTTCGTCGCCTACGATCTGCTGAAAAACGCCAATATCGCCGCCGGTGGCGTGCTTCCGATGTGCCAGGACACCGGCACTGCCATCATCATGGCGAAGAAGGGCCGCCGCGTCTGGACCGAAGGCGGCGACAGCGGCGCGATGGCCAAGGGCGTACTCGACGCCTACGAGAAGAAGAACCTGCGTTACTCGCAGCTCGCGCCGATCAAGATGTTCGAGGAAAAGAACACCAAGAACAATCTGCCGGCGCAGATCGACATCTATGAAGAAGGCACCGACGCCTACGAATTCCTCTTCGTCGCCAAGGGCGGCGGCTCGGCCAACAAGACCTTTCTCTACCAGGGTACGCCTTCGCTGCTCACCCATGACCGCATGCTGGATTTCCTGAAAGAGAAGATCCTGACGCTCGGCACGGCAGCCTGCCCCCCCTATCATCTCGCCATCGTCATCGGCGGCACGTCAGCGGAGATGAACCTGAAGACGGTCAAGCTCGCCTCGACGCGATATCTCGACTGTCTTCCCACGGAAGGCTCCGAAAGCGGGCACGCCTTCCGGGATGTCGAAATGGAGAAGGAAATTCACAAGCTGACGCAGAGCCTCGGCGTCGGCGCGCAGTTTGGCGGCAAGTATTTCTGCCACGACGTCCGCGTCATCCGCCTGCCCCGCCATGGCGCCTCGCTGCCGATCGGGCTTGGTGTCTCCTGTTCCGCCGACCGTCAGGCGAAGGGCAAGATCACCCGCGACGGCATCTTCATCGAACAGCTCGAGACCGATCCGTCGAAATACATGCCCGAAATCGACGAAGCCAAGCTTTCGGAATCGATGATCCGCATCGATCTCAACCGGCCGATGGCCGATATCCTGGCCGAGTTGTCGGCGCATCCGGTCAAGACGCACCTGTCGCTCACCGGCACCATCATCGTCGCGCGTGATCTGGCACATGCCAAGATCCGTGAACGCCTGGAAAAGGGCGAAGGCATGCCGGAATACTTGAAGAACCATCCGGTCTATTATGCCGGTCCGGCAAAGACGCCGGCCGGCTATGCCTCCGGCTCCTTCGGCCCGACGACCGCGGGCCGCATGGACAGCTATGTCGACCAGTTCCAGTCGTTCGGCGGCTCCATGGTCATGCTTGCCAAGGGCAACCGTTCGCGCGCCGTGCGTGAAGCCTGCAGGAAATATGGCGGCTTCTATCTCGGTTCGATCGGCGGTCCGGCAGCGCGCCTTGCCCAGGATTGCATCAAGAAAGTAGAGGTTCTCGAATATCCCGAACTCGGCATGGAAGCCGTCTGGAAGATCGAGGTCGAGGATTTTCCCGCCTTCATCGTCATTGACGACAAGGGCAACGATTTCTTCCAGGAACTCAATCTAGGATAGAAATTTCTGCCCTTGATCGATCGTATTGAAAGGGGCGCATCAGCGCCCCTTCTGTAAAAGCGTCCTTTAATTGTAATTATTTCCGAATAAAACCGTAATCACAGAAGATTTTTCACAATCACGTCCTTAATATTTTCTCAAAGAATCTTTGCGTAGATAAAGAAGGGATTTAACCAATACATGTTACGGAGCTCACCGATGAGTACGGCGATTGCGCCCAAGGCGCAAATTCCCGACGTGGCAGGGCAGATTACATACGCCATGCGATCCATGGGGGTCGCACCTATTCCGCGCAATTACGAACTTTTCTACGAAGCCTATATCGGCTCCAATCTCGCTCTCACCCGTGAACTGGCAGCTCTCGGCAAGAGCGCCACGCAGGAAGAGCTGGACGAGATAGGCGCTAAGTATTTCCCGCATCACGCAGGTCGCGTCTTCGACGATGCGCACGCTCGCCTGACCTCCGAACTTGATGCCGTCCTGCGCGCCCTGCGCCAGGAACAGACGACGCTCCAGAGCTACAATCGCCTGCTGGGCGAGACCTGCCAAAGCATAAGCTCCAGGAGCCACAACAGCGCCGAACTGCTGCGCGGCGCCATCGACATGCTCGCCGCTGCGACGGGCGACACCATGGCTCATGGTGAAAAGACGGTCGAGAACGTCGCCCAGCGCAGCCAGGAAATGGAGCTGGTCCGCAAGGAGTTGGACGAATACAAGCGCATCGCCAACACCGATGCCCTGACCCGCCTTTCCAACCGCCGCGCCTTCGAGGACCGGCTGATCTCCATCTTCGACAACCATTTGACCCGCCCGACGACGGCGCTGGTGCTCGCCGATATCGATCACTTCAAGCGGATCAACGACACATTCGGCCATCCGGTCGGCGACAAGATCCTTGCGACCGTCGCCTCCATCATCCGCGCCAATGTACGCCGCGATGTCTTCGTTGCCCGCATTGGCGGCGAGGAATTCGCCCTGATTCTGGAAGCCGCCAGCGTCGAAGACGTCACGACAGTCTGCGAACGAATCCGCCGCACGCTGGAGATGACGCCTTTCAAGAATTCCCGCACCAGGGTCGATTACGGTCCGATCACCCTCTCGCTCGGCATCTGCATGGCTTCGGAAGCAGCCGATTCAGGAGAGCTGTATAACAAGGCCGATCTGGCGCTTTACTGCGCCAAGAATGCCGGCCGCAACTGCAGCAGTGTCTATCAGGACGGCATGCAGAAGGATTTCACCAAAAGTTGGCTCATCTACAAAAATTAGAAGTGAAGCCAACCAACCGCCGGCGCTGCTTTCCCAGGCATGCCGGCGGCTTGTTTACCACAGCGTCTTGGCCGCCCGCGCCGGCGCCTCGCGATCATAAGTTTCCTGATCGAAATCGGCCCTTGCAGCCTTGAGCATCATACCGGGGCTCGGCAGGCTTGCCGGATCGACGAACCGTTCCGCATTCCAAAGCTCAGCTCGCATCACCGCCCGCGCGCACTGGAAATAGACTTCCTCGATCGTGATGACGATGACGCAGCGTGGATGCTTGCCATCCATCTCGAAACTGTCGAGTAAAGTCGGCTCGATAGAGACGACTGCCCGACCATTGAGCCTCATCGTCGTATTCGACCCGGGGATGAGGAACATCAGCGCAATGCGCGGATCGCGCACGATATTCGCAAGAGAATCGACGCGGTTATTGCCGCGCCAATCCGGCAGATGCAGGGTCTTCTCATCCTCCACGCGAACGACCCCACCCAGATCACCGCGCGGTGAGCAATCCAGACCCTCCGGTCCGACCGTTGCCAATGCCATGAAGGGCGATACTTCGATCATCCGGCGATAGAGCGGTGTCAGGACGCTCGCTACCTTGGTGATCGACGCCTCGCCGGCATCCCCATAGAGCCCTTTCAGTTCCTCGACTGAAGTAACGATACGCATGCTGCCTCGCGCCTCCTTTTGGCGATCTGCCCCAAAAGCCCGCGCGACGCAGATATTGCTATGACGAGCGACGCAGCGAGGTTCGATAAAACGATAGCACCGTCCCGTCCTGATTTCCGAGCGGATTTTCCGCCTCGATATCCTCGGCGAGGAAGCTTTCGATGGCGTCAAAGACCGGCGGAGCGCTGACGATGCGCCGATGACCGAAGCCATTAGCCCAGAAAAGGTGGACATGCGATCCCTCGGCGGCATAGGCGCGAGCATGATCGGCACTCACCTCCTTGTCATCTTCGGCATGAACGACAAGGACCGGTCGGCTCGGATCGAGCCTGCCGCGCTTCTGGTCATAGGAGGCAAGCGTTCTGCCCGTCACGCGGCGAACCTCGTCTTCCAGGCTCGCTTGTGTCGCCGGCCCGAGCCGCATCAGGCGGCCGAAATCCTTGAACAGCCAGCCCATGGCGCTCGGCGCGCCGATCAGCACCAGCTTGCCCGGCTGGAGCGGATCGACATCGGGTAGAAAGCCGGCAGAGGCCAGCGTCAGAGACGCGCCGCCGAAGGAATGTCCGATCGCGGCATCGAAACCTCCGAAGCGGGCAGAAGCGGCTGCGATGGCGGAAACGGCCAGACGCACATTCAGGAACCGTCCGCCCGAACGGCCATGCCCGGGAAGATCGAGCGAGATCACCTCTGCCCCACGATCGGCAAGGAAGGTAGCAAGCTCGGACATGTATTCACTGCTGGAACCCCAACCATGTACCACGAGATAGCGTTTGCGCGATCCCTTGGCTCCGCCATTGAAACGATAGGCCATGGCGCGGCCGCCCGGAAACGGCAGCATCACCCGCTCCGCCGCCAGAAGACGCTCCCTGCCCTCCATATGCGCCGCCTTGGCCTTTGAGCCGCGCGGCCGGCGCGATGGCGTCAGACAGAAAAGCCGGAAAGCTGCCTTGCCGGCCAGCCGCGGAGACAGCCTTTCAAGACCGGACAGACCCGACCGGGTGACCTCGAGCGCAAAGGATGGCATAGTGGGAATCCAACAATGTTCAACTATGAACAATAAAGTACAACGATGAACAAAAATCAATCCCTTCCCTGGGACCATCCGCGTTTTCGAAGCTGGATCGCCGTGGCGCGCGCCTGCCAGCTGATGCAACAATCACTGGCGCGGGAATTGGCGCATCTCGACATCAAGCCGCCGCATCTCGACATTCTCGTCAACCTGTTTCGCTTTGAAGGGATTTCCCAGCAGGAACTCGCCCGCAAGCTATTGGTCGGCCGCTCCAACATGAGCATGTTGTTGCCGCAGATGGAAAAGCGGGGACTGATCGAACGGCGCAGCGACCGTCTCGACAAGCGCGTGCTCCGCCTCCACCTGACCGAGGAAGGGCGACGTGTCACAGGGGAAGCCATGACCATCCAGACCGCGCTCATCGACCGGATGCTCTCGGATGCGCCGATCGAAGAGTGCGAAGCGATCACCGTGCATATGGAGCGCATCGTCAGCCTCCTGATACAGGAAGAGCGTGAACCGCTGGAGCCCGTTGGCGATCAATGATCGCCAGTCGAACGTGCCGAAGGAACGACCCGGTTCAACGAGGCGAATTCCCAGATAGCAACGACGACAAGCACGGCTGTGGCGAGAATGCCGAGCTGGTAGACCACGACCATCGGCAAGGTGATGAGCAGCAGCGCCAGCCCGACGAGCCCAGCCATGTGCGACAGTGGCGGCCGGCCGGTGGTCACCCCTTTGAACCAAAGATTTCCAAGCAGGAAGACCGCCGGCCCACCGAGTAGGGCAGCTGCAGCGTGCATGTCGGCAGCATCATGCGGATGAGCAAAGAGGAATTCGTCTCCGACGACGCTCAGAATGATTCCGGCGAGGATCGGAATATGCGCGTAGGTGAACGCCTGGCGCGCGAGGCTGCCGGGCGTGTCGTCATGTTCGATACGATGTGCCGCCCTTTCATGACCGAACTGAAAGTAGATCCACCAGAGAGCAACCGTGCCGACGAAAGCGGTGATGAATACCGCGACTATCAAGGGCGTTACCGGCTGCTCGGCGAAGGTCTTGCCAGCCTGCAGGACCGCTTCGCCGAGGCAGATGATGATGAATAGCGCACAGCGTTCGGCCAGATGCGCGCCCGACACATCCCAGTCCGCCGTCGTCGACTTGCCGAGCCCAGGTACCCGGAAGCCGAGCGCAGGGGCCGAATATTCGATGACGAGAGCGATCAGCCAAAGCACGATGCGGGCCTCGCCTTCCATCAGCGCACCAGCGATCCAGAAGATGCCGGACAGGACGAGCCAGCTGGTGATACGCAGGAAATTGCGATGGTTGGCCGCACTGGCATTCTTGAGGGCGTAGACGGTGAACAGCGAGCGTCCCACCTGCATGAAGACGTAGGCGCCGGCAAAGAAAATCGCCTTCTCGCCGAAAGCTTCGGGGATCGAGGCCGAGAGGATTAGCCCGGCAAACATCAGCGTGAAGAGCATGATGCGTACCGGCATTCGATCCGGATCGAGCCAGTTCGTCACCCAGGCGGTAAAAACCCAGACCCACCACACCGCGAAGATCAGCATGATCGCTTCGAGGGCGCCCAATGGGGTGAAATGCTCGGCCAGCGCATGGGCAAGCTGCGAAATCGAGAAAACGAAGACCAGATCGAAAAACAGCTCGACGAAGGAGACCTTGCTCTCGTTCTTGCTGCCCTTGGCGCGAAGCCAATTTTCCCTACCCCCAAGGATCATGCTTGCGCCCCCTGTCCGTTACTGGAGATTTGCTAGTGCGGCTTTCCGATCGGGTCACGACTGAGACCCTTTTCCTTCAACTCGGCCTCATAGGCCGTGAAAAGCTCTTGGCCTTTCTCTCCGAGCTCGCGCAGATAGGACCATGTGAAAATGCCGGTGTCGTGCATGTCGTCGAAGCCGATGCGCACGGCATAATTGCCGGTAGGCGTCATCGACATGATGCCGACATCGCGCTTGCCCGGCACGGTAACCTTCTGCCCCGGCCCATGTCCCTGGACTTCCGCGGAGGGCGACAGCACCCGCAGCATCTCGGCCGGCAAATCGAAGCTCGCGCCATTGTCGAATGTCACCGTGAGGTGACGACGATCTTTCGAGACCCGCAATTCGGTCGGCCAAACGTCACTCATCGATTTTCCCATGCCTTTCAGTGTCTTTCCGAGAATTATGCCGCTATAGGTTCGCACGCAAGTATAATTGAAAGGCATTTTCCTTGACGCAACAATCGCCTATGCACACATTAGAGACCTGACGGAGGTTCGAGTGAATAGCATTGTTGGTACGATAGGCGGCGCCGCGCCGCTGGCAGCGGATACTGGCCCGATGATTGATCCCTTTGGGCGTGCCGTCACCTATCTGCGTGTTTCCGTCACCGATCGCTGCGACTTCCGCTGCACCTACTGCATGGCCGAGCACATGACCTTCTTGCCCAAGAAGGATCTACTGACGCTCGAAGAGCTCGACCGGCTCTGTTCCGCCTTCATCGCCAAGGGCGTGCGCAAGATCAGGCTCACCGGCGGCGAACCCTTGGTGCGCAAGAACATCATGTTTCTGGTCCGGAAACTCGGTGAGAGCGTGCAGAACGGCGCGCTCGACGAATTGACCCTGACGACGAACGGTTCCCAGCTCGCCCGCCATGCCGACGAGCTCTACGATAGCGGCGTGCGGCGCATCAACGTCTCGCTCGATACGCTGGATCCCGACAAATTCCGCGCGATCACCCGCTGGGGAGATTTCTCCAAGGTGATGGAAGGCATCGACGCAGCGCAGAAAGCCGGGCTGAAGATCAAGCTGAATGCCGTCGCGCTCAAAGGCTTCAACGATACCGAAATTCCCGGCCTGCTGCGGTTCGCGCACGGTCGCGGCATGGACCTGACCGTCATCGAGACCATGCCCATGGGCGAGATCGACGAGGATCGCACCGACCAGTATCTGCCGCTTTCCCAGTTGCGCGCTGATCTCGAACGTCAGTTCACGCTGACCGATATCCCCTTCAAGACGGGCGGCCCTGCCCGCTATGTCGAAGTCGCCGAAACCGGCGGCCGCCTCGGCTTCATCACGCCGATGACCCATAATTTCTGCGAGAGCTGCAATCGCGTGCGGCTCACCTGCACGGGCACGCTCTATATGTGCCTCGGGCAGAACGACGCGGCCGACCTGCGTACGGCGCTGCGGGCGAGCGAGGACGATGCCCTGCTCCATGCTGCGATCGACGAAGCGATTACCCGCAAGCCCAAGGGGCATGACTTCATCATCGACCGCACGCACAACCGCCCGGCGGTCGCTCGCCACATGAGCGTCACCGGCGGCTGATACTATCTTAATAGAAAAGCAAAGGGCGCGAGGTAGGAACCTCGCGCCCTTTGCTTTGACAAGCTGGCAAAGCCTATGTTTCAGGCCGCACGATAACGCACGTCCGTGTTGCCGTGATCTGCGTAACCCACCTCGCCATCGCCGGTACGGAAGCGATCGATCTTCTCGGATAGCATGTCGACACGCTGGCGCAGGCCGTGGATCTCGGCGTTGTTTTCCTCGACCATCGCAGCGTTGCGCTGGGTGATGAGCTCCACTTCGGACACGGCTCGCGTCACCTCCTCAATACCGGTCGACTGCTCTGTTGTCGCAGACGATATGTCGGCAACAAGCCTCTGGACGCCAGTAACGTGGCTGATGATCTCCGCCAGCGCAGCACCGGTCTGCTCGACCAGATGAACGCCGTTCTGCACCTGGGCGGAGCTTGCCGAAATCAGGCCCTTGATCTCCTTGGCTGCATTGGCGCAGCGCTGTGCCAGTTCGCGGACCTCCTGAGCAACGACGGCAAAGCCGCGGCCAGCCTCGCCGGCACGGGCAGCCTCGACGCCGGCATTCAGCGCTAGCAGGTTTGTCTGGAAGGCAATCTCGTCGATGACGCTGATGATCGTGGCGATCTTCTCGGAGGAACGGTTGATCTCGCTCATGGCGCCGACAGCCTTCGCAACGACTTCGCCCGACTGGGTCGCATAGGCCTGCGTCTCATTCACGGAGTTCGCCGTTTGCCGGGCGCGATCAGCGGTCGAGCGGACAACGTCGCTGAGGCGGTGCAGCGCCCGTGAGCTTTCCTCGAGGGCGGCCGCCTGCTGCTCGGTGCGCCGCGCCAGATCATCGGCCGACATTGCGAGGTTGCCGGTGCCGCCCTTGATTTCTTCGGCCGTGTAGCGAACATCCGTCAGGGTCTCGCGAAGAGCTTCAACCGCGTGATTGTAGGTGAAGGCCATTTCCACGAAGTCGGCGGAAAGATCCTCGCGCATGCCTTCTTCCAGATTGCCGTCCGCAAGCTTGGCGAGAACGTCCGCCAGCGCATTGAGCGCCTGCTTCTGCTCGGCTTCGATGCGGGCGCGCTCGGCAGCGCGGCGGGATGCCTCTTCCGCAGAGAGCGCACGGGCGCTTTCTGCCTCACGCTCCAGCCGGACGTTTTCGAGAGCGGCATCGCGGAAGACGCTGACGGAGCGGACCATGTCACCGATCTCGTCGCCGCGATTACGGCCGTCGATCGCCACTTCCAAATCACCACTTGCGAGGCGCGTCATGACGTCGGCGACGCGCTTTAGCGGGCCACGCAGGGTTTCCACCAGCATCAAGCCACCGATGATGGCAAGCAGCGTGCCGACGATCATGGCGATGACCGAGACATTGGCCGAGCGCTCGCTGTCTTCCTTGCCGATCTCCTGCGCCTGGGCGACGAAGCCGCGCAGCGAGGTCATCGCGTCGGCGAGCAGGGCGTTGGACTGAACACGCGTCGTCTTCCAGTCGGCTGAAGTCTGCAGCAGATCGGCCGATCCATTGGTCAGGCCGTCGATCAGCGGCTTCATATGAGCCGCGAAATCACGCATCGTGGCATTGGTCTGGCCGAGTTCCGAAATCCTGGCAGCAACGCTCTGCAGATCCTTGAGGTCCGCGAGCACCAGTTCGCGCGATGCAGCATCGCGGACATTTTCCATGCGCGAGGCATGCAACGTCAGGCGATCGACAAGGCCAAGTGCCTGATCAACGTGATCCAGAAGCTCCTTCTGGCCATCGATGATCTTGTCGAGACTGACGAAGCGATCGGCGGCAGTGTCGCTGTTCTTGGCCGACTGCAGCGTCATCTCGCCTTCGATCTTCACGAAGCTCTGCAGGATCGGACCCATGGCTTCCACCTTCTGATCGGGCGTGTCGGAGCCCTTCAACACCGCATCGAGTTTGTCGGCGGCGTCGGAAGCGTTCGCGACGAGCGCGGCGCCACGCTTGGAGACGAGAGCCTTTGAAACCGTTACCTGCTTCAAAATGGCGTCGGCATAGGTGCGCGCGTCTGAAATCTCTTCGGTGGAATCGGCTGCCATCTGCACCTGAATGCGCAGATTGCTCATCTTCTCCGACAGCCCCTTATAGGCAGCGGCATCGTAAAGCAGTTCCTTGGCGAAGGTTTCCTTGTCGCCGAAATCCTTGCGGATGATGTCGATCTGCTTGCCGGCCGCCTTGGCGGTCGCCTCGACATTTTGCACCGCCTTCTGGATGGCTTCGACGTCGCTATCCTGCTTTTGTTTGATAGACCAGAGGGTCGCTTCCTGCGTGCGCATCTTGGCGGCAAGCTCGCTGACCGGAACGATCTTGGCGCGCTGATCGTCACTCAGCAATCCGCTCAAGCGAAGTACGCCCTTTTCCTGCGCATCGATCTTTTCGGCGAGCGCCTGGCGCGTATCTCCGGAAGGCGACCCGGTGAATTCCTGCAGGGCGGCCTGCAGGTTTTCGAAGTCGCTGATATTTTCGATCGTGGCGCGCGTCACGGTCATATGACCGTTCAGAATATTGGCCGTGTGATAACCGACGAGGCCGACACCGGCGATGAGAACCACCAGCGGCACTACGAAAATAAGGACTTTGGTGACAATCCTGCGGCCTTGCAAAAGACGATCAATGAAAAACATGCGGCGCCTCAACTGGATTATTAAAAATCTCCAGCGAAGGCGGGATCGTCATTCCTGCTGCGCTGCGGTAGCTGCTTCTGCCTCATGCAAAACCGCAAAGAGCCTCGGAAAATAAGATTGAATAAGGATTAATCGTTCGCCTGAAACCGGTCGCATCGGCAAAAAATTTACAACCGCCGTATCATTTCGCGACCATTGCGCGAAAAACATGCCATTTTCGCAACAACTCCGCTGCACTGCACAATCGAATTCAACCGCAGTCAAAAGACAACCGATTCCAATTTGCGGAAAACGGCGCTAATCGAGATAGGCATATCGGGGGACTCATCTTTCTCATGCGACTGACCAAGAATACGCAGGGCGCGCTCTTCATGGCCGTATCCATGGCCGGCTTCTGCTGCAGCGATGCGCTGTCCAAAACAGTCATCGCCACGATGAATGCGGGCGAGATCATCTTCATTCGCGGCTTGTTCACGACCTTTTTTGTCTATCTGCTGGCCCGCAGGATGGGTGCCATGCGCTCCTGGAAAGTCATCCTGCAGCCGATGATCGCGCTACGGATCGCCTGCGAAGCGATAGCCGCCGCAACCTACATCACCGCTCTCGGGATGATGCCCATCGCCAATGCTTCCGCCATCCAGCAGGCCGTGCCGCTGGCGGTCACGCTCGGCGCGATGATCTTTCTGAAGGAGCCTGTGGGCTGGCGGCGGTGGACGGCGATAGGCGTCGGCTTCATCGGCGTGCTGATCATCATCCGGCCCGGTCCGGAGGGTTTCACCACTGCAGCCTTGCTCGTCATCGCCTGCATGTTTGTGACTGCTGCCCGCGATCTGGCAACCCGCTGCATCGACAAGAATGTGCCGTCGCTGATGGTCACGCTCTGCACCGCATTTTCCATATCCATCTTCGGCGCCTTGTGCATCGTTCCTTTCGGAGGATGGCAGCCGGTGAGTACGACATCGCTGATACAGATCCTGTTGGCCTCCGTTCTCGTGCTGGTCGGTTATCAGATGGTGATCCTGGCCATGCGCACCGGCGAAATCTCCTTCGTCGCGCCGTTCCGCTACCTGAGCCTTATCTGGTCCGCCTTGCTCGGTTTGATTGTTTTCAACGAGGTGCCGGACAGCTGGTCCATCTTCGGCGCCGCTGTTGTCATCGTCTCGGGCATCTATACTTTCTATCGCGAAAGCAAACGGCGGGCGGCCGAACCCGCCGTGCAGGAATCAGAACCCCGCGTTCCCGCCTGAGGTCGCAATCATGTCCGACTTCATCGCCAGTCCCGAAGATATTCCCGTCGTTCTGCTTGCGGGAGGCAGGTCGAGCCGGATGGGCGCGAACAAGGCCTTTGCATTGCTCGCCGGCGAAAGCTTACTCGCTCGCATCTCCTCGAAGATCGCCGAAAGGCAACGCAAACCAATCGCTCTGAATGCCGAGGCCGATTGGCCAGACGTCATGGGGATGCCGCTTGTTCCCGACGGAATTCCGGGCAAATTAGGTCCGCTTGCGGGTGTCCTTGCCGCAATGCAAGACACGATATTGCGCTACCCCCAGGTCTCGCATGTCGCCACCATCCCCATCGACACCCCGTTCTTTCCCCCCGATCTGGTCGCCCGCCTCGCCCATGTCATTCGCGGCCCCGATGAGATTGCCATTGCAGCATCGCTCGGCCAGGATCATCCTGTTTTCGGTCTATGGCCCATCTCCGCCGCCGCCGATCTGGAGCGATGGATCGTCTCCGACGAGAAGCGGCGCGTAAGAGATTTCCTCGCCCCGCATAAGGTGCGGCGGGTGGAATTTCCCGCGATCGAAACGGCGATCGGCCCTCTCGACCCCTTCTTCAACATCAATACACCAGCCGATCTCGCCGAAGCAGAGGCATGGCTGGCAGCTTTGGAAAACATGTCATGACGAAATCCCGGCCCAAGATCTTCGGCATCGCCGGCTGGAAGAATTCCGGCAAGACGGGACTTGCCGTGCGACTGGTCACCGAATTCACGCAGCGCGGCTATCGGATCTCGACCATCAAGCATGCGCATCACGATTTCGATATCGACAAGGTCGGCGCCGACAGCTTTCGCCATCGTGAGGCGGGCGCGCATGAAGTCACCATCGTCTCCGGCACGCGCTATGCCATCATGCACGAATTGCGCGGCGATCCGGAACCGAGCTTCGAAGAAATACTGGCGCGTCTTGCCCCTTGCGACCTCGTTCTGATCGAGGGCTACAAGCGCGAACCCATACCGAAAATCGAGGCCCGACGGCTGGAAGCGGCTAAGTGCGAGCCGCTGGCCCCGCAGGACCCTCACATCGTCGCCATCGCCGCCGACCATCTGGTGGAAGACACGGGTCCGCTTGCCGTTTTCGACCTTGACGATACGCTCGCCATCGCTGATTTCATCGCGGCGAAAGTCGGCCTCGGCAAACCGACGAAATAAAAAAAGCCGCCGGTTTCCCGGCGGCCTCTGTTCTGAATGCAGCCCAATACTTACTGATTGGATGCGACCGGACGCACCAGCGGGGTGATGCGGCGGATCGTGACGCGTCGGTTTTCCTGTGACGGGCCGAGCGTATTCACCTTGAGATACTGCTCGCCATAGCCCTGGGTGACCAGGTTTTCGGCCGGAATGCCGTAGACATCCGTCAGCACGTTGGCGACCGATTCGGCACGGCGATCCGACAGGATCAGGTTGCTCTCGGCCGAGCCAACAGCATCCGTGTGACCTTCGATGAGGAAAGTTTCGGTCGGATCACGCTTGACGATCTTCGAGATGCCGTCGGCAACACCGCGCAGCGTGCTAGCCTGCGACATCGGAATGTCGGCACTGCCCGTCGCAAAGGTGATGGTATCGAGGTCGATACGGCGGATCTTGTCGCGGATACGAGCCGAATAACGGACTTCGTTGACCGAATAGATACGCTCGACCGGCTCGACCGGCGGCTCGCGCAGGAAGTCGTAATAGTCTGCATTGCGGTTCGATGCCGTGTCGATGATGTACTGGCTCAACGGAATGAGCAGGCGCATCGGCGGCAGGTTGTCGCCCGGATCGCGGAAGTAATCGTCATTGTCAGGACGATCTTCCAGCTCCGGCGAATAGAACAGCACATATTCACGGCCGCTGGCGTCGATGCGCGAGCGCTGGATGATGTCGCCGTAGCGATTGCGTATCGTGACGACGCGATCGCCATCGGGCTGATCGATCGTCTCGCGATAGCGGTCGCGCGGCAGCTGTTCGTAAACCGGCCGCTCGCCGCCACGAATGAAGCGCTCGCTGTCATCGTGACGAACGACATAGGTGTTGTCGACATTCACGATGGTCCGGTTGTCCTGGTTGATGATCGTCTGGACCGTCGTTCCCTGCGGCGGGGCAAAGTCCGGCCGGCGATCGATCCGGCGACCCTGCTCGCTGGTCACGGCTTCGATCTTCACCGGCGGCTGCGCCTGAGCGCCGCCTGTGACGCGCTGAGCCTCGGCGTCGGAGGTCGGCGGCTTGGTATAGGCCGGAGGCGGCTGCTGGCCGGGCGCGTTCTGTGCCTGCCCGTTCTGGCCCTGACCCTGGCCGGCCTGTCCGCGACCGCCCTGTGCTCCCGGAGCGCCGGGGTTCTGACCGTTGTTCAGGTGATCGCCCCGACGAACTGCACCCTTCTGGCTGTCGAGAACGGCACTGCCGTTTTCAACCGGCAGGATGACAGGACCGTTGGCGGAAGCCGGATTCTCGGCGATCTTCTTGCGGCGCTCCAGCTCCTGCGGCGAGACCTGCTCGGCGGGAGGCACCTGGATTTCGCCAGCCTGTTGGCCGTTGCCGTTGGCGGCGGGAGCCGTTGCACCACCCTGTGCCGGCGTCGCGGCGCCATTGACCGGCTGCTGCTTGCCGGGCTGTGGCGCCGCCTGGTTGCCGGTTTGGGCGGGCTGTCCTTGTGGCGTGCCCTGCTGGGCCGGCTGCTGCGGATTGGCGGCGGGCTGCTCGCCCTGCTGCTGGTTCTGCGGCTGTTTGCCGTGGGTCTTGTCCCCACCCTGCTTCTGCCCCTGCTGGGCGCCAGGCGCCGCCGGTGTCCCGGGCTGCGCTTCAGGCTGCCCCTGCGTTTGGGGCTGTGCCTGCGTGCCTGGCTGTGCCTTATGTCCCTGGGCTGGCTCGCCGGCAGGCGCCGGCTGCTGCTCGGCGGGCTGCTTTGCCGGAGCCTCGGTCTGACCCTGTTGCTTTGGCTTGGTGCTCTGCTCGGGCTGCGCCTGCTTTCCAGGCTGAGCCTCCTGATTTTGCTGTTCGCCCGCGGCAGGAGCCTGCTTCTCGGCCGACGCCGGCTGCTGCACCTTCGCACCAGGCTTAGCCTTTGGCTCGGGCTGCGCTTCCGTAGCAGGTTGCTGCTGCTCTACCTTTGGCTGCGGCGCTTCGGCCGGCTGCTTGGCTTCGGGCTGCTTGGCCTTCGGCTTCGGCTGCGGTGCTTCTGGCTGTGCCTCGGGAGCGGCGACCTTAGGCTGCGGTTTGGCTTCGGGCTGTGCCTGAGGCTCTTCAGCCGGTTGCTGGTGCTGCTTCTTCGGCTCGGGCGGAGCCTCCGCGGCCGGCTGCTGCTTCTGCGGCTTCGGCTGCTCTTGCTCTGCAGGCTGCTGATGCTCGGCCTTCGGCGGCTGGGCTTCCGGCTGCTGCTGCTTCGGCGCCTTCTGCTGCGGCTCACCTTCAGGTTCGGCCTGCTTCATCTGGTGCTGCTGCTCGCCGCCACCCTGATGCTTCTGGCCCTCTCCGCCTTCGGCAGGCTTCTTGTGCTTGAGCTGCTCTTCGTCGGGCTGAGCTGCCGGCGCCTCCTGTTGGGCCACCTCGACACTTGCGTCTGCAGCAGTCGCGGCTGCGCCGACGATGCCATTGCTAAGCGGTGCGACGGGCTGTTCACGAAGTGCCGCGGCTGCTGCCGGCTCGAATGCGAGCGATAGCGAAAGCAGTGGAAACGCGGCGCTGGCAAATAGTCTGGATCGCTTTCCCATATGGGATCTCCTCTTGTGATCTTTGTCCGCCGAATTGCGAATCTCAGCGGGCAAGGCGATTGCCCCAAGATCCCGGCCAATTTTCGGTTCTCATGAGGCTGAATCGCGGCAAGCCGCTATATGTTCCCGCACTATTAGGTTGCCGCAATTAACCCTGGCTGAACGCAGTGGATGGTTTTCGTTCAGATTTCCCTGTGGCGTGCTTGCATCGCGCAAAGGCATGTTGCCTTCGTAATTCCAGTTGCATTTTCCAGAAAAAAAGTACGAATATCGCCGCAAGGCGGGCCACCGGCCCGCTCCACTCGAGCCGTCTGCCAAAAACAATAATGGGCTGGCGGCCACCAACAGAGAGGGTCAATATGCGCATCTCCACTCGTCTTTTTGCCGCTGCATCCTTCGCCGCGATGTCGCTCGTCGCCGGTGCGGCGCTTGCCGACGGCGACACGATCGTCTTCGGCACCGACGCGACCTACCCGCCCTTCGAATCGCTGGAAGCTGGCGGCAAGTTCGTCGGCTTCGACATCGATATAGCCAATGCGCTTTGCGACAATATGAAAGTAAAGTGCAGCTTCGTGAATCAGGATTTCGACGGCATCATCCCGGCCCTGCAGGCCAAGAAGT
The DNA here is from genome assembly GCF_040215725.1 of Rhizobium sp. ZPR4. Classification (NCBI taxonomy): domain Bacteria; kingdom Pseudomonadati; phylum Pseudomonadota; class Alphaproteobacteria; order Hyphomicrobiales; family Rhizobiaceae; genus Rhizobium; species Rhizobium sp. ZPR4. The sequence goes on from NZ_CP157967.1 coordinate 1,695,476, forward strand.
TCGACGCGATCATCTCTTCCATGTCGATCACGCCGGAGCGTGAGAAGATCGTCGACTTCACCAACAAGATCTACAATACGCCGCCGGCGATCGCCGTTCCGAAGGATTCGACCATCAAGGAAGCGACCGATGAAGCCTTGAAGGGCAAGTCGATCGGCGCCCAGTCCTCCACGACGCACGCCAATTATGCGACCGTCCATCTCAAGGACGCCGAGCTGAAGCTCTATCCGTCGGCCGACGAATACAAACTCGATCTCGGCAACGGCCGCATCGATGCCGCCATCGACGACGTCGTCGTGCTGTCGGAATGGGTGAAGTCGGATGCCGGCAGCTGCTGCAAGATGCTCGGCACGCTGAAGATCGACCCGGTCGTCAACGGCGCCGGCGCCGGCATCGCCATCCGCAAGGGTGACGCGGCTCTCAAGGACAAGCTGAACGCCGCAATCGCCGCGATCCGCGCTGACGGCACCTACAAGAAGATTCAGGACAAGTACTTCGATTTCGACGTCTACGGCGATTGATCGCCCGTCGATTCCCTGGGAAAAGACGACGGCGGAAGCTTGCTCTTCCGCCGTTTTTGTTTGACAACGAGAAGAATATAAGCAGAAACGCGGCAAAAGCCGCTAGGGGAAATATGGCATGAGCGGATTGTTTTCCGCCCTCGGTTCGTTTTGGACCTGGTTGACTACGATTTTTGACCCATTGTGTGGTCCGGCCGGTTTGTTCAGTGTGTTCTTCCAGAACACGATACTGGCTTGCGGCGATACCGGCTGGGGCGATGAGCTGGCCGGTGGTTTGAAGATCACCATTGCCGTCTCTGTCGCGACGCTGCCGCTCGGGCTGGTCATCGGTTTCTTCGTCGCACTCGCGCAGCAATCGGAAGAAAAGTCGCTGCGACTTGCTGCCGGCGTATTCACGACGATTTTCCGCGGCCTGCCGGAGCTGCTGACGCTTTTCATCATCTACTACGGAATGCAGATCTTGCTGCAGTCGGTGCTCGCCAAATTCGGCTATGACGGCCCGATCGAGATCAATGCCTTCGCCGCCGGCATGACCGCCCTGGCGATCGTCTTCTCGGCCTACTGCTCGGAAGTGCTCGTATCCGCCTTCAAGGCGATCCCCAAGGGCCAGTACGAGGCGGGCGATGCGCTTGGCTTTCATCGCGTGCGCACGATGCGGCTGATTATCCTGCCGCAACTGGTCCGCATCTCGCTGCCGAACCTTGGAAACCTCTGGATGAACCTGTTGAAGGACACGTCCTACGTCTCGATCATCGGCCTTGCCGATATCATCAGGCAGACGGGCATTGCGGTGCGCTCCACAAAGGCGCCCTTCACCTTCTATTCAATCGCTTGCCTGTTCTATCTGACGTTGGCCGTGGTTTCTTCGATCGGCCTCTTCTATCTCGATCGATGGGCCAAACGTGCGGAGGTTCGCCGATGAGCCATGCCGAAGTTCTGATCGCAGCGCAGCCTGCGCCGCCGAAAACAGCCAGAAAACTGTCCAAATCCGCCATTGCAGGCTATTTCTTCCTGACGCTATGGGCCATTCTCGGCATCGCTCTCATCTCGATGGTCGTCACCGGCTGGGACCCCGACAAACTCCAGACCTATGGCCCCCGGCTCCTGCATGGCCTCTGGATCACCGTCAAGCTGGTCGCGATTTCCTTTGTGCTTGGTGCGATCCTGTCGATACCGCTCGCCTTTGCCCGCATGTCGAGCAACAGGATTCTGAGCACGCTGACCTATTGCTATGTCTACCTGTTCCGCGGCACGCCGCTGCTGGCGCAGATTTTCATGGTTTATTACGGCTTCCCGAGCTTTCGCTGGTTGTTCGAGGATATCGGCCTCTGGTGGTTCTTCAAGGACCCCTTCTATTGCGGCGTCTTCGCCATGACCTTGAACACCGCAGCCTATCAGACGGAGATCGTCCGAGGCGCCATTCAGAGCGTGCCGAAAGGCCAGACGGAAGCCGCGAGCGCGCTTGGCATCCATACATGGATCGCCTTCCGCAAGATCATCATCCCCCAGGCGCTCATCGTGGCGCTGCGACCCTACGGCAATGAAATCATCCTGCTGATCAAGAGCTCAGCCACCGTCTCCATCATCACGGTCTACGACCTTATGGGCGAGACCCGCTACGCATTCTCGCGCACCTACGATTACCAGATCTATCTCTGGGCGGCGATTTTCTACCTGGTAATCGTCGAGTTCATGCGCAACGGCTGGGCGCGGATGGAAGGCCGGTTGACCCGGCATCTCAAGCGCTGATCCTTCAAGCGCGCCGCAGAAGCGTCGCGCTTGGCAGCACTCCCATGAATCCGCTGCTAACACATTGATTTCTGTGAATAAAATTGTCTTCATGACAGTTTTGTAAAGCTTGAGTTTACCATCAGCTGTTTCCATATCTGTGTGACCATGAGTCACGAAAAAATGGGAACGGAAAGAGAAAGCTCATGCACGACGATATGCAAAAGCAGTTGCAGGGTTATGGGTTGACGACGGCGCAGATCCTCTACCGCCTGCCCGATCATCCGCAATTTCTCCAGACCTACATCTGGCAGGACTATGACCTCGCCCCGAACTTCCCGGAAATGCGCGGATTCCTGAAATTCTGGCAGGAAACGCTAGATGGTCCGCTTCATTCCGTGCGCTATGTCCATCGCAAGCTGATTTCAGCGACCGAATGGCGAGCGGTGAAGGGTGAATTCATCCTGCACTGAGCATCGGTCAAGTACGTGGTGCCTGGCCACGATCAGACATGCGCCTCGCCATGAACGAAATCCCCATCATCCGGCCCGCGGTGGAGCGTGCCGTAGACAATCGCGGCATAAAAGGCTGCAACGAGGATGATGACAATGAAGCCGGGCATCGGTCCGAGGGCCGCATTGTCGGCAATATAACCCCATGAATGTGCCTGCTCCTGCGCCAGCCCGTCCGTCTGCAGCCTCGGCGTCGAAATCTTCAGAATCCACGCCAGCAGCAGGATCGCATACATCCAGCAATAATTGCGCCGCAGCCGCCGCTGCATCGCTTCGGCATGGCTCAGCAATAGCCGCGGCGACCGCAGGCTGGATGCGATCGGCAATGTCCAGTCCGAGTTGAGCTCAGCTTGCGGTGCCAGAATCTGCGCAAAATAGTACCGCTCAAGCTGCCGCACCCGCGAACGGTAGACGTCGAAGAAGCGGTATCGCCGTGCCTCGATCATCAGCAACAGCGTGATCAGCATCATCCCGAACAGAAGCACGCCGTGATGCGACGATGGCGTCGACAGCGATACGGACAGCAGAGCCGCGACCACCGTGATCGCCCAGTTTGACGTCCGGTCGATGCGGTCACGCCAGCTGGTCATTCTCGCCAGTTCACCTCGATAATAATGGGTCAATGTGTTGGTGACTTCTGCCGACGTCGCCGGCAAGGCGGGACGCGCACGCTCCACCGCGCCGCCTGCTTGGTTCGGCGCGGTCAATTCGGTATCCATTGTCGTTCCTCCCATATTTATTGTTCTATCCGGACAGCGACCCCCAGCTCGCCTTTGCCGAAAGCGGTATTCTGCGCCTGTGCGGCAAGCATTGCAAAAGCTGAGCAAGCGTCTTAATGCCTGCGTGACAAAAGGAAGGGCCTGTAACTATGGCAAAGAAGAAGATCGACGAAGACGCGCTGGCGGAAGCCTATAACCACGCATTGGCGCTGGAGAAGGCGGGCGATATCGACGCGGCGGTTCAGGCCTATGAGAAGGTGCTGGCCCTCGATCCGGAAGACCATGGTGGCGCAGCCGTTCGCATCGCCTCCATGGGTCGCGGCGAGACCCCGGTCAAGGCGCCGGACGCCTATGTCGAGACCCTGTTCGACCAGCATGCCGAGGTTTTCGAGGACGTGCTGGTGGAGCAGCTCGGCTACCATGTGCCGGTGCTCGTTCGCCAGCGTCTGCAGGCGCTCGGCCTCGGCCCCTTCAAGCGCATGCTCGATCTTGGCTGCGGCACGGGCCTTACTGGCGGCACGCTGCGCGATATCGTCGAGGATATCACCGGCATCGACATTTCCGAAAACATGGTCGAAGTCGCCCATGAAAAGGACATCTACGAGACACTCTTCGTCGCCGAAGTCGAGGATTTCCTCGACGATAATGACGAAGACGCCTTCGATCTGATCACCGCAACCGATGTCCTACCCTATCTCGGCGCGCTGGAACCGCTGTTTTTCGGCGCGGCTGAAAACATGACACCGGGCGGTCTCTTCATCTTCTCCTCCGAAACCCTGCCGGATGCGACCATGACCGGACGCCCCTATATGGTCGGCGCGCATCAGCGCTTCGCCCATTCCGAAGCCTATGTGCGCGAACGGCTGAAAGCGACCGGCTTCGAACTCATCGAAATCACCGATATCAACGTCCGCATGGAAGACGGCCAGCCGACACCAGGCCACCTGGTCATTGCGCGCCTGCTCGCCGACTAAGACGACCGAAGCAGAATAGTTATCCGTTTGGATAACTATTTCCTTGCGCGATGATCGCCGAGCTGATACTTAGCCATTCAGATAAGTATCAGCTCGAACCTTGATTTCGGAAAGGTCGTCGCATGTCCCTTATTCTCTATCAGCATCCGCTCGCCTCGTTCTGCCATAAGGTCCTGATGGCGCTCTATGAAAACGGGACGCCCTTCGAAAGCCGGATCATCGATCTCGGCAATGCGGAATCGCGCGCCTCGCTGGTGCGCCTCTGGCCGCTCGCCAAGTTTCCGGTCCTGCGCGATGAAACCCTCGACAGCACCGTGCCCGAGACCAGCATCATCATCGAATATCTCGATCGGCATTATCCGGGAGCAAAACCGCTCCTGCCGATCGATCCGTCCGATGCCCTATGTGTGCGGCTTTGGGACCGCTTCTTCGATCTTTATGTGCAGGAGCCGATGCAAGCGATCGTCGCGGATGTACGCCGGGCTGAGAAGGACCAGAGCCCTCAAGGCGTGTCCGCAGCCCAGACCATGCTGCGCACCGCCTATGGAATGATCGAAAGGCAGCTGGACAGGAAAATCTGGATCACCGGAGACAATCTGACCATGGCCGATTGCGCCGCAGCGCCGGCTCTATTCTATGCCGAAACCCTGGTTCCCTTTAGCGAAGAACATGGCCGGCTGAAGGCTTACTATCAGCGTCTCCTCGATCGCCCGTCCTTCGCACGCGTTCTGAAGGAAGCCATGCCCTATTTCCATTTTTATCCCTACAGCGAGAAACTGCCGGCGCAGTTCCGGCCGGAAAAGCCGAATGCTTGAGGAAACACTGGCGCTCGACCGCATGTTCCAGGCCCTTTCCGACCAGAGCCGGCGCGGCATGATCGACCGGCTCGGACGCGGACCTGCCTCCGTCACTGAACTGGCACAGCCGCTGGATATGGCGCTGCCGACAGTGATGAAACATCTGCAAGTGCTTGAGACGAGCGGACTGGTGCTGTCGGAAAAGGCCGGTCGAGTGCGGACCTATCACTTGCGCAAGGAGGCGCTGGCATCCGTTGAACGATGGATTGCCGAACGCAAGGCGTCCTGGAATCAGGCCTTCGACCGCCTGGATCTCTTTCTTGCGGATACATCCACGGAGATGGCAGACGAATGAGCAAACGATCGACAGACCATACGACCATCACCATAGAGCGCCATTTCAAGGCACCGCTATCGAAGGTCTTCAACGCCTGGGCAACCCCCGAGCAGAAGCGGCAATGGTTTGCCTGTCATGAAGGCTGGAAGCCGCTGGAATTCCAGCTCGATTTCCGCACCGGCGGCAGCGAGAGCAATCGCGTCGCCTCGGCGGATGGCGTCGTGCATGCCTATCAGGCGCGCTATATCGACGTCATCCAGAACGAGCGCTTCATCTATGCCTTCGACATGATGCTCGACGACCTCAGAATTTCCGTCTCGCTGGCAACGGTCAACTTCGCCTCCGAGCCCGGCGGCACGAGGATGACCTTCGTCGAACAGGTCGTCTTTCTTGACGGCTACAGCGATAACGGCTCGCGCCTCATGGGCACGGAAATCGGCTTCGACAATCTCCGACTTTTCGTCGAGGCCGACGATGCGAGAGTGAATTAGCCCCGCGCATCGCCGAGGATGGCCGCGAGCAGCTGCCCTTCAAGGTCCGCCAAGGCCGGGTTGCCGTGGCGGCGCGGATGCGGATGGGGAATGTCGAGATCGAGCACGATCCGGCCCTCATCCAGCACCACGACGCGATCGGCCAGATGCACGGCCTCGCTGACGTCGTGCGTGACAAGCACGGCGGTAAAGCCGAGTTCGCGCCAGACGCGGTTCAGCAATTCCTGCATGCTGATGCGGGTCAGGGCATCTAGCGCACCGAGCGGCTCATCAAGTGCGAGGATACCGGGCCTGCTGACGAGCGCTCGGGCAAGCGCCACGCGCTGCTTCTGGCCGCCGGAAAGACTGGAGGGCCATTCACCGGCTTTCTCGGCCAGCTGCACCTCGGAAAGAACGGAAGCCGTTTCCTTACGCGAGATATCCTGTGGTACGCCCTCGCCCAGCCCGACCGCGACATTGTCGGCGACGGAAAACCAGGGCAACAGGCGTGGCTCCTGAAAGACGATGCGCGTATTCAGCCGTGCGTCGCTGCCATCAGCCGCCTCGAACCGAAGATGACCTGTACTCGGCTCTTCCAGCCCCATCAGGATACGCAGCAGCGTGCTCTTGCCGCAACCGCTCTTGCCGATGACGGCGACGAACTGGCCGGCGGGAATATCGAGATCGATACCGCGCAGGACACGGTTGTTGCCGAAACTCTTCTCCAGTCCCTTGATATGGATGGCTGCAGCACCCGCAACCTGCGAAGCAGCGTTCTCGGCTTTGGACCGTGGGCGTTCGAGTGTGTTGACGCTCATGGCAGGCTCCTCAATTCTGATAGGCCGGGTTCCAGCGCAAGGCTCTGCGCTCGATCGCCCGCGCGACGACATCGGCGAGCTTGCCGAGGATGGCGTAGATGACCAGCGTCAGGACGACGACATCGGTCATGCCGAACTCGCGGGCATTGTTGGCCATGTAGCCGATGCCTGACGATGCCGCGATCGATTCAGCGACGATGAGCGTCAGCCACATGATGCCGAGGGCGAAGCGCAGGCCGACGAGGATGGATGGAAGCGCGCCCGGAAAGATGACCTTCCGGAACAGCGTCCAGTTGCTCATGCCATAGACCCGCCCCATCTCGATCAGCCCGCGATCGACATTGCGCACGCCGTGATAGGTGTTGAGATAGATCGGGAAAAGCACGCCGAGTGCCGTCAGGAACAGCTTCGATTCCTCGCCGATCCCGAACCAGAGAATGACGAGCGGCACCATGGCAAGATGCGGAATGGTGCGCAGCATCTGCAGCGTCGTGTCGGTCAGCTGCTCCGAAAGCCTGGACACACCGTTGGCGATGCCCAGGAGAAAGCCGATCGAGCCGCCGACCAGCAGGCCGGCAAAAGCGCGGCCGGCGCTGACGAGGATATTGTTCGGCAGCTGGCCGGAGATCGTGGTCTGCCAGAAGGCGACCACGACTGCCGCCGGCGACGGCATGATGCGGGTGGAGATCCAGCCGAACGACGAGCCGAGCTGCCATGCCGCAATGACGACGACAGGCAGCAGGAAGGGCAGAAATCTCTGAAGCGAGATGGCCTGCCGTGCTGCCTTGGCTGGACGCGTGCGGCGTTCCGAGCCTACGTGGACGAAGGATGTGTCGAATGCCGACATGAGGATCTCCCTTCCGAGGTGGCGTTAAGAGCCGGAAACGACCTTCAGATTGCCGCCGTGGCTGCCGCCGGCGAAGATCTGCTTGGCGCCGAACTCGTTGCGGAACCCGGCGCGCTGCTCGTCACGCTTCAATCCCAGTTCGGGGAACAGAAGCTCTGCCACACGATAGGCTTCTTCCAGATGCGGATAGCCGGAGCCGATGACAGTTTCGATGCCAAGCTCCTGATATTCGCGCAGCCTTGCGGCCACCGTCTTGGGAGAACCGACCAGAGCCGTACCGGCACCAGCACGGACCAGCCCGACGCCGGCCCAGAGGTTCGGCGACACTTCCAGCTTGTCGCGCCGGCCGCCATGCAGCGCCGCCATGCGCTTCTGCCCGACCGAATCGGACTGTTTGACGAACTGTTCCTGCGCCTCGCGGATCGTCTCGTCATCGAGCTTGGAAATCAGCTTGTCGGCCGCTGCCCATGCCTCCTCATCCGTCTCGCGGACAATGAAATGCAGGCGGATGCCAAAGCTGACCTCGCGGCCGCGCTTGGCCGCCGCCGCCCGCACTTTTGCAATTTTCTCAGCCACCTGCGCCGGCGGCTCGCCCCACGTCAGATATTTGTCGACGCGGCCGACTGAAAACTCGATGCCGGCATCGGAGGAGCCACCAAAATAAAGCGGCGGACGCGGCGATTGCACCGGCGGTAGGCCAAGCCTTGCATTGGTCGCCTTGATATACTTGCCCTCGAAAGTCGACGATCCCGTCTCCAGCAATTCCTCCCAGACATGAAAGAATTCATCGGCATGGGCATAACGCTCGTCATGCTCGAGATGAATGCCGTCGCCGGCGAGCTCGGCCGGGCTGCCGCCAACGACGATGTTGAGTAGCACGCGGCCATTCGAGACACGATCGAGCGTGGAGGCAAGACGGGCATAATAGGCCGGCGACGCCGTACCGGGACGGATCGCCACCAGGAACTTCAGCTTCTGCGTATGGGCCGAAAGTGCGGCCGCCGTCACGAAAGACTCTTCGCAGGAGACACCCGTCGGAAGCAGCACGCCGGTATAACCAAGCCGATCGACCGCCTGCGCGATCTGCTGGAGATAGCCGATCTCCGGGCCACGATTGAGATCGGTCGTGCCGAGATAGGTGCCGTCACCGGAGGTCGGAATGAACCAAAGGAAATCGATGGGTTTTGCGGTCGCGGTCATGAAGCTTTCCTGCTTTCTGGATGCGCGTGGTCGGGAGCCACTCCCGATGTTCGACCCGGATAGTGACATAGACTATTGATTATATCGACAATATGGATTTTCTAATCGCCTGTGTTTGACGAAATATTTTTGCCGATAAAGGCCGCGTCCGTAGTGTTTCGGGCGCGGACGATATCTACAGGCTTTGTCAGCCTCAGCTCGCCTTCGGCCGCCAGACAATGTCCGTGACGTTGAGCTTCTTCGGAACGATGCCGAGATTATAGAATTCGTCGGCCAATCCCTGCTGATAGGCCACCGCCGCGTCGGTGATGGTCGAAACACCGCCGAGATCGGCGCCTGGACGCGTCAGCGTCACCCGCGTCACCTCGGCTGGAACGCCGGTGATTTCGGACAAGGCAGTGATCGTACCATCCAAGTTCGATTGCGCCGCCGCTCCCACCTTGGCCAGTTCATCGATGACATCGACGATGACCTGCGGATTGTCCTTGGTAAAATCGCCGTTCGCCAGGAAATAGCTGAAGGAATCGACGATGCCGCGCGCAGTCGCAAGGATACGCGTATCCGGATCCGCCTCGGCAATGGCAAGATAGGGGTCCCAGATCGACCAGGCGTCGATCGCGCCTGTCTTGAACGCGGCAGATGCATCCGGTGGGGCGAGATCGAGCGGCTGAATATCGTTGATCGTCAGCCCGCCCTTGCGCAGCGCCTTGACGGTGACGTTGTGGGCGCTGGAGCCACGCTTGAAGGCAACCTTCTTTCCCTTGAGATCAGCAAGGGTCTGGATCGGCGAATCCTTGCGCACGAGAATGGCGGAACTTTCGGGACTGCCGGTATAAAGGCCGACATAGAGCAGATTGCCATTGGCAGCCTGTGCGAAGAGCGGCGGCACGTCGCCCGTAGCACCGAAATCGAGCGCACCGGCACCGAGAGCTTCGAGCAGCGGCGGACCGGATGTGAATTCCGACCATTCGACCGAAATGCCGCGATCGGAGAGCCGCTTTTCCAGTGCCCCCTTGCGCTTGGCCAATGCCAGGACGCCATTCTTCTGCCAGCCGATCCGAAGCGTCGTCGCAGCTGCCGCCCGCGCCGGCCGGATGGAAGGCAATGCAAAGGCAGCCGCCGTGGCGCCGAGAAGGCCGAGTGTCTGTCTGCGCGAAATCATCGAAGATCCCTTTTTCATGAGGCCTCGGCGCTTCCGCCACCATCGGCTCGTTGTCGATGGCTTAAGATCGCAAATCCATAGATTATATCGACAAAGGATATTATGAAGATTCGCGCCAACAACGAAATTCCATTCCCACATTAGCAAAAAACAGAAATCAGATTTCAAATCATATGCCATGGTGACAAGTTGCCCGACAAATCGGTCTTTCGTCCCCCTGGCCTTTCCGCTAAGCCTTCGAAACAAATTCGGTCAGGGAGTTATGAAATGGCAAAGGTCTCGTTCATCGGCATGGGCGTCATGGGTTATCCCATGGCCGGGCATTTGAAGGTCAAGGGCGGGCATGACGTCACTGTCTATAACCGCACCGTCGCCAAGGCCGAGGCCTGGGCCAGGCAATATGACGGCAAATTCGCCACTACCCCGGCTGAAGCCGCTGCAGGCGCCGACTTCGTCTTCACCTGCGTCGGCAATGATGACGACCTGCGCTCGGTGACCACGGGCGAGAACGGCGTCCTTTCAACCATGAAAGCCGGCGCAATACTCATCGACAATACGACCGCAAGCGCCGAAGTCGCCCGCGAACTCTATGCCGCCGCCAAGGAAAAGGGTGTCGACTTCATCGACGCTCCGGTCTCCGGCGGACAGGCAGGTGCCGAAAATGGCGTACTGACCGTCATGTGCGGCGGCGATGAAGCCGTGTTCGAGAAGGCCCGCCCCGTGATCGACGCCTATGCCCGCATGGTCGGCCTGATGGGATCGGTCGGCGCCGGTCAGCTGACCAAGATGATCAACCAGATCTGCATCGCCGGTATCGTCCAGGGCCTGGCCGAAGGCATTCACTTCGGTAAGCAGGCCGGCCTCGATATCGAAAAGGTCGTTGAGGTCATTTCCAAGGGGGCTGCCGGCTCCTGGCAGATGGAAAACCGCCACAAGACGATGAATTCAGGCAAATATGATTTCGGCTTTGCGGTCGACTGGATGCGCAAGGATCTCGGCATCGTGCTGGAGGAAGCCCGCCGCAACCAAGCCAAGCTGCCGCTCACGGCGCTTGTCGACCAGTTCTACGGCGATGTCCAGGCGATGGGAGGCAACCGTTGGGATACCTCCTCGCTGCTCGCGCGCCTGGACAAGAAGTAACAGCCGCAAATCGGCGGCATCTGCTGAGCGCCCCTTTAAAGCGGCGCTCAGTTCATATCAGTCCTCGTTGGACTTGGCATTTTCCAGCAACATGTAATCGAGCGGCAGTTCCGTCGAATACTTGATCTGCTCCATCGCAAAAGCCGAAGAGACGTCGCGGATTTCGATCTTGGCGATCATGCGCTTGTAGAAGGCGTCGTAAGCCGCGATGTCCGGAACGACGACACGCAGCAGATAGTCGACATCGCCGCTCATGCGATAGAATTCGACCACTTCTGGGAAATCGGCGATCACTTCCGAAAAGCGCTTCAGCCATTCGATGGAGTGGCTGTTGGTGCGGATCGAAACGAAAACCGTGACCTTGGTGTTGACCTTTTCAGGGTCGAGCAGCGCCACGCGGCGGCGAATGACACCGTCTTCTTCCATCTTCTGGATGCGGCGCCAGCATGGCGTCGTCGACAGCCCAACCTTCTTGGCGAGGTCGGCCACGGCCAGAGTGGAATCCTCCTGCAGCAGGCGCAGGATTTTGCGGTCTAGACGGTCCATTAAAGCATCCCTTCGAATTATATTCTCTCTATAGCCTATTTTAAGCGAGAGAAAAGAAACTTTTTCTCAAGGAAGCAGGCTTTTCACACGTTGTTGTAATACGGGAAGCAATTCGGCTTCGAACCATGGGTTACGTTTCAGCCAGCCGCTATTGCGCCAACTCGGATGCGGCAACGGCAGGACCGCCGGCGACCGATTGGTCAGAAGATAGCGCCGCCACTCCGCCACCGTCTCCGTCATCGACCCCATGCGCTGCGCGCCGAGATGCCACGCCTGCGCATATTGACCGATCGTCAGGATCAGTTCGATCTGCGGCATCGCATCCATGGCCCTTTGACGCCACAATGGCGCGCACTCCCTGCGTGGCGGCAGATCGCTTCCCGCCTTGTCATAGCCTGGAAAGCAAAAGCCCATGCCCATTATGGCGAAATGATCCGGATTATAGAAACTCTCGCGATCCACAGCGAGCCACTGGCGCAAACGGTCGCCCGAGGCATCGTTGAAGGGCAGACCGCTCTCGTGAACGCGCAATCCTGGCGCCTGACCCGCGATCAGTATCCGTGCGGTCGACGATAGTGTCGCAACCGGACGCGGCTCGTGCGGCAAACGATCCGCCTCGCCTTTGGTCGGCGCATCCCGACAGAGACGACAGGCCGCAATCGCCGAACGCAGGATCTGCAATTCGCTTTCCTGCTTCATGGGGCACTCCATCCGACGAGCTGACGCAAATAGCTGAACAGTCCTGCTATCGGATCATTGTCATTGCCACGCGCCATATGTTCCTCGCGCCGATAGTCGCTAGGCCTCTCGAAATCACTGGCCCAAAGCCCGGCTTTCGCCTGCTGCGCGATGCGTTCCTCGCTCGCATAGGCACCATAGGAAACCGCCATGCCATTGCGCACCATCGCAGCATTGATATCGACATCGCCAGCGACGCATGTCACCAGCAGGCGACCATAACGATCCCTCTCCCATCCCCGGCATTCGGGCACCCCGACCTTAATCATTGTGGCAAGCGCCTTGCGTGCTTCTTCACCGCAAGCCCAATCCGCACCATTGCGCTGGCAACGCTGCTTAAATTCGGGAGCGTCGATACCCTTCAGCCTCAGGCGCTCGCCATTGGCGGAAAGCGTATCGCCGTCGATGACATAAAAGCTGCCATTTTGAACGATTTCTGGTCGATTGTTCATCTTCAACGCGAATAATGCAAGAATGGCAAGCAGCGCGAAAGTGGCCACGCCGTCACGAAGCAGGCGGCCCGACCGCATCACTTTGTTGCCTCCTTTAAGAACAAATCCTTGGCGAAGATGGCAAACAAATCATTTCGGCGCAGCATCTTCTTAAGGTTTGGACGCTAGTGTGTAGTCTCAGGCAGGCCAAGTTTCAATGTAACCATGAGCACCGGCGTCAGCACATCGACAGATAAAAACATTGTCGACCGATCGCGCAGTCACCGTAACCGGGCTGTGTCGAAGGCCGTGCGGCAAACGCGCGAGCGCCTGCAAAGTGGCCATAGCCGCAATTTCGACCGCGAACTGATGATGATGCATATCGACACCTTGCGGCAGAGTGCCGCCGTGGTGCCGATCTTCGTCATCGTCGTTGCCGTTCTCGGCGTCTATCTGACGCGTGATGCGGGCATTCTCTTCTGGACCATTCCGATCCTGACGGCACATGCGATCAACATGCTGATCGGACGGCGTGCCAAGAAGCAGGAAATGTCAGCCGAAAGCGCCAGAAAATGGCGCCAGCGACTATTGCTCGGGCAATTGCTCGTCGGCTTCTGTTGGGCGCTCTTCACCATGCAGAATTGCCCGACCTGCGGCGGCGACAGTTTCGCCTTCTACAAGGGCACGACGCTGCTCGTGGCAATCTGCATCACGGCGATGTCCAGCTTCATGCTGCCGCGAGCTGTTCCATTTTCCTTCGCACCGGCGACCGTCGCGCTGGTCGTGACGGCCATCCTGACGCGAAGACCCTCCGATATTGCACTCACCGCCGCCATTTCGGTGGCCGTGATATTCTTCAGCTTCATCACCAATCGCATGTATCAGTCCAATCTGAAGATCCTCTTCTTCCAATCGGAAAAGGACGATCTGATCGCCGAGCTGGAAGTCGCAAAATCGATGTCGGATGAGGCGCGCCGGCGTGCCGAGGAGGCAAACCTTGCCAAATCGCGCTTCCTCGCTTCCATGTCACATGAGCTCAGGACGCCGCTGAACGCGATCCTCGGCTTTTCCGAAGTCATGTCGGCCGAGGTCATGGGGCCGCTCAACAATCCGACCTATCGCGAATACACCACCGATATTCATCGATCGGGCCAGCACCTGCTCAATCTGATCAACGAAATCCTCGACCTCTCGCGCATCGAGGCCGGCAAATACGAATTGAACGAGGAAGCGATTTCCCTCCTCGATATTGCCGAGGATTGCATCGGCATGGTGCAGTTGCGCGCCCGCGCCAAGAACATTTCGATCTCATCGCAATTCGAAGCGCAGCTGCCCTCGGTCTGGGCCGATGAAAAATCGATGCGCCAGGTGATCCTCAATCTTCTGTCGAATGCGGTGAAATTCACCCCCCAAGGCGGCGAGATCAACGTCAAGGTCGGCTGGACGGCCGGCGGCGGCGAATATGTGGCGATCAAGGACAACGGCCCGGGCATTCCCGAGGAAGAGATACCAGTCGTGCTGTCAGCCTTCGGCCAGGGTTCCATCGCCATAAAGAGTGCCGAACAGGGCACCGGCCTCGGTCTGCCCATCGTGCAGGCCATTCTCGCCAAGCACGACGGTCAGTTCATGCTGAAATCCAAGCTGCGGGAAGGCACCGAAGTCATCGCCATCCTGCCGGCCAAGCGTGTGCTGCAAAGCCTGCCGGCGGTGGAGGACGCCCCCCTTGTCGAGCGGCGCAAGAAGAGCTTCGCTTAAACGAAGCTCAGGTGCTGGTCTCTAGCGGAAGAGCAGATGGCTGCCGATGACGTAAAGCAGGTAAATTCCGGACGCGACCAGCATGCAGAGAACGGCAAACGAACCGAGATCCTTGGCATGCTTGCCGACATTGGAAATCTCCGGTGAAATGCGGTCGATCACCTCTTCCACCGCCGTATTCATCGCCTCAACCGCGAACACGGCGAGAAACAGAACCATCGCGACAACAATCTCCCCAATGGTCGCGCCGACGGCAATCAACAGGATCAGCCCCACTCCGGCAAAAAGGAGCTCCTGTCGAAAGGCCGATTCCTGCAACAGCCGTTGAAATCCGCCCCAGGAATAGCCGGCAGCGGCGAAAAAGTGCCGAATCCCGGTCTCCTTGGTGACCGCTGATTTTGAAAACTCAGCCATTCGCGTTCCGCCCGTATTGTCCCGGTTGCAATCTGGATGCTTTGCGAATACCGCCTCACCGTGGGCGAAGCAAGGCGACAGCTCTCGCTGCCCTCAAAATTCATTGCAGATTTATGACGAAAAACCGATCATCTACAGGAAATTTAGCGGCGAAACGCTTATTTCAACATCCCGCCGCCCCGATTTTCTAATGCTTGTTCGTAACGCCAGCGCTTTCGAAGGTCGCCATGCCCGAATGGCAGGCGGCCGCAGCCTTGACGATGCCGGCGGCCAACGCTGCTCCGGTGCCTTCGCCAAGTCGCATGCCGAGCGCCAGAAGCGGCGTCTTTCCGAGCTTTTCAATGGAGCGCAGATGGCCCGGCTCAGCCGAGACGTGCCCGATCAGGCAATGGTCAAGCGCGGAAGGGTTCGCCGCCTTGAGAATAGAAGCAGCGGCCGTCGCGACATAACCGTCGATGATGACGGGGATGCGTTCCATGCGCGCTGCAAGGATGGCGCCGGCCATGGCGGCGATCTCGCGCCCGCCGAGACGGCGCAGGATTTCCAGCGGATCGGACAGATGATCGCGATGGAGTGCGACCGCCTTCTCGACCGCGGCGATCTTGCGCTTCAGCATTTCGCCTTCGGACCCGGTACCGGGACCGACCCAGTCTTCAGCCTTGCCGCCATAGAGCGCGTAGTGAATGGCCGCTGCAATCGTGGTGTTGCCAATGCCCATCTCGCCGATGCAAAGCAGATCTGTGCCGCCGGCAATCGCCTCCATGCCGAAGGCCATGGTGGCGGCGCAATCGCGCTCGCTGAGCGCCGGCTCTTCGGTGATATCAGCAGTCGGAAAATCGAGTGCGAGGTCGAAGACCTTGAGGCCGAGGTCATAGGCGACGCAGATCTGATTGATGGCCGCACCGCCGGCTGCGAAATTTTCCACCATCTGCTGCGTGACGGAAGGCGGAAACGGCGTAATTCCCTGCTTGGTGACACCATGATTGCCAGCAAAGATCGCGACTAGCGGCCGGGTCACGGCCGGGGGACGACCGGTCCAGGCGGCCAGCCAGAAAGCGATCTCCTCGAGCCTTCCGAGCGCGCCCGGCGGCTTGGTGAGCTGCGCATCACGTTCGCGCGCTGCCACGAGCGCCCGGGCATCCGGGCCTGGAAGGTCGCGCAGCAATGCGCGGAAATCGTCGAATGGGAGGCCGCTGACGCTCATGAATGCGTTCCTTGTCTTTTGGTCTCAAATCGGGTTCTTTGCGTGCGACTCTATTAGTCCTGGGAATCGGCGCGAACAACTCCAAAAGCGCCCGATGCTGTCGCTCGTTTGGCGGGGAGAGGAAGAAATGCGGGAATATCTGCGCGACACCGTGCGCGCCGTCGCTTTCTTGAGCCGCATTCCCATGCCGCCATCCTTCTTTGAGGGCGATGATGGCAAGCTTACGCGCGTTTCGCGCACCTTTCCCTTTGCCGGCCTTCTCATCGCCCTCCCCGCAGCCCTGACCTTCGGCACGCTGCTTTCCATCAATGCCGATCCATTGATGGCGGCACTGCTGGCGCTTAC
Organism: Rhizobium sp. ZPR4; assembly: GCF_040215725.1. Lineage (NCBI taxonomy): Bacteria > Pseudomonadati > Pseudomonadota > Alphaproteobacteria > Hyphomicrobiales > Rhizobiaceae > Rhizobium > Rhizobium sp. ZPR4. Next base: position 1,712,134 of record NZ_CP157967.1, read on the forward strand.
CGTGCAGACGATCACCACAGGCGCTCTGCATGAGGATGGGCTGAGCGATACGGCCGACGGCATTGGCGGCGGCAAGGATCGCGAGCGTGCCCTCGAAATCATGAAGGATAGCCGCATCGGCACCTATGGTGCGGCGGCACTCATCCTGTCTTTCGGATTGCGCGCGTCAGCGCTTGCCGCCCTCGCCCGCGAGCTGCCGGCCTCCGAGGCTCCGGTCGCGATCCTTGCAGCCGCCGCTCTCAGCCGGGGCGCGATGGTTTGGCATTGGTACACCCTGCCGTCAGCCAAACCGGACGGGATCGCGGCATCGGCAGGCAAGCCGGATGGCGACGCCATGCAGTTGGCGCTGCTTGCGACACTTGGCCTTGCAATACTGCTCGTCGGTCCTGCCATGGGCGTTCCGGCACTGGTTGGCTGCCTTCTTGCGACAAGCGCCGCGACATTTCTCGCCACCCGATACGTCCGCCAGAAACTGGCCGGGCATACGGGCGATACGATCGGCGCGACGCAGCAGATTTGCGAGATCGCGTCTCTCTGTACTCTTGCCATGTGCGTTTGAAGCATCGATATATGATCCCATGCTGACACCTTGCATCCTCGTCTGCTCTATCGACCAGAATACCGGCTATTGCTTCGGTTGCGGCCGCACATCAGCTGAAATCGGCGCATGGATGAGCTATAGCGACGACGAACGCCGCCATATCATGGAGATGCTTCCGGAGCGCCTGACCAAGGTCGAGCGCAAGCCGCGCCGGGAGACCCGCCGCCAAAGGATGGCACGGGAGCGCAGTGCCGTATGAACCGCCTGAACATTGTTCTCGCCATTCTCGGCATCGGCCTCGCACTACTCATCTTCAACAACAACAGCGGCACTACCTTCGGCATGCAGAACGACGACTTCGCGCGGGTCGTCTATCTCCTGCCGATCGCCCTGATGATGAGCGCTGCCGTCTGGGCGAGCCGGCATACGGTCAGCCAGTCGATCCGCAATCTCCTGATCTGGTTCGTCATCATCATGGCGCTCGCGACCGCCTATATTTACCGCTATGATGCCGAGCAGGTCGGAAATCGCGTCTTCGCCGGCCTCATGCCTGGCCACGCCGTCGTCGTCACGACGAGCGAAGGTGGTCAGGAAGTGATCCTTCACAAACGCTCGAACGGGCATTTCGAAGCGCGGGTCAAGATCAATGGCCAGCCGATCGACATGCTGATCGACACCGGCGCCAGCACCATCGCTTTGTCGCAGGAAGACGCCGAGCGCGTCGGCATCATCCCGGAAAACCTCACCTATTCCCAGACTGTATTGACAGCCAACGGCCGCGCCAGGGCAGCTCCCGTGGAACTCGGCTCGGTGGCCATCGGCCCGATCAAGCGCAGGGATGTCGAGGCGAGCGTCGCCGAAGCGGGCAAGCTCGATCAGAGCCTGCTCGGCATGAGCTTCCTCGAAACCCTGGGGTCGATGCAGATGCAGACCGACGAGCTTCGGCTGCGCGATTGACGGAAATGAACCATCGGACGCGATAGTTCGGTTGGGAGCGAAGCATTCGCCGGCCTCGTCACTCTAAAAGACGTCATGTCCGAACCGCATGAAGAGTGAAACGCCCATGACCTCAGCAAGACCGAACCTGACGACTGAACTGCTGCTGCTCCTCGCCCTCGCAACCTGCTGGGGCGCCTCCTACACCTTCATCCGTGTCGGCGTGGCAACCATTCCGCCGATCACGCTGATTGCCGCCCGTACCTTGATCGCCGGCCTTATCCTCCTCGCGATCATTCGTTGGCGCGGCCTGAGCCTGCCGAGGGACGCCGCCACCTGGAAACGCTTCCTCATTCAATCCTGCCTCAACAGCGCCATTCCCTTCACGCTGATCGCCTGGGCCGAGCAGACCGTCGATGCCGGCCTTGCAACCATATTGAATTCCACGACGCCTATTTTCGCCTTCCTGATCGCCGCCTTCCTGCTGCGCAGCGAGCCGCTGAAAGGCCGCAAGCTGTTCGGCGTGATTGTCGGCATGGCGGGGATTTGCCTAATCATCGGCCTCGATGCGCTGCATGGCATGGGCCGTCAACTGCTGCCGCAAGTTTCCGTCGTCGCGGCATCGATCTGCTATGCCTGCGCAGCACTGTTCGGCCGCAACTTCAAGGGATTGGACCCGATGATGCCCGCAGCCGGCTCGTTGCTCTGCGGTGCAGCGCTGCTCATTCCCACCAGCCTGGCTTTCGAGCACCCCTGGCAGATCGCGCCGTCCACGGCGTCGATCATGGCGCTGCTCGGCCTGTCTGTCGTCTCCACCGCCCTCGCTTTCAGCATCTACTTCCGGCTTATCCAGACGCTCGGCTCGGTCGGCACGACGGCGCAGGCCTATCTGCGCGTCCCGATCGGCGTTGGCATCGGTGTGATTTTCCTCGGCGAACCTCTGTCTCCGACGGCAGCCGTCGGCCTCGTCTGTGTCGTGGCCGGCGTGATGGCCATGACCATCGCACCACGCAAACGGGCGATCGCGGGATAACGCGGCTCTGACGGCGCGCGGCGGGGTCAGATCAACAGAGACAGATCATCCCAGGCGAAAATGAGATTGTCGGAGCGCCAGATTGGTCCTGGATCCACATATTGACCGACCAGTTGCCCGCCGAGCGCGCGGTAAAAGGCAATTGCCGGCTCGTTGCCGACCACCACCCCGAGACCGGCAGCAGAATAGCCCATCGACACAAATTCTCGCGCCATGTCCCGCATCAGCCGACGACCAATTCCCTGGCGCTTGATCGCGGGATCGACATAGAGCGACTTTATCTCGCCGCGTTCGCCGAACGCCGGTTCGGATGGCGCGGCAATCGCGCCGATGCCGACAAGCCGCTCTCCTTGCTGCGCCAGAAGAATACGCTGATCTCTCCGGGGATTGGCGAACATATCGGCCCACCGTACGCGACGGTAGTCCTCATCAAGCGCCTGATAAACATCGGCAGGCGCGAGATCGCGGTAGGTGTGGCACCAGATCGCATAATGCAGCCTGGCGATATCGGCGATATCCTCGGCAAGAGCTGCTCTGATGACGATCTCCTCCGTCATCGGGCATTGCCAAAGACAGTGCCGCGCAGTGCGCCAACGAGATAGAGCGAACCAGTCACAAGGATCCACCCGCCACATTCGGAAGCCTTGGCGACGGCCCGATCCAGCGCCTTTTGCGGGTCAGGCTCGGATTCGCAAGCCATCCCCATCGAGATCGCCAATGCCTCCAGTTCCGTCGACGCATGGGCGCGACCCGACCCTGACGCTTCCGTAAAGACCGCATGAACAACATATCGCGAGAGCACATTCAGAAAGCCGGGCGCATCCTTGTCGGACGCCAGTGCGACGACGGCGACGCAATCGCCGCTGACGCTGGACGAGTGCGTGATATCGCGCAGGACAGCCTCGATGTTGAACGGCACATGCGCACCATCCATGATAATGGGCAGGCTCTGTCGTCCACTTTGCAGTGTGGATGGCAAGGTGAAATCGAAGCGCTCCATCCGCCCCGGCAGCCGCGCCTTGTCGATCACGGCCGGCTCGAGCAGCCACGCACCGATCGGCTGGCTCTTTTCGCTTGCCGCCTTCACACTCTCGCCTTGTCGTCCCAGATGATCGAACACCAGGCCGACCAGAGCGATATTCGTCTCCGCAATCGTTGCGTGTTCGGGAAGGTCGGTTCGAAGAACCTCGCAACCGAGTTCATCCGCACGCTGCTGCAAGACCTTTCCCGCGATATCGTCAACAGCAAGCGTGGTGGCAAGCGTCGCACCCGGTTTCAATATGCCGACCTTCTCGCCCGCTATCGCCTCGCGCGTCGTCCCCAGAATTTCAGTATGTTCGAGCCCGATATTGGTGACGACGGCAACTTCGCCAAAGACCACATTGGTCGAATCCAGCCGGCCGCCAAGCCCAACCTCGACCACGACCCAGTTCAAGCCGGCATCTCTGAAAGAGACGAATGCAGCGGCAGTAATGACATCGAACCAGGTGGCATCTTCCCCAGCGGTTTCGGCTTGCTTCGCGCTCTCGTAGCCATCCAGAACCTGCATGATCGCCTTTGCCAGCACGTCGTCTTCGACCTCCCGGCCGAGAACGCTGACACGCTCGTTCACGCGATCGACATGCGGCGACCCATAACGTCCGACCCGCCAGCCAGCTCGCAGCAATCCCGCTTCGAGGAGTGCGGAAACCGAACCCTTGCCCTTGGTGCCGGCAACATGGATAGCGCGAAAGCTTTTATGCGGATTGCCCAAACGCTGCATCAGATCGAGCATCGGCTCAAGACCGACACGCATCTCCCCGCGCGGCTTGCGCTCCCAGTTGGTCAGTTGATCGAGCCGGGAGAGTGCTTGAGACAGCGGCTGACTGGGATGCGATTGCGGCATGATATACCTTCGGGGAGATTTCAGACTGACATAAGCGAGCGGCACGGCGAGACGTAGCTTTCGACCTTGCCATGACAACTTCAAATCCATGAGTTTCATGCCGCAGCCAATGCCGCAAGGGCCTAAATTCTCGCTTCTATCCAGCCAATATCTTCGGACCACTTCGGGCCTGTCGCAATCGGGCCGAAAGGCCCTCGCCGAGCAGAAATCGGCGGGGGCCATGCGCTGTTTAGACGGTAACGACGATCTTTCCGATCTGCTCATTACTTTCAAGGAAGCGCGTTGCGTCTCGAATTTGATCGAAAGCGAAGGTGCGGGAAATGAAGGGATCGAGAGCTCCGGACTTGAGGCCCTCATTGATGAAGGTCTTGGCACGGTCGAGAACGGCATCGTCGGATACGACCTCGGTATAAAGATAGCCCTTCAGCGTCAGGCTTTTCCCTAAAACGGCAAATTGCGGGAAAGGCCCGTCCTCAGCGCTGAGTGCGCCATATTCCAGCAGGATACCGCCGACCGCCATGCACTCGGCAAACTGCGCGATCGCCGGCCCGCCAATCGGGTCGAAGACGACGCGTGCACCCTGGCCACCGGTAATATCCCTCACCCGCGCGATCAGGTCCTCTTCCGCCGTTGCGATAACGTGATGCGCACCGGCGTCGCGCAGGGCTTCCACCTTGGCGCTGGTGCGGGTCGTGGCAATGACGGTGGCACCGACACTGCGCGCGATCTGAAACGCGGCAATGCCAACGCTGCTCGACGCGGCGGAGACGATCACGAAGTCACTGCTCGAAAGCTTCGCCTGCTCGATCAATGCACCCCAGGCCGTGATATACTGCATCCACGAGGCGGCAGCCTGCTCGAAGGACAGGTTCGCCGGATGTTTCACAACGTGACGGGCTGGCACGTTGATGACTTCGCCATAGGTGCCCCAACGGGCCATATCCAGTGTCGGAATGACGCTGACTGCATCGCCCCTGGCAAATCCGTTCACAATGCCGCCAAGAGCCTTGATGGTACCCGCCGCTTCATAACCAAGCCTTGAAGGAAATTCGGCCTCCTGAAGATAGGCGTGGCGCCGGAACATGACTTCCGCGCGGTTGAGACCGATGGCCCTTACCGTGATCTGCACCTCATCGGCGGCCGGCGGCGCGATCTCGATATCGTCGATCTGCAGCACATCAGGCTCGCCATATTCGTGAAAGCGTACAACTTTCGTCATGCTTCATTCTCCTTGCATGTTTCCGTCGCGCTCGTGGGTGGCGCGGTAGGTCACAGGCATTTGGCAAGTAGCGGCCAGAATGAAAATACGGTAATCAAAAGCATATAGTGCTCAAAAGTATACCGTCGCGAGGCCAAAGATGAACAAGGACAGGAACTATGACGAAGTGCCTGGCTGCACCATGTATGCGGCACTCAATCTCATCAGCGGCAAATGGAAAGGGATGATCCTTTATCACCTGCTGAACGGCACTCTTCGGTTCAATGCCCTGAAAAGAGAGCTCGGAGATTGTTCGCAGCGCCTTCTCATCAAGCAGCTTCGGGAACTCGAAGAGGATGGGCTTGTCGAGCGCAAAGTCTTCGCCGTCATCCCACCAAAGGTGGAATATTCGATCACCGAGGAAGGCCGGACGCTGGCGCCGATATTGCTCGGCCTCAGAGACTGGGGACACGGATGGCTGACGCGTCGCAACCTGGTTGCTCGCGATGATCATCTGCCGAAGGCTCGTACCGGAGTTTCATCCGCTGCCTGATTGATGCTTTGGTTCGGCAAACGGAACGAAAGTCTGTTCGCAGCGCAAATTTGCCGTGAACGCCGTCAGTTTCTCAAGCGATACCCCGTCCTGAAAATCCATCCGAGGATGGCCAGACAGACGACGAGGAAGAGCGTGATCATGGCAAGGCTCAGCACCGGATTGACGTCCGCGATGCCATAGAAGCTCCAGCGGAAGCCGCTGACCAGATAGAGAACCGGGTTGAGATGGCTGACTGCCTGCCAGAAGGGCGGCAGCATATTGATCGAATAGAAGCTGCCGCCAAGGAAGGTCAGCGGCGGCACGACCAGCATGGGGATGAGGTTCAGCTGCTCGAAATTCCCAGCCCATATGCCGATCATGAAACCGAACAGGCTGAAGGTTACCGCCGTCAGCACGAAGAACAGGATCATCATGAACGGATGCTCGATCCGGATATCGACGAAGAAGCTCGCCGTGGCCAGAATGATCAGGCCGATGAGCATTCCCTTGGTCGCCGCGGCACCCACGTAGCCGAGAACGATCTCGGTCATGGCAACCGGCGCCGACAGCACCTCGTAGATCGTGCCCGTGAATTTCGGGAAGTAGATGCCGAAGGAGCCGTTGCTGATGCACTGGCCGAGCAAGGTCAACATGATCAGGCCGGGCGTGATGAAGGCACCATAGGAGACGCCCTCGACGAGATTGATGCGCGATCCGATCGCAGCGCCGAAAACGATGAAATAGAGCGACGTGGAAATGACCGGCGAGACGACGCTCTGCAGCAGGGTGCGGCGCGTGCGGGCCATTTCGAATGTATAGATGGATTTGATCGCTTCGAAGTTCATTTGCCTGCCTCCACCAGCGAGACGAAAATATCCTCGAGCGAACTCTGGCGCGTCGAAAGATCCTTGAAATGAATTCCCTGCTCTGCCAGCTTCGATAGCAGAGCCGCTATGCTGGATTGCTCATGCTGGGCATCGAAATCATAGATAAGCGTCAGACCGTTCGGCCCGAGCGAAAGCCCGTTGCCGTCAAGAGACTGTGGTACGGCGTCGAGCGGCTCGTTCAAATCGAGGATGAGCTGCTTGCGGCCGAGCTTGGCCATCAGCGCCTTCTTCTCCTCCACCAGCAGCAGCTCGCCACCATTGATGACGCCGACGCGATCGGCCGCTTCTTCGGCCTCTTCGATGTAGTGAGTGGTCAGGATGATGGTGACGCCGGACGCCCGCAGGCGCTCGACCACATGCCACATGTCCTTGCGCAGCGTCACGTCGACGCCGGCAGTCGGCTCGTCAAGAAACAGAATCTCCGGTTCGTGCGAGAGCGCCTTGGCGATCAGCACGCGCCGCTTCATGCCGCCGGAAAGCTGCCGAAGCATATTGTCCTTCTTCTCCCAGAGCGAGAGGTCGCGCAGTATCTTCTCGATATATTCAGGGTTCGGCTTCTTGCCGTGAAGCCCGCGTGAGAAGCTCACCGTGTTCCAGACAGTTTCGAACTGATCGGTCGTCAGCTCCTGCGGCACAAGGCCGATCAGGCTGCGCGTAGCGCGAAAATCGCGCACGACATCATGACCGCCGACGGTCACCGAGCCCCCGCTTGGATTGGCAATCCCGCAGACGATGGAAATCAGCGTCGTCTTGCCCGCACCGTTCGGCCCGAGCAGCGCCAGGATTTCGCCCCGCTCGATGTCGAGATCGATACCCTTCAGTGCCTGGAACCCGTTGGCATATGTTTTTGTGAGATTGCGGATAGAAATGATCGCAGCCATGGTCAGGCAAAGTCCGGCTTTTGTGATGAATTTCGCGGCGTTTGCCCGCTATATAGCCGGTCTTGCGCTTTTACCACCCCACGGTGGTGAAACACAGCGTTCGTCTAAGCGGAATAAGCTGTCATCAAATCGTGACCTTCGTCGGGCATATAGCTCCTTAGGTGAGCAACGTTTGTCGCAACTCCGCCCAACGCCTCTTGGCGACACCGTTAGCGCCTACTGTACTGGCCGATTTATTGCCCTCGCATTCATATTGCATGCATCATTGCAACATGAAGTTCTTTTCTGGAGCTGGCAAAGATCCCCCGTCATTGCCATGCTCCGCTCAAGCCGGCATCAGCCGGCTTTTTTCTTTTTTCGCCAGCTTACGATCGGGAAACGACCGCTACCAGTTGCCGTTGACACCGCAGCCTGCCGGCGGCAACGTCTTGTGCTCGAAGCGCGCTTTCAGCATTTCGCAGCCCTTGTCGCGAATGGGTCCGGGCATCATGGAGTTGAGGCCAATGCCAACTTCATCGAAGGGATCATCGGCATAAGCGACATAGGCATACCAGCGGCCGCCAATGACGATGACAATGGCAATCAATGCGGCAAGGAGCGCCCTTCCAAGGCTTCTCTTTCGTCTCGGTACGTCTTCCATGAGCCCCTCTCTTGCCGTCGGTTCGCGCAGTTGAGCGCGATTCCACCGATAGGTAAATCAGCTTCTCCGTTTGGCAAGGGTGGATGCTGTCCCGGCAAAGGGCCAATCAAAGGCTGCAATAGCGCCGGCCGCCCTTTCGGTCCCTGAGGTCGAAATGGAAGTGGTTCCAATGCTCCGGATTGCTGCCCGGCCCAAGCACCGTATCGAAATAGCGGCAGCTGTCGCTGCGCACCGCCTTGAGCAGCCGTCCTTCCCGGAAAGAGAACAATCCCTTTTTCCGTACGTCGATTACATGGCCGTTCTTGAGAACGAAGGTGCCGACATCGATCGCATTGCCGTGGGCATGCTCCGACATCGGATTGTAGCGTTGCCGGCTATTGTTCATGCGCCGGCAGGAATAGCCGCCGAGCGGCACGATCGTGCCGATGCCGGTCCAGTACCGGGTGCGCGCGGCGGGCGCCAGTTCGTTCTTCACCCATTTGGCGAAGGCAAGCGTCACCTGGCAATTCAATGTGACGGCGGGCCGGACCGCGATATTGCCTGAGAGACCGCTGAGCGAAACCGGATAGGGAACCTGACAGGCCGGGCCGTTGGATATGGCCGGCTTATCCGTATAGACGACGCCCATGCGCCGCAGTTCCTGGCGGCAAGCGATTTCCGAAGGCGGCATCATGCCCGGCGTCGATTGCGGCGCTTCGAACTCTTGATCGAGGCGCGGTATCGGATTTTCGACGCGCGGCAGCATCGCGACCTGCGTCCCCGGCAGCTGCCTCGGTATCCGTGACTGGTTGAGCTCGGCCTGCGCGGCCGGGCGCTGAACCACCGAACGGTTGGTCTGCACCGGCGCATCGGTGCCGATGCCGTCGACGACGGGCTGGTCGGACTGACCTTCGGCAATATTCTGCTGCTCTTCCTGCGCCAACCCGACGACCGATCCGGATTGCTCCTCCTCGCTCGGTCCAATACCGAGTTCGGCATCCATGTTGACGCCCTGAGAGGGAATGTCCGATTGCTGCGCCAGCCCAACCTCGACGTCCGAGGTCGTCACGGCCTCGCCGGTTCCGTTGGAGCGAACGGGACCGCCGCTTTTGTAATTGCTCGATGCGGAAACGACGGGATCCTGTACACCTTGATAGGCGAATTGCCGCTGCGGCACGGTTCGATGCGGCTTGATGGACCCGACACGCGAGGAACTATCGATGCCAGAAGGCGGCACGAGGCTGTCCGCCGTACAGGCGACCAGTGCCGACGACAATAGCAATGGCAGCGCGACCCGCCGTAGAATGGGTAAAATGGTCATACTCCTGATCCGCTGCCCCAGCCACGGTCGGTAACGATTACAAATCCTAAATGGGAAGGGTGAACGAAAGCTTACCGTGAGGAATCTCGATGTTTCAGGCCGGCACCGTGCCACCCCGGGATGACCTGAAGCAAAGTACGCGACCCACAGGAGTCCTCCATGGAAATGCCAGTATGGCTTTTCCATCGCGGCAGGATTGCATAGGCTGATTGTCGGAATCGACCGTGAACAGGAGCAGATGAATGAATGACAGCGTCAAACCGAAAGGCGAGCTGACTTTGCGCACACTTGCCATGCCCGCCGACGCCAATCCTGCCGGCGATATTTTCGGCGGCTGGGTCATGGCGCAGATGGACTTGGCAAGCGGCATCCGTGCCGCCGAACGGGCGCGCGGTCGCGTGGTCACGGCAGCGGTCAAGGAGATGGCCTTCAAACTGCCGGTCAAGATCGGCGACACGCTGAGCGTCTACACTGATATCGAACGTGTCGGCCGCACCTCGATCACCCTGAGCGTCGAAGCCTGGGCGCACCGCGCACGCTACAATAGCCTGGAGAAGGTTACGGCGGCGACCTTCATCATGGTCGCACTTGATGAAAACGGCTTGCCGAAGGCTGTACCAGAGGAGAGCTGACGCGATGGGTTCCGCACACGTACCGGAAGTCTACGTCTACATCAGGACGGTCATGAGCATGGTGATCGGCCTTTCGCTCGCCCAGCTCCTGACCCGGCTTGCCGGCTTCGTGCAGGCGCCGGGCAAGAACAAGATCTACCTCGTCCATATCGGCTGGGTATTGTCGATGTTCCTGTTCATCATCCATTTCTGGTGGTGGGAATATCGTCTGCAATCCGTCGCGCAGATCAATTTCGGCGTCTACCTCTTTCTCATCTGCTTCTGCTGCCTCTTCTATTTCCTTTGCGTATTGCTCAATCCGCCCTCGGTCGAGGATTATGGCGGCTTCGAGGAATATTTCATCTCCCGCCGGCGTTGGTTTTTCGGCCTGCTTGCCGTGACCTATGCTGTCGATCTCATCGACACATTGCTGAAGGGTGAAGCCTATTTCCAGTCGCTCGGCTGGGAATATCCAATACGCAATGTCGTCTATGTCATCCTGTGCATCATTGCGGCGATCACGGCCAACCGGCGCTTCCAGGCCGCGTTCGTGACGGTCGGGCTGATCTACCAGATCACATGGATCTTCCGGCTCTACGACGTGCTTCCCGTCTAGCGATCACATTCCGCACGGGCGTTAAAACGGCTGCCATTTCGATGCTCTACGATCCTTGACCAAGACATCGCCATATTGTTCAGATCGATTACGGTCTGAGACACAGGTGGGAGACTCAAGCCTTGAAGACAAAGAGCTATGCACTGGGATTGGCCTTTGCTCTGTCGTTACCATGGCTTGCTCATGCCGAAGACCCTGCGCCGGGACCTGCCAATACCACGATCGATCTGAAATATTGGGTAGAATTCGCAAAACAGGGCAATCCGGCTGCCCAATACGGTCTTGGCTATCGCTACGCCCACGGCCAGGGCGTGGAGCAGGACGATGTGCAGGCGGTCGACTGGTATCGGAAATCGGCTGACCAAGGCAATGCGCAGGCTCAATATGCTCTGGCCTATATGTATGCCAGCGGTCGCGGCGTCGATACCGATCTGAAACAGGCAAACGACTGGTATTTAAGGGCGGCGCAAAACGGCAATGCCGATGCTCAATATGCCATCGGCTATTCCTATGCCAATGGCCGGGGCATGGCTGTCGACAACGAAGACGCCGTCACCTGGTATCAAAAATCCGCCGCTCAGGGCGAGGCGCAGGCGCAATATGCGCTCGGCTACATGTATGCCAATGGCCTCGGCGTGCAGAAGGATAGTGCCATTGCACTCGGCTGGTATCGCAAGGCCGGCGACCAGGGCCGCGCTGACGCCCTATACGCGATCGGCTACATGTACGACAACGGCCAAGGCACGGAAGAAGACCAGGAACAGGCCGTCGCCTGGTATAAAAGGGCCGGCGACCAGGGAAGCGCGCAAGGTCTCTACGCAGTCGGCTACGCCTATGCCAATGGCAAGGGTGTCAAACAGAATGATGCCGAAGCCTATTCCTGGTACATGAAAGCAGCCGAGAAGGGGCGTGCCGAAGCACAATATGCCGTCGGCTACAGCCTTGAGAATGGCGTCGGCGTGGCCCCGGACTATCGTCAGGCGCTTCAATGGTATCGCAAATCGGCTGACCAGGGGCGGCCCGACGCGCAATACGCCATCGGCTATCTCTATGCCAACGGCCAGGGCGTGAAGGTCGACGATGACAGCGCAGTGAGATGGTATCGCAAGGCCGCCGAGCAAGGCGATGCGCGAGGCGAATACGCCCTCGCCTTCATGTATGTCGCCGGCCGTGGCGTTGCTGCGGATTATGGCAAGGCCTTTGACTGGTGTCGGAAAGCTGCCGGCCAAGGCCATGCGGACGCGCAATATGCTCTCGGCTATATGTACGAAAACGGTCAGGGGACAAAGACTGACAAATCAGTTGCCGCAAGCTGGTATCGCAAGGCGGCTGACCAGAACAATTCCCAAGGTCAATACGCCCTCGCCTATCTCTACTATCAGGGCGCCGGCGTGACCAAGGACTATGGTCAGGCGGCCGATCTGTTTCGCAAAGCCGCCGATCAGGGTGACGCCCGCGCGGAATACGGTCTTGGATATTTGTATTATAACGGCTATGGCGTGCCGAAGGACTCCACGATCGCTGCCGACTGGTTCAACAAGGCGGTGGCGAAGGGATTGCCCGAAGCGCAGCATGGGCTCAGCTATATGGAAGCCAACGGCGACGGCCCGATCAAGGATCTCGGACCGCTGGGACAAGGGACGGCCGGAAAAAAGGACACCGGCAACAAGACGGGCTGGGTCCTTTTCCATTTGCTGATGGCGCTCGTACCCTAGTGGTCGCGGAGCGTTCGGCATCTTAATTCAACGGATTTCGACTGAGGGGTAAATCGTGAATTGGAAGAAGGGGGCAGCAGGTTTGCTCTTCGCGCTGGCGTCCATGGGAACGGCACAAGCCGATGTCGGACGAAACAGTTATGATCGCGGCGATATCAAATCCGGCTTGGACTACTGGCGTCCCCTGGCGAACAAGGGCAACGTCGCCGCACAGCTGAAACTCGGACAGATGTACGAGGACGGCAACGGCGTCGGAAAAAACCTCACCCTTGCCCTCAGCTGGTACAAGAAGGCCGCCGACCAGGGCAATGCCGAAGCGCAATTCAATGTCGGCACCATGTACGACCAAGGCGAAGGCGTTACTGCCGACAAGAGCGAGGCCATTGTCTGGTACAAGAAAGCTGCGGCGCAGGGATACCTCAATGCGCAATACAATCTTGGCGTCGTTTACGACACGGGCCAAGGCGTAGCCCAGGACAAGCCGCAGGCGTTCGCCTGGTACAGCAAGGCGGCCGAACAGGGCGATGCCGAAGCACAGTACAATGTCGGCACCATGTACGACCAGGGCGACGGCACGAACAAGGACAAGAGCAAGGCCATCATCTGGTATCGCAAGGCGGCCGAGCAGGGAAAAATCGAGGCGCAATACAATCTCGGCATTATGTACCGCGACGGCGAAGGCGTCGCCAAGGATGGTGCTGCAGCCTTCTCCTGGTTCAAGAAGGCGGCCGATCAGGGCGATGCCAGCGCCCAGTTCAATATCGGCGCCATGTATGCCGATGGCGACGGGATCGGGCAGGACGATGCCCAGGCGATCGCATGGTTCCTAAAGGCCGCGGCGCAGAACGACGTAGAGGCCGAATACAATCTTGGGGTGATGTTCCGCGATGGCGAAGGCGTCACCAAGAACGGCCCTAAGGCGGTCTACTGGTTCGAGCGGGCGGCAGAACATCGCTATGCCGATGCCGCTTACAATCTCGCCATGATGTACCGCGACGGTGATGGCGTTGCTGCTGATGCGGCCAAGGCGGCGGAATGGTTCCGCAAGGCGAAGCACCTGGGTTATGACGGCGACACGGACGAACAACCGCAAGCCCCTTCCGGCGGACAGACTATTCCGATATGACGCACTGCACTGGCCGACCGGTAACATCATGCCCTGCCGGCCATCTGCCTTCACTCCCAGCGAATCGCGGCAAAACATGCTAATGCCCACAACTTGAAGTACGTGATGCGACGTGTGGGGCGTCGTGAAACGCGCTGAGCCGGGGGAAATTATGAGTTTTGACGCTTCCGATCATCAAATAGCCTCTTCACCGCCTCGCCATTTTTGGCGACGGCTCGGTGCCTATGCGGTCGATATCGTCATCTTCCAGGTTGCTTTTACGCTGTTGTTTCTCGCGTTGTCGGCGGTGACGCCGTGGGATTTGACCTTGCCACTTCTTCAGAAACAGCGGTGCGAAGAAGCAACGTCGGCGCCTCTCGTTGCGAAAGTGGAGGCCGAATGGCCGCTGCAGCCAGGCGAAGTGAGAAGCAACCAACTGTGCCGTATATCCTGGCTGGGCAGCAACGGATACACGGTCTTCCTTTCAATCGTCGCATCGCAGCAGGGATCGACCACATTGAAGCGCGCCTTTTCCGTGCCCATCGACGGCAATGGCAACCCGGTCGATCCGAATATCACCGTAAGGCCGACCTCCAGCATCGTCCTGCTGCTCCTTCCTGTCGCCTTCGCCCTTTGCTCGATCGGCGGCGGGCGAACGCCAGGCAAGCGTTTGACCTCATTGCGCGTGACAACGACGGAAGGCGGCGCGTTGCCCTTCGGGCTCGCCCTCAAGCGGGAAATATTCAAGTTTCTGCCATTGATGCTGCTGGCAACAGTCAATCTGGTCAGCCTGTTTCTGCTGCCCTCATATCTGCCGCCAATCGACCAGCTGATTCAGCAGGCGCGCGACACCAATCTTCTCAATGCCATCGGCTTCTTCGCCTTGACGGGGGCCTTGGCGCCGCTTCTGTTCGTGTTCGCGCTCATCTGGTGGGTCTTCCCCCTAATCGTGTGGCGCGGACAGACTTTCTACGACCGCTTCTGCGACACCATGGTCGTCAAGGCATAACCATCAAAATCGGGGGGATTGCCTTGGCAGACGAAGAGATGGAAGACTGTCGCCGCGCCAGGCCTGATTTGCTGCTTCTTCTCTTGAGAGGATAGATCGTCGTGAACCTGAAATATCCCATGCCCCCCTTCTCGCTTCTGCCGCCGTTTCGCATGGCTTTGCTGGCCACGGCGGTCGTGCTGCCGCTCTCTCCGCTTCCGATGGCGGCAACGCCGGCGGAAGCGGCTCCCGGCTCGTGCTGGTCGCTGCTGCAGAGCAAATTTGGCCCGCAGATAGAGAAGTCCGTGAACGAAGCCGATCCCTGCAAGAAACTGCCCGGCGTCGATCACAAAGACAAGTTCGAGGTGAAGTCACTCGACGTCTGCGATGGCCCGAACGGTGGCGTCCAGATCAACGCCCATGCCGAGATGGCCTGCAAATCGCATGGTGTACTGAAGACGACGATCAAGGGCCAGCTCGACGCCTCCATGACCGTCGATGTCGGCGCATGCCACATCACCGACCTGCATCTGGGCATCAATGGGCCGATCGGCGAATTGATATCCTCCGTTGGCGGACTGCAGGAGCTTGCGCGCGGCTTTGCCCAGGCCAAAATCTCGGAAATTTGCGGAAAGTAATATCGAAGGGCCGACGATATCCGTCGGCCCTTGCTAATCAGCGTGGCGAGCTCTTCAGGCTCGCACGGCGCCGTTGGCTCGTCCGGCATCGCCTTCCCCGAACCTGACGCCCTTTTTCTCGAAGCCGAAGCCGGCAAAAACTGCAACGACCACGGCGACGATGCAGGCAACGATCAACAGGGCCAGCGCATAGTCGCCGCTCCATTGCTTTGCCAAACCTGCCTGGATCGAGGCATTGCCTGAAGCCAGCAGATTGCCGAGCTGATAGGCAAATCCGGGGAAGGTGCCGCGCACCTCGTCAGGCGACAATTCGTTGAGATGCACGGGGACGATGCCCCACGCACCCTGCACGAACAGCTGCATCAGGAAGGCGCCGATCGCGAGCATCACCGGCCCCTGACCCCAGACCCAGAGCGGCGCGACGGGAATGGCCAGCAGTGCTGCGATGACGATGGTCCGCCGTCTGCCCCAACGCTGCGACAGAGCACCGAACGTCAGGCCGCCGACGATCGCTCCGATATTGTAGACGATGGCGATGGCGCCGACCGTATAGGAATCATATTGCCGCTGGGTTTCCAGGAAGGTTGGATAGAGGTCCTGGGTGCCATGACTGAAGAAATTGAATGCAGTCATGAGAAGCACCGCCCAGATGAACAGAGGAATATTCTCGCGCAGCACGGTGAGAAACGGTCGTTGCGGCTTGGCCTGCCTCTGGAGGAAAGCAGGCGATTCCTGCACGTTGCGTCTGATGTAGAGCACCAGTAGCGCCGGCACCGCGCCGACGATGAACATGCCGCGCCAGCCGATGATCGGAAACAGCAGGAAGAAGACGATCGAAGCGAGCAGATAGCCCGAGGGATAGCCCGCCTGCAGGATACCGGACACCAGGCCGCGCGAATCTTCGGGTATGGTCTCCATGACGAGCGATGCGCCCACACCCCATTCGCCGCCCATGGCGACGCCGAACAGCGCGCGCAGCACGAGGAACATCGTCAGGCCGGTCGAAAAGCCGGTCAGGAATTCGAAGACGGAATAAAGCAGCACGTCGACCATCAGGGTCGTGCGCCGCCCGAACCGATCCGCCGCAAGTCCGAAGATCAAGGCTCCGAGCGGCCGCATGGCAAGCGTGAGGAAGATCGCCACGGCGACTGCCGGAACGTCCGTGTGAAATTCTTCGGCTATATGCTTGAGAACGAAAACCAAAATGAAGAAATCGAAAGCGTCCAGAGTCCAGCCCAGATAGGCCGCGATCACGGTGTTTCGTTGCTGGGGGGACAAGGAACGTAAGCTATCCAATGCGGTCATCATGATCCTCCGACCGGATGGCGGCGGCGAGGCGGGCAATACCGGATGCCGTCGAAGCTGGGGGAACCCGGCATTGCCGGGCATGTCGACGTTGCGGCTGGTTCCTCCCTTGGCGCCTGCGAGGATCGCGCTATGCGGACTTTTGGATCAGCGATAACGCATCGGCCGCCCTTGGGTTGTAACATATTTGACATCTTCGGCGAATGGAAAAATCCGCCACTTTGTTTCCCTTTTGTACTCTTTGCCCCTTCACATCTGCGCGATCTGTCTCCATATTCGCGTCATGGCCAAATCACCGAAAAAACCCTCCGCCCCGACCGGTTTCGAAGAGGCGCCGCAGGCACCGTTTGAAGGTGCGCCGCTCAGCGGTAGTGTTGCCGACTGGGTAAAGCAGCTCGAAACCGATGCGGAATCCTCCGGTATCGAAACCCAGCGCGAGATCGCCTCCAAGGCCGGCAAGCATCGCAAGAAGGTAGAAATCGCCGCTTCCAAATCGGCACGCGGCACCTCGATGGGCGGCTCGACCGATCCGAAGACGCGCGCCGCGGCCGGTCTCAATCCGGTGGCTGGCCTCGATGTCGCGCTTGAGGATGCCGACAAGATCGCAACGAGCGGTGTGACCGCAACCGTGGAAGCGTTGTCGAAGCTGATCGAGAGCGGCAACCCGCTCTTCAAGGATGGCAAGCTCTGGACGCCGCATCGCCCTGCCCGTCCGGCGAAATCCGAAGGCGGTATCGAGATCCGCATGGCCTCGGAGTATCAGCCCGCCGGCGACCAGCCGACGGCGATCCGCGACCTTGTCGAAGGATTGGAGAACGGCGACCGTAGCCAGGTGCTGCTCGGCGTCACCGGCTCCGGCAAGACCTTCACCATGGCCAAGGTGATCGAAGCAACGCAGCGCCCCGCCGTCATCCTCGCGCCGAACAAGACGCTCGCGGCGCAGCTCTATTCCGAATTCAAGAACTTCTTCCCGGACAACGCGGTCGAGTATTTCGTCTCCTACTACGACTATTACCAGCCGGAAGCCTACGTGCCGCGCTCGGACACTTTCATCGAGAAGGAAAGTTCTATCAACGAGCAGATCGACCGCATGCGCCACTCGGCGACGCGCTCGCTCTTGGAACGCGACGATTGCATCATCGTCGCCTCGGTCTCTTGCATCTACGGTATCGGCTCGGTCGAAACCTACACGGCGATGACCTTCCAGATGAATGTCGGTGACCGGCTGGACCAGCGCCAGCTTCTCGCCGACCTCGTGGCGCAGCAATATAAGCGCCGCGACATGGACTTCATCCGCGGCTCCTTCCGCGTTCGCGGCGACACGATCGAAATCTTCCCGGCTCACTTGGAGGATGCCGCCTGGCGCATCTCCATGTTCGGCGACGAGATCGACGCCATTACCGAATTCGATCCCCTAACCGGCCAGAAGACCGGCGACCTGAAATCGGTGAAGATCTACGCCAATTCGCACTATGTCACACCACGCCCGACGCTGAACGGCGCCATCAAGGCGATCAAGGAAGAACTGAAAATCCGGCTTGCCGAGCTGGAGAAGGCCGGCCGCCTGCTCGAAGCGCAGCGGCTGGAGCAGCGCACACGCTACGACGTCGAAATGCTTGAAGCTACCGGCTCCTGCGCCGGCATCGAGAACTATTCGCGCTACCTGACCGGCCGCAATCCCGGCGAGCCGCCGCCGACGCTGTTCGAATATATCCCCGACAACGCCCTGCTGTTCATCGACGAAAGCCACGTCTCGGTCAGTCAGATCGGCGGTATGTACCGGGGTGACTTCCGGCGTAAGGCGACGCTTGCCGAATACGGCTTCCGCCTGCCCTCCTGCATGGACAACCGTCCGCTACGCTTCGAGGAATGGGACGCCATGCGCCCGGATACGATCGCGGTGTCTGCAACGCCGGGCAGCTGGGAGATGGAACAATCCGGCGGCGTCTTCGCCGAACAGGTCATTCGCCCCACAGGTCTCATCGACCCGCCGGTCGAGGTTCGCTCCGCCCGTACGCAGGTCGACGATGTGCTCGGCGAAATCCGCGAGACCGCCGCCAAGGGTTACCGCACCCTCTGCACCGTGCTGACCAAGCGCATGGCCGAGGACCTGACGGAATATTTGCACGAACAGGGCGTGCGCGTGCGCTACATGCACTCCGACATCGATACGCTGGAACGCATCGAAATCATCCGCGACCTGCGCCTCGGCGCCTTCGACGTGCTCGTCGGCATCAACCTCTTGCGCGAGGGCCTCGATATTCCGGAATGCGGCTTCGTCGCCATTCTCGATGCCGACAAGGAAGGCTTCCTGCGTTCTGAGACTTCGCTGATCCAGACGATCGGCCGCGCCGCGCGTAACGTCGACGGCAAGGTCATCCTCTATGCCGACACCGTCACCGGCTCGATGCAGCGGGCGATGGACGAGACCAGCCGCCGCCGCGAGAAGCAGATGGCGTTCAACCTTGAGCACGGCATCACGCCGGAATCGGTCAAGGCGAAGATCTCCGACATCCTCGACAGCGTCTACGAGAAGGACCATGTCCGCGCCGATATCGGCGGGGCCTCCGGCAAGGGCTTTGCCGATGGCGGCCATCTGGTCGGCAACAATCTGCAGGCCCATCTCAACGCTCTGGAAAAATCCATGCGCGACGCCGCCGCAGACCTGGATTTCGAAAAGGCAGCGAGGCTGCGCGACGAGATCAAGCGTCTGAAGGCTGTCGAGCTCGCCGCCATGGACGATCCGCTGGCTCGCGAGGAAGCGAAAAGCCTCGAAAGTCGGGGTACAACGGCAGGCAAGCGTGCGGCTCCGCCACCGGAGACCTCCCGCTCCTACTTCGCCAAGCCGAGCCTCGACGAAATGGGGCCGGGCAGCGATGCCGGCACGCCGCTCTTCCGCAAGAACACGCTGGATGAAATGACCGTTGGCCGCACAGAGAAGCCTGTCATGGGCAAGGTGCCGGACAAGCCGATCACCCGGGCAAAGCCGGGCGTCGGCTCATACGAGGACCCAGTGGACGAGAAGCAGCGCAAGGGACGGACGAAAGGCAAGACGGGGCGACCCGGGCGATAAGGCGACCGCTACTTTCGGATATCTGCCAGCCGGCGTTGCCGATTTATGAGGGCTGAGGCCTGCAAGCATTGCGCTATGCCTTGCTGACGAGGCCGCAGCCGCTACATGCCCTCATATGAGGAGGCCTACCGAGGGACGGAAAGCGTTTGAGCGCATACCGGGCCGGTGGGAAGCGACAGCAACCTGGGGAGAGAGACTAATGTCCGAGCCTTTAATCGTCCGTCGCGAGACCCATGTCTCGGCGCCGCCTGCCGCCATTTTCGCGCTGCTGACCGATCCCGAAAAAATCCTGCGCTGGATGGGGACGGAAGCCCAGACCGAGCCGCAACCCGGCGGTATCTATCTCGTCAACGTCACCGGAGCTCGTGTCGCACGCGGCTCGTTCCGTGAGGTCGTGCCGGTTCATCGGCTCGCCTATAGCTTTGGCTGGGAAGGCAGCGAGGAAGTGCCTCCCGGATCGAGCCTGGTGGAAATCGACCTGATAGAGCAGCCGGACGGGACGCTGGTCCGCCTCACCCATACCGGCCTGCCCACAGTTGAACAATGTGAAGCGCACGCAAAGGGTTGGGCGCATTATCTCGACCGCATGGCCACAGTCGCCGCCGGACACGATCCCGGCCCTGACGCCATGCGCGGTCACGACGACAAAAGCTGACGACGTTCTAAGCGCGGCACCATTGGGTGCTCGATGCCTTGAAGGCCGCGTCTGTCAATCACTGGCGACACTTCTGCTCCGTCTTCAGCATCGCGGTGATCTGCGCACTGCCAGCAAGGTTACATTGACACCGATGACAGGCTGCAACCGCCATGGCATGATCGCGGCATGGATTTGCCCGCCCCCCTTGCCTGGCTGGTTGACGAAGCCGGCACCTCGCCCAGCCCCGAACGCTTCCTGGCCGATCTGGGCGGACATCTGTTGGCCGCCGACCTGCCGCTTGCCGGCAGCGCCCTGACGCTTGCCGCGCCGCATCCGATCATCACGCAACATAGCTGGCTCTGGCGCGCCGAGACCGGCGCGGTGACCGAAGCTCTCGGCTTCGCCGGGACGGCGCTCGGCCAGGCCGGCCGCGATTGGCTCGGCGATCTCGGCCCGACATGCGAGGAAACGATCGGCATCGCGCCCGGCAATTCCGTGCTCGCCTGGGCCGGCACCCGGCCCTTCACCTCCTCCGAGGCGGAAAGCCTGCGCGAGATCGCCCGCTTTGCCGCGGCCCCCTTGGCGGGATTGGCCGCCCGCGCCACCCTATCGACCCTGCTCGAAGCCTATCTTGGCCGCCGGAGCGCGGCGCGCGTGCAGGCGGGAGCGCTCAGCCGCAATAGCGGCGAAACCATCCGCGCGGCCCTGCTCTGCGCCGACCTGCGGGATTTCACCGCTCTGTCCGAGGCGACGGAGCCGACCGTCATGATCGCAGCGCTCGATGCCTGGTTCGACCGCGTCGCCGGCGCGGTGCACGCCTTCGGCGGCGAAGTGCTGAAATTCATGGGCGATGGCGTGCTGGCGATCTTCCCGGTGAGCGGAACGCCAAGGGAAGCCTGCGAAGCGGCCCTGCGCGCCGCCACCGCCATCCGCGCCGGCATGGCGCATCTCGACGCGACGCGGGCAAGCCAGGGCCTGCCGCCGCTCCCCTTCGGCGCCGCCCTGCACTTCGGCGACATGCTCTGGGGCAACATCGGCGCCGCCGACCGCCTGGACTTCACCGCGATCGGCCCCGCCGTCAACCTCGTCAGCCGGCTGGAGGGCCTGTGCAAGCCGCTCGGCCAAAATATCCTGATTTCAGGCTCGGTCGCTGCTGAGACGGCGATGCAACTGCTGCCTTTGGGGAATTACGAGCTGCGCGGGATTGCGGAGCCTTGCGCGGTGTTTACGCTCGCACAAAGCTGATATTCCGAGCGCTCCCAGGCATGAACGCACAATCAGCCTTGCAATGCAGGGAGACCCGCCTTCACGGCCGCCTGAAAATGTGAAGCACCGCCCGTCAACCAGAATTCCTCGGTCGTTGTCTCGAGAAACTTCGCAAAGAGCTCGCAGGCCTCCTGACGGCGAACGCCTCCGACGATTTCTACAGCTCTCGAAAGGTGTCTTGGGGGAGAATTTTCCAGCCTCATATGCGCACAACCGCCATATGCGTCGGGCATGGCGAATACGAGACGGCTTATCGGCAGATGGAGCATAGTGCCGAAACACATGATGCAGGGTTCCAGCGTTGTATAAAGTGTCAGATTGTCATTTCGCGAGAAGGTGTAATCGCCGGTAAACACCCGATGAAAAAGGTTCATTTCCGCATGGTTCAAATGATTCGAAACCATGGTCTTGTGCGAGCGACCCAGAATCCGGGTTCCCGACGATAGAACCGCCCCAACGGGAAAAACGCCATATTCCAAGGCTGTTCTTGCCTCAGCTAAAGCCAGCCCCATCATATCATCATCGCTCAATTCCGCCATGCACCCTCCAAAGCGCCGAATTATCAAAGGTTGTGTGCTCGGAAAGTAGCGGCTTTTGCAAAGCCCGCAACGATCGCCCCTCTTTGGAACGTATTTTTGATCTGCATTTTGGGAATAGGAAGTAAGCTTATTATATGATCTGAAAATAGTAGATTCGTCGACCAATCGAAGCGACCAGCCTTCAACCTATTGATTCTTCTTCCATTACAGCTGCCAGCTAAAACACCCCTTGCCTTTTTCCTAAAACCCTGTCACCCATATGCATGCTCGGGCATTTGCATGCCGGTGACTGGACTGATTTGGTGATCCGCTGGCGGCAGGCAGTGGTTGGGTTTCAAAGACCCGCGCAGACGTTCTTTCCCCGTACGTGACTTCTCGACTAGCTTTCGCATGGCGCGGAGGCAAAGCCGTCCGGGTTTCCCCGGATTAATTAAGACTGATGGGTAAAGGACTATCCCCCATGGCCACCAAGGGCACCGTAAAATTCTTCAACCAGGACAAGGGTTTTGGTTTCATCACTCCTGACGGCGGCGCTAAGGACGTTTTCGTCCATATCTCCGCTCTTCAGGCTTCCGGCATCCAGTCGCTGCGCGAAGGCCAGCAGGTCACTTTCGACACCGAGCCGGATCGCATGGGCAAGGGCCCGAAGGCCGTAAACATCCAGGCTAACTAAGCCTCTGGTGACTGCCTGATCAAGGTTTCGAACGGCGCGGTGAAAACCGCGCCGTTTTTCGTTTGTGAGGATGGCACCCTCATCCTGAATCAAGCTTGTCTATGCCCCTTACCGCAAGTCCGTTGTCGGCCCCGAACCATCCTGACATTCCGTCATCCTCGGGCTTGACCCGGGGATCCAGGCACGAACCTCACTGCCTCCTCTGGCGAAAAGGGATGCGCGCCAAAGCAAAGCCAGCACTCTCGTCGATTAGACGCACCAATGTGGTTAGGCATGGATCCTCAGGTCAAGCCCGAGGATGACGGGTGCGAGATGATCTTTTGACCAGACTGCTCCTTAACTTCCAGCCGATCAGCCCTCTCCGTGAGGTGGGAGCGAAAGCTGCCTCGAAGGACAAAGGCAGTGGGAATCAATATCCCCTCAAGCGCTGACGCGTTCACGCTCGCCGGCAAAATCCACCGCGGCGAAGGCCGCCGCAATCACCTCCGGCCCTGCGCCGGGCTTGTTGGCATCGGTGGAGAGGATCTGGCGATAGCGGCGCGAACCCGGCAGGCCGGTGAAGAGGCCGACCATATGGCGCGCGACATGCTGCAGGCGGCCGCCGTTTTCGATATGGCGCTCCACATAGGCCATCATGCGGTCGCGCAAGTCATCCCAATCGGTCTCAACGGCAGGCTCGTCATAGAAGCGATGATCGACATCTGAGAGGATCGCGGCATTCTGATAGGCGGCACGGCCAAGCATGACGCCATCGACATGGGCAAGATGCGCCTCAGCCTGGTCCGGCGTCTGGATACCGCCATTGATCCCGATGAAAACATCCGGCCAACGCTGCTTCATGCGATAGACGATATCGTAATCGAGCGGCGGTATTTCGCGGTTTTCCTTTGGCGACAGGCCCTTCAGCCAGGCCTTGCGCGCATGAATCCAGATCGCATCGGCGCCCGCATCGAGCACACGCGTCATCAATTCGGGCAGAGCCTCTTCCGGCTCCTGTTCGTCAACACCGATACGGCATTTCACCGTGACGGGCGCCTTCGACACCGCCTTCATCGCGGCAACGCAGGATGCCACCGTCTCCGGTGTCAGCATCAGGCAGGCGCCGAAGGTGCCTGACTGTACGCGATCGGACGGGCAGCCGACATTCAGGTTGATCTCGTCATAATGATAGGCTTCAGCAATCCGCACCGCCTCGGCAAGCTTGGCAGGATCGGAGCCACCCAGTTGCAGCGCGACGGGATGCTCGGCGATATCATGCCCCAGCAGCCGGTCGCGCGGCCCGTGAATGATCGCATCGGCCACCACCATCTCGGTATAGAGAAGCGCATGCCGGCTGATCTGCCGGTGCAGGTACCTGCAATGGCGATCCGTCCAGTCGATCATCGGGGCAACCGCAAAGATCTTGCGGCCATTTTTCAGCGCGTCGCTATACATGGGAAACCTTTCTGTCCGCCCTCTACACCAAATCCCTCAAAAACGCCAGTTTTCGCGGCTGTAACAATAATGCTAGTTTGCCGCACGGAGTCGGACGGCAGCAGCCCTCTGAAAAAGATGAGAGTTTCGAAAGCCCATATGAACGCCCCACTAACGACAGTCATTCCACCACCTGCCGCCGTCCTTCTGCCAGTCGAAGGCGAGACCGAGCTTTTTCCCGTGCGCCGCGTCTATTGTGTCGGCCGCAACTATGCCGACCATGCCATCGAGATGGGACATGACCCGAGCCGCGAGCCGCCCTTCTTCTTCCAGAAGAACCCGGACAATCTGCTTGTCTCGAGCGATTTCCCCTATCCTGCCCTGTCGTCGGATGTGCATCACGAAGTGGAGCTTGTCGTGGCGCTGCGCTGCGGCGGCGCGAACATCCCGGTCGAACAGGCTTTGGATTGCGTCTATGGCTATGGCGTCGGCATCGATTTCACCCGTCGTGATCTGCAGGGCGAAGCCAAGAAGCTCGGCCGCCCCTGGGAAATCGGCAAGGCCTTCGATCATTCAGCACCGGTTTCCGCACTCGTTCCCGCTACCCGCGTCGGCCATCCCGACAAGGGCGGCATCTGGCTGATGCGCAATGGCGAGGCTGCCCAGAGAGGCGATCTCTCCCAGATGATCTGGAAGGTGCCGGAAATCATCGCCGAGCTCTCCAAGCTCTTCACGCTCGCGCCGGGCGATATCATCATGACCGGTACGCCGGCCGGCGTCGGCCCAGTTGCACGCGGTGACCGGATCAGCTGCGCCGTCGATGGCGTCGCAAACCTGGTACTGAACGTCGTCTGATCGAGGAGAATCGACCATGCCGCTCTATGCCCTCGCAGGCCTGACGCCGAAAACGCCCGGTCCGGACCGATATTGGATCGCACCGGATGCAAGCGTCATCGGTAAGGTCGAGATCGGCGAGGATGTCGGCATCTGGTTCGGCTCTGTGCTGCGCGGCGACAATGAACTGATCGCCATAGGCAAGGCGACGAATATTCAGGAAGGCACGATGATCCACACCGATCCGGCCTTTCCAGTTTCGATCGGCGAAGGCTGCACCATCGGCCATCATGCCATCATCCATGGCTGCACCATCGGCAACAATTCGCTGATCGGCATGGGGGCAACCATTCTGAACGGCGCGAAGATCGGCAATAATTGCCTGGTCGGCGCCAATGCGCTCGTCACCGAAGGCAAGGAATTCCCGGATGGCTCCCTGATCGTCGGCGCACCGGCAAGAGCGATCCGCACGCTGGATGAGACGGCAATCGAAGGCCTGCGCCGCTCAGCCCAGCATTACGTCGCCAATTGGCAGCGCTTCGCGCGTGATCTTAAAAGATTAGATTAGAAATTTCTTATAAGAACTTGACCGAGCTTGGAATAAGCTGCGGTTCGCAGCTCAGGCCGCGCAATTGGCGCAATGGCCGCGAATTTCGATGGTCGACTTCTCCGCCTTGAACTTTTGCGATTTCAGCCAGTCCATCAGCCGGTGATCGACCTCGTGATCGTGGAATTCGATCACCTGGCCGCAGCTTTCGCAGATGGCGAAGGCAACGAGGCCATGGCTGTGGCAATCCTCATGCGGATGCGCACAGGCAACGAAGGAGTTGATGCTCTCAAGCCGGTGCACCACGCCATATTCCAGCAACTTGTCCAGCGCGCGATAGACCTGCAGCGGCGCGCGAAAACCCTGATCGCGCAGCTTGTCGAGAATGGTATAGGCGCTGAGCGGCGCTTCCGCCTTGGTCAGAACATCGAAAACAAGGGACTGGTTCTTGGTGAGCATCGGAGTGGTCATGATGACTGTCCTCTCTGTTGCGCCGCTGGCGTGCCGGCCCTGCGAACGAGGGGCAGCAGACTGATGATAAACAAGACGAGCGCCGCGACGACGATTGAAGGCCCGGACGGCGTGTCGTAGCGCAGCGATCCGAAAAGGCCGCCGACAACGGCGATGGCGCCGAGCAGCGAAGCGAAGATCGCCATCGTCTCCGGAGTGGCGGCAAAGCGGCGCGCCGTGGCGGCGGGAATGATCAGCAGCGCGGTGATAAGCAAAATGCCGACGATCTTCATGGCGATCGCGATTACCACGGCCATCAGCAGCATGAAGAGCAGCCGCGCTCGCTCCGGCCGCAACCCTTCAGCCTCGGCAAGCTCGGGATTGACCGTCGAGGCCAGCAGCGGCCGCCAAAGCCAGGCGATCGCCGCCAGCACGAAGATGCCGCCGCCCCAGATCACCGCGATATCGGACTGGCTGACGGCCAGGATGTCGCCGAAGAGGAAGGCGATGAGATCGATCCGCACCCAGCTCATGAAAGCGACGATAACCAGGCCGATCGCGAGCGTCGCATGCGAGAGAATACCGAGCAGCGCATCCGCCGAAAGCGCCTGCCGCCGCTGCAGGAAGAGCAGCAGGATCGAGACGAGCGCTGCGACCGCGAAGACGGACAGCGTGAGATTCAGTTGAAAAAGCAGCGACAGCGCCACGCCGAGCAATGCCGAATGCGAGATCGTATCGCCGAAATAGGCCATGCGACGCCAGATGATGAAGCAGCCGAGCGGCCCAGTCGTCAGCGCTAGTCCAACGCCGGCCACGACGGCGCGCAGGAAGAAATCGTCAAACATGACGCTCTCCCTCGGCATGGCCATGGCCGTGATGATGATCATCGTGATCGTGGTGATGATCGCTATGCTCATGATGGTGGTGGCCGTCATCGGCATGGCAGTGATCCGTGATCGAGCCGTCCGCGTGCTGCACGCGTCCATCAGGCAGATGCGTGTGATCGTGATGATGGCTGTAGATCGCAAGCGACTGCGCTGCTCGCGTGCCGAACAGCTTCACATATTCGGGGCTCTGGCTGACGGTCTGCGGCGTGCCGCGGCAGCAGACATGACCGTTCAGGCAAACCACTGTATCGGTCGCCGCCATGACGACATGCAAATCATGCGAAATCAACAGGATGCCGCAACCCGATGTATTCCGGATCGACTTGATGAGATCGTAAAGCGCGATCTCGCCGTTGAAATCGACTCCCTGTACAGGCTCGTCAAGAACAAGCAGATCGGGCTTGCGGGCGATGGCGCGCGCCAAGAGCGCCCGCTGGAACTCGCCGCCGGAAAGATGCTGCACCTCTGCTTTCGCAAGATGGGCAATGCCGACCGACTCCAAAGCGCCGATCAGCTCGCGTTCCGACAAAGGTCCCGTCAGCGTCATCAAGCGCTGCACGCTAAGCGGCAAGGTCCAATCGATGGCAAGCTTCTGCGGGACATAGCCGACCTTGAGGCCGGCAATGCGATCGACACGCCCTTCATCCGGCTTCAGCACACCGATCGCTGCTTTGGCGCTGGTGGATTTGCCGGAGCCGTTCGGGCCGATCAGGGTGACGATCTCGCCGCGACTGACGGAAAAATCGACGCCGCGCACCAGCCAGCGGCCTCCGCGACGGACGCCGACATCATGGAGCGACACCAGCGGCCGGCTCTTGCTGTCGATGGAAGAAAGCATGAAATTTCCAATTGCACTATTGCGCCATGCTATCGCACACGTTATAGCATAACGCAATTGATGTAATAACATAACAGACCCATTCAAGGGCATTTATCGCATGAACGCAGCAAAAGCCTTTCTTCCCGTCGCCGCCTCCCTTCTCCTCTCAGGTCTGCTTGTGAGCACGGCTGCCACCGCGGCCGACGCCCCGCGCGTGGTCGTCTCCATCAAACCCATCCATTCGCTGGTCGCCGCGATCATGCAAGGGGTCGGGACGCCGGATCTGATCGTCGATGGCGCCGCCTCGCCGCACACTTACGCGTTCAAGCCGTCGAATGCCCGCAGCCTCCAGCAGGCACAAGTGGTCTTCTGGGTCGGACCGGGCATGGAAGCCTTCCTGCAGAAGCCGCTCGCCTCTCTCGGCGCCAACGCCACCGTCGTCGAGCTCGATGACGCACCGGGCATCACCAAACTCAAGTTCCGCGAAGGCGGCGCTTTCGAACCGCATGACGACGGCGACGAGCATGATACCGGTGACGATCACGCCCATGGCCATGATCACGGCGAGTTCGACACCCATCTCTGGCTGGATCCCCATAACGCCAAGGCGATGGTTGCGGAAATCACGACCTCGCTGGTTGCCGCCGATCCCGCCAATGCGCTCACCTATGAAGCAAACCAGAAAGCGCTGAACGACAAGCTTGACGCCCTGGATACGGAAATCGCCACCACGGTTGCTCCGGTGAAGGACAAGCCCTTCATCGTCTTTCATGATGCCTACCAGTATTTCGAGCATCGCTACGGCGTGCGCGTCTCAGGCTCGATCACCGTCAGCCCTGAAACCATTCCGGGCGCACAGCGCGTCGCGGAAATCCATAGCAAGGTCGCAGATCTCGGTGCGACCTGCGTCTTTGCCGAGCCGCAATTCGAGCCGAAGCTGGTCAATGTGGTGCTGGAGGGCACATCGGCAAAGTCGGGCGTCCTCGACCCGGAGGCCGCAACGCTGCCGCAGGGACCGGATCTATATTTCGACCTGATGCGCGGTATCGCAAGTTCCCTGAAAACCTGCCTTTCAGCGCAAGGCTGAACATCTCCGAAAAAAAGCGAGCGCCTTGTTCGCTTTTTTCATTACAATAAATGTAATGATATTACATTACAAAAAAGGTTGCCATGAACAAGAAGCTCCCAGTCACCGTCCTCTCCGGTTTTCTCGGCGCGGGCAAGACGACACTACTCAACCATATCCTCAACAATCGAGAAGGTTTGCGCGTTGCCGTGATCGTCAACGATATGAGCGAAGTGAACATCGATGCGGCGCTGGTGCGCGACGGAGGCGCCAATCTCTCCCGCACGGAGGAGCAGCTTGTAGAGATGACCAATGGCTGCATCTGTTGCACGCTGCGCGACGACCTGCTGAAGGAAGTCCGGCAACTCGCAGAGCAGGATCGTTTCGACTACCTGCTGATCGAATCGACCGGCATCGCCGAGCCCTTGCCCGTCGCCACCACTTTCGAGTTCCGCGATGAGGGCGGCAACAGCCTTTCGGATGTCTCCCGGCTCGATACGATGGTGACCGTGGTGGACGCAGCCAACCTTCTTGCCGACTATGGGTCGACGGATTTTCTTGCCGATCGCGGAGAAACTGCCGGCGATGGCGACAACAGGACCATAGTCGACCTGCTGGTTGAGCAGATCGAATTTGCCGATGTCGTCATTCTGAACAAGGTCGGCTCGGCAACGGCTGAGCAACGCGACGCAGCTCGCAAGATCATTGTCGGCCTCAATCCCGATGCGCGGCTCATCGAAGCCGACTTCGGCGCAGTGGAGCCAGCCGAGGTTCTCGGCACCGGTCGTTTCGACATCGATCGCGCCGAAACCCATCCGCTCTGGTACAAGGAATTGCACGGCTTCAAGGATCACGTTCCCGAAACCGAGGAATATGGCATCCGCTCCTTCGTCTATCGCGCGAAGAAACCCTTCGATCCACTTAGGTTCCAGGGCTTTCTCAATCGCTCATGGCCGGGCGTCGTCCGCGCCAAGGGCTTCTTCTGGCTCGCCACTCGACCCTATTACGTCGGAGAGATGAGCCAGGCCGGCGCGCTTGTCCGCACGAGCAAGATGGGCCTCTGGTGGGCAGCCGTTCCCCAGGACCAATGGCCGCGCGATCCGGGCTTCAAGCGCGCTCTGGCGCCCTATCTTGACCCGATCTGGGGTGACCGCCGCCAGGAGCTGGTGTTCATCGGCGCCGATCCGATGAGCGAGCAGCAGATCACGGCAGAATTGGATGCCTGCCTGGTCGAGGCTGACCGCTTCACGCCGGAACGTTGGCGAGATCTGCCCGATCCATTCGCCAGCTGGAACAGACCGGCAGCATGAAAAAGCCGAAGGTAATCAGATTCCGCTGTCATTGCTTCGAATGCAGCACCGATAACGAACAGTCGGACGATAGATCGCAGTTCGATACGGTCGAAACGGATCGAGACAGCGCAAAATCAGGCGAAGCCGACCTTCGCCCAATGTCCGACATGATTGGAAAACTGCTATTTGGGGCCTGAACGCGAGTTCAGGCCACCAGCATGCCTGCGGGAACGGCGATGATCTCGTGCATCACGAGCAAGGCGCCGATCACTTCCGTTTTGGCGCGCAACGGCGTCATGGTGCAGTGAAATACCTTGCCGGGTTCGATCTGGCGATAGGAGGGATAAAGGCACTCCACCTTCTCCCCGGTTAAGCAGGCATCGAGCTTCGCCTTCAGGCTGCTTTCGAAATCTTCCGCACCGACGAATTCCGAGATGTGACGTCCCACGAGTTCCATCGGCTTCGACTTCAGAAACTCCGCGTTGGCGGCATTGCTGTAGAGGTAGCGATAATCCCGCGTGACGACGGCAACACGATCGGGGAGGCTGTCGAGGATGACATCATTCAGGACGCTCCCTTCTTCGAAGCCGAACGCATCGTCGCGATCGACCTTCTCGCTTGAAAAGGCCCTAAGAACTTCGCCCGCCGCTTCGTTAGCGCCGCCGAAATAACGATCGATCAGCACCGAAAGCGATGCAGAATTGCGCATCACTCGCGAGCGATCATCCGATTCTTCCCGGATGAGATTGTTCATGAACTGGAGCTGCATGTAAATTTCAAGCAGACTCGTTGCCTTATAAGCCAGAATAGCCGCGATAAGTGGCTCCAATTCGCGATCAAGTGAAGCTACAAGCTCATCATCGCCAAGTTTTATCGCACGCTGAATCTGATTACATTTCGTGGAGAAGGCATGAAAGAGTGCCAGCAAAATTGCCCTCCTGTCCCAGAACATAACAGGACGCAGGGGCCTCGTTTCCCGGCGTTGCCATGCCCAAGGATATTCAGCTTGGTGTCCGCTTTCTCACCAAACTTTCTGTATTGTGAATTAACATGACTTACCCCCACTTTCAATCCAGATGAGCGGAAGTTCTCGGGAAAGGAGAACTTTCTGAAATGCAAGGCTTACTGGGCGTAATGACTGCATGAAGACCGGATGCAAATATACATGCAGAACTGTCTGTAACGCGCCGAAATGGATGCCTAGAAAACGCTCTTCTTGATATTCCAGCGGTCATGATACCAGAGCCACTGTTCGGGGTTTTCCCGCACCCAGCTCTCGACCTTGTCGTTCAGCATCTGTGCCGTTGCGGTCAGATCGAGACCGCCGGCTTCGTTGCGCGGCATTTCGAGCTTCGGCTCGATCTCCAGCCGGTAGCGATTGTTCGGTAGGCGGATGCAGCGGGCCGGATAAACCTCGCAATTGAACTGACGCACGAGCTTCGGCAGCAGCGGATTGGTTTTCACGTCCCTGCCGAAGAACAAGGTCTTCAAACCCTTACGGAATTTCTGGTCGACCAGCACGCCGACGCCGCGACCTGCCTCCAGCTCGCGCGCCAGGCTGAACGACGAGCCGGCATGGGAGGGCACGAGATTGCCCATGCGCTTGGCGCGAAAGTCGAAAACCTTCTGAGCGACATAGGGATTGTTCGGCGGGCGAAAGAGCACCGTCACCTTCAGACCGAAGGCGGCGCCGGCAACCGGCAGCAGCTCGAAATTACCGGTATGCCCGGTAAAGACGATGAAGGGCCGTGGATTGTCCCTGAGGTCAAGGAAGAGAGGGATGCCCGAAACTTCGATGCGGCCCGGCTTGTCGCTATGGGGATCGAAGTCGAAAAGCCGGTCGAGAAAGACGTATTCCGCCGCCAGCCGGCCCATATTGCCCCAGCTTGCGCGCGCAATTTCCTCGATCTCCGCCTCGCTCTTTTCCGGAAAGGCATTGCGCAGATTGGTCAGCATCAATTGATGCCGGCGCATGCGCGGACCGATCTTTCGGGTCAGCCGATCGGCGAAATTGATGCCCGCATCAGCCGGAAACAGCTTCAGGAAATTCAGAAATCCGAAAATGAACTGCGCCACCAGCCACTGCTGGAAATTTCTGAGCGCAAGGACGATCCGGGTGATGAAGAGCTTCACGCGGCTCAATCCATCTTCAGGATGATCTTGCCGAAGATCTGACGCGATTCCATCCGTTCCAGCGCCCGATCGATGTCATTGAAGCCAACTTCGGTATCGATGACCGGGTGTACGAGGCCACGTGCCATCTTCTGCATGGCATTGGCCATGTTCTCCATGCGGCAGCCGAAGGAGCCGAGCAGCTTAAGCTGCTGCTGGAAGAGCATCATTAGGTTCATTTCGGTCGAAACGCCTGAGGTCGAACCACAAGTGACGAGACGGCCGCCACGCTTCATGCAGAGCATGGAGCCGGCCCAGGTATCCTTGCCGACATGCTCGAAAACGACGTCGACGCCCTTCTTCTTCGTCAGCTTGCGCACGACACCCTCGAAGCGGTCCGTGCGATAGTTGATGACGTGATCGGCACCCAGCGCCTTGGCCTTCTCGATCTTGTCGTCAGAGCCGACCGTGGTAATGACGGTGCAGCCGATCTTCTTAGCAAGCTGGATGGCAGCCGTGCCAATGCCTGAACCGCCGGCATGAACGAGGATCGTCTCGCCGGGTTCGAGCTTGGCATTGTCGAACAGCATGTGCTCGACCGTGCCGAAGGTAACGGGCGCAAGAGCAGCACCGATCGCGTCGACGCCGGGAGGGGCCGGAACCAGCAGGCGGGCCGGCAAATTGACCTTCTCCTGCGCGAAGCCATCAAGATGGAAGCCGTGCACGCCGCCGACATGTTCGCATAGATTGTCGCGTCCCTCGCGGCAATGGCGGCAGAGACCGCAAGTGCGTGCGCCGTAGATCGACACCAGCTGACCCGGCAGGACATTGGCGACGCCCGGGCCGATCGCCTCGACCACGCCGGCAGCTTCCGCGCCGATGACCAGCGGCATCTTGCGCTTGGCGAACGCCATGCCGCGCCAGCCCCAGACGTCAATGTGATTGAGAGCGACGGCCTTGACGCGCAAAGTCACCTCACCGGCACCCGGCGCCTCCGGCTCCGGCAGATCGGTGATCTCAAGTTTGCGGTCGTCGATCAGTTGCAAAGCACGCATGGCAAAGTCCCTCGCCTCTCGGGCGCAGTTAGTATCTGTTATTCAAAGGTCCGATTAAGCCGGTTCAAGCGCCATGACAAGGCTGGCGTTCTGACCACCGAACCCGAAAGAGTTCGAAAGAACGGCATTCACCTGCTTTTCACGCTTCTTGTTCGGCACCACGTCGAGGTCGATCGACGGATCGGGGTTGTTGTAGTTGATGGTCGGCGGCAGCGTGCCGGTCAGCATGGTCTGCAGCGAGAACACTGCCTCGACCGCGCCCGCCGCTGTCAGCGTATGGCCGATCATCGACTTGTTCGACGAGACCGGAATGCTCGGAAGCCGCTCGCCGAAGACGGCGGACATGGCGCCATATTCCATCTTGTCGTTTTCCGGAGTCGAGGTGCCGTGAGCATTGATATAGCCGATATCGGTCTCCGCCATGCCGGCATCGGCCAATGCAGCACGGATCGTCGCGATCGCCGGGCCGCCGTCGGGCGAAGAACGGGTGCGGTGGAAGGAATCGGCCTTGTCGCCGGCGCCCTTCATGATGCCGAGGATCTTCGCGCCGCGCGCAACAGCCGCCTCGAGCGATTCCAGCACCAGCGTCGCAGCGCCTTCGGCGATGACGAAGCCGTCACGATCCTTGCTGAACGGCTTGGACGCCTTGGTCGGCGGATCGTTCTGCGTCGACAGCGCCGACAACAGCGAGAAGCGGATCAGTGCTTCGGCGCTCAGCGAGCCGTCGGTCGCAACTGTCAGCGCCCGCGTGGTGCGGCCCTGGCGGATTGCCTCGATGCCGAGTTGAATCGCGGTTACGCCCGATGCACAGGCCGTCGACAGCGTTACCGGCAGCCCGCGGGTGCCGAAACGGTCGGCAAGACGCTCGGAAATGGCGCCGAAAAGAGCGGCTTCGTGGAAAGCGGGATCCGGGCGCTGGCGCATGGCGGCGAGGAAGCGCTCATAGGCATCGCCATCATGATCTGCCGGAGGAGAGCGGTCGGCCAATTCGAAGCGGGCGCTCCATTCTGGTTCGATCGGTGGCGCGGCCAGGAAGAGCGGCGCGTCGAAATCACCGGAAATGCCGGCCTGAGCCAAAGCTTCGATGGTCGTTTCGCGGGCAAAAGCGTAGGAGCGCTCGACGGCATTCGGAACGGGAATATCGATGAAATCCACCGTGCCGGCGATGCGTGTCGAAAGCCCGTCCGTCGGGAAGCGCGTGATGCCGTGAATGCCCGACGTGCCCGAAGACAGCGCATTCCAGTTATCCTGCAGGCCCTGCCCCAGCGACGTGATGATCCCCATGCCGGTGACGGCGACGATCGGACGTCCGAGATGATCCTTGTAAGCGGTCATGTCCTGTTCCTCACGCTTCAGCTGATAGTACGGCGATGCCTTCGCCGCGCGCATGGCCGACAGTCGTGACTACGGCCTTGCGGGCACCCGTCGCCATCGGCTTTTCATGTGCGGCATCGAAAGGCGGCACCTTGGCCTGATTGGCCACAGCGAGTGCCGCAAAGGCAAGCCCAAGCGGGAATTGGCTTTCTAGTCCATGGCCGGAAACGCCGGAATAGGCACGAATGGCCGAGCCCGGAAGCTGCGCTTCGAGTACCGCCTTTTCGCGTTGAGCAAGATCGGAGATCGCCGACGTGCCGGAGAAAACAATGGTCGTCTCGCCTGCCCCTTGCTTGGCAGGCGCGAGCATGCGCTCCAGCCGCGCTTCGAACTTGCCCTCGTCGCGCCGGCCGCGATCGCCCTCGACCGCATCGATGGTCGCATAGATATGCGCGCCGCGACCTTCGGCATGCGCACGCGATTCAAGAACGAGGAAGGCGCTCAGCGATCCCATGATCATGCCGCCGCCGTCTTGCGGCTTGCGCGACCAGATTGGATGCCAGTCGCCGATTGCATGCGCGTTGATCGATTCGATCAGCAGGATCATGTCGAGCCGCTCGGCGGAAAATGCGCCGCCTACCAGGGCATGGCTCGACTCGCCCGACTTGATGCGATGGAACGCTGTTTCGACGGCGGAAATGCCGGAGGCTTCTTCGCCCATGAAGGTGCGCGACGAACCCGTGACCTTGTGGACGATCGAAATGTTGCCGGCAAGCAGGTTCGAGAGCTGCGCCAGGAACAGGGTCGGCCGCAATTCGGTGGTGAGCTTCTCGTTCAAGAGCAGCTCACGGTCGTTGCGCTTGAGGCCTTCGTTGACGATCAGCGTGTCGACATTGGTGTCGCGCTCGCCGCCGCCAGCTGCAACGATCATATCCATGGTGCCGCAGGCTTCCAGATCATCCTTGAAGCCGGCATCGTCGAGAGCGAGACCGGCGGTGAAGACGCCGATGCGCTGCCAGTTTTCCATCTGGCGCTGATCGCCGCGCTTCGGAATCTGCTGCGACCAGTCGATCTCAGGCAGCGGATGCACGGGATAGGGCTTGAATTTCTCGGTTTCGACGATGGTCGGCGGCGCCTTGTCCGCCTTCAGCAGGGCGACATGCGCGTCCTTGCCAACGCCTTGGCAGGTAACAATGCCAATACCCGTGATGACCACATCATTCTGAGCCTTGCTCATTCATCAATCCTCTTCGAATGCGGCGCCGATCAAGCCGGCAGCATCAACCGTTGGCGGCGATCGCGTCGAGAAGCCCGACCTCGCCTGCCCGCTTACGCACGATATCGCCGAGCGGCACCTCATTAAACGGCATGGTGCGCAGCTTCAACTGCGCATCGCAAACCTTCTTTCCGGCAATGGCGATGCGCGCCTTGGTGACGGCGAAGCCCGAGCCCTCATGTTCCAGATCGGCCTCGATATCGAGTTCGGCTTCCGGCTCCACGAAGGTGCGCATCTTGGCGCCATCGACCGACATCAGAAACGGCATATAGGTAAATTTCGTCGCCGCAAGCACCAGCATACCCGAGGCCTGCGCCATCGTTTCGATAAGGAGAACGCCAGGAACGAGCGGCATGCCTGGGAAATGGCCTTCGAAGACCGGGCTTTTCGCCGGAACGACGGAACGAGCCTTCAAATGACCTTTGGACAGATCGACGGACTCGATCCTGTCGATCATCTGGAAATATTCCAGCAGCATCAACGCCTCCGATCCAACCCGGCAAGGCAGGATGCTGCGGGCGGGATACGCTATTTAAGAATGAAACCGCCCGGCCGCCATATTCAAAGGCGGCTGGGCGTCAAAAAAATGCAAGGATGTCGCTCAGCCCTTGGCGGCGCGCAACTCATCGATCTTGGCACAGAGATTCTTCAGCACGAAGTACTCTTCGGTCGAGACCTTGCCTTCGTTGACTTCCTGCGTCCACTGCTCGAGCGGGATCTTGATGCCGAATTCCTTGTCGATCGCGAAAACGATATCCAGGAAGTCCAGGCTGTCGATGCCGAGGTCGTCGATCGTGTGGCTATCCGGGGTGATCGTGTCACGGTCGATTTCGCTGGTTTCAGCGATGATGTCGGCAACTTTGTCAAATGTAGCAGTCACTGCCCATACCTCTTGAAATAATAATTCATCCCCCTCATAGGGAAATCCATTCCAAAAGCCAATGGTTTCCACCAGAAACCCCGGCAATTTGGCAAGCCACTGTTGCGCAAACAGCAAAAATGACAGTTGCGTCACAATGACGAAATTGTGCGCGACATGGACGCGAGATGCGGCAGCATTGCGGCCAAACCGCGATGACGAAGCACGCCGGTTGGCGAAAGATCACTCGCTGATCACGATACGGGTATTGTGAAGCCCGGCATCCGATGCCATCGCGAAGAAGGTGGCGGCATTGCGGGTATCGAGCCGCACGCAGCCATGCGATGCCGGCCGGCCGAGTTGCCGCACCTCATAGGTGCCGTGAATGGCATAGCCGCCATTGAAGAACACCGCATAAGGCATCGGCGCATCGTCATATTTCTTCGAGCGGTGATCTTTCGACAGCCACTTGGCCGTGTAGGAGCCGGTCGGCGTCACATAGCCTCTACGCGCCGTCGACACTCGCCAGCGATACTTCAGAGCTCCATCCTCGGAAACGGTCATTGTTTGCGATCGAAGATCGACCACTGCAACAACAGTTCCGGCATGGGCCGAAACGGTGTGGAATTGCATGCACAGACATGCCGTTACTGCCAACGCGATACGCTTCATCTTGCCCCTCCGACTGTTTGCTTCCTCTCGAAGCAATTCAGACGATGGGAGAGTCTATCGCTATGCTGATTATACCAAATTAATACATATAGTGAGCGATTGCTTAATTTGGGGCACTCACAGCAGCAGCAGGAATCCCAGGAAAGCGAGAAGCGTCAGCATCGAGCATGCGGAATAGAAGATGGAAATGCCGGATTCGATATCGTTGACCGTAGCAGTGTCCCGGCCGGCGCCGTTGATCATCGGCTCGCGCACGAGCTCGCCGCCATAGATTCGCGGGCCGGCGAGCTGGATATCAAGCGCACCGGCCATGGCGGCCTCGGGCCTGCCGGAATTGGGCGAACGATGCAACCCGCCATCGCGGACGGCGATGCGGATGGCATTTCCAAGCGCGGAGATTCCTCGTTTGATCAGAGCACCGGCAGCAATCAGCAGGATGGACAGACGCGCGGCCGGCCAGTTGGCGATATCGTCGAGGCGCGCGGCGGCCCGGCCGAAATCGACATAGGTCTCGGATTTGTGGCCGATCATCGAATCGGCGGTGTTGAGCATCTTGTAGAAAAACAGGCCCGGCAGGCCGAAAACGCCGTACCACAGCGCCGGAGCGACGACGCCGTCGGAAAAGTTCTCGGCAAGGCTTTCGATAGCCGCACGGCAGATACCCGGCTCATCCAGCGTCTCGGGATCGCGGCCAACGATACGCGATACGGCAAGACGCCCACCTTCGAGACCATCGGAACGCAATGCCCGCGACACCTCGCCGACATGATCGGCAAGGCTTTTCTGCGCCATGAAAACCGCCACAAGCGCAGCCTCGACCAAGATACCGAGCCAGCCGAAGAAGGCAAGAAACCCATGAATGGCCCAGCCGGCGATCACGGCTCCCATGAGCAGCGCGACGATCGACATAAGCCCGTTGCGACGGCGCAGGACGCCCGGCAGGTGTTTTGCGTTGAACCGGCGGTCGAAAGATGAAATCGCGTTGCCGAACAGCACGACCGGATGCGGAAAGCGCTGCCAAAGCCAGTCGGGATCGCCGACGATGCGATCGAGCAGCAAAGCAAGGACCAGAATGAGCAAATGTTCGTCGGCGGTCATGGCGAATAATCCTTTAGTACCCCGGCGAGTCTTTCGTCCGCCCCCTCGTCCAGAGCCAGCCCGAAACGCAGCCAATTGCGCGCATAATCGAACTTGCGGACCAGAATATGATGACGGCAGAGATGCGTATATATGCCCTCGGCGCGGTCGTCTGCAACCAGTGCAAATAGGGCCGTGCCTCCCGCGACATCCAGCCTCGAGCGCTGGAGAACCGCCTCCAGCGCCGAATGCCGGTGAAGAATGCGGTTTCGGATGGCGCTTGTGTCGCTTTCCATGAGGGAAGCTGCAATCGAAAGGGCCGGGCCGGAAACCGCCCAGGGCCCGAGCCAATCCTCGAAACGAGCCATGATCGAGGCTTCAGCAATCACGAAACCCAGCCGCAGGCCGGCCAGGCCGAAAAATTTTCCGAAGGAACGGAAGATAATGAGGTTCGGCATCGCGGCGGCAAAAGGCGCCATGCTTGCCTTCGGTTCGATATCGCCGAAAGCCTCGTCGACCAGAAGAATGCCGTCGTGCTTGCGCTGCCTGTCATGCAGCTCCCGCAGCTGCTCGACCGACAGGGTCCGCCCATCGGGATTGTTCGGGTTGACGGCGACCACGAGGCTGTCGGCGGCGGTGAGTTCGGCAATTGTCGAAACCTGGCGAACCTGCAGGCCGGCCAGCGTGAAGGCGCGCGCATATTCGCCATAGGTCGGCGAGAGGATCGCGACACTGCCGCCGGTCACGAACCTCGGAAGCAATTGGATGACCGATTGCGTGCCGGGAACCGGCAATGGCGAGATATCGCCGCTGCGATAATAGCCACTCGCCGCCTCACGCGCCCGCTCCTGCAAGTATTGATCGGGCAGCCGATGCCATGCGGCAATGGGAATCTCGGGCAACGAAACCGGATTGGGGTTGATGCCGGTCGACAGATCCAGCCATTCCTCCGGACGTCCGCCATATTGGCGCGCCGCCGCAGTGATGCCGCCGCCATGGATGATCCTGTTGGTCATGCGGCTTCACCGGCGAGATCGATCAGGTGCATATAGGAACCGGCGACATTGGCGCGTTGCAGACCAGCTGCACCGAGATCGCTATCGAGCGCGTCCCTGACCGCAAACAGGCGGTCCGCCTCGCCTTCCGATACGATCGTCGAATAGTGAAACTCATGCGCCGTCATCGGCTTCTCAAAGAAGGAACCGGCAAGCGGCACCACGCGCCGATAGCCTAAATGACGCTGCCGTTTCTCGTAGCTGGTCACGACGGGCAAGAGGCCGAGCATCCCGTGACGGACGCCTGCCGCATCCACAAGACCCTCGCCAAGCACCATGTACCCGCCGCACTCGCCATAGATGCGCGCACCGCGCGCCGCCGCTGCCTTCAAACCACCCTTGAAATGCTGGGCGGCGGCAAGCTTTTCGGCATGCAATTCCGGATAGCCGCCCGGCAGATAGACGGCATCGGCGTCGGCCGAAGGGGCTTCGTCCGCGAGCGGCGAAAAGAAGGATATTTCCGCGCCGCGTCGCTTCCAGCCGAGCAGCATATGCTCGTAGCAGAAGGCGAAGGCGATATCCCGCGCTACGGCAATGCGCTGGCCGAACGGCATCAGGCGGGCGATATTGGCAACCGAAGGACGGACGACATGCTGCTGCGCCGCCCGCAAGAGCAGCTCGAAATCGCAGGCCTTCGACACGACCTCCGCGGCCGCCTCGATAAATTGCTCGAGCGCCCCGTGCTCTCCCGCCTGAACCAGGCCGAGATGCCGCTCCGGCAATGCCAGGCTGGCATCACTGCGGATAACGGCGACGACGGGCATACGCACCGCATTTAATGCCTGACGCAGCATTTTCTCATGCCTGTCGCTGGCAACGCGATTGAGCACAACACCAGCGATGCGGATATCGGCGCGAAAATTGGCAAACCCGCTGACGACGGCCGCAACCGATTGCGACATGCGCGAGCAATCGACGACGAGCACAACGGACAGGCCGAGCAAGGCGGCGAGATCGGCCGGCGTACCCGTGCCGTCGGCAGCGCCATCGAAGAGGCCCATCATCCCCTCGATAACGAGCATCCGTCCGCCGGCACGATGAAGCGCGGCGTTCGCGGAAATGAGTTCGGCGCGCATGGCCCAGGGATCGAAGTTGAGGCAGGCTGATCCGACCGCTGCCGCATGAAAGGCGGGATCGATATAGTCCGGTCCGGCCTTGCCGGATGCGACCGCAACACCCTTGTTTCGCAGCGCTCGCAGCAGACCGAGCGTAAATGTGGTCTTGCCGGAGCCGGAAGAGGGTGCCGCGATCAGGAGGCCGCT
This sequence comes from Rhizobium sp. ZPR4, assembly GCF_040215725.1. NCBI lineage: Bacteria > Pseudomonadati > Pseudomonadota > Alphaproteobacteria > Hyphomicrobiales > Rhizobiaceae > Rhizobium > Rhizobium sp. ZPR4. The sequence goes on from NZ_CP157967.1 coordinate 1,753,127, forward strand.
CATGCCGGCACCTTATGTCCGCTTTCGCCCGGCCTTTCGGCTGCCGGCACCAGCATGCGGCCTGAAAGCGCGCCCAACCAATCGAGCGACGGCCGCAGTTTCACCACCTCGCCGACAACGACAATCGCGGGCGGCTCGAGGCCGGAGGCTTCGACATCTTGAAGCGCAAGCCCAAGCGTCGTTTCCAATACCTGTTGAGAGGGCGTAGCCGCGTTGCAAACGAAGGCAACAGGCTCGTCAGCCGAGCGGCCGGCAGCGATGAGATTGGCGCTGATCTGGGCAATGTGCTTCATCGCCATATACATGACGATGACGGGTGATCCTCTGCCGATTGCTTCCCAGTCGATCGCATCCGGTACGACACCGGACGAATCATGGCCGGTCAGGAAGGTGACGGCGTGGTTGACGTCGCGATGGGTCACGGGAATACCGGCATAGGCAAGACCGCCAATCCCGGCCGTAATACCAGGCACGATGCGGAAGGGAATGCCATGCTGGACGAGCATCAGCGCTTCCTCGCCGCCGCGCCCGAACACGAAGGGATCGCCACCCTTCAGCCGCAGAACACGCTTGCCGGCGCGCGCCAACTCCACCAGCCGCAGCGAGATATCCCGTTGCTTGGCCGACGGCTTGCCGCCGCGCTTGCCGGCATATTCCAGAACGGCGCCTGGGCGCGCGAGTTTCAGGCAATCTTCGTTGACGAGCGCATCATGCACGATGATATCTGCCTCGGCCAATCCCTTGGCGGCCAGCAGGGTCAAAAGCCCCGGATCGCCCGGCCCGGCGCCGACAAGCCAGACGGACCCCGGCTCGAGGACCGGCAGATTGGAAAAGGCGGTATCGTTCATCCCATGTGTCCTATGCCCGGATGGGCGAAATTGCAATGTTGAGAACGGGATAAGGCGATCTCGGTTCGACATCGCTCCCATCGCAAACATTACGTCACACACCCTCCCGGCATGAGCGACAGCACGCTATGGGCTTTTCCAACGACGACAGGGAAGGAAAAATAGTCGATCGATCGCATGGCGTTCCGGACTCAATATATCCGGAAACTCAAATAGGCTCCTGATAGAGCTGGAGAATGGCCTTCAGCGAATTGTGAAGGGGGCGCAATCGCCCCCTTCACGGGGCTTAGTGCTTCACCTTGCCCAGAATCACGTCGCGGATCAGATCGAGAACCTGCTGCGAGCGAATGCCGGTGCAGGCGATCTGGCTCGGAAGATTGTCCCAATCGCCCGGCGGGAAGCGGCGGCCATCCTGCTTGATGATCGTCTGGCCATCGGCAATGCCGCCGCAGACGACGCGGATCGATCCCTCGATCGTGTCGAACAGCTCGGGCGCCACGACATAGACGCAGGCGCAGCTGTCGTGGACCATCATGCCGTCTTCGACCGCATGCTTGTAGAAATCGATATAGGACTGCGAGAGGTCGGACAGCAGCTGCACAGACGGCCCGCCCGCCTTTGCCATGTCAGCCAGATAGCTGCGGCTCATGGTCGTTACCGACGTGACGTCGAGACCGACCACGACGACCTTCCAGGGCGCCTTCATGATGAAATCGGCGGCTTCCGGATCGCCGTGAATATTGGCTTCCGCGACCGGAGTGACATTGCCCGGTACGTAGAAATTACCGCCCATGATCACAACACCCTTCACGAGCGAGGCGATTTCGGAATCATGCTTCAGCGCCAGGGCCAGATTTGTCATGCGGCCGACGGCGACCAGGGTCACCTCACCCGGATTGGCACGGACGGTGTCGATGATGAACTGATAGGCCGGACGCGGATCGGCCGGCAGGTCGATCGTCTCGGGCACATCGATGTCGCCGAGACCGTTATGACCGTGAACGACGGTCGGCCACGGCCGTTCCTGCCGCGAGGGATCGAAAGTGACGCTGGCGCCGCGCGCGACCGGGCACGGAATATTCCACTCGCGCTTCAGAAACAGCGCGTTGCGCGTCGTCGTATCAACTGAGGCGTTGCCAAAAACCGTCGTCACGCCAAGAAGGTCGATATTCGGGTGACGATGCAGGAAGAGAAGCGCCATGGCGTCATCGACGCCCGGATCCGTATCATAAATGACCTTATGCATGATTTTTCCTTACCAACATACTGAATAAGCTTGATCTTCCGGAAACTTCCTCCCGCGGCGGATCGTGCTTGACTTATCGGCATACACGAGAACCGCCGATGGCGGAATGCCGTGGCGATGTCCTATGGAGCATTTGTGAGATTTGCGTGGCGAATTCGCTGCTCAGGCGATCCTGGCGATCGCCGCTGTAGCAAAGCCGGACTTGATCTTGGGAAGCACAAGCTCCGAATCCGGGCCGGCGGCCGCCAGTGCAGCAGCCTCGGCGACACCGTGGCAACCGACATGAGCAAAGACGATCTCGGAGGGGTTCTTCAGCCTCGGAGTCTCCCGCTCCAGTGCCGCCGCCTTGAAAAAGCGGGCCGGAAGGCGGAAATGCGTGGCAGTCTCGAGGATGGCCGGCTCATCCATGCGCGTATCGATCGAGACGACGGCCAGAACCTGGTCGCTCCTGATCCCGACCTCCTGGAACGCTCTTTCCGCAAGCATCCGCACGTCATTCCAGTCCGTACCGCGCTCACAGCCGAGGCCCAAAAGATACCGGCGGGTGAAATTGGCATATGTCGTCATAGTCGCTCCCAACGGCATCGGCCGATGTGACAGCTGTAGCGGGCACCTTTCGGCACGTCAATTTCGCCTGGTGTGTCCTGATAGCAATTGCCTTGCGGCAGGCGAAGTGCCAGAAGGCCGCTGATTTCCCGCCTTCGAGTTCCCGCCTTGCCAGATATTACATTCCAGATCCTGCTCCTACTGTTTGCCGCCGCATTCTTTGCCGGCTTCGTCGATTCCATTGCGGGCGGCGGCGGGCTGATCACCGTACCCGCCATGCTGCTATCGGGTATTCCGCCGCTACAGACCCTTGGCACGAATAAGGTGCAGTCGATCTGCGGCGCGGCCTCGGCGACGATCGCCTACGCCCGGCAAGGACATGTCAGGCTTCGCGAACAGCTTCCGATGGCCGCAATGGCGGTCCTTGGAGGCATGCTCGGCGCGCTGCTGGCGACAGTCATGCCGAGCGAAGTTCTGCGCATCATCCTGCCCTTCCTGCTGATCGCAATCGCGCTCTACTTCGCCATGAAGCCCAATCTCGGCGATGTCGAAAAACATCGACGCATGAGTGCCGGACTTTTCGGCGTGACGCTGGTACCCCTCATCGGCTTCTATGACGGCGCCTTCGGGCCGGGCACAGGCTCATTCCTGATGCTCGCCTTCGTGACGCTCGCCGGCTTCGGCCTGCTGAAGGCAACAGCACATACGAAGCTGCTCAACTTCGGCTCGAACCTCGGCGGCCTGATCGTCTTCATCTTCTCCGGCGCCATCCTCTGGAAGGTCGGGCTGACGATGGGTGTTGGCCAATTCCTCGGCGCCCAGCTCGGCTCGCGGCTCGCCATGCGCATCGGCGCCAAACTGATCAAGCCGCTGCTGGTCATCGTCTGCATCGCCTTTGCGGTCAAGCTGCTGGCCGACCCCACCCATCCGGTAAGGATCTGGCTGGGATTGTAAGATCCGGCCTTTGATTACCTCCGACGTAATTGATAGTGCTTCGGTACGCGCCGATGATCGCCCTGCCTGAACGGTTCAGGCGATCCAAAGGAGTTGACCGATGACTGACGCAAACACCATTGCAGACCGCTATATCGCCATCTGGAACGAGGCCGATACCGACCGCAGGCGTGCGCTCATCGCCGAGGCATGGACGGAAAATTGCAGCTATGTCGACCCGATGATGCGTGCAGGCAATCGCGAAGAGATCCATGCACTGGTTACAGCGGCGCACGACCGCTTCCCCGGCTTCCACTTCACGCTCATCACGAACGGCGATCGCCATGGCGACAATCTCCGCTTCTCCTGGGGTTTCGGCCCGGCCGATGCCGAGCCGCTGATCAAGGGCACGGATTTCGCCATCCTCGAGGGTGACCAGCTGAAGTCCGTTCACGGCTTCATCGACCAGCTGCCGGCTGCCGCATGATGAACCCGGCCCGCTCTCTCGGCGACCATCTGCGCGAATGGCGGCAACGCCGCCGCCTGAGCCAGCTCGAATTCGCCCTTGAAGCCAATATATCGCAGCGACATCTGAGCTTCATCGAGAGCGGGCGGGCGCTTCCAAGCCGCGAGATGCTGATGCATCTCGCAGAACGGCTCGATGTGCCCTTGCGCGATCGCAACCCCATGCTTCTCGCGGCCGGATTTGCACCGGTCTTTCCCGAACGCAAGTTGGATGATCCGGCACTTGCCCCGGCGCGGCGGGCGATCGATATGCTGCTGAAAGGTCACGAGCCCTTCCCGGCCCTGGCGGTCGACCGACATTGGACGCTCATCGCCGCCAATGCCGCCGTCGCTCCGCTGCTCGCAGGGGTGAGCGATGCCTCGCTGACCGAAGGACCAATTAACGTCCTGCGGCTCAGCCTGCACCCCCACGGCTTGGCGCCTCGGATCGCCAATCTCCATGAATGGCGGGCACATCTGTTGGAACGCCTACGCCAGCAGATATCGGCGACAGGTGATCCTGTTTTGAAAAAACTGCTTGAGGAATTGTCGGCCTATCCCGCACCACCTGCGCCGAAATCGGCAGCTCCGGAACGGGATTTTGCCGGCATCGCCGTACCTCTGGAACTTATCACCGAAGCGGGACATCTATCGTTTTTGTCCACTACGACGGTCTTCGGAACGCCTGTCGATGTCACGCTGTCGGAACTCGCAATCGAATCCTTCTTTCCCGCGAATCCGCAGACGGCGGAAACTCTGAGGACGATGCTGCCGGGCAGCTAAACGCTCGCCAGGCGATCAGAACTCGACGCCCGGCTGTCCCTTAATGCCCGAGCGGAACGGATGCTTGATCAATTCCATCTCGGTGACAAGGTCGGCAATCTCGATCAGCTCTTCCTTGGCGTTACGGCCCGTCAAGACCACATGGGTCATGTAGGGCTTCTCGTTCCTGAGGAATTCGATCACGTCGTTGATGTCGAGATAGTCGTAACGAAGTGCAATGTTGATTTCATCGAGCAGCACCATGGAATTGCGCTCGTCGCGGATCAGCTCCTTGGCCTTTTCCCAGGCAGCAGAGGCCGCTGCCACGTCGCGGGCGCGGTCCTGCGTCTCCCAGGTAAAACCTTCACCCATCGTATGGAACTGGCAGAGATCGGCGAAATGCTTCTCGATCAGGTCACGCTCGCCGGTCCACATGGCACCCTTGATGAACTGCACGACGGCACTCGGCTTCCCATGGGCGATGTGACGGAAGATCATGCCGAAGGCGGAGGAGGATTTTCCCTTGCCCTTGCCGGTATGGACGATGATCAAGCCCTTCTCATCGTTTTTGGTCGCCATGATCTTGTCGCGCGCAGCCTTTTTCTTGGCCATCTTGTCGGCGTGACGGGCATCGTCATTCTTCGGTGCGTCCGCGCCGGTTTCGGCCAATTCGTCGCTCATTGCATTCTCCCTGATATGATCGATTTCTGTGCCAACGGCCCGCCACGCCAGAGGTAGAGCGCGACAAGCGGCTCATCTTCCGTGCGCATGGCATGGCGGATGTTCGAGGGGTGATGGATGATCTCGCCCGACCAGCGTGGCAGGAACGGCTGCGCGTCCTTGCTCCATAGGGAGCCATCGGTCAGAGGGATATAAATCTCCTCGGCCACATGATGATGATCCGGATAGTGGACGCCAGGGCCAAGCAGCAGGAAGCCCCCCGCCATCTCCTCGCTTGCGAAATGGCCGCGTGTACCGAAGAGCTCGACCCAGCCATATCTCTGCAGGAAATCTTCGCCAAAATCGGTGATGCTATAGGTCTGCGCCCAATGCAGCAGATCCGTTGAGCGAGAGAGCCGATCGAGCAAAGCCCCTTCAGCACCATCGGCAGCTTGGTCACGCTCGCGAAAATAGGCAACCACAGGAAGATCGCGCGCCGGAAGCGAGCGCTCCTTCATCGACCAGTCAAAACCCCTAATAAAATGCTGCAGCACCAGATCGCTGCGCGACTGCAAATAATTCTGAAAAGCAACCAGGAGCTGATCGACCGCACTCATGCCGTCGCCTCCTTGCCCTCTTTCAGGCTCTCCAGATCGAACCGTGCCGAATTGCTTCTCGGCGTCCAGAGCTTGCGGTCGATCGCTTCAAGCAGACGCTCCCGCATGTCCCGCAGCGCAGCCGGATTCTTCTCCGCCATGAAATCCCGCACGTTCTGATCGACCACGAAGGCCTGATAGACGGCCTCGAATTGATGATTGCGCACCGCCCCCGTCGTCGCGGCGAAAGCGAAAAGATAATCCACCGTTGCCGCGATCTCGAAGGCACCCTTGTAGCCATGGCGCATGATACCATCGATCCACTTGGGATTGACGACCCGTCCACGCACGACCCGGCCGATCTCTTCCTCAAGCGAGCGGATCACAGGCTTTTCCGGCCTTGAATGATCGTTGTGATAGATCGAGGGACGCGCACCGCCAAGCTGCTCGGCCGCCACCGCCATGCCGCCCTCGAACTGATAATAATCGTCGCTGTCGAGCAGATCATGCTCGCGGTTGTCCTGGTTCTGCACGACCGCCTGGATCGACCGCAATCGCTCCTCGAAAACACCGCGCTCAGCACGGCCTTCCTCGCCGGCGCCATAGGCATAGCTGCCCCAGACGAGATAGGCTTCAGCCAGATCGGCACGCCGCTCCCATCCCTTCTCATCAATGAGTGCCTGTAGACCGGCACCATAGGCTCCGGGCTTCGACCCAAAGATGCGATAGCCGGCCCTGCGGCTGGCAGAAGCCGTGTCGAGGCCGGCGGCTTCAAGCCGCGCGATCTCGCCACGCATGCGCGCTGCAATCGGATTGTCGGCAGCATCCTCATCGAGCATGCCGACAGCGCGGATTGCCTTGTCGAACAGGGCGATCTGCTCGGGAAACGCGTCACGGAAAAAGCCGGAGATGCGCAGCGTGACATCGACGCGCGGCCGCCTGAGCATTGCCGGCGCGATGATCTCGTAGCCGGTGACGCGGCGTGAGGTCATATCCCAGACGGGCTTGACGCCGATCAGCGCCAGCGCCTGCGCGACGTCATCGCCCCCCGTGCGCATGTTCGACGTGCCCCAGGCTGTCAGCCCGAAGGAGACGGGCCATTCGCCATGATCCTGCACATAGCGACGGATCAGCAGTTCGGCCGATTTTTGACCAAGCTCGTAGGCGGCCGGCGTCGGTACAGCCCGGCTGTCGACCGAATAGAAATTCCGCCCCGTCGGCAGAACGTCGGGTCGGCCGCGCGTCGGCGCACCGGAGGGTCCGGGGGACACGAAACGGCCGTCGAGGCCTTTGAGCAGGGCTGCGATTTCCGCATCGCCGCAGGCCAGGATGGACGGCTGGAGCTTTGAGGCAATCTCACTGAGAACCATGCCGGTATGCGGCCAACTCTCCGGGCAGGCTATGTCGCCATCAACGAATTTCACGGCCAGAAGCTCGATACGCTCGACGGTGTCCCCCTGGGTACGCCAGGGGGCGTCGGAGATGTCTTGGAGGATGCCGGGGCGCGGGCCGATCCATTCGGCGGCCATGTCGCAGTCCAAAGGGTCGAAAGCTTTGCGTGGAGAGATACCCCCCTCTGTCAGCTTCGCTGACATCTCCCCCCCAAGGGGGGAGATTGGTGGGAATATGCCGCCCGGCTTTCCCACATCTCCATCAACTGTATCAGCGACTTCGCTTTGGTCGGAGGAAGTGCTGAGCCTTACCGATCTCTCCCCTTGTGGGGGAGATGTCGCGAAAGCGACAGAGGGGGGTGCCGCACCCTCCACACCCACCGAATTCTCTGTCCCGCCCAAAGCATCCCGAGCAATCGCCCGCTGCAGGCTCTGATCGCCACCCTCACCCAGCCCACGCGGCACTCTTGCCAGTGCCACCGTCAAATCCGTCAGCAATCGCCCGGAAGGCGAAACGCCGAAGATGTGCAGGCCATCGCGGATCTGCATTTCCTTGAGATCGCAGAGATAGGCGTCGAGCTTGCGCAATGCCTCGTCTTCACCCTCGCCCTTGGCGATGCCCGCATCCTGATCCAGGCCGATATCGGCGACGAGATCGAGGATCTGTTTGCGGAGCAGACGGATACGACGCGGATCGCCGCCCGAAGCCTCGTAATATTCATCGACCAGTGCCTCCAGATCCTTCAGCGGGCCATAGCTTTCGGCACGCGTCAGCGGCGGCGTCAGATGGTCGATGATGACGGCACTCGTGCGGCGCTTGGCCTGTGTGCCCTCGCCGGGATCGTTGACGATGAAAGGATAGAGGTTCGGCAGCGGCCCGAGGATCGCTTCCGGATAGCAGCTTTCCGATAGGGCTAGCGACTTGCCCGGCAGCCATTCGAGATTGCCGTGCTTGCCCATGTGGATGACCGCATGCGCGTCGAAGGAGCGGCGCAGGAAGGCATAGAAGGCCAGATAGCCGTGTGGCGGGACGAGATCGGGGGAGTGGTAGCTCTCCTTCGGATCGATATTGTAGCCGCGGGCCGGCTGGATACCGACAAGCACCTCGCCGAAACGGGTGAACGACAGGGCGAAACCGCCATCAATCGCGTAAGGATCTGCCTCCGGCTCGCCCCAGCGCGCCGTGATCTCATCCTGAATCTGTTTCGGAAGTGACGCGAAGAAATCCTTGTAGCCGCTGAAGGAAAGCATCTCGCGAACGACGCGGCCATCATGCCCCGAATTTGTCGGGCCTTCCGCCAGATGCCGCATCAGCGCATCGCCATCGGCAGGCAGATCGGCAACGCCATAACCCGCCGCTTGCATCGCCTTCAGCACCTCGATCGTGCCGGCCGGCGTATCGAGCCCGACGCCGTTGCCGAGGCGCCCATCGCGGTTGGGATAATTTGCCATGACAAGCGCAACGCGGCGATCACCGGGCGGCGTATTGCGCAGCCGCGCCCAATTGGCGGCGAGCCGCGCCGTATAGCGCATGCGATCCTCAAGCGGCTCGCTGGCGACGATATTGGCCTCGACCCTTTCGTCATAGCGGGCGGCCGCCTTGAAGGACACGGCACGGGCAAGAACGCGCCCGTCGACCTCGGGCAACGCCACGTTCATACCGAGATCGCGCGCCGAAAGCCCCTGCGAGGATGCCTCCCAGGCTTCTTTCGACGAAGCCGAGAAGATGGCCTGAAGCACGACGGCCTCGCCCGTCTCCAGCACCGTCGCCTGACGATCCGCACCCGGAGCCGAAACGGCAAAGCCCGTGGTGTTAATGACCACGCCCGGCTTCAACTCGGTAAAGACACGTTCGAGAATGCCGACGGACACGGCATCCTTGAGACTATAGGCAAAGACCGGCAGTGGCCGTATGCCCTCGGCGATGACAGCCTCTATCATGACTTCGACAGGCTTGGTCTCACCGCTCTGGACCAGCGCCCGATAGAAGGAAATCGCGACCGTCGGAGGTTCGAGTCCTGCAGGGGTCGCCACCTCCGAAACGGAAACCCTCCTCCATTCCTCAACGCCGATCATACCCTTGCCCGGCCACCAGATGCCAGCCTTCATCAGAGGTGCGGCAGGCATGGGCTTCTCGGCGCCGGAGAGCATCGCCTCGGCATAGCTAAGAAACGCCCGCGAATTCGTCTCGCCGCCCTCGATCAGATAGGACCAGAGTGCATTGAGATCATCGAGCGCGACGTTGGAAAAAGGCGTCAGCCCGGGATCGGGCTTCGAATCCCCCGGCAGCACTGCAATCAAGGCACCCTGGCGCGCCGCGCAGGCATGCAGCGCCTCCAGCGCATAATGAAAATAGCTTGCTCCTCCGAGCGCCCGCACGATGATGAGCTTCGCATGCCGGGCCGTCCGGTCGACATAGGTATCGACGGACATCGGATGTTTGAGGCTCATCAGGCTTGCGAGCCGAAGGGAACAGCCGCCCTCGCCGTGCGCCGCGGCAATCGACGCAAGCTCGGTATCGGCCGCCGACAGAAAGAGGATATCGCCGGGCGACTGCCCGAGATCGATCGCCTCTTCGCCGTCGCTGATCGTTCCCTTTTGAGCTAAGAGGAGATGCATGGATTTCCCTTAGACCAGCGCTTCGATCGCCTTGCGAACGATCGTCTCGTCCATCTCGTGCAAGCCGATCACCACAAGTCGGGTCGCACGGGCTTCACCCGGTGTCCAGGCGCGATCGAAATAGGTATCGATGCGGCTGCCGACAGCCTGCAGCTGCAGGCGCATGGGCTTACCGGGAACATCGACGAAGCCCTTGAGGCGCAGCACGTCATGCTCGGCGATCACGCCCTTCAACGCATCGACAAAGGCTGCAGAGTCGGCAATCGGGCCGAGTTCGACGACGAAGCTATCGAATTCGTCGTGGTCGTGCGGCGTGCCGTCCTCATGCTCCAGCTCGTGATGCGATTTGCGGTTGACGATATCGTCTTCCGTGCCGATGCCGAGACCGAGCAGAACTGCGGCCGGCACGTCGCCGTTCTTCGCTTCGATGATCGTCGGCTTGCGGGCGGTGCGCGAGGCAACCTCGGCGCGGACACGGCCAAGCCCGTCGTCGTCGATCAGATCGGTCTTGTTGAGCACGATCAGATCGGCGCAAGTCAGCTGATCCTCGAAAAGCTCCTCGATCGGGCTTTCGTGATCGAGCGAGTCGTCCTCGACACGGCGGGCTTCCACAGCGTCGTGATCGTCGGCGAAACGCCCGGCGGCAACGGCAGCGCTATCGACCACGGTGATGACGCCATCGACGGTGACGTGGGTGCGAATGTCGGGCCAGTTGAAGGCGGCGACCAGCGGCTGCGGCAGCGCAAGACCGGAGGTTTCGATTACGATATGATCCGGACGCGCATCGCGCTCCAAAAGCTTCGTCATGGTCGGAATGAAATCGTCGGCGACGGTGCAGCAGATGCAGCCGTTGGTCAGCTCGATGATATCGTCTTCGGTGCAGTTCTCCGCGCCGCAGCCCTTCAGCACGTCCCCGTCGACGCCGAGATCGCCGAACTCGTTGATGATCAAAGCGATCTTCTTGCCGCCGGCATTCTGCAGGAGGTTGCGGATCATCGTCGTCTTGCCGGCTCCCAGGAAGCCGGTGATGACGGTGGCGGGAATCTTTTCCTGGTTCATATGGATCAACCCTTCATTTTCAGCGGCAGGCCCGCTGCGATAAAATAAACTTCGGCGCTCGCCGCCGCGACCATCTGGTGCAGGCGGCCGGCATGATCGCGAAATTCGCGCGCCATGCGATTTTCCGGCACGATGCCGAGACCAACTTCGTTGGATACGAAAACGAGCCGCGATCGTGCCCGTGGCAGAAATTCGGCGAGAGCGGCAAACTCCGCCGCCATGTCACGCTCCGCCATCATCAGATTGGTGACCCAGAGCGTCAGGCAGTCGACAAGCACGGCTCGCCCCTCGGCGTCGATGGCGGCGAGCCGCGCGACGAGGTCGATCGGCTCCTCATGCGTCTGCCAGAGATCGCCGCGGTCGGCACGATGTTGTGTAATGCGTTCGCGCATCTCATCGTCCCACGCCTGACCTGTCGCCACATAGTGACGCTCGAGGCCGGTATCCGAAACCAGAGATTCTGCGAATCTGGATTTGCCGGAACGCGCGCCACCGAGGACGAAAATGGCTCGGGAAATCGAAGACGACATGCGCTACGCCCGCTCCCACAGAAAAACGAGGGTTGGCAGCACGCAGCTGAAACCGGAAAACGGGCGCCTACACGCCGAAAACTCATCTTGTGCCACGACAACCTCCGTGCTGGCAGCGGAACTCTCGTCCCAGAACAGGCTCTGCGCCCGGCACGCATGGCAGGTCTCCTGGCTCACGGATAAGGCGCCGCGACGGGGGCAGACCGAAACCGGTCGCCCCCGATCGTGCGCCAGCGGGTCTTTCTCGCCTTCCCGGCAATCCATCATGAAAAGGCGGACGATTCGTAGAATGAGAGGCGTCCAGCCCCGGTTGATCATGATGCCACGCCAGTGGCTTTTTCGATTTGCGCCTGCCCCGCCCCGTTCGCCCCATGCGAATCATCGACGAAATAGACTTCAAACCGAACGAAAGACCCTGACCGCTCTACAGTCGCGGGGTCGGCTGTGATGAGGACGCCCGGATTGGGTCCGTCCCGTCACATTCCCTTTTCATCCCATGCGGCGGATCGCCGCTCAGGAACCATTCGTTATGCCGCAATGATTAGGCTTTCACTTAGTTCAAGTCAATCAAGGGCATGGATGCGACCTTAGCCATCCTGATTGCGAAATCAGCTGAAAATTCCCATTAAGCCAGCGGTTTTTTTGCCGTATTTCTTTGATGTTAGAAGTTTATAGAGGGTAAGCCCTCATATTCGAGCAAAACCGTAACGTTCGCTTCCCATGTTGCAGAAATTCCAACCGCGACGCCTCGGCGTCTTCTCGGCCCTATTCGATCTCGGTCGCTTCAGGGCATTGCTGCGCCGTGGCGAATTGGGCCTTGTTTTCGCCGGCGCGCTGGTGGGAATAGCGTCCGGCTGCGCCGTAACCGCGATGAGCTATATCTCGCGCAAGCTTCACAGCCTCATCTACGGCATAACCGACTACGAACGCTTGAGTTCGGCGGCAATGGCGATTCCCGACAAATCGGTGTTGTTCATCGCCCCGATCGCTGGCGGAATCATCCTCGGCATACTGCTCTATATATTGTCGCGCACGCGCAAGAAGCCGATGGTCGACCCGATCGAAGCCAATGCGCTGCATGGCGGCCGCATGTCGCTCACGGACAGCATCATCGTCGCGGTGCAGAACCTGATCTCGAACGGCTTTGGAGCCTCTGTCGGGCTTGAAGCAGGTTACACACAGATCGCCGCCGGCATTGCCTCGAAATTCGGCTACAAGATGCAGATGCGGCGCGCCGATCTACGCATGCTCGTCGGCTGCGGCGCGGCCGGCGCTATCGCCGCCGCCTTCAATGCGCCGCTCACCGGCGCCTTCTACGCCTTCGAGTTGATCATCGGCAGCTATTCCATCCTCACGCTGACGCCCGTCGTCGTCTCAGCACTGATTTCAACGATGATCGCAAGGCTGCTTGCGGGCGACGACTTCGCCATCGATATCGATCATTTCGGCGCGATCGTCCCGGCAGACTATCTTCCAGCCATCCTGCTCGGCGCCTTCTGCGCCGGTATCGGCATCCTGATCATGCAGGGCGTCGCCTGGGTCGAAGAGCTGGCACGCAAGAGCTCCATCGCGCCGCCCTTCCGGCCCGCACTGGGCGGCCTGGTCGTCGGAACACTGGCGCTGATCTCGCCGCAGGTTCTTTCGGCCGGCCATGGCGCACTGCATCTCAATCTGTCTACGGACGTGACGCTGGGCGCCTTGGTGGGTCTATTCCTGCTGAAATCGCTCGCCTCGGCGATATCGATCGGCTCCGGTTTCAGAGGTGGACTGTTCTTCGCCTCGCTGTTCATGGGCGCGCTGCTCGGCAAGATCTTCGCCTATTGCGCCCCCTATTTCGATCATGCGACGCTGACGCCGGTCGTCTATGCCGTGGTCGGCATGAGCTCGCTTGCCGTTGCAATCATCGGCGGGCCGCTGACAATGACCTTCCTGGCGCTTGAAATCACTGGGGACTTTCCGATCACCGCCCTGGTTCTGGCCGCCGTCATCACCTCGTCGCTGGTAGTGCGCACCACCTTCGGCTACTCCTTCGCCACATGGCGCTTCCATCTGCGCGGCGAAAGCATCCGCAGCGCCCACGACGTCGGCTGGATCCGCAATCTGACCGTCGCCCGAATGATGCGCCCCGATGTTCATACGGGCAGCATCGACATGAGCATCGAGGAATTCCGCAGGAATTTCCCGATCGGCTCGGCCCAGCGCGTCATCCTGATCGACAAGAACGAGAAATATTCCGGAATGGTTCTCGTGCCCGATATCTATGCGAGCCCGATCGAAAAGGACGACGAGGAACACGGGCTCGCCGATTTCATCCAGCTCCGCAACGAGTTCCTGCAGCCGCAGATGAACGCCAAGCAGGCCGCCGCCATGTTCGACCAGACCAAGAGTGAAGCGCTCGTCGTGGTCAACGACCTGATCGAACGCAAGGTCATCGGCCTGCTGACGGAGAGCTACACGCTGCGTCGCTACAGTGAAGAACTCGACCGCCGCCGCCGCGAAGTGTCGGGCGAACTCTAGGGCAACGCCAGGAAAAGTCCGCGGCGGTTTTCCGTCCGGAATTGCGAGGAAACAAAGAGCGGAAGCGGTTCAGGAATTCTGCGAAAAGCTAACCGTTCTAGCCCACAAGGCTGTCGAGCCAGGCGGGATCGAGTACGTCTTCCAGTTCCCTCGCAATGTCGTCCAGCGCCGCATCGACGCTGGCGCGATAATCCATCCGCTCGCCGGCCAGGCCGAAGCTCTCCAGCAGCCTCGCCCGATAGGCATCGCTGCCGAAGAGGCCATGAAGATACGTGCCCATGACGCGGCCGTCCGGCGATATCGCCCCATCGGGCCGACCGTCGATGACAGTCGAGGGTCGGTCGCAATCGGCGCCGCGCGTCACGCCGAGATGAATTTCATAGCCCGATAGCGGAACGTCATATTCTTTCGAGACAGCGAGGCTGTTGCGCACCGTCTTCTCCGGCGCCATTTCCGTCTCGATATCCAATAGGCCCAATCCCGGTGTCTCGGTGACCGATCCCTCAATGCCGAGCGGGTCATAGACTGTATGGCCAAGCATCTGATAGCCACCGCAAATGCCGATGACGCGACCGCCGCGGCGCATATGCGTGGCGATATCGCGATCCCATCCCTGCTCGCGCAGATCGAGGAGGTCACCGATCGTGGACTTGGAGCCAGGCAGCACCACAAGTCCCGCGTCGGCAGGCAGATGCTCGCCAGGCCTTACAAAGACGAGATCGACATCGGGCTCGGCCCGCAGCGGGTCGAGATCGTCGAAATTGGCGATGCGCGACAGCACGGGCACGGCGATCTTCAACGCGCCGGAGGAGCCGCGGGCAAGCCGCTCCAGCACGACGGAATCCTCGGCCGGCAGACGCGCCGCCGCCTTCAGCCACGGCACGATGCCATGACACTGCCAGCCCGTGAAGCCGCCAATCGCCTCTATGCCCTCACCGAACAGCGAGACATCGCCACGAAACTTGTTGATCAGATAGCCGCGGATCATCCGCCGGTCTTCCTCCGGCAGAATATGATATGTGCCGACCAGCGACGCGATCACGCCGCCACGGTCTATATCGCCGACGAGCACCACCGGAACATTGGCGCGTGTCGCAAAGCCCATATTGGCGATATCGCCGCGTCGTAGATTGATCTCGGCAGGCGAACCCGCTCCCTCGACCATGACGAGATCGGTTCCCGCCCGCATAGTGGCGAAGCTTTCGAGTACCGCACCAAGCAGCTGTGGCTTGAGCGCTTGATAGTCCCTGCCCTTGGCATGACCCCAGACCTTACCCTGCACGATGATCTGGCTGCCGGTTTCCGATTGCGGCTTCAACAGCACCGGATTCATGTGAACGGATGAGGGAACGCGCGCTGCCAGCGACTGCAGCCACTGCGCCCGTCCGATCTCGCCGCCATCTTCGGCAACGGCGGCATTGTTCGACATGTTCTGTGGCTTGAATGGGCGCACTCTCACGCCCTTGTTTGCGAACAGCCGGCACAGTCCCGCGACCAATACCGTTTTTCCGACATCGGAGCCGGTTCCCTGCAGCATGATCGCTCTTGTCATTCCCCACCACCTCGATACGCCACAGCCACTGAAAACGCTAGATTCCGCCTTGATTCTGCCGCGATTTCCAGCCGCCGGAAAGAGCGATCACGATACAAAAATACATCACCTTCAAACATGCTCTGTTTGCGACATCGGATGACGATTTCATCCATTGTGAGTTATCCGGAAGAGGATTATCTCCATCGCGAAATCACACAACGCAACCGGCCGGTCCGGGTCGGAGGATACCCCAATGCTCTTCATCTTCAACAGACAGAATTCCATTCAGATCGCTTGGAATGGCAAGCTTCCGGCCCACCGCCCGGAGAGCCGCCTGCAGCAGCTAGACACGCGCTTCGGCACGATCGGCTTCATCCGCACGTATAATGTCGGCTGATACCGCGTCAAGCCGCCAGCCCCATACATGAGAAGCCGCCATGCGACAGCATCGGCGGCTTTATTTTTGATCATTGTCGGGATCAGAATGGGTTGCCGCTTCCCGCACATCAAACTGTCTCAAAACGGCATCCTCTAAAGCGCGAAAACCGCGCGATCCGGAGATCAACGCGGTTTGCCAAAAACGCCGGCTTCCCTGCACAAACACCGCAAGGTTCGCTTTCCCCGGTACGCAATACCTGATCCAGGGAAGCAGCGGTATGTCCCCCGCCACGCATCGATTGATAAACCGACATCGTTACCGGAGGGTTATTAAGTGCTTAAATTAGAGTGAATCCGAAAATTTTTTGAAAATTTTCCCCTTTGCGTTGAGAAATCGCAAACGACGCAAATGGGATACAAAACGTCTTTCAGGGACGCGATATTCGAACGGTATTTAAATCCGTCTTGGCGGCAAAGCTTCACGGAAGCCATGCAATGCCTGTTTTGCAGCCGTGAATAGCAGAAAACAGGCTAATTCAGGCGCTTAATTGAGCTTCTCCAAGAGGCACGATAACTGCAGTTGGCCGACGGGCTGTTGATTTCTTCTTTCAAATCCTTACGCTGCCCTTTGTCGATGCAAAGAATGCCCGGCCGCGACAGAGTTCCGCGGTCGCAAAAAGACCAAATGCACGACGGCAGCAGAGGGGACCGTACGGGCGTCGTCAGCGGCGTATGAACGGTTGTAATTGAACCGCGCTGACAGGGGATCGACAGAAATCGAACGCGTTTGGAGTCGATTTCCGCAACGTAACGAAAAATTGGGAGACGATATCAATGAAGAAGCTTCTCGCTTCAGCCATTTTTGCATTCGGCGCCTATGCTTTGGCTGGCTCGGCGCACGCCGCGGATTGCGGCAGCGTATCCATCGCTGAAATGAACTGGGCATCGGCAGGTGTTGCCGCCCAGGTCGACAAGATCATCCTGCAAAACGGCTACGGCTGTAACGTCACTCTGGTGACCGGCGACACGCAGCCGACCTTTACCTCCATGGACGAAAAGGGCCAGCCTGACGTCGCGCCCGAGCTTTGGGTCAATGCCGTGCGCACCGCGCTCGACAAGGCCGTATCCGAAGGCCGTTTGATCGAGGCGGCACCGCTCTTGAGCGATGGCGGTGTCGAAGGCTGGTGGATTCCGAAATTCCTCGCCGATGCCCATCCGGATATCAAGACCGTTCAGGACGCGCTGAAGCATCCGGAACTCTTCCCTGCCCCGGAAGATTCTTCCAAGGGCGCGGTATATAACTGCCCGGCCGGCTGGAACTGCCAGATTTCGACCGCCAATCTCTACAAGGCCCTCGGCGCCGACAAGCTCGGCTTCACGCTGGTCGACACGGGTTCTGCCGCAGGTCTCGATGGCTCGATCGCCAACGCCTTCGAAAAGAAGACCGGCTGGCTCGGCTACTATTGGGCACCGACCGCCATCCTCGGCAAGTACGACATGGTGCGCCTGAGCTTCAACGTGCCGCACGACAAGAAGGAATGGGACGCCTGCACCGCGATCCAGGACTGCGCCAATCCGAAGGTGAACTCCTATCCGGTTTCGGATGTCTATACCGTCGTGACCAAGGACTTTGCGGCAAAGGCCGGCATTGCGATGGACTATATGAAGACCCGCAAGTGGGATAACGCCACCGTCGGCAAGGTTCTCGCCTGGATGACCGACAATCAGGGTACCAACGAGGACGGCGCCAAGTATTTCCTCAAGACCTACCCCGACATGTGGACCAAGTGGGTTGCTCCGGACGTTGCCACCAAGGTCAAGGCTTCGCTCTAATCCATGCTGCAGAATCGGCGGCAGGCGCATGCCTGCCGCCGATTTCACATTCGCGCGCCACAACCGGTATGACGCTCATACCGACAGAGCGACATGGCGCAAGGTCGCAACGAGTGCAGATTGATGGCGGCGAATGTAGTAAGAATTCAGGGGCAGCCTGAAGAACCGGTCGCAGCGCTGCAAAGCCATCCGCAAGTGAAGGCCACACGGGCGGAGCGGGACAGAACCGGACTAAGAAGGGGAAATACATGGCTATTCAGTGTACGATCCTGCCGAATGTGCTCTGCAACTTTCCGGCAATAGACGAGTCGATCATACGTCTCGCACGCAAGAACATCGATGATGGTTTCAGGGCGTCCGTGCGCGCCTACGGCAATCTCATTGACGCCATCGTCCAACCGCTGCAATGGTTTCTGAACTATCTCGAATGGGTTTTCACCAACACGCCGTGGTTCATCATACTCATCGCTATGATGCTCGTCGTCTATGCCGCCAGCCGCAATCTGAAGATTGTCGCCGGCACTGCGATCTCCATGATCCTCATCGGCGTCTTCGGCCTCTGGACCGACACGATGGTCACGCTTGCCATGGTGACAGTCTGTACGCTCATCGCCATCGTCATCGGCCTGCCGATCGGCATCCTGATGGCGCGCTCTGACCGGCTGCAGTCGATCGTCAACCCGATCCTCGACGTCATGCAGACCATGCCGAGCTTCGTCTATCTCATTCCCGTCGTCGTCATCTTCGGCATCGGCAAGGTGCCGGGCCTCATCGCCGTCGTCATCTATGCCGTCCCACCGATGATCCGCCTGACCAATCTCGGCATCCGCCTGGTGGATAAGGAGGTGCTGGAAGCCGCCGACGCCTTTGGTTCGTCGCATCGCCAGAAATTGTTCAACGTGCAGATCCCGCTTGCGCTGCCCACCATCATGGCCGGCATCAACCAAACCATCATGATGTCGCTCGCCATGGTGGTCGTCGCCTCGATGGTCGGCGTCGGCGGGCTCGGCAAGAACACGCTGCAGGCGATCAACAACCAGTTCTTCACCGTCGGCTTCCTCAACGGTTTTGCTCTGGTCGCCATCGCCATCATTTTCGACCGCACGAGCCAAGCCTATGGCAGACGGCTCCAGAAGCACTCGGAGGTCATTCATGGCTAGTCACGCGATCCAGATTAAAAGCCTCTACAAGATCTTCGGCCCGCGCGGGCGCGACTATGTGGACCAGGTCAAGAACGGCCTAGGCAAGGCCGAACTCAACGAGACGCACGGCCATGTGCTCGGCCTGCAGGATATCAGCATCGACATGCCGGCCGGCGCCATCACCGTCGTCATGGGCCTCTCCGGCTCCGGCAAGTCGACGCTGATCCGCCATATCAACCGGCTGATCGAGCCGACTGTCGGCGAGGTGCTCTATGACGGCGTCGACGTCTGCAAGATGAGCGAAAACGACCTGCGCGAATTCCGTCGCCACAAGACGGCGATGGTGTTCCAGAAGTTCGCGCTTCTGCCGCATCGCACCGTGATCGAAAACACGATCTACGGCCTGGATATTCAGGGCGTGCCGCGCTCCGAAAGCGAGAAGAAGGGCCAGTACTGGATCGAACGTGTCGGGCTCAAGGGCTTCGAAAGGCACTTTCCGAACCAGCTTTCCGGCGGCATGCAGCAGCGCGTCGGCCTTGCCCGCGCGCTGACCAACGATGCCGATATCCTGCTGATGGACGAAGCCTATTCGGCGCTCGATCCCCTGATCCGCGTGGATATGCAGACTGTCCTGCTCGATCTGCAGAAGGAACTGAAGAAAACCGTCGTCTTCATCACCCACGATCTCGACGAGGCGCTGCGCCTTGGCGACAAGATCGCCATCCTGCGCGACGGCAAGGTCGTGCAGCAGGGCACCGGCCAGCAGATCGTGCTGCAGCCGGCCGACGACTATATCACCGCCTTCGTCAAGGAGGTGAACCGCGGTCGCGTCATCCAGGCGCAGACGATCATGAAGCCGCTTGCCGGCGAGCCAAGCGGCACGCGCGTTCCCGGCGACATGACACTGGAAGTCGCCGCCAAGCAGATCACCGAGGCCGGCCAGACAGGCGCAGTCGTCACCGATGCGGGCGGCAAGCCTATCGGCACGATTGACCTGCAAAGCATCATCGCCGCCATGGTGACGCCGACAACGCACGAAACGGCGCAGATGGCCGCGGCCTGAAAGCATCCTTCATTCGACAAAGGAAAGCGCCCCACCGGGGCGCTTTTTTCTGCCGCTATTGCCGCACCCACACATGGCGGCTATCTTGTCGTTGTGTTCACATAAAGAAATGTTTATATCTGCATTTGATATCCGAACATCCGACGTATCCGAGGACACGCCATGACCGTCGCCAACAATCCCCTGACCGATCTCCTTGCCGAAAAGGGCGTGCTGCTTGCCGACGGCGCAACAGGCACCAACCTCTTCGCCATGGGCCTGGAGGCCGGCGAAGCGCCGGAACTCTGGAACGAACAGCACCCGGACCGGATCACGAAGCTGCATCAGGATTTCGTCGATGCCGGCGCCGATATCATCCTCACCAACACTTTCGGCGGCACCCGTCATCGCCTGAAGCTTCACCACGCGCAGGATCGCGTGCACAGCCTCAACAAGACGGCAGCCGAGATCGCTCGCGCCGTAGCCGACAAGGCCGACCGCAAGGTCATCGTCGGTGGCTCGGTAGGACCGACGGGCGAGCTGCTGATGCCGCTTGGCGCCCTGACCTATGAAGACGCCGTCGCCGCTTTCGTCGAGCAGATGGAAGGCCTGCAGGCCGGCGGCGCCGATGTCGCCTGGATCGAGACCATGTCGTCGCCGGAAGAAATCCGTGCTGCTGCCGAGGCCGCCGCCAAGGTCGGCCTGCCCTACACCTATACCGGCTCGTTCGACACCGCCGGCAAGACCATGATGGGCCTGCATCCGAAGGACATTCATGCCGTCGCCACAGATATCGGCACAGGCCCGCTCGCGGTCGGCGCCAATTGCGGCGTCGGCGCCTCGGACATCCTCTCCAGCCTTCTCGACATGACCGAGGCGGATGCGTCCGCAATCGTTATCGTCAAGGGCAACTGCGGCATTCCGGAGTATCGCGGCGCCGAAATCCATTATTCCGGCACGCCGCCACTAATGGCCGATTATGCCCGCCTTGCCCGCGATGCCGGCGCCAAGATCATTGGCGGCTGCTGCGGCACCTCCTGCGGCCATCTGGCTGCAATGCGACAGGCACTGGACAGCTATGTGCCCGGCCCTCGCCCGACGCTGGAAACGATCGTCGAAAAGATCGGCCCCTTGCGCAACAAGACCGCCAACGAGGGCGGCGCGGCTCCCGCTCGCGAACGCCGCAGACGGTCCTAAGGACAAAAAAGAAAGCCCGGTCACCGGGCTTTCTTTTTATCATTCAATTGCTTCCACAGAGATTTCCGCCCGGCACCATCTTCAAAGCATGCCGAAAGCGAGCCTGCGCAAGCCGCCCGCTATTTCTCGCCGCCGATCGCGCGTCCCTCGACAAAATGCGGGACGACGCGACTGTCGAAAGCCTTCAAGGCCGCGCCTATGGCTTGATGCATGTCGAGATAGCGATAGGTGCCGAGCCGCCCGCCGAAATGGACATTGGTCTCCGCCTCCGCCCGCTCGCGGTAGCGCAGGAAGACTTCTTTGTCCTGCCGCGTGTCGATCGGATAATAGGGCTCGTCAGCGCGCTTGGCCGAACGCGAATATTCACGCACGACGACGGTCTTTTCGTTCTGATAGCTGCGCTCGGGATTGAAGTGGCGAAACTCCAGGATACGCGTGTACGGGATCGTCTCGTCGGCATAGTTCATGACCGCCATCCCCTGGAAATCGCCGGTATTCAGCGTCTCTTTCTCAAAATCGATCGTACGCCACCCCAGCTCGCCTTCGGAATAATCGAAATAGCGATCGATCGGGCCGGTATAGATGATGGGAAGATCAGCCGGCAGCGAGGATTTCAGCGAAAAGAAATCGACACCGAGAGCGATCTGGATCTTCGGATGCTTCAGCATCCTGTCGAAGATCGCCGTATAGCCGTCGACAGGCAAACCCTCGTACTTGTCGTTGAAGTAACGGTTGTCGAAGGTGTAGCGGACCGGCAGGCGCGTGATGATGTGTTCGGGCAGATCGCGCGGGTCCGTCTGCCACTGCTTGGCGGTATAGCCGCGGATGAACGCCTCGTACAAAGGCCGGCCGATCAGCGAAATCGCCTTCTCCTCCAGATTGGCTGGATGACGATCCGCCATCTCGGCCGCCTGCTCGGCAATCAATGCCCTTGCATCAGCCGGAGAAAGGCGCCGGTTGAAGAACTGAGAGATCGTGCCAAGATTGATCGGCATCGAATAGACCTGGTCGCGATAAGTCGAATAGACGCGGTGCTTGTAGTCGGTGAAGGCCGTGAACCTGTTGAGATAGGTCCAGACCACCTCGTTCGGCGTATGGAAGAGATGCGCGCCGTAGCGGTGAACCTCGATACCGGTCTCGCCGTCGAACTCACTATAGGCATTACCGCCGATATGGCTTCGCCGGTCGATCAGAAGCACATTCTTCTGCAGCTCGTTCGCCACCCGCTCGGCAATCGTCGCGCCATAAAACCCAGCGCCGACGATCAATAAATCTACCTTGGAAAAATCAATCATGCTCTAAAACTTTCTGTGCCACCAAAATCCCGTCAACGGTTGCAATCGAACGTGCCAATCGGAAATGGAGATGTGAGGGGTGGCGTCAGCGCAAATCCATCGACGGCACAGGGAAAATCCAAGTGCGCTTACCAAACGCCAGCATATTTCAAGGGCGTATACTGATACGTCCTGAAGAGTGCGGCCTGTTCTTCCACCGCCGCGTTGACATTGTAGGTTGCGCCTAGCGGCCGCGTGTGGGCGACAGAGATGGCATCGATGATCGCCATGCGTGCTACCGGCCGCCCGAGGAATGAAGGCCAAAGATGGTCGAGGCCATATCCGGATTCGACATCCTTCATGGACTCGATGCAGATCTGCAGCGCCCGCCGCGAGAAGACCGGGCACATGATTTCAACGAAGCCTTCGAAACGAACGACACTGTTAGGTCGCTGAACCGTCAACGGATGGTTGGGGTAGGAACCCGGACCTTTCTTGAGCGACGGCTGCGCCAGATCCAGACCATGCTTATGCGACAGGTGGAACATCCTGTTGACGTCTTCACCATCGCAGAGCAGATCGTCATCCGGCAGCCAGATCCGCTCGTAGTTCCAGAGCGGGCTGCCTTCGTGGAAGAGATCGTAGATGATCTTGAACTTCTTGGTCTTCGGGATGTGCGCCAGATATTCGTAGGGGCTATTGGAAACCTCCGGCGTCTCGGCACCATAATAGCCAATGCAAAGATCCCAGTTGCGCGAGGCTTCATCGATCTTCTCGAACCAGCGCGGATGGAGCGACTTCGAACCGGCCGGCGCGACCACCAGATTGGGACGCCGCAATCCTTCCTGAGGCTGAACAAGAAAGTTTGCCTTGCGCTCGACGCCCACAGGTGTCGAAAACAGCGGATGTGGAGGATGATCGGCCGGCACCAGCAGATAGGTCGCATCAACGCCGCCAACGACGCCTCGTCCCGCAAGCGCCATAAGATTGCCGCCCTCGATATGGGCGGAATCGAAGATGACCGACGGCAGTCCATCCCTGTCGATCAGGCAAAGCCGGCCGCCCATGACATGCCAGAAGTCGACGCTCGGATCGAAATAATTGCCGATCATGCCATCGGGCGCCAGAACCATGAAGCGCGTAAACATCCCGCGATTGACGTCGCCAAGGCTCCAGAATGTGCCGCTCAACATGTCCTGGGTCAGCAGCGGCGCATCGGACCATTGTATCTGGCTCGCAGGATGCGCTTCGTAGGTGGGCGTATGCAGGCTGTTCGCTGCCAATGACATGTGGACTGTCCCCTAATTCCGAACCCCAGGTAACGGCCCGATCCGAGGAAAGCAGTCAGACGACGTGGCTCCCGGAGATTCGCTCGCGATCGAGCTCGTTTGATCGGCACTTTGGCCATCCTTCCTTTTGCGAAGCTTGTGCGGGAAATCGCCGGACGTCTGCCGCCCGGGACACTTTTCGCGCAATCCAGCCTCGCGAAAGTTGGTCGGCATAAGCTCGGGACTGGAATTTCTGTGCGGGGACAATCGCGCGTTCAGAATATTGCCAAGAACGTCGGTGCTCGGCGGACACGAAGGTCGGTCGTGTCGTCCGTCAGGTCGAGACTAAGAACCACTCGTCTCTTTTACGGTAGCAGAAGATGCATCAGAAGAAAAAGCTGGCCATAATCATCGAAGTCGATAGCTTCATCGGCGACATAATCCAACATCTGTCAAAGACCTACGAAGTCATGGCCATACAGCCAAAGACTTTCAAGGAGATCGAGACGGCTGTGGAATGGGCCGACATCGTCTGGTTCGAATTCTGCAACGAGCTCTTCGTCCATGCGATTAACCAGAACATCAAGCGGCGCGGCAAGCGTGTCATCGCGCGCTGGCATCGCTTCGAGATCGTGGAATCGAATTTTCCCGATCGCATCGATTTCGGCGCCATCGACGATCTGATTCTGGTGTCTCATGACATGCTGCGTGTCCTGAAACTCAGGGCACCCCAGGTCACCCAGAAGACCCGTACCCACGTCGTGTGGAACGGCCTCAATCTCGACAAGTTCAAGCCGATCCCTTCGCTCGACAAGAAGAAGATCGCCTGGGCCGCCAAGCCCTTTATGCGCAAGAACCAGCCGCTGTTCCTGCAAGTCATGCACTCGCTGGTGAAGCGCGATCCTTCCTACACGCTGCATGTGGCCGGCGAACAGGAAGAGTTCGTCATGATGCCGTACCTGAAGCGCACGACGGAAAAGCTCGGTCTCACCCGCAACGTCTTCTTCCATGGCTGGCAGCGCAACATGCCTGCCTTCCTTGCCGACAAGGGCGTGATACTGTCGACCTCGGTACATGAGAGCTTCGGTTATAACATTGCCGAAGCCATGGCTGTCGGCGCCCTACCGGTGGTCCATGATTATCCCGGTGCGGAAGAATTCTGGCCCGACGAAATCCGCTTCTCGTCGGTGGATGAGGCCGTCGAAAAGATCATTGCCGGTCAGACCCATCAATGGACGCAATATGTCCACGAGAAATTCCCTCTCGCCAAGCAGCTGCGCGAACTCGATATCGTCATGGGCGATCGGGTACCCGAAGTCGCAAAACCCGTGAATTGGGCATCGCTGGAACAGCAGGCGGGTTCAAATATGAAGCGGCCCGTCCCGCTTTGGCTGGCTCAGCGGCCAGCACCCGCACAGCAGGTTCAACAGCCCGCGGCGCCTATTCCGCAGGCCATATCGGTGCAGCAGGTTCGCGAAGCCATGCCGGTTGCCGAGGTGGCGATGCAGCCGATGCCGCAGCCCTATCCGACACAGCCGCACCCCATCCCGCCACCATCTGTGGAACGGCTTGCTCCCGTTACGCCGCTGGAACAGCCGATCCGGCGATCGGAAGCTGCCCCTTCCTTTGACTCCACCGGCTATTGGGAGGGCCGTTATCGCAATGGCGGCAACTCGGGTGCCGGCTCTTATGATGTGCTCGCCAAGTACAAGGGACAGTTTCTGAATAGTCTCGCCCGGAAGAAAGGGCTGAAATCCTTTGCGGAGATGGGCTCCGGCGACGGCAATCAGCTGAAATACTTCTCGTTCGACCGCTATACCGGCTTCGATGTCTCCAAGACGGTCATCGAACGCACGATGATGATGTATAGGGACAAGCCGAACTACAATTTCGTCTGGCTGGGCGATCAGTCGCTGGACTGGGAAATGCACGAGGATGCCTATGACTGCGCCCTGTCGCTTGACGTGCTCTACCATCTGATCGACGACAATATCTACGTCAATTACCTCGACCAGCTGTTCTCCCTGCCACAGCGCTATGTGGTTATCTACGCCTCCAATTTCGACGGCCCGGACATTCGTGGCGCGTCGCATGTCCGGCACCGCAAGTTCACGACGGACATCGCAAACCGGTTCCCGCAATGGACCCTGCTGAAGCTGGTGGAGAACCCATACAAGTTCAAGGAATCGACCGAAGCGGATTTTGCGATCTACAGCCGCGACGAATTCGAAAATGCCCTGGATCTGAACGAACTCGACGCCATCAGATGAACCAGCCTGAAACGGAAGAGAGGCGCCGCGGCATGACCGCGGCGCCTCTCTTTTTATTGCGAGTACATCAGGCGCCGAACACTATCTTAGCCGGCTATCTTGGCGTCTTGCCGAGTATCAAATGAGGGGCCTGTTTCAGCCTGAGCGCGATATCCGCAGTCTCGAACGACTGCCTGCGCACGTTCTCATAGTCAGCCAGGCCATACTCTTCGTAGCATTGCCGAACCAGCGCGAAGAAGCGCTCCTTGAGATCGAACGGTAATTGCGGGTAAATCCAATCGAGCAAATCGAACTTGCTGCGAAGGAACCACTGATAGTAGGCCTGCTTCATCTGAGGCAGGCGCGCAAATAGCGATTCCACCTCTGCAAAGGCCTTGAAGACCTCGAATCGCTTTTCGGTGAAGACATTGGTCAATTGCGCCCGGTCCTGATAGACGCGGTGGCCGATGAGATAGCGATTCATCATGCCGATCTTCCGGGCGTACAGATAGATGTGCCAGTGAGCATAGATGTCATTGTGGACGCGCGTCTCCGAGAAGCGGAGACCCGTTTCCCGGCATAGGTTGGCGCTAACGATCTTGTTCCAGGGGAAATTCACGGTGAACAGCAATCGCTCGCACTGGTCGAGCGTAAAAATGCCTATATCAGTATCGCCGAGCAGTGCCTGCCAGGCATCATTATCGATCGGCAGCATCGGATCGAGACGGCCGCTTCTCTCGGTCACATAGCGATAACGAAACACCATCACATCGCAACCATTGGCTTCCATGTGATGGACGACTTCATCGATCGAGCGATGCGCCACCATGTCGTCGGCGTCGAGAAAGTAATAATAGTCGCCGCGGGCGGCGGCCATGCCGGCATTCCGGCTGTATCCCGCCCCGCCATTTTGCGGATTGCGCAGCAGCCGCACCCGCTGATCGCGCTGAGCATGTCGCTCGACAATCATCGCGGTGGCATCGGGAGACATATCGTCGACGACAATCACCTCCAAAACATCACGATTTTCAAGAACCGCGGCAATCGTTTCACCGATGGATTCCTGCGCCTTAAAGGCGGGAATGATGACACTGACTTTGCTCACAGGGTCTCCTGATACTGACATGGATGCCAAACCCTGCAGGTATCGGTTGTCCATGCGCCTCCGGCTATCCAGCCATTTCCGAGGGAGAGGCACCCTCAAAAACGGCAATCGCCTCCTGCCGGGATTGCAGGATGCGCTGACAGGAGCATAGAGAGCGGAACTTGCACTGAACTGGAGCATGAGCGCTTTCCGCAATCAGGTCGCCCAAAACTCTCCAGCCCCGCGAAAGCAATCCGGCTTATTCATGGATCAAAGTCCGTGCATAGAATCGCGCTGATGCCTCGTGGAGAATATCGATGTCTTCTGCTCAAGTTCCCGTCCTTTCGATCTGCGTTCCGACCTATAACCGTCAGTTCATGCTCGAACGGAACGTCAATTTCCACTTGGAAGAATTTCGTCGACTGGGACTCCCTTTCGAAATCGTCATTGTCGACGATTGTTCGACGGATGAGACCGCGGCCTACATTCAGTCGATCTCGCATCACCCGGAAATCAGCGCCTATCGCCGGGCGCGCAATTCCGGTTTCATCAGCAACTACGCTTTTGCAATGCAGAGAGCCCGCGGCCACTACGCGGTTTTCCTCGGCGATGACGACTTGCTGATCCCGGAAAAAGTCGTCGAATATCTTCGCATCATGGTGGACGACAAGAACATCGGCATGATCCAGGCGCCGTGGCTTCTGGTCGACGGCCGGCCGGGCGGCGGCGATATGGAGCCCTTCTATCACCT
Source organism: Rhizobium sp. ZPR4 (assembly GCF_040215725.1). Classification (NCBI taxonomy): domain Bacteria; kingdom Pseudomonadati; phylum Pseudomonadota; class Alphaproteobacteria; order Hyphomicrobiales; family Rhizobiaceae; genus Rhizobium; species Rhizobium sp. ZPR4. Next base: position 1,781,090 of record NZ_CP157967.1, read on the forward strand.
CTCCTATCCGACGCGTCACACCAAGGGTGACTTCCGCTCGATGCTGGAATTCATTCTCGACAAGCACATCTTCCCCGAATTCATGATCATCCGGCGCGACGTTCTGACGAAGTCGATCTCCAGCCCCACGCCCTTCATCTTCTGGGCCTTCCTCTACACGACCCGTGCATTGGATAAGGCCGATATCCTGTTCATGCCCGAACCTTTTGCGCGCGTGACCGCCGTTTCTGACGATCCGCGCCTGCAGCAGGGCAACAAGGAATGCATGTTCCAGTGGGATACCTACAGGGGCGGCCTCGAATACCTCGCCTCGCAGGCCCTGCGCGACAACCGCTATCCGCCTGACTATCGCGGCTCGCTGATGCCGCGCATTACCGAATTCATGCTGCAGCGTCAGGCGGTCGCCATGCGCCTGCATGTCAATGCGCAGAACTGGGTAGAAGCCTATATCATGTATCACCGCATGGCGGCCTATCTTCCGACGCCGCTGCCGCCGGAATCCTACGATCAGATCCGCAAGCTGGCGGGCATCTCCACCGCCGCAACGGAAGCAATCGCCTTCAACGGCGAGCCCGTCATCATCGAGCCGATCATCGACGATGCCACGATCAACCTTCTCCCGCAGTCGATCCGGCAGCATCTTTCAAGGGAAGCGCCGCAGACCGGCAGCTATGGCGGCAAGCCAAGGGCCTATCTTCGCTTCACGGAGGATTTCCCCGCAAATCCGGGTCCGAAAGACGGCCTGTTCAGCATTCTCACCTATATCGATCAGTTCGTCTGATATCTGACGTTGAACGCCAAAGGAGCTCCGTCGCGCAATGCTCGGCGGAGCCTTTCTTATGGTTTCACATCAGCCCGGTAACATTTCCGTCACCGCAATGATCGGCCCGAGCGGAAACAGGCTGTCGCGCCTTTGCCATTCCGGAATGTCGAGGCTGGAAATGCTGCCGTCCAGAAAAAGCGCATTCGGACATTTCAGCTCGTCGCGAAACAGCGTCGCAAAATCGTGGAAGCGCACCGCGCCATCCGAAATGGCAAAGATGACCTTGCCGTCAGCCGTAACGCCAACGCCGTTTCGTGTCTTCAAGCTCGGACTGTCCGCCAGAAATGACGGATGGAGCTTGCCGCCGACGACCAGCATCGGGCCGGACTGCGTTGCGTAAAAAGGCTTGATGCCAGAGGCGGCGAAGGCCTTGCTTTCCATGATGCCGGCCTTGCTCGATCCGAGATAGAAAACCCCGTTCGGCAACAGATGGAAGTTGCCCCATCCCTTATTCGTGTTGATCGCCTTCACTTCGCGTCCGTTTTCGACGAAGAGGCCGACGGGAGACTGGTCGTCGAGATACATGCCGCCATTCATGGCGAAGCGCACATAGATGCGATCCTCGCGCAGATCGTTTTCGAGCGCCCGGAACGAGCCATAGGGCTTGCCGCTGCGGTCATTCTGGAAAATCTGGATATCGTCGCCGGCGGGATCGAAAGTGCAGACCGTATAGCCGTCGCCGAGATGTTGAACCTTGCGACAGGCTTCGCCGGCTGACGCGGTGGCGGCGAAGGCGAGAACGGCAAGGATGATGATCAATCGAATCAAGCGCATGGCCCCGCATGGATAGCACAGGCTTCAGAACGCATCGCAATGCGGCGAAACAAGGAACGCGTGAGAACTAAAGCTGGAGCGCTGCCATATGGAATGCAAGCTGTTCGGCGGGATAACGATAGCCCGCCCCGACCGGGCAGGCATTGCGTGCAAGACAGCCACCAGCCATGCAGCCAGCCTGCCCTTGCGGCTTGCGCAAATGCGACCGACAGCGTGGAACATCGAACCCCACGGCCGTTATCGCCCCGGCGGGACAGACGGCAAGACAAGGCTTTTCCACGCACAGATCGCATGGATGCGAAGAAATTGGCGGCTCCTCCACTCCTTCCAGAGCATCGGCAAATCCCAATGCGCCGCGATAGCCGTGCCACAGGCCATAGTCCGGATGGATCAGGATGCCGAGCGGCGACGCTTTCAGGTCCTCGGCCTGCATGGCCCATCGCTGAAACGGTTGCCAAGGAGGGTCCGAAGGAAAATAGGCCGTGGCCCCCAACTCGGTTGCGACCGGCCGGATGATTGCCTTCGACCAATCGTCGAGGGGATCTTTGCGTGTCCTGTTGGCGGGCATATCCAGCCATTTCGAGAACGCCGGCCAGATCGAGCCTCCGATATTGCCGAGCAGCGCGACGCTTCGAGCTGTTGTGCCATCCGTCAGCAGCGGCCCCTCGCCTTCATCAAAAGACAGGCTGCCACGAACGAAAACTCCGTGGACGCCGAGCGCCGCACGGAGCTGTTCGAATATTTGCGGGCCGCGGCTCACCGTGGCCCCTTATATGCGTAGTGCGGCCGCCAGACTTCCTTCTGGATCAGGTCGGCAACGCGCGTTGCACCGCCTTGCTCCCTGGCGGCCTCGGGCTCTCTTCAAGTGAAAGCGTCCGGCATGGAATCCTTGCGCTTCTGAATATAGGCAAGCAAGGCCTCGTCGATGACCGGATCGAGCGGCGGCGCTTCGTAGTGATCGAGCCACGAGCGGCAAAGCGCGTTGGCGCGTTCCTCGATGCGCTTCTGGCCTTCGATCTCCCACTGCTCGAAGGAATTGTTGTCGGCGAGCGGCGAACGATAGAAGGCCGACTGGAAATTCGCCTGCGTATGGCCGCAGCCGAGATAGTGGCTTCCCGGGCCGACCTCACGAATGGCATCCAGCGCCTGGCCATTCTCCGAGAGATCGATACCCTCCGCCATCTTCTGCATCATGCCCAACTGATCTTGGTCGATCATGAACTTCTCGTAGGACGAAACGAGACCGCCTTCCAGCCATCCGGCCGCATGCAGCACGAAATTCGTGCCGGCGAGCAGCGTCATATTCAAAGTACTGGCAGATTCGTGTGCCGCCTGCGCATCCGGAATCTTGGAGCCGCAAAGCGAGCCGCCGGTACGGAACGGCAGGCCGAGACGGCGGGCAAGCTGTGCCGCACCATAGGAAACGAGCGACGGCTCCGGCGTGCCGAAGGTCGGTGCGCCCGACTGCATCGAAATCGATGCCGCGAAGGTGCCGTAAAGCACCGGCGACCCTTTGCGGATCAGCTGCGTGAAGGAAGCGCCGGCCAGCACTTCGGCCAAAATCTGCGTCAGCGTGCCGGCAACCGTTACCGGGCTCATGGCACCCGAAAGGATGAAGGGCGAAACGACCGACGCCTGATTGTGCCGGGCATAGACCTTCAATGCACCGAGCATGGTCTCGTCAAACACCATCGGCGAGTTGGCGTTGATGAGGTTCAGCGTCACACAATTGTTTTCAACGAAATCGTCGCCGAACACGATCTTTGCCATGGCGATCGTGTCTTCGGCACGCTCAGGTGCTGTAACCGATCCCATGAACGGCTTGTCGGAATATTTGATATGGCTGTAGACCATATCGAGATGGCGCTTGTTGACCGGGATATCGACAGGCTCGCACACCGTGCCACCGGACGAATGCATCGACGGCGCCATATAGGCGAGCTTCACGAAATTGCGGAAATCCTCGATCGTCGCATAGCGGCGGTTGCCCTCGAGATCGCGCACGAAGGGCGGTCCGTAAACCGGCGCGAAGATCGTCGCCTTGCCGCCGACATGGGCGTTGCGGGCGCTGTTGCGCGCATGCCAGGTAAATTCCTTCGGCGCCGTCTTCAGAAGCTCACGGCAAAGTCCCTTCGGAAAATGCACGCGCTGCCCGCGTACATCGGCACCGGCTTCCTTCCAGAGCGCCAGAGCTTCGGCGTCATCGCGAAACTCGATGCCGATTTCTTCCAGAACCGTGTCGGCATTGCGCTCGATGAGCTGCAGGCCTTCCTCGTCGAGCACTTCGTAGACGCCGATCTTGCGGGTGATATAGGGAAGCGAAGGACCCGGCCCGCCGCCGCTGCGCGAAGCGCGCCGTGCTGCCGCACCCCTGCCCTCGCTGCGCGAACGCCGTCCACCGCCGTCATTGCCTGCAGCCGGTTGCTCAATCATATCGTCCATGATGTTTCCTCACTCCTGCGCATGGATGCGTCTATCATGACCCCATGCTATCCGATTCCGCCAAGCGGACGTTCCTTAATGCGCCAGCAATTAGCATAGGACAGACATGGGCTGCCAATATCAACTGTTCTTCGTCCGTCGCGATTGATCCGTGCGACGTCGCATTCAAAAAGAGTTTTGGCGGCCTTCCGGTCTATCGATAATGGCGGCAGTGTTTTATACAAGTCTCTGATGCATTGCACGAAAACGGGATGGAGCGCATGTCTGACGACGAAATCATTCTCTCGGAACTTTCTGACGAAGAGCTCGTGCAGCAGATGCATGACGACCTGTATGACGGGTTGAAGGAAGAAATCGAGGAAGCAACACAGATCCTTCTCGATCGCGGCTGGACGCCTTACGATGTCCTCACCCAGGCGCTGGTCGAAGGCATGCGCATCGTCGGCATCGACTTCCGAGACGGCATTCTTTTCGTTCCGGAAGTTCTGCTTTCCGCCAACGCGATGAAGGCGGGCATGGCGATCCTGCGGCCGCTTCTGGCGCTGACCGGTGCACCGAAGCTCGGCAAGATGGTGATCGGCACCGTCAAGGGCGACATTCACGACATCGGCAAAAACCTCGTCGGCATGATGATGGAAGGCGCAGGCTTTGACGTCATCGACCTCGGCATCAACAATCCGGTCGAAAACTATCTCGACGCCATCGAGCGCGAACAGCCCGACATTCTCGGCATGTCGGCCCTGCTGACCACGACGATGCCCTATATGAAGGTCGTCATCGATACGCTGAAGGAAAAGGGCCTGCGCGACGATTACGTCGTCCTCGTCGGTGGCGCGCCGCTGAACGAGGAATTCGGCAAGGCCGTCGGCGCCGACGCCTACTGCCGCGATGCGGCTGTCGCGGTCGAGACCGCCAAGGAATTCATGAAGCGCAAGCACAACAGCCTGGCTGCTGGCGCCTGATTGCCGCGAATTCAAGGCCGGCGACAATTAAAGCCTTGTCGCCGGCCGATCCACATCTCACATTAGTTCTGAACGGCCCGCTTGACCTTGTGACCGGCATCTTCCGTCGCGTTGACGGCGTTGGCCGTATCTCTGCCCATGCCGCGAATTGTGTTGGAGCATGAAGCGAGTACCATAAGTACGGCGAAGGCAGCGGCGATTTTGCCTGTTGTCGATGCGGTCATGATCAGGAGCCCCCTTTTGTATGGATGTCGATCGGCAAAATACGGAGAAAAACCCTCCAAACAGTAAACGCATAACAAAGCAAAAGGTTCATGTAATCGCGTGCGGGGCAATCGCGCGCGAAATATTGGCGGTGTCCAGAATAAACGGGCTCGATCACATCGACCTGCACTGTCTTCCGGCGATCTACCATTCCTACCCGCAGAAGATCGCACCGGCTCTGGAACAGGCAATTGCGGATGCCCGCGCGCGCGGCTTCGAGAAAGTCTTCGTCGGCTATGCCGATTGTGGCACCGGCGGTGATATCGACAGGATCTGCGAGCGAGAGGGGATAGAGCGCCTTTCCGGCCCGCACTGTTATTCCTTCTTTACCGGCAACGAAGCTTTCGCAGCGAACGATGACGACATAACCTCGTTCTTCCTCACAGATTTCCTGGCCCGCCAGTTCGAAGCCTTCGTTATCGTCCCGCTCGGCCTCGATCGCCATCCCGAACTGCGCGACATGTATTTCGGCAATTACCGCAAGATGGTCTATCTCTCGCAGGAGGAAGATCCGGCGCTGCAGGCGAAGGCAAAGGAAGCCGCCACCTATCTCGGCCTGGATTATGAATATCGCTTCACCGGCTATGGCGACCTTGCCCGCGAACTGTTGGTCGTCTGATTGCGACGCCCCGTCATTTCCTACCAGCTGCCTCTTTGCCATCACCGACATACTGGACGAGGGATGCACATTCAATCACAGTTCGAACCCGGTAATTTCAAAGGATAATGCCCGTTCCGGACACTCGTAGACAAGCTTTTCATGTCGCGTCGCTTTTCGGCATGTGCCGCGTCGTGGCGAGCGCAGTCCCGAGCTCGGCCGGCGTGCATTCTGGCGTGAAGAGGAGATTTGTGCATGGCGGATCGCATTGTCGTCTATTGGCGGGACATTCCGGCCCAGGTGATTATCAAGAAGGGCAGGCAGACGGCAAAACGCGAGCTTTCGCTGCGCTTTACCGAAGCAATCGACATGTGCGCCATGCGCACGGGCGCGGCCGAAACCGATGATTATCTCGCCGAATGGCGCAAGGCCGACCCGGTGCCGGTATCGGACGATCTCGAAGCTGAAGCAGACAAGGCAGCCGGCGAGCTCGAGGCCGCTTATGACCGCAAGCGGCTGGTGGCGCTGGTGAAGGCCGGAGGCCGCGACAATGGCTGATGCCGTCCAGAAGCCCGGCAATGCCGCAGCGGGCGCAAAGGCTGCCAGCGGCGCCTACACGCCGGCAGGCGTCTCGCCCAACCGCCGCGCCCGGCGCAAATACACGGTCCGCCTCTGGGCGGTGCGTCACTCGCGCTTCTTCGAATGGTTCTATCGTCGCTTCGCCGACGCTTTCCTCCTGCTTCATCCGCTGTGGAAGGCGTTCGGCTATGATCGCGTCGAGCGACCGATCACCTTCATCGAGCGCAATGTGAAGGGCTTCCTGTTCGATTGCCGCATGTGTGGTCAGTGCGCGCTGTCGTCGACGGGCATGTCCTGCCCGATGAACTGTCCCAAGCAACTGCGCAACGGCCCCTGCGGCGGCGTTCGCGCCAATGGCAATTGCGAGGTAGAACCCGACATGCCCTGCGTTTGGGTGCAGGCCTGGAACGGCTCGCAGAACATGACCCAGGGTGATGCGATCCTGAAGGTGCAGAAGCCCGTGAACCAGTCGCTGCGCGAGACCTCCTCCTGGCTTCGCGTCACGGCGGAAGCGGCAGCAGCCCGCGAAGCGGCAAAAAAGGAAGCCTGAGCGATGTCGCATATCGATGAAAATCCGCTTGGCGTCCATCTGCCGCTCGATCCCCTGCCCGGCCATTCTTCGCTCGGGCGGCTGGAACGCGTGCTTCGCCGCGGCGAATTCGCCGTGACAGCCGAACTGAATCCTCCCGACAGCGCCAATGCCGAAGATGTTTACGAGCGTGCCGCCATTTTCGAAGGCTGGGTCGATGGCATTAACGCCGTCGATGCATCCGGCGCCAATTGCCATATGTCCTCGGTCGGGATCTGTGCTTTGCTGACCCGCATGGGCTATGCGCCGATCATGCAGATCGCCTGCCGCGACAAGAACCGCATCGCCATCCAGGGCGACGTGCTGGGTGCCGCCGCCATGGGCGTGTGCAATATCATGTGCCTGACCGGTGACGGCGTGCAGGCCGGCGATCAGCCGGGCGCCAAGCCGGTCTTCGATCTCGATTGCATGTCGCTGCTCGAAACCGTGCGCATCATGCGCGACAACGCAAAGTTCCTGTCCGGCCGCAAGCTGACATCACCGCCGAAGGTCTTTTTGGGCGCCGCCATCAATCCCTTCGCCCCGCCTTACGATTTTCGTCCCTACCGGCTGGCGAAGAAGATCGAGGCCGGAGCGCAGTTCGTCCAGAGCCAGTATTGCTACGACGTGCCGATGTTCCGCGAATACATGAAGAAGGTCAGGGATCTCGGCCTTAACGAAAAATGCTTCATTCTCGTCGGCGTCGGCCCGCTTGCCTCGGCAAAGACCGCCCGCTGGATGCGTTCCAACGTGCCGGGCGTTCATATCCCCGATGAGGTCATCAAACGCATCGAGGGCGCGCAGGATCAGAAGAAGGAAGGCAAGCAGCTCTGCATCGACATCATCAACGAGGTGAAGGAGATCGAAGGCGTTTCCGGCATCCACGTCATGGCCTATCGCCAGGAAGAATATGTCGCTGAAATGGTGCATGATTCCGGCGTCCTGAAGGGCCGTCAGCCGTGGAAGCGCGAGGCAAGCCGCACCGATGCGCTCGTAGCCGAACGACTGCACCAGATCAGCGAAGGCAGGGAAGAAAACCAGCAGGCTATGGCGGAGATCGCTGCCCATCATACGCCGCAGCAGGCACATTGAATTCGAGACGACAGCAGCGGGCCAGGAGAGGAACCGGCCAGCTTGTAACCCAAATCACCGCACGATAGACCAGCTATCGGGCCAACTGACCAGAGGATCAGACATGACGCGTACCATCGTTGCCTCCGCCACCCGCGAGATCATCATAGGCTTCGACCAGCCTTTCTGCGTGATCGGCGAGCGCATCAACCCGACGGGGCGCAAGAAGCTCGCCGCCGAGATGATCGAAGGCAATTTCGACACCGTCATCAAGGACGCTCTGGAGCAGGTTGCCGCCGGTGCGACCATGCTCGACGTCAATGCGGGCGTAACCTCCGTCAACCCGAACGAGACCGAGCCGGGCCTTCTCGTGCAGACGCTCGAGATCGTGCAGGGTCTGGTCGATGTGCCGCTCTCGATCGACAGCTCGGTCACAGCAGCGATCGAGGCAGCGCTCAAGGTTGCCAAGGGCCGGCCGCTGGTCAATTCGGTGACGGGCGAAGAGGAAAAGCTCGAAGCCATCCTGCCGCTGATCAAAAAATACGACGTACCCGTCGTCGCCATCTCCAATGACGAGACCGGTATTTCCATGGATCCGGACGTACGTTTCGCAGTCGCCAAGAAGATCGTCGAGCGCGCCATGGATCACGGCATCAAGCCGCATGACATCGTCGTCGACCCGCTCGTTATGCCGATCGGGGCGCTCGGCGATGCCGGCCGTCAGGTTTTCGCCCTCCTGCACCGCTTACGCAACGAACTCAAGGTCAACACGACCTGCGGCCTCTCCAACATCTCCTTCGGCCTGCCGCATCGTCACGGCATCAATGCCGGCTTCATCCCCATGGTCATTGGCGCCGGCATGACCTCGGCGATCATGAACCCTTGCCGCCCGCAGGAGATGGAAGCCGTGCGCGCCGCCAACGTGCTGAATGGCACGGACGCCAATTGCACCAACTGGATCATGACCTATCGCGATTACAAGCCGGCCGAAGGCGGCGCGGTAGCGGCAGCAACAACGGCAGCTCCGGCTGCTGGCGGCGGACGTCGTGGCGGCCGTGCCGCGCGCGCCGGTGCAGGAGCCACGAGGGAGTAGCGATGACCTATCCGAGCCGCCGGCTTTCAGACGATCTCGCCACCCTGTGGATTGAGGCACCCATGGTGATTGGGATGCGCCTCTCGCAAATGTGGATGACGGCCCTGACCGGCGGCCGCGTGAACACGGCCGAATTTAATCGGATGATCACCGAAAAGATGGCGGCCGCTGGCGAAAGCGTCATCGCTGCGAACATGGCGATGGCTGAACAGAACATTGCGGCAATGACGGCAATTGCGGCGGGGCGCAAAACCTCGACGCACCAGGCGGCAGATTCGATCGCCCGCGCCGCCGTCAAACCATATAGCAAGCGCGTTCGCTCGAACGTGCGCCGCCTCAGCAAACAGAAAGGCTGATCCGTGGCCGAAGCCAGCGACAGCGCGAAACCACTCGTCCTTTTCATGCCATCCGGCAAGCGCGGCCACTTCCCGGTGGGAACGCCCGTGCTGGAGGCAGCCCGCCAGCTTGGCGTCTATGTCGAAAGCGTCTGTGGCGGCCGTGCCACCTGTGGGCGCTGCCAGGTCTCCGTACAGGAAGGCAATTTCGCCAAGCACAAGATCGTTTCGGCCAACGATCACCTTTCGCCGATCGGACCGAAGGAAAAGCGCTATGCCGAGGTGCGCGATCTGCCGGAAGGCCGCCGCCTCTCCTGCTCCGCGTTGATCCAGGGCGATCTCGTCATCGACGTGCCGCAGGATACCGTCATCAATGCGCAAGTGGTGCGCAAGGCGGCCGACGAGCGCGTCATCGAACGCGACCCGGCCGTGCACATGTGTTACGTCGAGGTCGAAGAACCCGACATGCACAAACCATCAGGCGATCTGGATCGCCTGAAGCAGGCAATCGCAGCGGACTGGAAATACGACAATCTCGAAGTGGATTTTCACCTCATCCCGCAGGTGCAGTCGATCCTGCGCAAAGGCGAATGGAAGGTAACGGCCGCCATTCATCGCGATCAGGACAGCGAACGCCCTCGCCTCATCGCGCTCTATCCGGGCCTGAAGAACGAGGCCTATGGCATCGCCTGCGATATCGGTTCGACGACGATCGCCATGCATCTGTCGTCGCTGCTGTCAGGCAGAACCGTCGCATCGGCCGGCGCCTCCAACCCGCAGATTCGCTTCGGCGAGGATCTGATGAGCCGTGTCTCCTATGTCATGATGAACCCGGACGGCCGTGAGGCGATGACCAACGCCGTCCGCGAAGCCTTGAACGGCTTGATTGACAAGGTCTGCGCCGATGGCGGCGTGTCGCGCCAGGATATTCTGAACGCCGTCTTCGTCGGCAATCCGATCATGCACCACCTCTTCCTCGGCATCGATCCGACCGAACTTGGCGGTGCGCCCTTCGCGCTTGCCGTATCCGGCGCCGTGCATCTGAAATCGGCCGAGATCGGCCTGCCGATGAATGCGGGCACGCGCATCTACATGCTGCCCTGCATCGCCGGCCATGTCGGCGCCGATGCGGCCGCTGCAACACTTGCCGAAGGGCCGCATCGCCAGGATGATATGATGCTGCTTGTGGACATCGGCACCAATGCCGAGATCGTGCTCGGCAACCGTCATCGCGTCGTCGCCGCCTCCTCGCCGACCGGTCCTGCCTTCGAAGGTGCCGAGATTTCCAGCGGCCAGCGCGCGGCACCCGGTGCTATCGAACGCGTGCGCATCGATCCCGTCACCCTCGAACCCCGTTACCGCGTGATCGGCATCGAGCCATGGTCCGATGAGCCAGACTTCGAAGAAGCCGCCGCCAAGGTCGGCGTCACCGGCATCTGCGGCTCGGCCATCATCGAGGTCGTGGCGGAAATGTTCCTGACCGGCATCATCTCGGAAGATGGCGTCGTCGACGGCTCGATGGCAGCGCGCTCGCCGCGCATCCTGCAAAACGGCCGCACCTTCTCCTATCTGCTGCGCGACGGAGAACCGCGCATCACGGTGACCCAGAACGATATCCGCGCCATCCAGCTTGCCAAGGCGGCACTTTATGCCGGCGTCAAGCTGCTGATGGACAAGCAGGGCATCGATCACGTCGACCGTATCGGCCTCGCCGGCGCCTTCGGCACCTTCATCGATCCCAAATATGCGATGGTGCTGGGGCTCATTCCCGACTGCGAACTCGACAAGGTCAAGGCCGTCGGCAATGCCGCCGGCACCGGCGCGCGCATGGCGCTGCTGAACCGCGGCCATCGCCGCGAAATCGAGGAAACCGTCAGGAAAATCGAGAAGATAGAGACGGCGCTTGAATCAAAGTTTCAAGAACATTTCGTCTATGCCATGGCCCTGCCGAACAAAGTCGACGCATTCCCGGAACTCTCCAAGGTGGTGACATTGCCGGAGCGCAAGCAAATCTCCGACGATGGCGGAGAAGGCGGCGGCCGCAGGCGTCGCCGCAGCCGCGAGTAAAGAGCGATTGGCTGCGTTCACGCGGCCATTTTACGCCCGATCTCGATAAAGGCCTGGCGGATGCTGTCAGCCACCGCCTTCATCGGCCCCGTCATCTGCGAGGCCGTCAATAGCCGAATGTCGAAAGACGTCAGTTCCGGCAGCCCTTCGTTCGGCCCGAGAATTTCCATATCTTCCGTGACGTAGGAACGCGGAAACGGCGCAATGGCAAGATCGGAAACGACGGCGGCGCGCTGCGCCATCGTATGAGCGCTAAGATAGGAAACACGATAGGCGCGCTTCTGCCGCTCCAGCTGCGCCATGGCCTCCGACCGCCAGATACAGCCCTCTTCCCAGATGGAAATCGGCAGCGGATCGCGACGATAGGCGGTGCCGCACTTGGCGCCGGCCCAGACGAGACGTTCCGTATAGATCACCTCGCCTTCCGTCGGGAAAGGCCGCGTTGCGCAATTGATCAGCGCCAGATCCAGCCGCTGCTCCTCGATGCGCTTCTTGAGCTGGATGCTCATATCGACGGTGACGTCGACCATGATACCCGGATAGCTCTCGGAAAAACTCTTCAGGATGCTCGGCAGCAGCCGCTCGCCAATATCATCAGGCGCGCCGAGCCGCACGACGCCGCTGAGTTCGGGCATGATGAAGCGCGATACCGCCTCGTTGGAAAGCGCCAGGATGTTGCGGGCATAGGAAAGCAGCATCTCGCCGTGCTGCGTCAGGCTCACCGAGCGCGCATCGCGGAGGAACAGCGTGACACCGAGCTGCTCTTCCAGCTTCTTGATCTGCATCGAAACGGCTGACGGCGTGCGAAAGACGGCATCGGCCGCGGTCGAAAAATTTCCCGTTTCGGCAATAGCGACAAAGGTGCGCAGAACTTCATTGTCAAGCAACGGTATGGGCCGGCGGAACGGAACGGTCATATCGATTACCTTTCAATTTTTCTGATCTTAAGCACCATATCATTTCATTTGTCTGAATGTCAACGAAGCACCATATTAGACGCAATGGAAATTCACGCAGACAACCTCAAAGGAGTAAAAGTCATGGCTGACACGGCATTGGACGAGGCCTCTCGCCTTTTCTCTTTCCTACGCCTCCGCAAAATTCAGCGGATGGCACAGCATACACTCGACGAGATTGCCACGCGCTTTCCCGCTCATCTGATCGATGACGTCAATGCGCGCGGTCTCCCGCCGGATCGCACCTTGGCAGCGCTTGAGCGAAAGCCCGGCAAGCTGCATTCGTTCAAAAATACTAATGGCAGCTATAAGATCTATTCGTTTGATTGATGGGCCAGCCAGATCCATATTTACACTCAACAGGCGTGACATTTTGAACGGTTGACACTGAAAGGAACCTGGAAATGACGACGATCAGTTATAGACAGACCGGCACGCGGAACCCGTTTCCGTCCGGCAGCAGCTATATGCCCTTCTTTTCTCGCCTCGCTAATCGCTGGCAGCAGTGGCGCTCCCTTCGCGAGCTCGAATCTCTGTCCGACGATATGCGCAAGGATTTGGGCTGGCCGGCCGCGAACGAAATCAAGAATCCGAAAGCCAGCCGATGATAATCAAAGAGCATAACGACTGAAGGCGACGCTCAACCCAAGCGAGCGTCGCCTTTTGAACATTTCTGCATCCAGACGCGAATCGCTCTTTAATCCTGAGAATTACCTGCAAATATATTTCGCCGCTTGAGCATATTGCTCGCCTCCCCTTCGCTTCCCTCCTCTAGAGCCGTATTTTTCATAGTAGACGCAAATATCCCTTTGCGGCCGCGATTATCCATGCCAATGTCGCTTATAGACCATCGGGCCGACGTATTTGACGCAAGGAATACGTAACGGCCCTGGAGCATGGATTTTCACAACATGAGCAAGACTCCGATCAAGACGCGTTCCCTGGTTTTCTTCCTTGTTCCGCATTTCACCATGCTGCCGTTTTCCGCCGCGATCGAGACGCTGCGGATTGCCAACCGCATGCTGGGCTATCCCGCCTACACATGGCGGCTCGCCTCGACGGACGGGCAGAAAGTCTATTCCTCCAGCGGCATCGGATTGGAGGTCAACTCCTCCCTCACCGACGAGCGCCGCTATCTCGGCGGCGAGAACCGCCCGAACATGGTACTGGTCTGTTCCGGCATCTATGTCGAAGAATTCCACAACAAGTCGGTCAATGCCTGGCTGCGCGAAACCTACAATCGCGGCGTTGCTGTCGGCAGCCTCTGTACGGGCGCCCATGTGCTTGCCCAGGCGGGCCTGTTGAACGGCAAGCGCTGCGCCATCCACTGGGAAAATCTGCCGGGCTTCTCCGAAACCTTCCCGCAGGCGGAAGTCTATGCCGATCTCTACGAGGTCGACAGCAATCTCTACACCTGCGCCGGCGGCACCGCCTCGCTCGACATGATGCTGAATCTGATCGGCCAGGATTTCGGCGAAAACCTCGTCAATCGCGTCTGCGAGCAGCAGCTGACCGATCGCGTCCGCAGCCCGCATGACCGCCAGCGCCTGCCGTTGCGCGCGCGCCTCGGCGTGCAGAACTCCAAGGTTCTGTCGATCATCGAGCTGATGGAAAGTAACCTCGCCGAGCCGCTGTCGCTTCTGGAAATTGCCGATGATGCCGGCCTGTCGCGCCGGCAGATCGAGCGCTTGTTCCGACAGGAAATGGGTCGCTCGCCGGCCCGCTATTACCTCGAAATCCGCCTGGATCGCGCCCGGCATCTGCTGGTGCAATCCTCCATGCCGGTCGTCGAAGTGGCCGTCGCCTGCGGTTTCGTCTCCGCCTCGCACTTCTCCAAGTGTTATCGCGAACTCTATAATCGCTCCCCACAGCAGGAGCGCGCAGAGCGCAAGCTGACCATGTCGACCAACCGCACCGGCATCGTCGTCTGAGGGCGATGGAAATCAAAGCAATCGGATTATTGCAGGCGGCCTACTGGGCCGCCTCTTGGGCCATCTTGAAATCGGAATAGACCTGATTTCGGCCGTTGTGCTTGGCCATGTAGAGGAATTGGTCCGCGGCATTGAGATAGTTGTCGAAGGACTCGTAGCCAGCAATCTCCGCCACGCCGATGGAAACCGTCACCGAAAGCTCTTCGTCGTCGGCATGAACCTTCAGGCTGGCAAGGCTGAGACGGACCTCGTCGCATAGCGCGGTCGCCGCGCGCGAATTCATTTCCGCAAAAAGAATGGCAAATTCTTCGCCGCCGAGGCGAGAAAGCAGATTGTCGGTGCCTTCCAGTAATCCGTGCAGCCGGCCGGCAACGGCCTTCAACACCTGATCCCCGATCTCGTGACCATAGGTGTCGTTCAGATTCTTGAAGTGATCGATGTCGAGAATGGCGACCGAGCTTGGACGCTGGCGACGCAGACACTCATTGACCAGACGCGGGCCATGATCATAAAAATAGCGCCTGTTGTAGAGCCCGGTCAGATAATCGCTTGCCGCGGCCGCTCGCAATTGTTTCAGCTGCGACAATGTCTCGACATTCAATGCGATGCGGCATTGCAGCTCCTCCTGAACGAAGGGGCGATAGATGAAATCGCTCGCGCCCGCCTTCAGGAATGTCGCAGACAGCAAACGATCGTTCGAAGAAGAAATGCCGATGATCCGCATCCGGTCCGAGCCATAGCGATGGCGGATGCGGCGGGTCAGTTCATGACCGTTCATGTCGGGCATATTGTAGTCGGTGACGACGATTTCGATGTCGTCGAATGTCTCAAGCATCGCCAGAGCTTCAACACCCGTGCCGGCTTCGGCGACCTTGAATTGCTGAGCGTGCAGCAAATCTGTCAGCATTTTTCGAGCCGAAGGCACATCATCCACAACCAGAACACGCATCGACCGGTTGGCAATGGCGCGCCTTACGGAGGAGACGAGATTGTCGAGGGCGAACTCGCCATCCTTGAGCACATAGTCGACGACATTGCGCTCCATGATGCGATTGCGCGTCGCCATGTCGAAAGACGCCGTAAAGACGATGGTAGGAACGTCATGGGCGACGGCAACATCCAGGGCTTCTCCATGGGCAGCGTCCGGAAGGTTGAGGTCGATCACCGCCATCGTGAAGCCGCTATCCGGCTCCGCCAGCACCTCGTTCAGCATTTTCAGGGAAGAGCAATGCGTTACGGCCAAGCCGAGTTCGGTTTCGAACCGATGCGACAACACCGCGGAAAACATGCGCGAATCCTCGACCAGAAGTATTTTCTGGCTGCCATTGCGGTGACCGATGCCGCCGCCAAGGGATCCCACATGCAGTACCATTTCCCGTCAATTCCTCCCACACCTTCAGGTGCATGAATATTCAGTCAATCGCAGGTCTGCCCAACCGTCTTCCCAAACTATCTTCCACCTATCCTGAACAGGATTCGTGAAAAAATTGGAACCGCTGATTGCGGAGATTTACATAAAAGTGATTTTCCCTCACTTTTCTTGGGGTCCTTTTGCCTGATTTGCTGCGCCTATACGCTCTTTCCGATCGGTTGAGCTGACCGAATCTGCAACAGAGTGTCGAGATTTTGATTCACGCGGCAGTAGAATTCCTCGTCAATGAATGGCCGCAGGATAAAGTCATTGCCACCCGCCTTGAGGAAGCGGGCCGAAAGCAGCCGATTGTTGGATGACGAGACGCCGATGATGCGCAACTCATGGGAGCCGGTGGTCGCACGAATACGTCGCGTCAGCTCGAAGCCGTCCATGTCCGGCATATTGTAGTCCGTGACCATGAGGCCGATATCCGGGCTGGTCTTGAGGATTTCGAGCGCCTTGGCGCCGTTTTCCGCGACACTGACACGGAAATTGTAGCGCTTCAGCCGGCTGGACAGCAAAGCACGCGCCGTCGCGCTGTCATCGACGATGAGGACGTGATGACGGTGGTTGGTGAGAAAACGGCAGATCGATTCCGCCAGCATATCCACCGCAAAGACATTGTCCTTGAGAATATAATCCACCACATCCTTGGCGATCAGCTCGTCGCGCGTGCCTTCGAGAAAAGTGCCTGTGAAAGCGATCGTTGGAATGCTGAGATCGAGAAGATAGGCCAAGGCCTCTCCCTTCTCGGCGCCTGGCAGGTTCATGTTCGAGATCGCCAGCTTGATCGGCTCCGATGACTTGTCGTAGGCGAGCTGCAGCTCTTCGAAATTGCGGCAAATCTCGACGTCGATGTCCAGAAGCTCCTTCAGCTTGGCCCTGACCATCGATGTAAAGAGATTGGAATCCTCGACGAGAAGAATGCGCGAGCCGGCAAGAGACGCGCCGGAGTATTGCATCCCCGAAACACCCAGAAATGGCATAATGAAAACCTGCTTTTTTGAAAATGATCCCCTCTGTATTTTTTTAGAACAAAGCCTTTGCGGATTTGTTAAGCCGACTGGTTTCCCGGAAATGAAGAAAACAGCCCCGTTCGCGACTTCCAAGGCGTGATTGCCAGGGTTATCGCGGCAACGACGTAGCGAGATCCTGGACCTGATACGCGAGAAACAATCCGGAAGACCGCGACACTCTCTCGTCGAGGAACGCCAACTGAGAGCTTGAGAGCCGAACGCCCGGAAACGATGACCGGCATCACTCCCGCGCGGCAGCATGGCTCCGTTTCATCGGACCCTGCCGGTAATCGGATTACTCCGCGGCGGTCCTGCCGCGGCGCCGGCTTGTGCTCTTTGCTTCCGATACCTTGCCTTCGGCTGACAAAGCGGAATCTTCCTTCATGTCATCGTCAGCCTCAGGTCCATCAGCGGAATCCGTCAAGGCATC
Organism: Rhizobium sp. ZPR4; assembly: GCF_040215725.1. NCBI lineage: Bacteria > Pseudomonadati > Pseudomonadota > Alphaproteobacteria > Hyphomicrobiales > Rhizobiaceae > Rhizobium > Rhizobium sp. ZPR4. The sequence goes on from NZ_CP157967.1 coordinate 1,798,413, forward strand.
GGCTGCGATATCCGACTGCCTACCTCTTCTTCCATCGCGCACGATATGCAGTTCCTGATGCGGATAAGGAATGGAAATTCCCTCCTCATTGAAGCGCCTCAGGATTTCGATGCGCAGATTGTTGCGGATCTCCATGCCATCGGAGAGATCGGACAGATAGAAGCGCATCTCGAAATCGAGCGATGACGGACCAAAACGCAGAAACTCCACATGTGGTTCTGGATTCCTGAGAACCTTCGGGATCGAGCGTACCAGCTCCAGCAGGATATCCATCACCTTGCGCGGATCGGCGTCATAGCTGACGGATACAGGGATTTCAGAGCGAGCGAGCCTGTTGCGATGCGTCCAGTTGCCCACGGACGCATTGATAAGCTCGGAATTCGGCACGATGATCGACTGCTTGCGGAAGGTCTCGATCTCGGTCGCGCGCACCGAAATGCGCTTGACGATACCTTCCGATGTACCCGAGACGATCCAGTCGCCGACCTTGAACGGCCGTTCGACCAGCAGGATCAGGCCGGACACGAAGTTCGACACGATGTTTTGCAAGCCAAAACCGATACCGACCGAGAGGGCACTGGCAACGAGCGCCAGGCTGGACAAATCGATGCCGGCAGCGGAAATGGCAAAGATCGCCGCCAATGCTATGCCCAGATAGCCTATGCCGGTTCTCACCGAGTTGCGGACACCCAGATCCACTTGCCCACGTGCCATGACATTGCTGTCGAGCCAGCGCTGGAACCAGCGCGTGACCAGATAACCGCCCGCAAACAGCAGAATGCCGACAAAAATGCCGAGCAGCGAGATCGACATGTTGCCGATCTTGATCTCGGTAAATAGCCTGTAGGCAAAGACCTCCAGATCCTGAATGTGGAAGCCCCAGGAGAGCAGGATCAGCGGAATGCCCGTCAACAGCGCGACGGCGTAGGTCGCAAGCCCGGCCGCGAGACCGGCCTGATCGAGCGCAACTTCACGCAGCTTCAGGCGATTTTCCAGAAAGCGGCCGATGATCGTTTCGGCAAAAACGCCCTGCTTGGACACCGCCTTGCCGAGCTGGAAACCGAGATACATCGTGGCGATGACGGCGCTCGTCACGATCATCTGCGTTGCCATGAAGCGGGCCAGCCCGACATAGCCGATGAACGAGATGAAGATCACCAATATGCCGAGAACGCGAAGAATGATGGCCATGCCATGCGGCCAATGGCGGCCTGGCGCGTCCGGATCTCCGTTTTTCGCCAGCATCGGCGAGCCGAAGGAGGCCGCAATCAGAATGAGGCCAATCAGCAGTGCCGCCAGGAAGCTCTTGGCTACGGTAACGACGACCGGCGATCCCATGGACTCGCTGATGCGGTCGAAGACGTAATCCAACCCGTTGACCACGGCCATGGCCTGCAGGCACCAGGTCAGCGAATGCGCTCCCTTGTTCGATAGCTTGACCAGACGCCAATGCGGCCGGAACGGCGCGAAGACGGCATTGCTCAGGCGACCGACGAAATAGACAAGGCCGATGAAACCGAAGACCGCCGCCAATATCGGCGCGATATCAGGCCGCAGCACATTGAAATTCGAGAGGAAGAAGAAGGACGTGACGAGAAAGGCCGCCAGCGATAGCGTGCGGATCAAGGTCGACCAGAAGGCGACAGAGAGCCGGCTGATATAGGGTGGATTCTCGACGGCCTCATCCTGCACGTAGTAGCGACGGAACAACCGATAACCACCGGAGAGAAATATCAGCGCCGCCCCGATGGACAGGCAAACGGCGGCCAGGAATGAGGCAAGCTTGGCCTTGAGCACAAAGCCGATCCAGCTCGTCACGGCAGTGCTGAACTTCACACCCTCGTCGACCAGAGCCGCCCCTGCATCGTCGAACGTCGTGGTGGAAATCTCCGTCCGCTTGAATAGCGTTTCGGCAAACAGCTTTCGGCGCATCTCCATGAATTCCATCGAAAGCCGATTGGTTTCCGCGGTCAGATTGTCCGCATCGAGGATTACCGCGCTGATCTGCGAGCGTTCGGCATTGAGCCTCTCGCGCTCCTGCGTGACGATCGGAGCTTCGGGCGGCTGGCCCTCCTTGGGAGCCGCGCCAAGCTGGGTCAGGCGCGTATCGATCTCGGCGGTACGGGGCTTCAGGCGCGTGGAAATCGCCGCGACGGTGCGATTGAGGTCGTCGACCTGACCGGACAGCGCGACAAGCGTCTCGTCGTCCAATGTCGCCTGCTTGGCCGCATCCTGGAGCGAGGCATAGGTCTTTTTCGCTTTGTTGAGATCGGCAACGGCGGCGTCCATCAGCCCATTGGCGGGCTGTTGCTCGGTTGCCTGCGATGCTTGGGCCGGCTGCTGATCCTGCGCAAAGGCATGCCCGCCCGTCAGCGGAATGACGGCTGTGAAGACAGCCAATCCCAACAGAAAAAGGGGCAGCAGAAAAAGACGAGATTTCAGCGGGCGCAAGCAGAGCTCCTCGTTGCACATGAAGTCGCAGGCAGTGGATGACCGAAATCGCCACAAAAATGGAGACCCGAGTCGTCCTGTAGTATGATTGCGAATTCCATAGTCTTTACGCGTACGCCTTGTAAGACAAAGAAAGGCGACACAAAGGCATTCTGTACCCTTATCCGGTCCTGAACCTTGCTCAAAACCGGGTATCACCCGCTTCATCTTGAAGACGACCTTCCGGACCAACCATTGCCCGCCCGGAAATAGGCCAGGAAAACACCTTGGCAATGGGCAGATCTACGCGCGCCCGCTTCGCAGGATCAGGATGAAGGCAACACCTCCGGCAAGCCCAGTGACGACGCCGATCGGCATATCCTCGGGCGCCATGACCAGGCGGGCGGCAATATCGGCCCAGATCAGGGTTAGCGCGCCAAAAGCGGCACTCAACGGCACCACGCGCACATTGTCACCACCGACGATCAGCCGCACGAAATGCGGCACCATCAAACCGACGAAGCCGATCGCGCCGGAAAATGCCACCATCGCGCCGGTCAGCAGCGCCGTGATGACGAACAGCAACAGGCGGAATTGCGCGACTGCTATCCCAAGCGTCACGGCCGTCTCATCGCCCATCGCAAGCGCATTGAGCTCCCTCGTCTTCGGGAGGAGCAAGACAAGACAGAACAGCAGGATGCCGGCGGGATAGATGAGGTGCTGCCATTGCGCCAGCCCGAGCCCGCCCAGCATCCAGAAGACAACGGTGTTGGCGGCTCTGGGATCGCCCAAAAAGATCAGGAGGTTGCCAAGCGCCGTGAATACGAAGGCTACGGCAACGCCCGACAGAACCAGCCGATCGGCCGAGTGCGAACGCGTCAGGCGCGTCGTCAGCCCGACGGCCGCGGTTGCGAGCAAGGCGCCGGCAAACGCGAACAACGGCACCGTCAGCAGGCCGAGGATCAGCCCGGTATGCAGCAGCGCCAGAATGGCACCGAACGCCGCCCCGGAGGAGACGCCGAGGAGATGCGGGTCCGCCAGCGGATTTCGCGTCAGCGCCTGCAGAACGGCACCGGTGATGGCAAGCCCCGCTCCCACGAGCGCGGCCAGCACGACGCGCGGGAAACGGACGTCCCAGACAATGCTTTCCTGCCCACTGGACCATGTGACCGGAAAGCTACCCGCGTGCAGCTTGTTGCCGACGATCGACCAGACGGTAGAGAACGGAATGGATGCCGAGCCGAGCGACACCCCGGCGGCAATCGACAGGATGAAGCCTATGGCGAGCAAGGGGATGAGAATGGAGAGGTTGAGGCGCATGCTTGAATCTTGAGGAAGAGAATCCATCCAATGATCGACTGGATGGATCGACATTGCAGACGATTACATGGCGCCCGGGTGAAAGGCCTTGGCCAGGGTGGCAACGGCCTCGATATTGCGCGGCCCCGGCGTCGCTTCGACATAAGGCAGCACGACGAAACGATCATTCTTCACGGCCTCGATATTCCTGAAGGCCGGGTTACCCTTGAGGAAGGCGATCTTCTGGGCGGCGGTCACCTGGCCGTAGTCGACGATGACGATCACTTCCGGGTTTTTCTCGATGACCGGTTCCCAGGATACCTCCGTCCAGCTCTTCTCGACATCGTCCATCACGTTGACGCCGCCGGCTGCTTCGATCAAGGCGGTCGGAATGCCGTAGCGCCCCGAGGTGAACGGCTTCTCCTCACCGGAATCATAGACGAAGACGCTGATCGGCTTGTCGACATGACCGATCTTCGCCTGGATTTCCCCAAGCTGCTTGTGATAGCCGGCAACCAGCGCCTCCGCCCTATCCTCGACGCGGAAGATCCTGCCGAGATTGAGGAGGTCGACGAACATGTCGTCCATGGTCGGCTTGTTCTTCTGCATGACGAAGATGCAGGATTCGGTAAGTTCGTAGACCTTGATACCGAAAGGCGCGAGTGTCTCCGGCGTCACCTCGCCACCGACCTTCATGCCGTAGTTCCAGCCGGCAAAAAAGAAATCCGCGTTGGCGCCGAGCAGCACCTCCTTGCTCGGATATTTCGGTGACAGCTCCGGCAGTTCCTTCACGCCATCACGCAGCTTTTCGTCCAGCGTCTTCCAGCCGGAAATGCCGGTATAGCCGACCATGCGGTCCTGCAGCTTCAGCGCCAGCATCATTTCCGTAAGATTGACGTCGTTGGAAACGGCGCGCTCCGGCGCTTTGTCGAAAGTTACATCCCGATTGCAGCTGCGCACCGTGACGGGCTCGGCAAGCGTCGCGCCTGCGAACAAAACTCCGACCAGCAACGCGGTGGCAGACAAATACATGCGAGGAAACATGAACAACTCCAATGATCGAACTATCGAAGGGAAAAGGAAAATCGCTGCGGGCCATTGTCAGCCCGATGCAGGCGGGTGCCGACACGGAATGCTTTTGATACGTGCTCCACGGTCAGGACTGTGGCCGGCTCGCCATGTCCCGTCAGCCGCCCGCAATCCAGAACCGCGACATGGGTCGCAAAGTCTGCCGCGAGATTGATGTCGTGCAGCGTCGTGATGATCGTCGGCCCAAGCCCCTGCAGCAGTTCGAGAATCTCGAGCTGGTGGCGGATGTCGAGGTGATTTGTGGGTTCGTCGAGGATGATGAGCTCCGGCTCCTGCGCCAAAGCGCGGGCAATCAGCGCCCGTTGCTTTTCGCCGCCGGAGAGCGACGCGAACTGTCGCAACGCCAAAGGTTCCAGCTCCAGCCGCGCAAGCGCCGTGGTCGTGACTTCATGATCGCGATCGCTCCAGCGCGCCATGCCCTTGCGATGCGGAATACGTCCCATCAGCACAACGTCCCGCACACTGAAGGGAAAATCGCCCGGTGTCTCCTGTGGCACGACAGCGATGCGCTGCGCCACCTCCCGCGGACCGATGGACCAAAGATCGGTGCCGTCGAGACGCACCAAACCTCGTTGCGGCTTCAGACCGCGATAGAGGCATCGCAGCAAGGTCGACTTGCCAGCTCCGTTCGGACCGATAATGGCCAGTCGGGCGCCGGCTTCGACGGATAGGGTGATACCGCTGATGATCGGCGTGCTCTTCTGCGGCCCCCAGGTGATGCCGTCCGCATCCAGTCGCGCGTTTCGTTCGGACATGACCGGCTCCTATTGCAATACGACTGGCTGGCGTTCGGCTGACACGACGGCAGCGGGTATGCGCGCGAGCGTCTTGCCTCCAAGCGCGGTCGGGCGTTCGCCTTCGCGGGTCAACCCATCGGGACGATCCCGATAGAGCTTCGCGAAGGAAACGAGCGCACCGATATCGCTCGCATCCTCGATGTCACCGAAGAGGTACGTCGCCTTTGCCGTCGCCTGGAAGGCGACCGTGCAGGGCCGCTCGCAGCCAGCCATGCAGACGCTGCCTTCAAGGCTGAAATCGTCCGAGAGAGCGGCGCCGGCCTGAGAAATGGCCGCCTGCAAATGCGTCAGGAGATCGAGGCCCGGCCGGCATGGTTTGCCGACATGACGGCAGTTCGTGCACACGGTAATCCGGTGCGTCGCCTCTTTTGCTTTGTCCATGAGATGCCTCCCGGAGATTTCACCGGAGGCAAAGTCAAGATAGGGCCAGCGGACGCAACGGCGCCCTCGCCCAACCACTGATTTTCCATCGGAACACCCCGTCCGTTGCGGTTGATATCGTCGATGGCAGGTCTCCTGGCTCGCGGGTCACAACTCGTTCGCGCCTTCCCGGCTTAAAGCCAGTGGCATATTGCGAACGCGCTCTCCGCTTACAGTTGCGGGGGCAGCCACGGTTTTGGCCCCTGATGGGTAGTCCGCACCGTGTTCCCTTTTCAGCCGCCGTCGGGATCGATCCGAAAGCAGCACCATCTGCGGTATTCATCTCATAGAAAGCGGATGCGGGCAACGGCGATGTCATATGCGCTTTCATTTGTCCTGGAGGTTTAGCTTAGGCTTCCGTTATTGGTTACGTTATTACATAACAAATAACAAGCTACTATTTCCGCCTCGAGGCCAAAACTGCGATATGCGTGTGCAGAGGCACCGCAATCACGATCCGGAATGAAAAAACCACTGGGTTGTTAGACCGCCTTGCACTGCGGATGGAAACGCGACGCGACGCCCTCTGCCGCCGCATAGGCTTGCGTGACGATCTCAGGCACCAGATCGATGTCAGGGAGACTTCCAAGTCCCAGGGGACCAATCGCAAAAAGCCCCTCCGTCGTGCGCCCATTGACCTCTAGCGAGCCTGTCGCCTCCACGGCGAGACCGAGGCCGAGCTCGTCCGGCACCGCAAGGCCGGCATCGATGAGACTGCGCAGCAAGGGCACATTCAGATCCGGCGCCTGACACCGACAGTCAATTACATCGTCGGCATAGAGCTGCTCGGTCTCCTGCCGACCAGCCGGCCTCAAAACCAGTCCTGTCGGCGTTCGGCGAATAAAATGGCCGCGCCGCAGCAGCGTGTTGCCCTCGGCAAGCTCCTGATTGAGACGCACATGCAGCGCCTCGGGCAACCGATTGCGATGGCTGTCATAGAGCGCCCGCAAATGTCGGTTGAACTGCTGCTTCTGCCCCGCCGGCAGGGATCGCCAAAGCGAGCGCGCGTGCTTGCGCAAGCCGTTCATGACGGATTGCCAGCTCTGACCGCTCGCCTCCGCCTCGCCGCAAGCCGTGCGGACGAAGCGGACGATCTCGCTTAGCTTACCGGGCATCTCATCGGCAGGAAAAACCGGATCAGCATTGTTACGCGTATGGCTCTGCGGCAGGAAGCCTCGCCGCGAAACGATGGTGATCTGCCCCGCATAGCCGCTTTCACGCATCTGCAGCAGCCGGTCGACGACACGCAGGCCGCTCCCAAGCAAGATCGTGTGCGGTCGCGACACGAGACGGCGCGCCCGCACCGTCGTCGGCACGGTCACGAGATCGCTGGCCTGGAATTCGTGATCTGCAATGCCGTAGCCTGTCGCCAGCACCACCATGTCGAAAGGCGCATTGGCGGCACCGTCGCTTTCCACCACGAAGCGGCCGCCACGAACGCGCCGAAGCCCGAAGACCGTCTCGCTGCTGACCTGCACCGCCACATCCCGCCGAGATGAGAAGGCCTCCGAAAAGCGCTGATAGACGTAGTCGCTGAAAATGCTCTTCGGCACGAAGATCTGCAAAAAACCGGGTATGGCGGCGGGGACGGCGCTGCGGAAAGGCGCATTGCCGCAAAGCCATTGATTGAAATCGTCGGGATCTCCAGCGGAAACGGAAAGATCGCGAACACGGCTATTGAGAATTTCGCTGCTATGCCCGGAGGCGAGCGCCTGTCCGCCGCTGACGGTGGAATTGGGATCGAAAAGCTGCAGATGGAAGGGAAAGCGAACCGTCTTCATCAGCGCGATCGCCATCATCATGCCGGAAAAACCACGCCCGATCACGGCGATGCGGGGCATCGCATAAGGCTGCGCTGTCGCGTTCGTCCTCGCGGAAAAAAATCCCTGAACCGTCATATCAACTCCTGGGGCGAGAGGTGGTCGATCATGCCTTTCTTGGGGCTTGCTCACTTTTTACAGGCCCGGAAACACAGACACCGATACCGGGCCTCGGCAACCTTGGAACTGCGGCCGACAGAACGCACAAAAAGCCGCTTCCGTTCTCAATATGCGTCGCAATTCTTCAATCGGGAATCCCTTCCAAAATGAAAGATGCGACAGGCAGGTCCAACTCTGATCCAACACCAGATGCCTGCAATCGGCCACCATATGATCACTTCGTCAAAAGCCATCGGCGGCAGGATTATTGCCATTGTCTACTTATTTAGTCGTATATGAAAGCGCGAAAACGCTCCGCTAGCAAGCGCTTTCTTGTCCGGACAGAACAGGGCCGACGAGACTGCGGCACAGAAAACGGCGGATGACCGGACAGCCCTTCTCATCTTGAGCTTGCTTCGATCGGCAAAAGAAAAAGCAATTCCAAGCTCTAAGATCAGCTTGTGAAGCGGCTTTCGATATTCATTGACGCAGAAAAGAGGGTTCACAACTCGCTATCCTCAACGCGTTATATCGGACTGTGCGCTTACAATTTCCGCGATCGACGCCGATCGAGCCGGAGGGCGCGATGCGAATCCGCCAGGAAAATCCGTTGTGCACTCCATCTATCGAAATTAAGATCGTACTGATTTGCCGCGCCTGAGAAACCGACCTGGCGCTGGCCGAGGAGTGATGAATGGGGACTGTTTCGCAGTTGCACGAACGCGTCAGGCCGCCCGCCCATCGCGTCCAAAGCGAAGAGGAAGCGCTCGACATCGCACGTTCGCTCGCGGCCGGCTTCGCTCCGCAGGCAAGCGATCGCGATATCAACCGCATCCTGCCCTATGACGAGATCGAAGCCCTGTCCCAATCGGGCCTGCTTGGGATTTCCGTTCCTTCAGAACATGGTGGCATCGATATTTCAAACTGCGTTCTCGCCGAGGTCATAGCCATCCTCGCAGAGGCCGATCCTTCCATAGCACAGATATTGCAAACGCATTTTCATGTACTGGAAGCGGTGAGAATTGCGGGCGGCGAGGACCAGCGGGCATCTCTTTTCGACCGCGCCATTACAGGCGATCGTTTCGGCAGCATCTTTTCCGAGTCCGATGCAAGCGGCACCGACCAGCATTCCTTGCATCTGACAGCGGACGGGCTTGGCTTCCGCCTCAACGGACGGAGCCAGGCCTCCGCCAGCATTCTGTTTGCGGACTGGATCGCGCTATTCACGGCGGACAAACGCAAGGGACCGATAGCCGCTGTCGTGTCTAGAAATACGGAGGGCATCCAGATCATTGACGACTGGGATGGCTTTGGTCAGCGTACGTCCGGAAACGGCACGACCATATTGCATAACGTCTATCTCAATGCCGATGCCCTGCTCCTGCACCGGGAAAAGTTGGCTGAACCCACAGTGATCGATAGCGTGAACCATCTCACGCGCGCGGGCATCAATCTTGGTATTGCCCGCTCCGCATTGGCGGCGGCGATGGAATTCGTGCGGGCTCGCTCTCACTCAGAGGAAAGCAACGAGGATAAGCGAGCCGTCAATGATCCACTAATCGTGACGAGGATCGGCGAGATTGCCATCCGCATCGAAGCGGCGACGGCGATGATGGAGCGTGCCGGCGGCAAGATCGATGCCGCGCAGATCAATCTCACCGAAGATCATGTTATCGACGCAGCGCTCTCCGTAGCTGCAGCCCAGACGATTACGGCTGACATTGCGATGGAAGCAGCCAACACGCTGTTCGAACTTGCGGGCTCAGAGTCGGCGCGCATCGGGCTCAACCTCGATCGCCACTGGCGCAACGCCCGCATTCACACGCTGCATGAGCCGGCACATCGGAAATACCACACCGTCGGCAACTATCATCTCAACGGCGTAAAGCCATCGAAGAACTCGTTGCCTTAATGGGCATCAGGGCACAACGGCAAGATCAACCGATGTGCGAAGCCCGGCGGTCTTCCCGTTCCGGGATCTCAACGTCTGCGCCGCCGGCAACGAACTGCTCCAGCGACATGTTGTCGAGAATCTCGGCAATAGCGTCACGCACCTCCGTCATCGAGCGCCGCACCTGACAGCGCTCCGGATCGGAACAGTCGTCGCAGGCTTCATAGGCCGTTCGGCTGGCGCAGCGGATGGGTGCCAACGGACCGTCCAAGGTGCGGATGACATGGCCGATGCGGATTTCGGATGCGGGACGCGACAGCGAATAACCGCCGCCGGGGCCTTTCTTCGAACGCAACACGCCGGCGTTTCGCAATTCGAGGAGGATGGTATCGAGAAACTTCTTCGGAATATTGTTGCGTAACGCGATATCGTTGATGAACGCGGTTTCACCCGGACCGAGGCGTGCGAGATCCACCAGCGCCTTCAATCCGTATTTTCCTTTTTTCGTAAGCATCGCCGTCCGCTTTACTGCAAAGTCGATTGTTGAAACCCGGCGTGGCTCGAAAGAGACTCAACGGGCCGGTCTTGTCAGCATGGATTGCGGAAGTAACCCCGCAGCCCCTTACGAACAAGACAGTAACTCACAAATTGTATAGTTTATATGAGTAAATTTAGGCAATTGTATCGCCTAAGCAACGAATTTGCGGCTTTTCTTGGATTTTAGGCGGCGCTACTGTCCAAATATGCCTTCCTTTGCCCACGCCCATGGTCGGTGATGGCGCCAGCCACCTGTTCAGCCACCAGAACGGCGTGCTCGACCACTTCGGGCAATCCCATCAATTCGCCGAAGGTTCCGCGCGCGAGTGGTCCAGAGATAAACAGGGAAGGTATCACGGCTCCATCGCCGGCAAGCGCGCGCGATCGCGTATCGCAGGAAAATCCCAACCGTGCCGGGTCCATCGCAAGATGCCCGGCCTTCGACATTTCATCGATCCAGCCCTGTGATTGCAGTATGCCGCGGTGTCCGGGACCGGTGGTGACCACGACCGCATCGAATTGCCTTTCAACCGATTGTTCGGAACGGCTGAGCCGCAAGGTACAATCGATGATGCCATCGGCGACGCCGACAGCTGCGACCGAAGCCGCCAGTATTTCCAGCCGGCCGCTTGCGAGCGCTCCTTCGCTGACAGCCTCCACCTGTGGCGCGACACGAAACCGATGCACATCCCAGAACGGCCTCAAATGCCGTACGAGACGCCGCCGCTCCGCAATCGGCAGCGCCTGCCAGACATGCCGGCCCTGCGCCCTCACCTGATCGATGACAGCATGCCAGCTGCGGCCTTCTCCTTGCGCCTTGCGGATGGCGGCGCGCACGCTGCGCAGCAGCTCAACTGCCGTCTTCGACGGCTGATTGGCGAAATCGCCAAACGGTTCCTGTTTGACCGCCGCATGGCCACGCGAGCGCAGACCGCGTCGGGATATGGCAGTGACCGGTCCCTTGTGACCTCTGAGATCGAGCGACGCAATGACGTCGGCCGAGGTCAAGCCATTGCCGACGACCAGAACTCGATCCCCGGCACGAATGGCCGCAAGCGCATCCGGCCGCGTCGGATTGGGAATGAAGCGAGGATGATCGCTAAGCGCATCCTGCAGCACTTGTGGCGGCAGGGGGGACGGATGGCTGGTGGCGATGACGAGAATATCAGCATCCACACACTGTCCGTCAGTACCGGTGACCGTCCAACGGCTGCCCGTCCTCTGAATGCGCTCGACGCTTTGCTTGACATGGAGGAGCCGCCCATTCTCGACAAAAGGGCGGATCATGCTGTTGATATAGTTGCCGAAAACGGAGCGCCGCGGGAAAAAGCCGCCATTGACGGCAACCGCCACATCATCATCGGCAAGCGCATCATTCTCCAGCAGCCAGCGCTGAAAATGTTCGATGTCATCGGGCAGCAGGCTCATCTTCGCCGCGGGCACGTTGATCCGGTGGGCAGGATCTTGTGTGTCGTAGGCAAGCCCTGCCCCCAAACGCTCCCTTGGCTCGAATATAAAGAGCTGACCACCCCGCACCGACTGCTTCTGTAGCAAATGGAAGGCAACCGCCGTCCCGGAAACGCCGCCGCCGACTATGACGATAACAGGCAGATCAGACGCCTGGTGGTCCGAGCCAATGGTCAATAGCCAACTCCCTCCAGATCGATCGCCACGCGAATTCTGCATCCATCGGGCAACCGCAATTATCATTGGGATAATGATATACTCTATAAAATTTATTGACAACACGATTGCAGCGCGTGCCCGCCCTCGCCGCAACCAACGGCAGTCAATACAGTACTGATATGCCTTTGCAAACAAGCGGTTATTTGTGCCTCGCACAACATTGTTTTTGCATCGCAAGATGTAAAAAACTTGGCATACACCTGTTAGAGGAACATACTAGCGGTTGTTCTGGTTCGTGTTCTCTGTGGGAGGAGAAGCATCATGGAACTACTTCGTCTGCTCACCGCGTTCGACTATACGTTGATGCTGATTCTGGCCGCCATATTTGTGTTCAGCGTCATGGAACGCGGACATAGGAAACACTGACCGCATACGGTCGAAAGCGGTGGCCATTGCCGTCAGGCGGACATGTCTGACGTGAGTTGAAGTGCGCGGCTGAACCAGCTGGCAAGGTCGCCTGCCTGACATGATCAGGTCCATACGGCGAAGCCACCTATAGCGACGACAGGATTTGCCGATGCAGATAGGCCGCTGTGTAGCGAGCCTCACCCTGGCGAAACTTCCAATCATCCTGCGTTTCCCCCATATAGGCATCGCGAGCAAGCTGCATTGCCGTTCGGATTACTTGTGCAGGCAGGCGCTGCATGGCCCAACCGGCGGCGATGTCCTTGCTGACAAACTCCGCTGTCGCCGCCGTTCTCCACATACGGGCCAGTGTCAGCAGGACATTCCGCTCATCTCCATGCAGATTGGCAAGCAAGGCCGGCAGCGCCTCCCGCAGAGCGCGTCCTATCTCCCGCTGGAACCTCAGCAAGAAGATCACCAGGAGCCGGGCCCAATAGCGTTAGAGCCTGCTGCCGCGCCTGAGCCAGGACGAGCGTGATGTCCGGATCACAATGAGGCACAGGGAGCCCGCCGGCCTCGAAGCTGTCGCGCAACCATTCACCATAGATGAACTCACCACACACCGGAAAAACCGGTGCTGCAAGACGATCCTTCAAAAACACCATGAGTTCGATGCAGCGCGGAGCACCAGGCAGGACCGGGTGACGACCCGAAACCTCCAGCAGACGAGCAAGCAGGCATTTGCGCATGGAATCGGTCATCGGGAGATCGATGATCGCCAAAACATCCACATCGCTTTGCGGCCGCAATCCGCCCGCGATCGCCGATCCATGCAGATAGACGGCCTGGAGATGGCCACCGAAAACTTCCTTGGCAATTGCCAGAACCGCCCGAGCTCCTGCTGGAATTTCTGATGTTGCAACCCGCATGCAATCTCCGATCGCGAGCATTCGCTTATAGTGATCGAAGAGCCGCTTTTGCAGCCCCATGCAAACTCTTCATCTTCGTAGCCGTGAAATCAAAGAATATCGATCTCGCAAGATTTCCAATAGGAGCCGGATCGAAGTCCTTTGATTTGAGAATGAAGCTGCATGATTATACTTGCAAAAATCAGAGCAGACATTGCAGCACAGGATTGTATAATCCGACGCATCTATTCATGAATCTGCGAAAATATTCCACAAGCTTCGCGCAAACAATTCCTAGGATATTTACCGATATCGACAAGACATGAAGCAACGGGGATATACTTATGATTTACGATTGGGATGGCACAAAGACACGCCGGATGAGAAGGCTGAAATATGGGCTTTCCCTATTTCTCTTCACGATATCGGTAACCGCACCAACGGCGTTTCTGCTGCATCTGCGCTGAACCGGGCTTTGCCTTCCATCAGAGGGATCGTTCATTCTCTTCTCGTCTCACAGCCTGCTCTGCTGCTCAGACGTCGTTCACCCGAAGACTAGGCGAGAGACGCTGGATAGCGAGGCTCATCTCAAGCCGGGCTAAGAAGAGAACCCGCTCTGCAGGACGACGAACGAATATGAACAACCTGCATCGATAGCTGGGAGGACATGATGGAAGACCTACTGAAACTATTGATCTTCTTTGTAGTCGTTGGCGGACTGATCTACCTCCTGGGGAGCATGGACGCCATGAAGGCTAAGGCGGCAATTGCGAGGTGGCCATTGGAACCGTGCTTCCGCTGTGGGCGAGACAAGGTCCACCTGCAACGCAAGACAAAGGACGACTGGTATGTCAGATGTTATTCGTGTGGCGCCCAGACCGAACCCGTGATTTTTGCCAGTGCCGCCATATCCGCCTGGAATAAAATCAATGCCGCGTTGAAGAGCGCAGGTAACGATGGCCAGCCCGACTAGTCTCAGACAAGATCATCACCTCGGCAGCTTTTGCAAGGCTTCGTCCTGAGAACACAGCAACGACTGCAGCATCCGGGATCAATCCATCGCGATGGGGAACCAAAGCAAGCCACCGTTCGTTCCTAAAGGCACTTCCCGCTATCAAGGAGAACATCATGGCCGACGCTTCGCTGGACAAGGATATCAACGCTCAGATCAACGAGCTCCGCAGCCAGATCGATAAGCTCTCCACCGAGTTGGCAAGACGGATCGACAGCGCCTCGGATCGCGCCGACGAGGCCCTTTCTTCGGCGAGGGGAAAAGTTGCAAGCATCGCGGACCATGCCCGCTCGGAGGGCAGGAACGTGGCGCAGGCCGCCAGGGAAAATCCGACAGCCACGAGCTCGGTCCTGATCGTGACGGCGCTTCTTGGTCTATTTACCGGCCTTCTGCTGGGCAGGCTCTCCGACTGATCCGAAACCCTACCGGCCGAAGACATCGACCACCGCTTGTCCGTTCAGGCGGCGGACGAGCGCACGCCTTATGTGGCTCTCTTGTCATCAAGAACAGGAAGTCACTGAGCTGGCAAAAGGCCTGAACAGAAGCAATAGCTTCGAAAGCCAAATCAAATCCAGCCCGATCAGAAAATCGTCCTACAACCGTTCCCGAGGCCATTCAGGGCGGCGCGAGCCGCGCCTCACCTCATATTGCCCTGACACAAAACATGTCGCTTCCATTCGAGGCTTGTCGACGCCCAATGTTCGCGTCTGCGACGGAAGTCTTGGAACTGGTGAAAGAGCGGAAAGTGAGTTGGAAGCCATTTCCGATGCGCTGGAAACCGCGCAGCCGAAAACCCTTGAAACGTTACAGATTAGTCAACGATTTCAAGAGGTTTTTGGTGGGTGATGTAGGGCTCGAACCTACGACCCGCTGATTAAGAGTCAGCTGCTCTACCAACTGAGCTAATCACCCGTACCGCTTGCTGGCGGCGTGACCGGGCATATAAATAGGATCGGTTTGATTGTCCAGCGGCCAGACGAATTTTCTTTATCTTTTTGTCAAAAAAATTTCAGAGGCCGCCGAAAACTCAATAAAATCAAAGCTCAAGAATTCCTGACGCAACACGCACCGCCTGGCCGCCGATACGGGCATTGGCGATCAGGCCACCATCGATGTCGAGGTGAAGATGAATCAGCGACGGCCGCCCCATCTCGATGCCCTGCTCTATGATGACCGGATGATGCCCATCCGGCAGCGCGTCGAACTGATTGATCGCACCGGATAGCGCCGCCACTGCGGCACCTGTCGCCGGGTCCTCGACGATACCCATTCCCACGGGGAACATGCGCGCATGGAATTTGGCAACGTGATTGACGCCACCGCGACAATAAATGAAAGCCGAGGCAAGCGCGCCGTCGACGAAGGGCACCGTCTTTTCCCAGAGCTGCAGATCGAATTCCAGCCGTTCTGCCGCGCCGACATCATGCACCGGCACCAGAAGGAACGGCACACCGGCACTCCAGATGGAGGGAACATGATTCTCGAAGCCGATCTCGGTGATTTTCAGGCTGAGCGCGTTGGCGATATCGGCTCTGTCGAGCGGCAGAAGGATCTCCTGCGACTTCTTCGGCAGGTCGAACTCGGCAAAGCTCGCCTTGTTCTGCCGCAGCTTGATGGCACAGCGCACCGGCCCGACACGCTCGTCGAGAACCGAAACAAGATCGAGATCTCCGCCGTGATTGGCATGGGCCTTCTCCGCCAAGGCGATCGCTGTGCCGACGGTCGGATGTCCGGCAAACGGGAGTTCGCGGCCCGGCGTGAATATTCGCAGGCTCGCCGTATGGGCGGGATTTTGCGGCGGCAGCACGAATACGGTCTCGGAAAGGTTCATCTCCCTGGCAATCGCCTGCATCGCCTCGTCGCTCAACCCCTCGGCATCGAAGATGACCGCAAGTGGATTGCCCGCCAGTTTGTTGTCGGTGAACACATCATAGACACTATAGCTGCGTGCCAATCCGGCCTCCATCCATACTTCCAGACTTGATTATTCATACCGGCAAGCGACCACAGCGCAAGCCCAAGCTATCTGCCGTCACCGAAGAACCAGGCGAGGATCGGCAGCATCGCGACATTGTAGCGCTGCGCCGCTGGATCAGCCGAACGAATCGCGACCACACCGTCGACTTCATCCTCTTCGGAAACCAGCACATGTGCCTCGATTCGCCGCAACATATCCTCGGCTGTCCAGGGAAAGCGGAAAACGCGGAAGAGCGTGACCGAACGGCTTATATGGGTAGCATAGTACTGAGGATCTGCGGTCGCATCATTCAGATCCAGACCGGTTTCCTCCAGCACTTCGCGCCGCATGTTGCCCGCCACATCTGCATGTCCGTCAACGATATCGTTCTCATCCAGCGAGCCGGCAGCGCAATAGACCTGTCCGGGATTGGCTGTATGCGGCGCCATGCGGATCGCGATGATAGCATTATCGGACGACACCACAACCGCAAGGCCGAAAAGGTGAAAACCACCCGGCTGCCTCTGCCTGCGCCACCAGAGAAACGTCGAGAAAGATGTTACATAGGATTCCCCCGTCACAGCGCCGTCAACAATCGACAGCCGGTGCTGGAACACCATGCGGCCATCATAGAGGGCTGGATTGGCGGCGATTTCCCTTGCCCAGCTCTCCTGAGCCGCCTCCCGCTCGCGAACATGGAAGGGATGCTCTCCGGGAAGGACAGCAAGATCGATGCTGGAGATGGGAAATACAGTGCCTTCCGGCGGCCAGCCGGCCGTATCGTTTTGTTCTGAAACGCTCATATCAAATCCAATGTCATGACGACGGGGCAGTGGTCTGAGGCCTTCGGCCGGTCCCAGCCGACGCGCGGATAGCGCTCCACCTCCTGCCCCGGTGGGAATAAGGTGCGGAAAGGCTGGCCCGAGCGGACGATATCGGGAAGGCGCGTCGCATTGGCCTGCGCCAGAGCCGGAGAGAGCCAGATGTAGTCGAGCTGGCAGAGCCGCTGCTCCTGAGGCCCGCGGGCATGGTAGAGCGTCCAGCGGTCAAGTTCGTCCCGGCGCCGCACGACATTTTCGACAAAGCCGTCATGGCTGAAGACATCGAGCGCACTGCCCTTCTCCTCACTGCGTGGCTCGAAGCGATAACCGCTGCGGCGTATACCGATGACATCGATCCATTCCTGATAGTCGTTCATATCGCCGCAAATCGCGAAGTTCTTCGACGCCGTATGACCGGCGCCAAACCGATCTTCGATAATGCGGCGAACCGCCATCGTCTCGGCCCGGCGGATCGGCATGGTCGCGTGACGTCCATCCATGCCCTCGCGTGCCGGTCCCATCGATTTCAGATGCGCCACATAGAGCGAGAACGGCACGCCGCCGATGTGAAGATGCAGCTCCAGGCAATCGCGCTTGAAGATCTTGTCTTCCGCATGGTGACCGAGCTCCGCCAGCTCGTCGCTGAAAAGACCGAAATCGCCATACGTAACCATGGCGTGACTTTTGATGTCGTTGAGCACGATCGGCTGGCCGTCACGCGTCTCCTCCCGCATCATCACGGCGACATCGATGCCGCGGCTGTCATTGCCCTCGATCAGGTATTTCTGGCGATAGCCATTGCCGACCATGCGGTAGAGATAGCCGTATTCGAAAGCCTGCAGCGCCGCCATGTTGTCGACTTCCTGCAGGCAGATGATGTCGGCATCGGCGTCTGCGATCGCCAGCGCCGTCATCTGTCTGGTGTCGTCGGTGGCGGCAACCACCCGCGCTGCCTCAAGCTGCTGATAGACCTCCTCGTTGCGGACATCGAAGAGCTGCAGCACGCGATCCTGGCGCAGCTGGTTGCGGAAACCGGTGTAATCGAAACGGGTCAGAAGGTTTTCGACATTGAAGGTCGCAAGGCGCAGGGACATGAAGCATTCCAGTTTACGAAGAAAATGTGAGCCGGCTTATATCAGCCGGCTTTGGCTGTTACGGTCGACTTGAATTTGCCCATCAGATAAGGGCCGGAAAGAACCGGTGCGTATTTCGGCTGTTCGCCGTCCTTCAGGCATGACGGCAGACAGGCGATCTCAGCAAACCAGTTCGGCTGATGGAAGAAGGCAAGGGATTGCCGACGCTGCATGCCGCCCTCCTCCGGCGGCGGATTGACAACGCGATGCACGGTCGAAACCCAGCGATCGTTGGTCCACAGCGCCATCAGGTCGCCGATATTGATGACGAAAGCACCCTCGACCGGCGGCACCGGCGTCCATTGGCCATCGGGTGCAATGATCTCAAGACCCTTCGAGCCGGGCTGCGGCCGGAGAATCGTCAGGCTGCCGTAGTCGGTATGCGCGCCGGCGCGAAGCTGGCCCGGCTGCGGCGGCACATGCTGCTCGGGATAGTTCAGTGCCCGCAGTGCGCTGATCGGCGCGTCAACATAGGCATCGAAGAAATGCTCGTCGAGGCCAAGCGCCGTTGCGAAGACGCGCATGATGCGTGCCGCCAGATCTTCCATCCCCCGATAATAGGCCTTCCAAGCTTCCACAAACCCTTCGGGCCCTTCAGGCCAGATGGTTTCCGCATAGCAAAAACCCAGCGCTTCGGGATCGCTCATGCCTGCGGGAACGGAAAGCGGGCCGCCATTGAAGCTCTCCTTCAGGTCCGGCGGCGTGTCGACATTGCGCGATTTTGCAAGCGCCTCGGTTCCCGGCCCAAGATAGCCATAGGGATAGCCAGGATAGAGCGTCTTGGCGCGCTGCTTTGTCTCGGGCGGCAGATCGAAGAAAGTCTGCGTCTTCTTCCAGACCTCGGCGATCACGGCATCCGCGACACCGTGGTTGGCAACCGCCAGGAAGCCGGTCGAGCGGCATATCCGATCCACCTCCGCGCCAAGCCGCTTTTTCTCGTCGTGATCGGCTACCTCGAAAGCGCCGAGATCGAAAATCGGAAAGCTATGATCGGACATAAGCGACTCCCCTTCGTGACGTCGAGCAAATCAAGCATAGGAGGCGGCAGGGAACAACCATCTTGTCCCCTGTCCGATCAAAGCCGCCAGGCGGAGCGAATGGCGATCCGGTAGTCGTCGCCAACAGCGACAGCCTCACGGCTATAGGCCCGCAGCACTTGCCCATCCGGCATCGACAGCCTCATCGCATAGCGCTCCCCCTCATAGAGAACGGAATCGACCCGGCAGGAGATGCCCTCCGCATCGGCAAGCACATCCTCAGGGCGCACAAGGACATCCGCACTCGGCGAGCCGCCTACCCGATTATCCCAGAGACCGCGGAAGGACGACCAGTCGATGCGGCGCTGACCGCCGCCTGGAAAAGCAAGCGACAGGATTGCGCCCTGCCCGACGAGACCACCGACCATTCTGCCTTCGGGGCGTGCATAGATTTCGGCCGGCGGCGCCACCTGCAGCAGCCGCCCCTCGGACATGACGGCGACGTCGGTCGCAAGCGCCATCGCCTCACTCTGGTCATGCGTCACATAGACCATCGTGGCACCCGAGCGCTGGTGGAACTCGCGGAAGGTTTCTTCCATCTCCTTCTTCAGGTGACGATCGAGGTTTGCAAGCGGCTCGTCCAGCAGCACGACATCGGGCGATGTCACCAGGCAGCGAGCAAGCGCCACACGCTGCCGCTGACCGCCGGAGAGATCGGCTGGCCTGCGTTCGGCGTAATCGCCAAGGCGCACGGTCGCGAGCGCCTCGCGCACCTTCTCGCGGTAGCGTTCGCCGGAGATGCCGCGCACCTTCATCGGATAGCCGACATTGTCTGATACGTTCATATGCGGCCAGAGCGCATAGGACTGGAACACCATCGCCATATTGCGCCGTTCGGGCGGCAACATGTTTGCCGCATCCGCCAGCAGCCGTTCGCCGAGGTGGATGGAGCCATCGGTCGGCTGCTCGAAACCGGCTATCATTCGAAGCACGGTCGTCTTGCCGCAGCCCGAGGGGCCGAGCAGCGCCAGGAAGCCGCCTTCGCGGACATCCAGCGACAAGGCGTTGACCGCAGCCCGCCCACCTGTGCCGAAATCCTTGCTGATATGATTGAGGATCAGCTTCGCCAAGGCACCACTCCCTTCGGCAGGCGCTTGGCCATGATTTCCAGAAGCACCATCATGATAACGACCATGGCGATGACGATGACCGACATGGCCGAGGCAAGATCGGCGCTGCCGCCATCATCGAGATTGTAGATGACGACGCCAAGCGTCTGCGTGCCGGCCGACCAGAGCAGCGCCGAAACGGTCAGCTCGTTGCAGGCAATGAGGAAGACGAGGATCACCGACGCGCCCGCAGCCGGCGCGATCAGCGGCACGATGATATCGGTCAGCCGACGGAAGAAGCCAGCGCCCGAAAGACGCGCAGCCTCCTCCAATGCCGGATCGAGCTGCAGAAAGGCGCTCATGACCGGTTTCAGGCTGACGGCGAAGTATGCGGAGAAATAGGCGAGCAGGATGATCCAGATCGTCCCGTAAAGCGTGACATTGAGGATCGGAAGCGGTGCCGCAAACACCAGAATGAAGCATACGGCAATGATGATGCCCGGAAGCGAATAGGGGATCTCGATCATGCCGCCGACGATGCGGCTCAACATGTCCTTCCGCCGCGTCAGCGCATAGGCCGCAAGCACTGTCACCAGCAGGAGACCAAGGGCTGTCATGCCGGCGAGGAACAGCGAGTTGGAAAAGGCCGTGCGCGTTATGCTCTGCCGAAACAGGATTTCCGTGAAGGCGTTGAGCGATGCCGTCTTGAAAGTGAGCGGAACCCCATAGGCTGGCACCAGCGCGCCGGCAACCAGCGCCAGGAAGGGCGCGACGAGCATGACGAACAGGATGGTGCAGAGCACCGGCAGCGCCACGTAGCGCCATCGGCCGAGCGAAAAGACGGCCGTCGCGCCGGAAATGCCGATGACGCGATAATCACGCCCCTTCAAGGCCCTGCCCTGCACGGCAAGCCCGGCAACCGCAATGACGGCGATCATCGTCGACAGCACGGCGATATCGCCGAATGTGCGCGGGCCGAAGCTGGAGAACTTGGTGAAGATCAGGGTCGAGAGCGTATAGATCGAGGCGGGAATACCGAGGATCGCGGGAATGCCGAAATTGCCGATCGAGGAAACGAAGGCGATGGCCGCACCCGCGATGACACCGGGCAGAGACAAGGGCAGGATGATATCGCGGAAAACGCGCAGGCCCGAGGCGCCGGAAAGCCTTGCAGCCTCCACACCATCGCGCGGCAGCGCCATCAGGCCGGCGCGCAGGGCGAGATAGACGAGCGGTGCATGCTGAACGCCGTAGAGCAGCGCAATGCCGCCGACAGAATAGAGCGGCTGCGGCGAGCCTAGCGGCGGCGCGATATGCAATGCTTTCAGTAGGGGGCTCGACGGCCCGGACATCTGCACCCAGGCGAGTGCCGTCACTTGCGGCGGGATCATCATCGGCAATACGAAGAGGAAGCCGAGCAGCCCCCTGCCCGACAGATCCGTCAATGTCAGCAGGAATGCGAAGAGGCAGCCAAGCAAGACGGAAACGATGGTGCCGAGCACCGCCGTCTCGATCGTGTACCACGCAGAGCGCCAGAGCGCCGGATCGGTGATGAGCTCATAGGTACCACCCCTGAGCAGCGCCTCGATGCCGGCAAGCGCCAGCCGCGCCAGCGGCAGGACGCTGAGCAAAAGCACGACGGCAACAACAAAAGGAAACAGCCAGGCCGGCTGGCTGTTTCCTCGACGCACATATCCGTACATTCCAAATCCGGGTCGGATTACTTCGACTTGAAGTAGGTGGAGAAAGTCTTCAGGTCCTGATCCGTGTTCTTCAGGGCATCGGCGGCATTCAACGGCAAAACCTTGATGCTGTCACGCGCCGGGAAACCTTCCGGCAGCGGCGTGCCGTTGCGGGCCGGAATATAACCGAGCTTCAGGAAGCCTTCCTGGCCCTTTTCCGAGAGAACGTAGTCGACGAACTTCTTGGCGGCATCGGCATGCTGCGTGCCGGCGAGAATGCCGACCGGCTCGGTGACTGCCGAAACGCCTTCCTTCGGGAAGACGAATTCCAGCGGGGCGCCCTTGGCCTTTTCGCGGATCGGCATGTAGTCGACGATCATGCCATAGGCCTTTTCGCCGGAAGCGACGGACTTGAGCACGGCGCCGTTGCCGCCTGCAGCGATCGCGCCGTTGTCGGCGAGGCTCTTGTAGTAGTCCCAGCCGAGGCTGCTGACGCCGGCCAGCGTCTGCGCGTGAATGAGAGCGGCACCCGAAGCCAGCGGGCTCGGCATGGCGACGAGGCCCTTGGCTTCCGGCTTGACCAGATCCTGCCAGCTTGCCGGCTTCATTGCGGCCGCCGTGTTGTAGACGATGCCGGTCGTGATCAGCTTCGTGGAATAGTAATAGCCGTCGGCGTCATAGAGCGACGCATCGTAATTGGCGGCTTCCGGCGACTTGTAGGCGAGCAGCTTGCCGGCTTCCTTGAGACGCTCCAGCGTGACGGTGTCGGCGATCAACAGAACATCGGCGACCGGAGCGCCGGCCTGCATCTCAGCCTGCAGCTTCGCAATGATCTGCGGCGTGCCGTCGCGAACCCAGTCGACCTTGATGCCGGGATTGGCGGCCATGAACCCATCGACGGTCGCCTGCGCATCGGCATTTGGCTGGCTGGTGTAGAGGACGAGATCGGCAGCATTTGCGGTACCGGAGAAAAGAGCGATGGCCAACAGGCCGGCAAAAGCGGAAATAAAGGTCTTCATGAAAACGTCCTCGGCTAGGTTGCAGGAGGGTTGTCTAGACGCACGGCTTAACATGATTGTGACAGTTGAATTTGAATAGATTGCCGTTCATATGATGATTGAATCTTGACCATCGTCCTCTCGCACTATTTTCTGACGCACGTATTTCAGACGGGATCGAGGAGGACAGATCTATGGAATATCGCCTACTTGGCCGCTCCGGCCTCAAAGTTTCCACCATCACCATGGGCACCATGACCTTCGGCGGAGTCGGTTGGGCAAAAACCGTCGGCGATCTCGGTGTCAAGGAAGCCAAGAAGCTTGTCGACATGTGCGTCGATGCCGGCGTCAACCTGCTCGATACGGCCGACGTCTACTCGCAAGGCGCATCGGAAGAAATCCTCGGCGAGATCATCGGCGGCCCGCGCAAGAACGGCGTGCTCATCGCCACCAAGGCGCGTTTTCCGATGGGTCCGGGCGTCAATGATGTCGGCTCTTCCCGCCAGCATCTCATTCAGGCCTGCGAGGCGAGCCTGAAGCGCATGAAGACCGATGTCATCGATCTCTACCAGCTGCATGAGTGGGACGGGCAGACGCCGCTGGAAGAGACGATGGAAGCACTCGACACATTGGTCCGCCAGGGCAAGGTCCGCTACATCGGCTGCTCGAATTTTTCCGGCTGGCACATCATGAAGGCGCTCGGCGTCAGCGAGCGTGACAAGCGCGAACGCTTCGTCAGTCAGCAGATCCATTACACGCTGGAAGCCCGCGACGCGGAAAACGAGCTGGTGCCGATCAGCATCGATCAGGGTCTTGGCATTCTCGTCTGGAGCCCGATTGCAGGTGGCCTGCTGTCGGGCAAGCACCGGCGCAACCAGGCGACGCCGGAGGGCACGCGCCAGTTCGCCGGCTGGACGGAACCGCCGATCCGCGATGAAAACCGCCTGTGGAACATCGTCGATACGCTGGTGGAGATCGCCGAGGGTCGCGGCGTTTCCGCAGCTCAAGTGGCGCTTGCCTGGCTGATCGGCCGAAAGGGCGTGACCTCGGTCATCATCGGCGGCCGCACCAAAGCCCAGTTCAAGGACAATCTCGCCAGTGCCGAATTGAAACTGACCGACGAGGAGCGCAAGCGGCTCGACGACGTCAGCCTGCCGCCGCTGATGTATCCCTATTGGCACCAGCGCAATACGGCCAGTGATCGTCTGAGCGAGGCCGACCTTTCACTGATCGGCCCGCATCTGACGAAGTGACGAAAACTGGATGGCGGCTTCGAGCATTTCCGTTTCGAACAGAGGCACGGAAATGCTCAATCTTTTTACTTTCACGCAATTCCGGACGCAAAACCGCTTTGCACTTTTGCTGGAATTGCTTAAGCCGCCATTGCCCCGATCTCGCCGGCAATCAGCTTGCCGAGCCGCGAGATGCCCTCTTCGATCATCTCGTCATTGGCGCAGGAGAAGCTGACGCGGAAAGTGTTCGCGCCGCTGCCATCGGCGAAGAAGGCCTGACCGGGTACGAAAGCAACCTTTGCCGTTTCCAGCGACCTTGCCAGCAGCTTGGCGCCGTCCATGCCCTTCGGCAGGGTGACCCAGACGAACATGCCGCCTTCCGGCTTCGTCCAGCTCGTGCCGTCAGGCATATATTTCGCAAGCGCTGCCAGCATACAGTCGCGGCGATGGCTATAGGTCTTGCGGACCTTGG
Source organism: Rhizobium sp. ZPR4 (assembly GCF_040215725.1). Taxonomy (NCBI): domain Bacteria; kingdom Pseudomonadati; phylum Pseudomonadota; class Alphaproteobacteria; order Hyphomicrobiales; family Rhizobiaceae; genus Rhizobium; species Rhizobium sp. ZPR4. Next base: position 1,823,127 of record NZ_CP157967.1, read on the forward strand.
CGACCTGCGCCTCGAAACCGCGCTCAGCGACTTGATGGATCGCGATCTGGTTGATCGTCGAGGAATGCAGATCGGCTGCCTGCTTCATCAGGACCAGCTTGCGGATGACGGGCGCATTGGCAACGACGAAGCCGACGCGCAAGCCCGGCGCCAGCGTCTTGGAGAAGCTGCCGCAATAGATCGTGCGCGTGTCGTTGATGTTGCCCTTGCGCGCGATTTCGAGCGCCAGGATCGGCGCAACCGGCTCGCCGTCGTAACGCAGCGACTGATAGGCAGCGTCTTCGATGACGGCGATATCGAGCTCTTCGGCAAGATCGAGCAGCTTCTCGCGCCCGGCCAGATCGACCGTCTCGCCCGTCGGATTGGCGAAATCGGCCGAGAGATAGGCGAATTTCACCCGACCACCCGCCTGCGAAGCCGCAGCGCGATAGGAATCCGGCGTGCGGTTGCCGTTCGGCGTCAGCTGGTCGTAGGTCGGCTCATAGGCGTTGAAAGCCTGCAGCGCACCGAGATAGGTCGGCGCCGTCACCAGCGCCGTATCCTTCGGCGACAGGAAGAGCTTGCCGAGATAATCGAGCCCCTGCTGCGAACCGGAAACGATGAAGACGTTCTCGAGCTCACAGGGAATACCGAGCGCCGCCATCTGTCCAACCAGCCATTCGCGCAGCGGCTTATAGCCTTCGCTGACTGAATATTGCAGCGCCGCGTTGACGGTCGGGCCGGAAAAGATATCGGCATAGGCCTGCTTGAACTCCGCATCCGGAAACAATGCGGGATCGGGAATACCGCCGGCGAAAGAGATGATATCCGGCCGCTCCAGCAGCTTCAGCAGCTCGCGGATTTCGGAGGCGCGCATACGGCTAGAACGCGTCGCAAAGATATTTTCCCAATTCAACATGGGGTTTCCTCGTAATTTTTGATCTTTATTGCACAAGATCACGCAACAAAAGATAAGTCAACAATACTGACCTATTTTGTTGTGACGGTGACAAACAATTCCTGGAAATGGTCGATTTGCGGTTGGCCGCCATTGTGCTGAGACTCCCCCAAAAGGACCTACACAATTCCCTCTCCAGATGTTATTCTTACACCGCATCCATCGATCGGAAAAAGTAAGAATGAGCACTGCAACCCTTTCCTCAAAATTTCAGATCTCGATCCCGAAAGAAGTTCGCGAACAACAGCATTGGAGCGCAGGCCAGGAGTTCGTCTTTATTCCCAAGGGCAAGGGCGTGCTGCTTATTCCCGTACCCGAGCTCGCCGACCTTAAGGGCATGGCAAAGGGTGCCAACCCCAGCAATTATCGCGACCGGAAAGACCGGTTCTGATGCGCGTCGTTGATAGCTCGGCATGGATCGAGTGGCTGACCCGAGGCCCTGCGGTGGATCGACTCGAAGGCGAGATGCCCTTGCGAACCGAATGTATCGTCCCCACCATCGTCCAGCTCGAACTCGCCAAATGGTTGGAGCGCGAGCGCGATGAGGACGCCGTCGATTCGTTCTTCGCCTACACCGCCACCTGCATCATCGCTTCCCTAGACACGACCCTTGCCCGCCGAGCCGCCGAAGTCTCAGCGAAACACAAACTCTCACTTGCCGACGCGATCATCTACGCCACTGCGGAACTGCACGATGCCGACGTCCTGACGCTGGATGCTCACTTCAAAGGCCTAGATCGCGTCGTCTATCTTGGTAAGGAATAACAGTGGTTCATTCTACCCGCTTGTCGCTATCCATCTCGAATAAAGAAAAATGAGCCACGGGAAGCATGAGCACCGACCCGACATCGTCCTTCTATACCGACAACGCCGCCGTTTATGCAGCGCGCAACCGCAAGCTGCCGAGACAGAGGCTTGATGCCTTCCTCGGCGCCCTACCCGCCGGCGCAGCCATTCTCGAATTGGGTTGCGGCGGTGGTCAGGATGCCGCCTACATGCTGTCCCGCGGCTTCGAGATTACGCCCACGGACGGTTCCGCCGAACTCGCTAGAGAGGCAGAAAAACGTCTCGGCAAGCCCGTTCGAATCATGCGCTTCGAAGCCCTGGATGCCACAGAGGCTTTCGATGGAGTATGGGCGGAAGCAAGCCTCCTGCATGTTCCGCGATCCGTCCTGCCGGATGTCTTCGACCGTATTTTGCGCGCCCTGAAAACGGGCGGCATCTTCCATGCCAGCTTCAAGGCGGGAGAAGCAGAAGGACACGACAAGTTCGGGCGCTACTACAACTACCCTTCCGCTACCTGGCTTGAGGCTATGCTGAGCGCCGGAGGATGGAAAAACATCGTCACGACCGAGGCCAATGGCGGCGGCTTCGATGGTGAGCCGACAAAATGGCTCCATGTCAAAGCCCAAAAATAGAAAGGCCGGAGCTCTCGCCCCGGCCCTCCATTCCGGCTCTCGCCGAAAGCTTAGTTGACCGACTTGTCGACCAGCTTGTTCTTGCCGATCCAGGGCATCATGCCGCGCAGCTTGGCGCCGACTTCTTCGATCTGGTGGCTGTCGTTGTTGCGGCGGATACCCTTGAAGCGGGCCGCGCCCGAACGGTATTCCTGCATCCACTCGGAGGTGAACTTGCCGGTCTGAATGTCCTTGAGGACGCGCTTCATCTCGGCCTTGGTTTCGGCAGTGATGATGCGCGGACCGGAGACGTATTCTCCCCACTCTGCCGTGTTCGAGATCGAGTAGTTCATGTTGGCGATACCGCCTTCATAGATCAGGTCGACGATGAGCTTCACTTCGTGCAGGCACTCGAAATAGGCCATTTCCGGAGCGTAGCCGGCTTCAACCAGCGTTTCGAAGCCGGCGCGGATAAGCTCGACGAGACCGCCGCAAAGAACGACCTGTTCGCCGAAGAGGTCGGTTTCGCACTCTTCGCGGAAGTTGGTTTCGATGATGCCCGAACGGCCGCCGCCGACGCCGCAAGCGTAGGAGAGAGCGAGTTCAAGCGCGTTACCGGAAGCGTTCTGGTGAACGGCAACGAGGCAGGGAACGCCGCCGCCCTTCTGGTATTCGCCGCGAACCGTGTGACCCGGGCCCTTCGGAGCGATCATAACAACATCGACCGAAGCCTTAGGCTCGATGAGGCCGAAGTGAACGTTTAGGCCGTGTGCGAAGGCGATCGCAGCGCCGTCACGAATGTTCGGAGCGATGTCGGACTTGTAGATGTCGGCCTGCAGCTCGTCGGGGGTTGCCATCATCATCAGGTCGGCCCAGGCGGCAGCTTCGGCAACGGTCATGACCTTGAAGCCATCGGCTTCGGCCTTCTTGATCGTGGGCGAACCGGCCTTCAGCGCGATCACAAGATTCTGTGCGCCGCTGTCCTTCAGGTTCAGCGCATGAGCGCGGCCCTGGGAACCGTAGCCGATGACGGCGACCTTCTTCGACTTGATGAGGTTGAGATCGGCATCACGATCGTAATAGACGCGCATTGTTTGTCCTTCCCTTTGCTTGTCTGGGTGCAGATTTTAAATTGTCAGACGGTCGCTGTTGCTTCCGCCAATACCTTTTCCGTGCCGTAAAGCTTGAGGAAGGCGCTGACCGCCTTTTCCGCCTGACGGCTCGTATCCTTCAAACCGGGCTCGCCGAGCAGCATGCGAACATGCAGATCGGAGACGATGAGCCCGTAAAGCGTGTGATATGCCTCGTCGGCATCGGTGAAGCGCAACAATCCCACCCGCTTGCCGGCATCGATGAGACCGATGGCGCGGCGGTCGATCTGCCGGCGCCCGCGCTCCAGCAAAAGCTTACCGAGCTTGGAGCCGTCACGGTTCGACTGGCCGATCGCCAGGCGGTTCAAGGCGAGAGAAACGTCGCCGGCCAGAACCTCGAGCAGATCGCGGGCGAAAATGACGAGATGGTCATGCAGGCTTGCCGTATTCAGCCGTTCGCCATTGCGCTCGAAGGTGCGCACTTTGCTGGCCTGATAGGTAATCATCGCCGACAGCAAGCCGTCGCGATCGCCGAACCACTTATAAAGGCTTTCCTTGGAGCAATTGGCGGCACGCGCGACGCCCGAGGTCGTCAGCGCCTTTTCGCCGCCGTCGACGAGGAGACGCAGCGCCTGTTCCAGAACCGCGTTCTGGCGCGGCGAAAACTCGCTCGACTGTCCTACTTCGCTCAGCACGATGGCCACTCCCAAATGCGTACCGTACGGTACGGTTCGTGGCGCTTTATGCAGGACGCCAATGCGGCCGTCAAGCGGAATTCGTTGCTGCACTGCGCCAAAAAGAGAGCGCTTGTCAGGGCAGGCCCATGCCGGCTAGAGCTTGTCGCTTATCCGCTTCTGTGCTGGAGCCTCCTGATGAAAGTCGAACGGTCGTTGCCTCTCGATATACCAACCCTTCTCACGCCATCCAGCGGCAGCATGGCCGAAGACAAGCAACGCGTGCTCGTCCGTATCGCGGGGATCGGCATGGCGATGGGCCTGCTTGCCCTGCCCGCCTCGGCTCACTCAACGGCAAAATCAGTCCCCGCACCCGCGGGACGCTATTGCGGCAAACTTCTCTCCAGCGACAAACTGGTCGATGTAGAGACGTCTCTTCGGGTCGACGGGCAAGGTCACATCTCGGGGACTTATCGCTTCGATGACGATGGAACGACGACGGTCGGATCGGTGTCCGAAGTCGGGACGTCTGGCGGTAGGCAGCGCACGCTGCGCTGGTTCGACAAATATGGAATGGGGTCGCTGACGATCTGCTTCGCTCCCGGCTATCGTCGCTTCGAAGGCTTGTGGGGACCGCAGGGGGCCACTCCCAGCTATATCTGGAATGGCAGTGACTGCGGCGCCCCGATCAGTTGATCGAAGATCACGAGTGTAACGAGTAAGGACGGCGTCTATTCCGCAGCGGCAGCACTGCGCATCGCCTCGACGTCCCTCAGAGGCGGAAGACCGTAGAGACGGCTGTATTCGCGGCTAAACTGCGAGGGGCTCTGATAACCGACGCGATGGCCGGCCGATCCGACATCGAGCTGCTCAACGATCATCAGCCGCCGCGCTTCATGCAGCCGAAGCTGCTTCTGATATTGCATCGGCGACATGGCTGTCACCGCTTTGAAGTGATGGTGTAGCGACGAAACGCTCATGCCAACGCGTTCGGCCAGATCCTCGATACGCAGCGGTTGGGCGAAGTTGCCGCGTATCCAGGCAACGGCGCGCGCCACCCGGTTGCTCTGGCTCTCGGCCATGGCGACCTGCAGCAGCCGAGGCCCGTTCGGACCGGTCAGCAGGCGATAGAGGATTTCTTGCTCGATCAGTGGCGCCATGGCCGGAATATCGTCCGGCCGATCGAGCAATCTGAGCAGCCGCAGAGAGGCATCGAGCAGTTCCGGCGATGCTGCATTGACCGCGAGACCGCGCAAGGGTTCCGCCATCATCGCCTGGCGCGGAATGTTGACGCGCGACAGCAATTCATTCAGCCGTTCGCTTTCGAGCACCATGGAGAAGCAGAGATAGGGCGTTTCGCTTTGGACATTGGTGACCTGTGTCGACACGGGCAGGTCGACAGCCATCAGAATATATTCGCCGACTCCGTAATGGTAGGTATCGGCGCCGACCGTCAGGCTTTTGCGCCCCTGAACGACGACCGCGAAGGATGGCCGATACGCCCCGTGTTGCCATACGGTCACGGCCGACTGCCGATACAGGTTGAGACCCTCTATGGGCGTGCGATGTTCCCCGTCTCCGGTGGCGAAACGGGCAACGATGGACGCGAGTTCCTGGTTGGGATTGAAGGGTAGTGTCATGCGCAACCAACTGTTTTAGAGGGCTTGTCGAGACTTATCTAGGTAACTGCCCGCGACCGCGAAAGGGTGAACACGGAATTAGATTCGCAGGATCGTACACAAAGCTTGCAGGATCGCTCTAACGCTGTCGCCCGATCCCGTTGCATAGTGCAGCGTCTCAATTCCACTCCCACCCCATCCCAAGATCAAGGAAACTCCCATGCCTATCGCAAAGGGTTACGCCGCGACCGACGCGTCCAAGCCGCTCACCCCATTCACCTTCGAGCGCCGCGAACCAAATGACGACGATGTCGCCATCTCCGTCAAATATTGCGGCGTCTGCCATTCCGATATCCACCAGGCCCGCAATGAATGGGGCTTCTCGAAATACCCGATGGTGCCTGGTCATGAGGTTGCCGGCATCGTGACCGCTGTCGGCTCCAAGGTCACGAAGTTCAAGGTCGGCGACCGCGTCGGCGTCGGCTGCTTCGTCGATTCCTGCACGACCTGCGCCACGCGCGACCCGGACTACGAACACTATATGCCGGGTCTGGTGCAGACCTATAACGATGTCGAAGCCGACGGCAAGACGCCGACTTTCGGCGGCTATTCGGACTCGATCGTCGTCAAGGAAGGCTATGTCCTTTCCTTTCCGGACAATATTCCGCTCGACGCAGGCGCCCCGCTCCTTTGCGCCGGTATCACGCTCTACTCGCCGCTGCGCCACTGGAAAGCCGGTTCGGGCAAGAAGGTTGCCATCGTCGGCATGGGTGGCCTCGGCCACATGGGCGTCAAGCTGGCGCATGCCATGGGCGCTGAAGTCACGGTTCTCAGCCAGTCGCTGTCGAAGAAGGAAGACGGCCTCAAGCTCGGCGCCGACCACTATTATGCGACCAGCGATGCCGAAACCTTCACCAAGCTCGCCGGCAGCTTCGACCTTATCCTCAACACGGTCGGCACCGCTATCGATTGGAATGCCTACCTCAACCTGCTGAAATATGACGGCAGCATGGTGCTGCTCGGCGTGCCGGAACATGCCGTTCCGGTCCATGCCTTCTCGCTGATCCCCGGCCGGCGCAGCCTTTCCGGCTCGATGATCGGCTCGATCAAGGAAACCCAGGAAATGCTCGACTTCTGCGGCGAGCACAACATCGTCTCCGAGATCGAGAAGATCAGCATTCAGCAGATCAACGAAGCCTATGAGCGCGTGCTGAAGAGCGACGTCCGCTACCGCTTCGTCATCGATATCGCTTCGCTTGCTTAATTAAAAAAAGGGGCGGCGCCTGATACGGACGCCGCCCCTTTTTATTCCTCACGCACGCTTTCTCTTTGCGTGATCAGCCGGGCGCTGTGCTGCCGGCTGATATAGATCCACAGCCAGCTCCAGGCGACCGCGATGCGCCAGCGAACGCCGATCAGGAAGTAGATGTGGGCAAGCCCCCACACCCACCAGGCGAGCCATCCCTTGAGCTTCAGCCAGCCGAAATCGATGATCGCCGCGCTTTTTCCAATCGTCGCAAGGCTGCCCTGATGGCTGTAATGGAACGGCCCAGGCGCCGGCCGGCCGGCGAGTTTCGCCTTGATGACCTTGGCAACGTAAGCGCCCTGTTGCTTGGCGGCGGGAGCGATCCCCGGCACGGGGCTGCCATCGTCACGCATGACGGCTGCCGTATCACCGATGATGAAGATATCCTCCTTGCCCGGCGCCCTCAGATCCTTGTCGACGATAGCTCGGCCGGCACGATCGGCTGGAATGCCAAGCCATTTCGCCGCCGGCGACGCCTCGACACCCGCCGCCCAGACGATGGTCCGGCATGGCACGAACGTATCGCCGATCGTGACGCCTTCCGCCGAGCACGAGGTGACCGGCTTGCCGAAACGGACTTCGACACCGAGCAGCTCCAGTTCCTTGTGTGCGTAATCGGACAGCTCTTGCGCGAAGGCGGCCAGCACGCGAGGACCGGCCTCCACCAAGATGATCTTCGCCTTGCGGGTGTCGATATTGCGAAATTCCTTCGGCAAGGTCGTCCTTGCCAGTTCCGAGATAATGCCGGCGAGTTCGACGCCCGTGGGACCGGCGCCGACGATCACGAAAGTCAGCAGCGCCTCGCGGACGGCAGGGTCGGTCTCGATCTCCGCCTGCTCGAAGGCCAGCAACAACCGGCGGCGGATGGTCGTGGCGTCCTCCAGCGTCTTCAATCCCGGTGCTACCGGCTCCCACTCGTCATGGCCGAAATAGGCATGGGTGGCGCCGGTCGCCAGCACCAGCGTATCGTAACGGATTTCTTGGCCGTTCTTCAGAAGCACCTGATGCGCCTCGCTGTCGACGCCGACGACCTCGGCAAGCAACGTCGTCACCTCCGGCCTGTCGCGAAAGAAGTTGCGGATCGGCCAGGCGATCTCGGATGTGGCGAGCAAGGTGGTTGCGACTTGATAGAGGAGAGGCTGAAACAGGTGATGATTGCGCCGGTCGACCATCGTGATGCGTACGGGAGCGCCTTTCAGATCATTGGCGAGCTGCACCCCGGCAAAACCGCCCCCGACGACGACGACATGATGATCCTGCATGGCAACACCTCTTATCTAGGTTTCGCCCGAAAACGTAGGGTTGAGACGCATAAGCAGCAACTATCTTTTATGCATGGCACCCCTGCATCCTCTCCCTCGCGCCGAGGACTAGGATGCTTTCGTGGATTGAGCTTGCACAATGAGATTGAATACGTTGCGCACGTCCGCGACGCCGAGAAATCGCGGTACATTCGAGAGCGCAGGTGTCCAGACGCTCATACCGCCGCCACGTCGACCGTAGCCGATCCCGCTATCGGCACCGAAATTGATCGTACCGGAGCCGTCGCCATTCTGATCGAGGTCCAAGGCCGGCAAGCGTTCCAGTGACAAGGTCAGAAGCTTGGCAAACCAGCCTTCGCGCAAAATGATGATGCGTTGATCAGTGACAGCATATTGGGTCCTTGCGCGGACGAATGCATCGACCGCAAAACGGCCGACGATGAGATAGAGGCCAATCAGCACGAAAGGCACCCCCCAAAGCCTGAAAAAGATTGGTGCGTTGCCTTGGCGTACGACCATGCTTTCCCAAAAGACCGCAAAGCCGCCCCATATCAGCGAAAAGGGCACAAGCAGCAGATCTTTTTTGCTGGGCATAAAGCCTTGCTTCGGTCGGCCCTGCCACAATAGTTTTTCACCAGGCACGAAGTAATTTTGAATATCTGCGTTGCGCATGGCGGATTGCCCCTAGAGCGATAATCACAAGACCGATTCTACAACTTCAAAACTTGCCGTCTCCATAGGAGCTTTGCCGGGGTGATATGCGGAATTAGCACGCGACGGCTGCCAATTCAGTGTGCGTATCCAACCGGAACCGACGCGCCGCTTTTCAACTCCTCCATCGAAATCGATGCGGAGACGTCGAACAGTTCGACTCGACGCACAAGTTGCTTGTAGATGACATCGTAATGCTCGACCCGAGGCAACACGATTTTCAGTATATAGTCGTAATTCCCGGTAAGCCGATGCGCCTCCACGATTTCCGGAATATCACCGATCACCTTGCGGAAGGATTCGATCCACTCGTCGGCATGATGAGCGGTCTTGATCATCGCATAGACCGTGGTCGGCACCCCCATCTTTTCGCGATCGAGCACGACGATGCGCCGGGCGATATGGCCGCTTTCCTCGAGCCGCTGGATGCGGCGCGAACAGGCTGAGACCGATAGCGCAACGCGATCGGCAAGTTCCGTCACGGATATGCCGGCATCGGCCTGCAAAAATTCGAGAATCTTTCTGTCGCGTTCGTCCAGCATGTGCGGCAATTCCTATTGAGGCGCCATTATTTTGCACATAAATCACAAAATACGCAAACTGTTGCTGAAGAACTTTGATAGGCTTCAAAAAACGCAAACACATGGCGGATGAATCGCCGCACTATTCCTACATTCACAACTAAGGAGCGGAGAACAGCATTATGCGCACCATTGGCCTGATCGGCGGGATGAGTTTCGAGAGTTCAGCAGTCTATTACCGCCTGATCAATGAAATGGTCCGCGAGCGGCTGGGCGGTCTCTCCTCGGCCGAAATGGTCATGTACTCCGTCAATTTCGAGGAGATCGTTGCGTTGCAGAAGGCCGGACGCTGGAGCGATGCCGCCGACCGGCTCGCCGATGCCGCGCAGCGCCTGCAGTCGGCCGGCGCCGAATGCGTGCTCATCTGCACCAATACCATGCACCTGATCGCGCCTCAGGTTGCCGAACGCGTTTCAGCTCCGCTCATCCACATCATCGATGAAACCGCCACGGCGCTGAAAGTCGCCGGCCGCGTCAAGCCGCTGCTGCTCGCCACCCGCTACACGATGGAACACGGCTTCTATGCCGAGCGCATGGCTGCGAATGGTGTCTCCATCATGGTCCCCGGCCCCGAGGATCGCACGATCACGCACGACATCATCTTCAACGAACTCTGCGCCGGCATCATCAAGGACGAGTCGCGCCGGAAGCTGAACGGCATCATCGAGCGCTCCAAGGCCGAAGGTGCCGACAGCGTCATTCTCGGCTGCACCGAGATCTGCCTCATCCTCGATCCGAAGGCTCTCATCCTGCCCGGCTTCGACACCACGACGATCCACGCCGAAGCGGCTGTCGACTTCGCTCTTGCGAATGAAAAGATCGGTAAAAGCTGCGCGGCCTGATCTCAATCAATTTACTTGACTGAGTCCAATAAATGATGGACATCGTCTCCTATATACGAGGAGACGATGTCATGCCCCCCGCTGCCGAATTCACAACCATTGATGCCGTCCGCGACTTCAACCGCTTCTATACGAATTTTCTCGGCGTCCTGAACAAGGCCTATCTCGACAGCCCCTATACGCTGACCGATGTGCGCGTGCTGTTCGAGGTTGGATTTCGTGGCGGTGTTGCCGCCTCAGCCCTGACACGCGACCTCCATCTCGATCCCGCCTATCTCAGCCGTATCGTCAAACGCTTTCGCGAGGACGGGCTGATCGAGACGACGCCGGATCCAAGCGATGCGCGCAGCCAGGTCATAAAAGTCACCGAAAAGGGACAGGGACAATTTGAGGAATTCGTCCGCCGCTCGCGCGCCCAGATCGCCGGCTATTTCGAAAAACTCGCGATCGGCGAACCTGAGCGCGTTGTGGCAGCGATGCGGACCATCCAGGACACGCTTGGCTCCGACGAAACCACTAGGGCACCCGCCCTGATCCGCCACCACCGGCCTGGCGATATCGGCTGGATCGTGCAAAGCCAGGCACGCTTCTATACCGAAGAATTCGGCTGGGACGACCGTTTCGAAGGTTTGGTCGCCGAAGTCGCCGGAAAATTCCTGTCCAATTTCAATCCGCAGATGGACCGCTGCTGGATCGCCGAAAGAGGCGGCCTCAATGTCGGCTCCGCCATGATCGCGGATGGCGGCGATGGCGTGGCAAAGCTCCGGCTGCTCTACGTCGACAAGACGGCACGCGGCCTCGGCCTCGGCAAGCTGCTTGTCGACGAATGCATCCGCTTCTCCCGCGACGCCGGCTATAAGACGCTGTCACTCTGGACCAACGATATTCTCGACACCGCGCGGGCCATCTACATCAAGGCAGGCTTCAAGCTCGCCGCAGAGGAGAGGCATCGCATGTTCGGCCCGGAACTGAATGGCCAGACCTGGGTGCTCGATCTGTAGATATCCTTGGTGAAATAGGTGGATAGACAGGCGCTTGGTTGAACCATATCCTCGATGCATCCCTTATTTGCATCGAGTTGTTTTCCATGACCACCGATACCGAAATCCGGATAGAACCCATATCGGCCGAGCACGTCGAAGGCTTTCACAAGGCGCTCGATACGGTTGCGCGCGAGCGGGAATATCTATCACTGCTAGAAGCCTTTCCGTTGGAAGAGATGCGCGCCTTCGTGTTCGGCATGATCGAGAAAGGCAATCCGCAATTCGTTGCCCTGGCACATGGCAAGGTGGTCGGCTGGTGCGATATCAGCCGCCATGGCTTTCCATCCCATGCTCACGCCGGCAAGCTCGGCATGGGAATCACCCCTGCCTATCGCGGCCAAGGACTGGGGCGTCGATTGATCGAAACGACGCTGCGAGCCGCGCATGATGCGGGAATAGAACGCGTCGAACTCAGCGTGCATGCCGACAATAGCAGGGCCATCGCTCTTTACGAAAAAGTTGGCTTCGTCCGCGAGGGCCTCGCGCGTAAATCCGTTCGCATAGACGGACGCTATAAGGACGCGATCCACATGGCGTTTTTCCACGAATAGCGAAATCCACCGCAGCCATCATTCTCGCGATGTCTTGCTGCATTGCAAAAATTCACTTGATTTGGAAACGATCATTTCCTAAAAGAGTCGCATGACGACAGACACCCTCGACATCACGCCGAAGCTTCGCGGTCGACCGCGCGAATTCGATATGGATTCCGCGCTTGATGAGGCGCTGCGCGTTTTTTCGGAGCGCGGCTACTATGCCGCCTCGATCAGCGAATTGACCGAGGCCATGGGCCTGACGGCGGGCAGCGTCTACAAGGCTTTCGGCGACAAGCGCGGCGTCTTCCTTGCCGCCTTTGGCCGCTATCGCCAGGTGCGCCAGCAGCTGATCGACGAGACCCTTGCCAAGGCTCCGACCGGCTATGAGAAACTCCACGCCCTGGTGACATTTTTCGCCGAAGCCTCTTGCGGCGATATCGGTCGCCGAGGGTGCCTTGTGGTCGGCAGTGCAACCGAACTTGCGCTTTTCGACGAGGAGGTCGCCAACCGCGTCGGCGTGGCTTTCGATTTCGACGAGCGCCGCATCCTGGATCTCATCCGTCTCGGTCATGCCGATGGCTCGGTGGCGCAGCACGTCGATCCCGAAAGCACCGCCTGCGCTATGCTTGCCCTCACCAAGGGCATGCGCGTGATCGGAAAGACCGGCCGCAAACACGAACATATGCTCGCCGTCGCCCAGACGGCCATGAAACTGCTCAACTGACTTCATCGGATTTTCGGGGGGCGCGCTCCCCTGCTTGCATCGAGGATAAGACATGTCCGCAACTGCCGCCGCCAGACGGGAGAGCACACCGCTTCCGGAAAAGACCATTTCGCCACTGCTGACCTTCATGTTCGCCGCCGCCTGCGGGCTGGTGGCCGCCAATCTCTACTATGGCCAGCCGCTCGCAGGCCCCATCAGCCAGTCGCTCGGCTTCACGCCGGCCGCAACCGGTCTCATCGTCACGCTGACGCAGATCGGCTATGGCCTCGGCTTGCTGTTGATCGTGCCATTGGGGGATCTTCTCGAGAACCGCAGGCTGGTTCTGACGCTGGTGGCGCTGTCCGCCATTGCTCTTGTAGGCGCTGCTTTTGCCTCTTCCCCGTCGCTGTTCCTGCTCGCTTCGCTGTGTATCGGCCTCGCCTCCGTCGCGGTGCAGGTTCTGGTTCCCTTTGCCGCCCACATGGCGCCGGATGCCAGCCGCGGCGCCGTCGTCGGCAATGTCATGAGCGGCCTGCTCTGCGGCATCATGCTCGCCCGCCCGGCCGCAAGCTTCCTGTCGGAGCTTCTGTCCTGGCATGCGGTCTATATCATCTCGGCCGGTATCATGGTGGGGTTGATCGTCATCCTGCGCCTCGTTCTGCCGACCCGTGTGCCGCACACCAAGCTGCATTATGGCCAACTGCTTTCTTCCATGGGTCATCTCGCCCTGCATACGCCGGTGCTGCAGCGGCGGGCCCTCTATCAGGCCTGCATGTTCGCCGCCTTCAGCCTGTTCTGGACGACGACACCGCTGCTGCTGGCGAGCCCGGCTTTCGGCCTGACGCAGAACGGCATCGCCCTCTTCGCCCTTGCGGGTGCAGCCGGCGCCGTCGCTTCGCCGATCGCGGGCCGCGTTGCCGATCGCGGCTGGACGAAGCTCGCCACCGCTTTCGCAATGGTGCTCGCCATTATCGCCTTTTTCATTGGCCACGTCTCGGGCAGCGGCTCGCTGTTGGCGCTGATCACGCTGACGCTCTCCGGCATCATGCTCGACTTCGGCGTTCAGACCAATCTGGTGCTGGGTCAACGCGCCATTTTCGCGCTCAGCGCCGAACATCGCAGCCGTCTCAACGGCCTTTACATGGCGACATTCTTCGGCGGCGGCGCCATCGGCTCGGCGCTTGGAGGCTGGGCCTATGCGACTGGCGGCTGGAATCTGGCATCCTGGATTGGCATCGCCTTCCCGGTCATCGCGCTGCTTGCCTTCCTGACCGAGCGCAATTCCAGGAAAAGTGCGTAGAGACAAGGGATAGAGCCTTTCCGCGTTTCGAAGAAAAGCGGAAAGGCTCCAACACAAACGCTGATCAGGACGGCTGCAGCACGGCCAGCTGCAGCCAGTCACATTCCCTAAGGCCGGCACCGTTGAACGGATCGACCAGTGTGCCGGAAACGATGCCCGCCAGGATCTGCGGCGCCGGCGGCACCCTGGCGATGGTGGCGACCAGCCGGTCCCTGATCCAGGCCAACGCTGCCAAATCCGACTGGTAGAAGGGCGTGAACGCTAGCGACAGCAGCTGGAACAGCCGCACATGCATCCGCCGCGCCCTGGCATAGGCCGAGAGAGCCGCCTCGACGGTTTCGTGCCCGGCAAGCGCATGCGCCAGAGCCGCGACATCGAGGAGCGCCATGTTCGCGCCCTGCCCGAGCTGCGGGCTGGTGGAATGCGCCGCATCGCCAACGAATACAGTCCGTCCGCTATAGGGCGTCTTCACGGTGCGATGGGCATAGCGCGCCAGCGTCAACTGATCCCAATCGCTGATCTGCTCCAATAATGGTTCGCATTCGGGCCAATAACCACGAATCCTGTCCTTCCAACGCTCGAGTCCCAGCCTGCGCACCTCATCCGCATCCGCGACCTTGAGGCTCCAGAACAAGGCTGCCTGTTTCGGTAAATGCGGCCTGCGACGACCGATCGGCAAGACACCGATCATCACGCTCGCCTTGTCATAACGCTGCGTCAGCGCCGCCTGATCCACCAATCCATCCGGACAATCGAGCGTCGCCCAGAAAGCGCCATAGACGAGATTGCGCGCACGCGGCGCGACGGACGACGCTGCGACCAGTTCCGAGCGCGCACCGCTGGCATCGATGACGAGATCATAAGGTCCAAGACGTTCGCCACCTTCAATTGAGAGATAGCTAGCGCCGCTCTCCTCGATGACGCCAATGACCCGCTGCCCTGTATAAATAGGATGTCGCCGTGCGGAGACTTCATCGTAAAGCGTGTCGAACAGCGCTGCACGATGGACACCAAGCCCGTAGCGCCCGCCCGGCAAGGCATTGTAACGCACATCGAGGACGATACGGCCGCGGGTAGTTTCCGTGCCGAACAAGCGATCGATGCGATTACCGGCCGCATGGATCGCAGGGCCGAGCCCGAGGGATTCCAACACGGTCAATCCGGTCGGCTGCAGCATCAGCGCCGAGCCGACGGGAGCCGGGCTGTCGAACCGCTCGATAATGTCGGTCGTATGACCGGCACGGGTGAGAAAGAGAGAGGCGGCAAGACCGGCAGGCCCGGCGCCGACGATAGCGATCTTCAAGGGCTTCACGATGGGCGGCTCAGTCCGGCGATTGATCGAAACGGGTACGGGCGGCCCGCACGGCCTCATGATTGGCCTCGGCCCAATTCAGAAGCTGTGCCAGCGGTTCGTAGAGCGAATAGCCGAGATCGGTCATCCGATATTCGACGCTCGGCGGCTTGGTCGGGAAAACCTCGCGACCGATATAGCCGTCACGCTGAAGTTCGCGCAGCGTCTGTGTCAGCATGCGCTGGGAGATATCGGGCACCATGCGGCGCAACTCGCCAAAACGATAGGGCCGCTGCGCCAGCGCTTCCAGCAAAAGCACCGACCATTTGCCGCCGATCTGCGAGACCAGATCACGCACCGGGCAATCCGTAAACGTGACCTTGCTGATATCGACGGTACGCAGCGGTACCTTCGCGTTGCGCAGATTGACGACAGTGCTGGTGCTCAAGGCGGTTCCCTTTTGGTAACGTAGAGCCAAAAAACTGCCTCCTTTACAGGTCGAAGTCAAACCCCAATGTAGAGCTGGTCTCTTTTTGAGAGCGACAAACCTCTGCAAATCCGCGGCGGTCAAACAAGGATAAAGACATGAGCAGCACTCTTCTCGTCACCGGCGCCGCCGGTCAGCTTGGCCAGCGCGTCATTCATCACCTGCTGGAGACATACAAGGTCGCTCCCGGCCGCATCATCGCCGCCACGCGCAGCCCCGAAAAGCTTGCCGATCTCGCCGCCAAGGGCGTCGTCACCCACAAGGCCGATTTCGACGATGCCGCCGGCCTGGCCGCCGCCTTTGCAGGCGTCGATCGCCTGCTGATCATCAGCACCGATGCGCTCGCCGTTCCCGGCCAGCGCCTGAAGCAGCAGACCGCTGCCGTCGAGGCCGCCAAGAAAGCCGGCGTCAAGCACATCCTCTACACCTCTATGCCCGCACCAGAAAACTCGCTCGTCAGCTTCGCGCCCGATCATCTCGGCACGGAAAACGCCATCAAGGCGAGCGGCATCGGCTACACGATCCTGCGTGACGCCTGGTATTTCGACAACTTCCTGCACGGTCTCCCGCACAGCCTCGAAATCGGCAAGTGGTACACAGCGACCGGTGGCGGCCGCGTCAGCAACATCAGCCGCGAAGATTGCGCGCTCGCCATCGCCGCTGCTCTCGCTTCCGACAGCACGGAAAGCGCCACCTACACGCTGACCGGCTCGACCGCCATCACTGTCGAGGATATCGCCAGCGTCGTCAGCCGGATCGCCGGCCGCCCGCTTGAGGTCGTTGAGGTCAACGACGAACAGTTTGCCGCTGGCCTTGCCGGCGCCGGCCTGCCGCCCTTCGTGGTCGACATGCTCGTCTCCGCCGACGCCAACACCCGCGCCGGCAAATTCGACATCCTCACCAACGACTTCAACAAGCTGACCGGCAAGGAACCGCAGACGCTGCGCAGCTTCTTTGAGGAACACAAGGCCGCATTGGCCGGCTGAGTTTTCAAGCGGCCGGGCTGGCCTGCCACTTTGGTAAAGGTTTGCCCGGCCGCCTTTTAATTTCAAAGTACCGTCTGCGGCTGCTTTGCTAGGCAATGCGAATCTCGTGCCTCTTGGCTAAAAAGGATCTCTTCAGGCGACGGCTCATAGGGTCGCGGATCTCCACAATACCTCGTGTCGACGTCAATGCCCGCTATCTCGGCCAACACATCCAAAAGTCGATAATGGTTATAAACCTCGTCTACCTGGGCTACCGCGACACCTCTCACCGATGTCAGAAAGCCCCAGTAGTTATACAGCCAAAATGGGGTCGAAGCTTTGCCTATCCTTGCCATCGTCTTCTGAACAAGCAACGTCTCCTGGCCGGCATCAACTTTCGATATCAGCAAGCGCTGAACCCGGTAAACACCCACAAGACTAAACTGAGGAATTGACGAGCTTTCAATTTCTTTTTCTTCGATGGTCACACCGTCGTGCATTGCATCACCAGTGCTGGAGGTGATGCATTTGTTCTCGGCGATCGATTTCCGTGTCGAGGGCAATACCGGCACCCAGCTCGCAAAGATCTCTGGGCACGAAAAAAGTTGCTTCACGCGATAAGTTACAACTTCAGGAGGATTTCGGCCTCTATCGCTACGAATCGTAATTGACTGCACTGAGCCCGATAACAACAGCCTTTGACATACGGCTTTGCAAAACACCCTTTGCCCGCCATTCACAACGAATTGGAGCGCCGCGGGTTGCTGTGGCACCACGAGCTGTATGTCGTGAGCGAGGTAACCATCCAGAGTTCGCTTGAGCTCTTTGTTAGCCAGTTGCCCCGGCGCCGTGGCGAGGACAATGATACTTGCTATAGCGATGGCTGCAGCAAGACGTGTCCGTCCGGACATCCGCCAGACGGCATATGCTGGAAGCGCTGCGGTAGCATACAACCAAAGTGCTGGTAGCAGTATCGCCGCGCCGAGAGTAAAAATTACCAGAAACGGTCCCACGATGGGAAAAAGCAGCATACCGCCGCCAAAGATAGTTAGTAGGAGATAGATTTTTTCGGGTCAATATCGTCGCGCAAGGTCTTTGGGACGCACTTCACTGTTTATCTCCACGAGAGAGCACCATATGGCATATCTCTTTTTGCCACCTATTAGGCCTACTTACTACGTGACAAAGTCAGCCGGGTGACCACAGCCCCAAAACCTCTTCCCCTCAAACCACCTGCCCACACGCCCGGCGGAAGCGGCGAACCGTTTCAGCCATGCCATATTCCAGCGCATCGGCGGTCAACCCATGGCCGATCGAGGTTTCGGCAAGCTTCGGAATGCGCTTCAGCAACGCTGGCAGGTTAGCGACCGTCAGATCGTGGCCGGCATTGACGTCAAGGCCATTGGCGAGGGCGGCATCGGCGGTCTTGCCGAGTGCTTCGAGAATGATAGCGGCCTTCTGCGGATCATCGTAGCAGCCGCCATAAGGGCCGGTGTAAAGCTCGATACGGTCGGCACCCACTTCCCTGGCGATCTTCACGGCGTCCGCATCGCCGTCGCCATCGGCAAACAGCGACACGCGGCAGCCGATCTTCTTGTACTTGGCGACGACCTCGACTAGCAGTTCGCGGTTCCTACGGAAATCCCAGCCGTGGTCCGAGGTCGCCTGCGTGGGATCGTCGGGCACGAGCGTCACCTGCTCGGGCTCGGCCGAGGCACAAAGATCGAAGAATTCGTCGCTCGGATAGCCCTCGATATTGAACTCCGCTTCCGGAAACTCGTCGTCGATCAGGGCTCGGATATCGGGCAGATCGGAAAAGCGGACATGCCGCTGATCGGGGCGCGGGTGAACGGTCAGACCGCTGGCGCCAGCGGCGAGCGCAATGCGTCCCAGGCCCGTAACGCTCGGCCAGGGAAGATCGCGTCGGTTGCGCAGCATCGCGATGGCGTTGAGGTTCACGGAAAGCTTGGCGGGCATGATCGAAATCCCTGATTTTCAAAGCGGATGATAGCAGCCGTTTTAGGCCATTATGCCCAGCAAAACCAACGAGATTCCGACATCAACCCATGCAAAACTTTGATGGACACGGCAAAGCGGCATCACCATACGGTGACGTATCAGCAACAAGGTCCTTCTGCGGATATTTATGAGCGCAAACGCAGCCCTATCGGACGATTGTCAGCGTCTCGGCAGCGCGGGTGATGGCCGTATAAAGCCAACGCTCGCGCGTATCGCGAAATGCCCAGCTCTCGTCGAACAGCACGACATTGTTCCACTGCGAGCCCTGCGCCTTGTGCACCGTCAGCGCATAGCCATAATCGAATTCGTCATAGCGCTTGCGGGTCGACCACGGAATCTCGCCCTCGACATCCTCGAAAGCCTGTTTCAGCAGCTTGATCTTCGCGGCGCCTCGGTCCATGTCGTCGTCTTCCGGGCGGATCAGAAGATTGATGCCGGGCTTCGTCGTTTCCCTGGAAGACGTCATGACCTGCCAGAGCGAGCCGTTGAGCAGCCCCTTGGTGGGATCGTTGCGCAGGCAGACCAGCTTGTCGCCGGATTGCGGATAGTCGGCCGTAAAGCCTTTGAGCTCGCGCAGACGCTGATTGTAGCGCCGGCGCGTCCTGTTGGTACCAACGAGAACCTGATCGGCCTCCAGCACCAGCGGCTGCGTGACCTCGTTCTTCGAGATCACCTGCGCGGTGCCATAGTCGCCGTGCATGATTTCCTTGCCCTCACGCACCTGCATGGCGAGCTGGATGATCGGATTGTCACGCGCCTGACGGTGAATATCCGTCAGCAGATAATCCGGCTCCTCGTTGGTGAAGAACCCGCCGCCGGAAACAGGCGGCAGCTGACCGGGATCGCCGAGCACCAGAATGGGCGTCCCAAAACTCATCAGATCCTTGCCGAGCGCTTCGTCCACCATCGAGCATTCGTCGACAATGATCAGCGCGGCCTTGGCGACCGGGCTCTGGCGATTGATGGTGAACATCGGGGCGATCGATGTCTTGCCCGTCTCTTCGTCCTCGACGGCCTCTTCGCCGCGCGGCCGATAGATCAGCGAATGAATGGTCTTGGCATTGGAGGCGCCGCGCGAACGCAGCACCTGCGCCGCCTTGCCGGTAAAGGCAGCAAACAGCACATCGCCATCGACATGCTCGGCAAAATGCCGCGCGAGCGTCGTCTTGCCCGTGCCGGCATAGCCGAACAGACGGAACAGCGGTGAGCGCCCTTCCTTCAGCCAGTTGGCAACGGCCTTGAGCGCTTCATCTTGTTGCGGCGCGAATTGCATGCGCCGAAATGGCAGGATTCGGCCGAGGGAAGCAAGCAGTAAAAAATACCCGGCGAGCCGGGAATAAAATCCCAGGTACCGGTGTCTCATGTCCGGCAACGCAAAATGCGAGGCCTGGACGACCATCGTTTACCCACCCGAGGAGAGACATCATGAAGACCCTGAGTTTCCTGGCCGCGCTCGCTGCGGCATCGGCCTTTGCCACAGCGGCCTTCGCCGCAGCACCCGTCAAGACGGTCGAGAGCGCCAAGGGCAAGGTGCTCGCCGGCGAAAACGGCAAGACGCTCTACACCTTCAAAAACGACAAGGCTGGCGTGTCCAATTGCAACGGCGATTGCGAGAAAGCCTGGCCGCCGCTCATGGCCGATGACAAAGCCAAGGCTGAGGGTGCATATTCGATCATTACCCGCAAGGACGGGATGAAACAGTGGGCAAAGGACGGCATGCCGCTCTATTTCTTCGTCAAGGACGCAAAGTCCGGTGATGTCGCCGGTGACGGCTTCAAGGGCGTCTGGGATGCCGCACGGCCCTGACCGGACCGGAAACGGCGCGGCGGAAGCCTCCCCCGCGCCCGATAGTTTCGAGGCGGAGGTGCTGGCGCTCCTCCCCTCGCTGCGACGCTACTCGCGCAGCCTCACCTGGTCGGATGCCGACGGCGAGGACCTGCTTCAGGATTGTGTCGAGAAGGTTCTGATCCGCCGCGGCCAATGGCGCGGACTGAACCTGCGCGGCTGGATCCTCACCATCATGACCAATCTTTACCGCAACGAGCGGCGCCAGCAGGGCGGCCGCAGCTTCGTCGATATCGATGACAACAGCCACCTGCCGGCTGCCGAAACGGATAGCGATCCGCTGCAGCGATCGCGCCTCGAAACGGCGCTGAACAGCCTCGGCGAAGACTATCGCGCGGTGCTGATACTCGTCGTCGTCGAAGGCTACAGCTATCAGGATGTCGCCGACATGCTCGATATCCCGATCGGCACGGTGATGTCGCGCCTGTCGCGCGCGCGCCAGAAGATGACCAGCCTGCTGAATGCAGACAACGTTGTCACGCTTCGGAGACCAAAATGAACGAACACAAACCGACCGTGACCGAAGCGGACCTTCACGCCCTTGCCGATGGCCTCCTGCCACCCGAAAAGCAGGCGGAGCTGGAGGCATGGCTGGCCGAAAATCCTGAAGAGGCTGCTTCCGTGACTGCATGGCAGGCCCAGAACGATGACATCCGGGCCATGTTCTCCCCCTATGCGATATCAAGGGATGGCGACACCGACCTCATTTTGAAAAGCAGAACCTCATCGGCTGTACAGACGTTTGCCCCGCAAAGAAGCCGCAGGCTGATGATGCTTGCTGCCTCACTGGCGCTCTTCATCGCCGGTGCTGTGGCCGGCCACTTCGGCCCCGATCTTTTCGCCAAGCCCGAATTGCAGCTGACATCGATCGAAGCCCTGCCGCAGCAAGCGCACTCGGCCTTCGTCGTCTATGCCAGCGATGTCCGCCACCCCGTCGAAGTCGGCGCAGATCAGGAGGCGCATCTCGCCACCTGGCTCGGCAAGCGCATGAATGTCGCCGGCCTCAAGGTGCCGAGCCTGCAGAAACTGGGCTTCCAGCTCGTCGGCGGCCGGCTGCTGCCGATCAACGGCACGCCCGGAGCCCTGTTCATGTATGAAAATGCCAGCGGCCAGCGCCTGACCGTGCTGGTGGGGCGCAATAGCGGCAACACCACGACCAGCTTCCGCTTCGCCAGCGACAAAGCCGTCGAGACCTTCTACTGGATCGACGGCGATCTCGGCTATGCCGTGACAGGCGAAATCTCACGCGACATGCTGCGGCAGGTGGCGGACGAGTGCTACAAGCAGTTCTCGTCGTAGCCTGCCGTGAGCGGTAAAACCGATACTCGGATTACCCTACCATTGCGGATCGTTTTCAAGCGCAATCGGCTTGCCATGCGGCGTTGCCTCGGCCGCACGTTGCCAGCTTTGTTGCAAAGCCAGGATCGCATCGGCATCGGCAATGCCCTTCGCGACCAGCAGCCCTGACAGAGCAGCCACCCAGCAATCGAAATAATCACTGCCGTCAGACGCGCGGCCTGGCTTGTGCAGTTCCGCCGAGAGCCGCTCAGCCCATTCGCTCCAGGCAAACAGGCCCTTCTCATGCAGATGCACGGTCATCGCAAAGGCATCTGCCGCCCAGGGTTCCGGAAAGACCGGCTCGCCATCGGTCGACTTCGGCAATCCCGGCGATTGCGCCAGAGGCGACGGGACCCTACACGCGCTCAAGATAGCTCTCCCAGGCGTCGATCGAGACGGTCAGAGAGGGATCGGCGCCCTCGCCCCAGATCTCGGCACCCTCAAAGACCACGGTATAGACCCATTGTGGATTCTCGCCCCGGCCGTGAGCGTTGTCATCGGGGAAGACGAATGATCCCTGCACCGCTTCGATGATGCCCGTCTTGGCGCGGGCATAGCGCGGCAACCGGGTATGGCCGGTCGGATTGAAGTTCTTCGTCCGTACATGATCGCCGACGGCGAAAAGTGGTGCAGCATCGATCGGCCGGTCGCAAGGGCCACCCTTGGCCAAAGCGGCATCGACCATTTCAGCCTTCAGCACCCGCTTGGGTGCTCTGCCCTGTTCGATCGCGTGCCCCACCCGCAGCTCCTCGGCCGTGGCAAAGCCATGCCGTTCGAGCAACGTATCGACGGCGCGAGTCCAGATCTCGTAATAGCTGGCGCCGAGATAGCTCGCCGGCGGAATGTTTTCGCGCGCGTGCCGGCTCTCATCGATGTTCCAGGCACCGAAGGCGCCGCAGGAAAGCGTGATGCCGAGCGCGCGCTTTTCCCATTCCGCATGGAAATAAGGCTCGTTCTGTTCCGGCGCGACCGGGCCGAACCCCATCTGGCCGCCGAGATCGTGCGGTCCGTTCATAGCGCGGCCTCCGGCGCCTTGGCGATTGCCGTTCCGATCATGGCATCGCGGCTGACGAGATCCGCCAGCGCCGCCTCGTCCATGCCTTCGGAACCGGCAGGACGCTCGGGAATCACCAGATAGCGAAGTTCGGCGGTCGAATCCCACACGCGGATCTTCGTCTCCTGCGGCAAGGTCAGGCCGAACTCGGCAAGCACGCCACGCGGATCGATCACCGCGCGCGACCGATAGGCCGGCGCCTTGTACCAGACCGGCGGCAGCCCGAGCACGGCCCACGGATAGCAGGAGCAAAGCGTGCAGACGATCAGGTTATGCGTTTCCGGCGTATTGAACACCGCACGCATATGTTCACCCTGCCTGCCGGTAAAGCCGAGGCTAGCGATCGCCGCCGTTGCGTCACGCCGCAGCCAGTCGGCGAAATCGGGATCGCTCCAGGCCTTTGCCACCACCTGCGCGCCGTTGCGCGGCCCGACCTTCGTCTCATAGGTCTCGACGATACGGTCGATCGCCGCCGGGTCGATCAAACCCTTTTCCGTCAGCAACGTCTCGAGCGCCTTCACCCGCGCCTGCATGTCCGAATAGTGGTTGTCGTGGTGATGGTGATCGTGATGATCGTCGTCATCATGCGAGTGTCCGTGGGACATGGCTGTCTCCTGTCTCTTTGCGACTACTTTAGCATCGGCCAGAGACTGAGCACCAGCAGGACGGCCATGGTTATGTTGAACCATTTGAGCCGGACGGGATCAGAGAGCCAGTCGCGTAGTGCCGAGCCGAAGCCAGCCCAGGTCGAAACGCTCGGGAGATTGACCGCAGCAAAAGCCAACCCGACCAAAAGGACGGTAACAAGATAGAGCTGCTCATTGGTATAGGTCGCCATGGCAGTGACTGCCATCACCCAGGCCTTGGGATTGACCCACTGGAACGCGGCGGCGCTGATGAAGCTCATCGGCTGCGCCGAGCCCTCGCTCTCGGTCAGGCTACGCGACGTGCCGATCTTCCAGGCGATCCAGACAAGATAGGCGCCGCCGGCGAATTTCAGCACGGTATAGAGCAGCGGCACTGTGTGCAGCACGGCACCCAGGCCGAGACCAACACCGAGCAACAGCGAGAGAAAGCCAACGCCGATGCCGAGCATGTGCGGAATGGTGCGGCGGAAACCGAAATTCACGCCGGATGCAAACAACATCATGTTGTTCGGTCCGGGCGTGATTGAGGTTGTGAATGCAAAAAGTAGAAGAGCCAGAAATGTATCCAGCGCCATGATGCCTCCTAGGACACCGTATTGTGACAGGGCGGCATCCAAAATTCTTCTTCATGCGTGCAAAATGTAACGACGCATGGCCGTGCGACATTAGTTCGCCAGCCATACGAAAGCCATAGGGTGATTGTCACGGTGACATGACGGATGTCGGTTGAAATCCGGTCGAATGCCCCTATCCTTCGGTTTTCTGCAGTGAGGAATGACCATGCGCGAGCCCATCCCAACTGTCACCCTTCCCTCCGGCATCTTGGTTCCGGCACTCGGCCAGGGAACGTGGAATATGGGCGAGAGCGCCGCGACCGCCCGGGACGAGATCACCAGCCTGAAAACCGGTCTCGATCTCGGCATGACGCTGATCGACACGGCGGAGATGTATGCCGATGGCGGCTCGGAGGAAATCGTCGGCAAGGCGATCGAAGGGCGGCGCGACGAGGTCTTCCTGGTCAGCAAGGTCTATCCCGCCAATGCCAGCCGCAAAGGCGCCGTCGAAGCCTGCGAACGCAGCCTGAAGCGCTTGAACACCGATCGCATCGATCTCTATCTCTTACATTGGCGCGGCAACTACCCGCTTGAAGAGACCGTGGAAGCTTTCGAAGGCCTGAAGGCTGCGGGCAAGATCGAGGCCTGGGGCGTTTCGAATTTCGATGTCGACGATATGGATGAGCTGCTTTCCGTGCCAAATGGCGGCAATGTCGCCGCCAATCAGGTGCTCTACAATCTCTCCCGACGCGGCATCGAATACGATCTGCTGCCCTGGTGCCAGGAACGCAGCATTCCGATCATGGCCTATTCGCCGATCGAACAGGGTCGCTTGCTTCACCATCCAGAACTGATCCGCGTCGCCAAGACCTATCAGGCGACGCCCGCGCAGATCGCCCTCGCCTTTCTGCTGGAGCGTGACGGCGTGATATCGATCCCGAAATCCTCGAACGTGCAGCGCATCGAGGAAAACCGCGACTCGATCGATGTCGACATCACGGATGAAGATTGGGCTATCCTCGACGCCGCCTTCCCGCCACCGTCGCGAAAGAAGTCACTGGACATGCTGTAGGTTCAGGCAACGGCCTTCTGCTGTGCGACTATCAGCTCGATCGCTCGAAAAACGTCGATCTCCCGCCAGTCGGCCGGATCGCGATAGGTCGGATAAAGCGAAAAGGCGGCGGCGGCGATCTGATCGACGGTCCGAAGCTTCGTTCTACGGCCGGCGAGCACGGCCTTGGTATGGACACCGAAATGATCTTCGGTCACACCCCAGCCGGCATAAAAGGGCGCCGCATAGCAGCGAACGGGAATGCCGCGCAGCAACGCATCGAAGCCGAATTGGCTGGAGACCGTCCAGACTTCATCGACGACGTCGAGGATCGACGCCACCGACACCTCGGCGTCGACAAGAATTGCATCGCCTTTCGAAGCGCCATCCGTAAGATAACCCTTACGAAGCCCAGCCATAACATCCGGATGGGTGCGGATCAGGCATTGCGCATCGCTTGCCAGCGCATCGGCAAGCATCGTCTCGAAAGAAGTTTTTGAGCCGAGCGCACGGCCGACGGAAACGTCGCCGACGACCTGATCGACCAGCAGAATGCGCCGCTTTGTCGTCGGCGCAATGCTGGGTGGGCGATGCGGAAGATGGTTGTATTTCGACAGCTTGTTGAGAACGATCTGCTCGCGAATGGCGCGGCCAAGCTCTCCTGCCTCTCCCACCCCCTCGATCAACCGCTCAAGCCGCGACGGCCTGTTTGCATCGACGGGCAAACCAAGATCGTCGATGACGATGGATAGTGGAATGGCGCCGGACTTGCCGAGCCCCATGGACCGGAGAAAACCATCCTCCAGATACCAATGTCGAAGATGGCGAAAGCGCGCAACGCTGTCCGCGAGCTTCGCCGGCGCACGGCCACCCCAGGATACGACGCCGCCTATTCCGGGAGAAAGGATCGAGGCCAGTTTCCGGGAGCCGAAATAATGCCGGAGCCAGGGAAAATCGCCACGGACGAAGAAGGCAGCGCCGAGACGCATATCATCAGGCGGATGCCATGGCTTTCCGCCGATCTCAGGCAAAGTCTCGCCGGCAAGGATTGCCACCCTATTCTCCCGCTGCAAACAACATCGTCGACCCAAGCCGACCGCCGCAAAAGATAAAGCGGTTCAGCGTTCCACGGAAGCACTGAACCGCTCTGATTTCCAACGCAATTCCGAACGGCAAACCGGCCGACGCCGCAGGCTTTTACATTCCCTGCGAGCCGCGGTTCATCGCGGCAATACCGGTGCGGCACACTTCGATAAGGCCGAGCGGCTTGATGATGGCGATGAACTGGTCGATCTTCGAAGACTTGCCGGTAATTTCGAGAATGAAATGTTCGACGGTCGCATCCACCACCTTGGCGTGGAAGGCGTCGGCCAGCCGCAGCGTTTCTGCGCGCATCTCTCCGCTTCCGGTCACCTTCAGCAGCGCCACTTCGCGCTCGATCGGCCGTTCCTGGCCGAGTTCGCGGGCGCGCACCGTCAGATCAACGACGCGGTGAACGGGGACGATGCGCTCAAGCTGCGCCTTGATCTGTTCCAGCACCTGCGGCGTGCCGCGCGTGACAATGGTAATGCGCGACAGATGCGCCTGATGCTCCGTCTCCGAAACCGTGAGGCTTTCGATGTTGTAGCCCCGGCCGGAGAAGAGGCCGATGACGCGGGCAAGAACGCCGGGCTCGTTGTCGACAAGCACCGAAAGCGTGTGGCTCTCAGCCGCCGCGGTTTCCGGCGAAATGAAATAGGCGGAGCCCGTGGGTTGAAGGTGTGCGTTCATTATCCTTGTTCCGTTTCCTCGGTTCTTGTTCGATATGCCAGCGAGATCGGCCGGGGCGCGGCTTCCGCCGCACCCCGGCTATCGATCAGACCAGCTGGCGACCCTTGGCGTCGATGGCGTTGGCAACTGCTTCGTCGGTCGCTTCGTCCGGCAGCAGCATTTCGTTATGCGCCTTGCCCGAGGGGATCATCGGGAAGCAGTTGGCGAGATTGGCAACGCGGCAATCGAAAATGACCGGCTTGTTGACGTCAATCATTTCCTGGATGGCGGCATCGAGTTCGCCCGGCTTTTCGCAGCGCAGGCCGACGGCGCCATAGGCTTCCGCGAGCTTGACGAAATCAGGCATCGCTTCCGTGTAGGAATTGGAGAGGCGATTGCCGTGCAGCAGCTGCTGCCACTGACGAACCATGCCCATGTACTGGTTGTTCAGGATGAAGATCTTGATCGGCGCATCGTGCTGGATCGCCGCCGACATTTCCTGAATGCACATCTGGATCGAGGCATCGCCCGCGATATCGATGACCAGACTTTCCGGATGGGCGATCTGAACGCCGAGCGCCGCCGGCAAGCCATAGCCCATGGTGCCGAGGCCACCTGAGGTCATCCAGCGGTTCGGCTG
Organism: Rhizobium sp. ZPR4; assembly: GCF_040215725.1. Taxonomy (NCBI): domain Bacteria; kingdom Pseudomonadati; phylum Pseudomonadota; class Alphaproteobacteria; order Hyphomicrobiales; family Rhizobiaceae; genus Rhizobium; species Rhizobium sp. ZPR4. The sequence continues at coordinate 1,850,769 of NZ_CP157967.1, forward strand.
CTCGAAGCCGTAGAACTGTGCCGCCCACATCTGATGCTGGCCGACTTCGGTCGTGATATAGGTGTCGCGATGCTTGGTCAGCTCATAGAGGCGCTGGATCGCATATTGCGGCATGATGACATCGTCGCTCGGCTTGTAGGCGAACGAGTTGCGCGCGCGCCAGCGGGTGATGCTGGTCCACCAATCGCCGAGGCGGTCGGCAGCAGGCTTCTGCGGTAGCGCACGCCACAGGCGAACCATATCTTCCAAGACATTGCCGACATCGCCGAGAATGCCGATGTCGACGTGAACGTTCTTGTTGATCGACGAAGGATCGATGTCGATATGGATCTTCTTCGAATTCGGCGAGAAGGCGTTCAAGCGACCGGTAATGCGGTCGTCGAAGCGTGCGCCGATGCAGACCATGACGTCGCAATCATGCATCGCCATATTGGCTTCGTAGGAACCATGCATGCCGAGCATGCCGAGCCAGCTCTTGCCCGAGGCCGGATAGGCACCGAGGCCCATCAGCGTCGAGGTGATCGGGAAATCGGTGAGCTCGACCAGTTCGCGCAGCAGCTTGGAAGCTTCGGGGCCGGAATTGACGACGCCGCCACCGGAATAGATGACGGGGCGACGGGCATTCTTCATCAGCTCGATCGCCTGGTTGATCTTGTTGAGATCGCCCTGAATCTTCGGCTGATAGCTCTTCTGGACATCATGCGATTCCGGCGGCGTGTAGGTGCCGGTCGCAAACTGAATGTCCTTCGGGATATCGACGACAACGGGACCGGGACGGCCTGATTGCGCGATGCGAAAGGCTTCATGAATGACGGCCGCGAGCTGATTGACGTCCTTGACCAGCCAGTTGTGCTTGGTGCAGGGCCGCGTGATGCCGACCGTATCGCACTCCTGGAAGGCATCCGAGCCGATCAGCGTCGTCGGAACCTGGCCGGTCAGGCAAACGAGCGGAATGGAATCCATCAAGGCATCCTGCAGCGGCGTGACCGCATTGGTCGCGCCCGGGCCGGAGGTAACCAGCATGACGCCGACCTTGCCGGTGGAGCGGGCATAGCCTTCGGCCGCATGGCCGGCGCCCTGCTCGTGGCGGACGAGAATGTGCTTGATGTCGTCCTGCTGGAAGATCTCGTCGTAGATCGGAAGCACAGCGCCACCCGGATAACCGAAGATGTGTTCGACGCCGTTGTCTCTGAGCGCCTGCAACACGATCTCCGCGCCTGTCATTCGATTGCCGCTCGCCTGATTATCTGTGCCGGTCATACGTTTGTTCCGCTGTCTGCTGGAGGTTTGGAAAAATGAAATCTCGATTTCGGGCATAAAAAAAGGCCCCTTAGGGAGCCTGTCATCTAGCGCATGGGTGGCTATCGCCGGATGGTTACACCATCCTGCCCATGCGCCTTCCCACCACGATAAGAATGATCGAGTTTTTCATGGGCCGAAGTGATAGACAGAAAATTTCGAAGCGTCAACGCGTGAAGCAATAAAAAATCGTGGCCCCGCGGAAACCCTATAAAAAGCACGGGTGGTCGACAGGGTTTTATTAAGCCACCGTCTCTATGCTCCAGCCACTAATGATTGGGGTAACTGTTGCTGAATAACGATCTGCAGACATCAGGCAACGCTGGAGATCTTGATCGCCGCGACAAGTTGAAACCGGGAAATCGCTTCCTCGGTCGCGTCGTCGCGTGCAACGGTTCCCGCGCGACAATCGCCGCCGTGGCCGAGGCCGGCGGCACGGACCTGACCGAACTCTGGTCGGTCGGTCGCCTGATTTCCATCAGTGTCGGGAAGAACCGCGTCGCAGCCCTCGTCTATTCGATGAATACGCAAAGCGTCGGCTGGGGTGAAGGGCAGGATAATCTCTTTCGCATTGAGGTCGAGCTGTTGGGCGAGGTTCGCGTCGGCCCGGATGGCCGCGAGGAATTTTCGAGTGGCATTTCCGCTTACCCCTATCTTGGCGCCATAGCGCATCGCATCCGCGCTGCCGACCTCATGCGCATTTTCGATGCCGGCAAGGGCAGCAGCTGTGTCATCGGCAAGCTGACGCAGGACGAAAGCATCGATGCCGCCATCCACATCCCCTCGATGCTGGCGAAGCATTTCGCGGTCGTCGGCTCGACCGGCGTCGGCAAATCCACCGCCGTCTCTCTGCTGCTGCACAAGGCGATCAGCGCCGATCCGAAATTGCGTGTGCTGATTCTCGATCCGCACAACGAGTTCGCAGCCGCCTTTCCGAAGCATGCCGTCGTCATCGACACCGATACGCTCGACCTGCCCTTCTGGCTGATGCGGCTTGAGGAATTCAGTGAAGTCGTCTTCCGCGGCCGCCCGGCAATACCGGAAGAGCTGGATGCGCTGCGCGATCTTATTCCCGAAGCCAGGCGCGCTTTCCGCGGCAGCGATTCAACCTTGATGCGCCGCCAGACGGAAAAGGCCTCGGTAACGGCGGATACGCCGGTCCCATACCGCATGGCCGATCTGCTGGCACTGATCGACGAGCGCATCGGCCGCCTTGAGGGCCGTCAGGAAAAGCCGCATCTGCGTTCGCTCAAGATGCGCATCATCTCGGCGATCAACGATCCTCGTTATCACTTCATGTTCTCCAACAACACGATCACCGATACGATCATGGAGACCATCGCCAAGATCTTCCGCATTCCGGGCGACGGTAAGCCGATCTGCACCTTCCAGCTCGCCGGCATCCCCTCGGAAGTCATCAATTCCGTCGCATCCGTCCTTTGCCGCATGGCCTTCGAACTGGCGCTCTGGAGCGAAGGGGCGATCCATATGCTCGTCGTCTGCGAGGAAGCGCACCGCTACATCCCCGCCGACCCGACGCTCGGCTTCTTCCCGACGCGGCAGGCCATCGCCCGTATCGCCAAGGAAGGCCGCAAATACGGCGTTTCGCTCGGTATCATCACCCAGCGCCCGGGCGAGCTCGACCAGACGATCCTTTCGCAGTGCTCGACGCTCTTTGCCATGCGTCTTGCCAATGATCGCGACCAGGAAATCATCCGCTCGGCGATACCCAACTCGTCGATCTCGACGACCAGCTTTCTCTCATCGATCGGCAACGGCGAAGCGATCGCCTTCGGCGAGGCCATCGCGGTCCCGATGCGCATGCGCTTTTCCCAGGTCGAACGGCATTTGCTGCCAAAAGCCAGCGGCAGCGTCGCGAAAACCAGCGAGGATTCGCCCGATACGGTCGATCTGCGCGCGATTATCGGCCGCATGCGTTCGATTTCAGGCCCAGATCTCAGCCCTCTCCAACAAAGCTACAACGCTGTGCCGATGACCGATATCGGAGATGATTTCGACGAAGGGCCTGTCCAGCAGACAATCTGTCATCAAGCTGAACCGAATCCCCCGTCGATCGAACCCTACCGTCCCGACATGCTGCCGCGCACCGGCGCACCGCAACCCGCAGTCCCTTCGCAAACATCGATCGACAGCAAGCTTGCGGAATTGCGCCGTGAATTCCGCAGCGATGAAGGAGGCGCACGCTCGCCGCCGTCAAGAGAAACTGCCCCATCGCTGCGGCGCGAATCCGGCTTGTCCTTGCGGGACAGCATTCTGAAAAAACCCTTGAGCAGCCTTTACGACAAGGACTGACGCCTCGAACTACGGGCTCAATCGTTCCCAGCTCTCGTCCATCTGATTACGGAACCAGGTCATCTGCCGCTTGGCATATTGCCGCGTCGCTGCAGACCCGGTTTCGATGACCTCAGCGCGCGTCATCTCCCCCTTCAGCATCGCGGCGATCTGCGCGACACCAATAGCCTTCATGACAGGCATTTCCGGCGGAAGATCCAGAGCCAGCAGAGCCTGCACCTCGGCCTCCGCACCCATCGCCAGCATCGTCTCGAAACGACTGTTGATACGCTCATGCAGGATAGCGCGCTCAGGCAGAACCACGATCTTTCGCGCGCGGTCTGGATCGATGATCATTGGCCCGTTCTTGCCCTGAAAAGCCGCAATGGACTGGCCCGTCGCTTCGACCACCTCCAGGGCGCGAACGATGCGCTGCCCGTCCTGCGGGTTCAGAGTTTCGGCAACGACACCGTCGCGTTTTGCAAGCTCATGATGCAGCGCCTCCGGCCCCTCTGTCAGCAATCGACTGCGAAGCCGATTGCGGATATCAGACGGAATCTCGGGCATGTCGGAAAGCCCGCCCGTCAGCGCCTTGAAATAAAGCCCGGTGCCGCCGACGAAGACAGGCATGCGGCCCTCGTCGCGCAGTCGCTCGAGCAATGCGCCGGCCTCGCGCAGCCAGACGCCGGTCGAATAGGCCTGGCCGGCTGGAACGTGGCCGTAGAGATGATGCGGAATGCCTTCCATATCCGCTTCATCGGGCCGCGCGGTCAGCACACGCAGGGTGTCATAGACCTGCATGCTGTCGGCATTGATAACGACGCCATCATGCGAACGCGCCAATTCTACCGCCAGTGCGGACTTGCCGCTGGCGGTCGGCCCGGTTATCAGGATCGCGTCGATATTGCTCATAGGGTTTCTGCTCATGGCCTTCGTTGCCACGCTTATTGCCAATCCGTCAAACCCCGTTCTTGTTCCGGCCATCGCAGAGAAGGCGGCTGAAGCCGTCAAGGCGTCCGGGCTTTACTGGCTCGCTGACGGCATTGCCTGCGATATCGCGCTGCGCGACGATACCGATATCGAGGCCGCGGAGACCAATATCCTCGCAGCGATCGGCAGTGCGCCGATCGATCTGGTGATCCAGGAAGCCGATACCCGCCGCAAGAAGCTGCTGATTGCCGATATGGACTCGACCATGATCGGTCAGGAATGCATCGACGAACTCGCCGCCGAGGTCGGTCTCAAGGATAAGGTTGCCGATATCACTGCCCGCGCCATGAACGGCGAGATCGACTTCGAGCCGGCGCTGCGCGAGCGCGTCGCTCTCTTGAAGGGATTGCCGATTTCCGTCGTCGACGATGTCATCGCCAAGCGCATCACGCTGACGCCGGGCGGCCCCGAACTCATCGCGACGATGAAGGCGAAAGGCTATTACGCCGCCCTCGTTTCCGGCGGCTTCACCGTCTTCACCAGCCGCATCGGCGCGACCCTCGGCTTCAACGAGAACCGCGCCAATATTCTGCTGGAAGAAAACGGCATCCTGACCGGCCTCGTCGAGGAGCCCATCCTCGGCAAGCAGGCCAAAGTGGATGCGCTCACCGATATCACCGAAAAGCTCGGTATTTCCACCGATGATGCCCTGGCCGTCGGCGACGGCGCCAACGACCTCGGCATGCTGCAGCTTGCCGGTTCCGGCGTCGCACTCCATGCCAAGCCGACGGTCTCAGCACAAGCGAGGATGCGCATCGACCACGGCGATCTGACTGCGCTGCTCTACATCCAGGGCTATCGCAAGACGGATTTCGTCAAACCATAGAGCGGCACAGATCGCCGAAATCAGGGGCTGCAGATGATCATCACCGAAACCGACCGCCTCATCATCCGCAACTGGCGCGAGACGGATCGCGATCTGGCCTACGAGATCAACTCCGACGAAACAGTCATGAAGTTCTTTCCCTTTCGCCGCAATCGTACGGAGGCGGATGCCTTCTTCGATCGGGTACAATCGATGATCACGGAGACCGGGCTCGGCCTTTATGTGCTGGAGCTGAAGGAAAGCGGCGAGCCCATCGGCTATTGCGGGCTCGTGCGGACGGATCACCTGGAACCCTTCGTCGCGATCGGAACTGTCGAGATCGGTTGGCGGCTGGTGGCGCGGCACTGGGGCAAGGGCCTGGTCAGCGAAGCGGCGCGAGCGCTTCTTGCTCATGCCTTCGACACGCTCAAGCTGGATGAAATCGTCTCTTTCGCGGTCCACAACAATGTCAGGTCGACATCGGTGATGGAGCGGATCGGCATGCACAGCGTCGAGGGCAGCGATTTCAATCACCCCAACGTTCCCGACACCCATCCCCATCTGCAGCGCCATGTCCTCTACCGCTTGACCGCAGCCGAGTGGCGCTCCCGGCAATGACCCTTATCGAAACGCCTCGGCTGATCCTGCGGCCATGCGGGGAAGAGGATCGCGAGCTGTTTTACGAGCTGAGCTCCGATCCGGCCGTTCTTGAATTCTTTCCCTTCAGCCGCAGCCGCGAGGAAACCGACACCATCTTCGCCATGATCCGGAACGTCATCTCCGAACCTGGTTTCGATTTTCTTGCCGTGGTTTTGAAGCATAGCGGCGAGGCAATCGGCTTCTCGGGGCTGTCCAGAGTACAACTCACCCCTCATTTGCCCAGAGATGCCGTGGAGATCGGCTGGCGGATCTCAGCGCGCCATTGGGGCAAGGGCTATGCGACGGAAGCGGGCGCGGCTCTTATGCGTCACGCTTTCACCGTCCTAAATCTCGAAGAAATCCTGTCCGTCGCCGTACATGACAACAGGCGCGTCCTCGCGGTGATGCGCAAAATCGGCATGTACCACGATCCGGCCTCCGATTTCGACCATCCACAAATTCCGGAGACGCATCCGCATCTGAAGCGCCATGTCGTACATCGCCTCAGCGCCGCCGAATGGCGGGCGCAGCAGGCAAAACATGTCGACAGCTGAATTCTATTCCAGTGCGACGGCGATGAAGCGCAAGTCACCGTTCGGCGACGCAATCATCATCTGTGCATTGCGGCGTCCCTCCCGCTTCAGCGATGCCACCTTGTCCGAGGCAGCGCTCGGGGTCTGGACGAATTCCTGCGCGACCTCAACGACGACGTCGCCAGGTTTCAACCCCTTTTCCGCCGCCGCCGAACCTGGGGCCACTTCGGTGATGACGACACCATCGACGCTGTCGGCAATGCCGAAGCTCTTGCGATTCTCTGCCGTCAACGTCGAGAGCTTCATTCCGAGGATATTCGAGGTCGCCTGAACTGGCGGCTGAGCCTGCGGCGATTGCTGCGGATCGCCGCCCTGATCCTGCCCATCCATGCCGTCATCGTCGCCATCGTCTCCCTGATCGGGATTGATGACGCCGTCGCTGTTGCCCTTGTCGTCAGGCGCAAGCTGCGGCTTCTTGTTGTTGTCGGTGCTCGCGGCTGCCGCCTGATCGCTGTCCTCCAGACGGCCGAGCGTCACCTTGACGGTCTGCTGCTTGCCATCGCGATAGATGACGACATCGACTTCCTTGCCGACGGGGCTTTCGGCGACAACGCGCGGCAGATCGCGCATCTCGTCCACATCCTTGCCGTCGAATTTCAGGATGACATCGCCCGCTTTGATCGAGCCGTTGTCGACAGGGCCGCCCTTGATGACACCAGCGACGAGCGCACCCTTCGCCTCAGAAAGACCGAGGCTGTTGGCGACATCATCCGTGACAGGCTGAATGCGCACACCGAGCCAGCCACGGCGCGTCTCACCGAAATCCCTGAGCTGATTGACGACACCTTCCGCCAGTTCGGACGGTACTGCAAAGCCAATGCCGATCGAACCGCCGCTCGGAGAGATGATCGCCGTATTGATACCGATCACCTCACCCTTCATGTTGAAGAGCGGGCCGCCGGAATTGCCCTTGTTGATCGCCGCATCCGTCTGGATGAAGTTGTCGTAGGGACCTGCATTGATGTTACGGCCCCGCGCCGAGACGATACCGATGGTGACAGAGCCACCGAGGCCGAAGGGATTGCCGATCGCCATCACCCAGTCGCCGATGCGCATCTTCGAGGAATCACCGAATTTGACTGCCGTCAGCGGATGTTTCGGCTCGACTTTGAGGACGGAAAGATCGGTCTTCGTATCGGTGCCGATCAGCTTCGCCTTCAGCTTGGTGCCGTTCGGGAAGATCGCCTCGATATCGTCGGCCCCTTCAATGACGTGATTGTTGGTGACGATATAGCCGGAGGGGTCGATGACGAAGCCGGAACCGAGCGAGCTTACCTTGCGATTGCTGTCGTCGTCTTTCTTGTTGTTGAAGAAATCGTTGAATTCATCCTGATAGGGCGAGTTATCCGGCACCTTCGGGGTCGCCGGACCATTCCCCTCATCCTTGACTTTCTGCGACGTGGAAATATTGACGACCGCATCGAGCAAGCCGGAAGCGAGATCGGCAACCGATGCCGGACCGGCATTCATGGCCGGGTTCGCCGTGACCGTGGGAGATGCTGCCGGCGGCGTCTGATTGTTGGTCGTGGCCGGCGCCTGGGCACCTGCGGCCGCACCGCTATTCTGCGTCTGCGCATAAGCCTGTTCGGTAACGCCCACAACGGGGCCGGCAATCAGTGCAATGCTTGCGAGCAAGGCAAACGAACGGCTGAAAGGCAGGCGATTGGTCGAAGCCATCAGGCATCCTCATAAAGAAAGGGAAAACTTGTATAAGCATCAACATAAGGCGGAATGATGAAGCGTGAAATCACCTTTTTGAGAAATCCCCGAACCTCCTCGCCGCCGATGCTTGCAGGCCAAAGGTGATGCAATGCGTCATAAAGAAAAGGGCCGCCCTCAGGCAGCCCTTTCGTTTCAGTGTAATCGACGCCTCAGTTCGCAGGCGGCGTCGGATTGGCGAATGCCGGCGCCCCGGAATTGGGTGCGGAACCCGCAGGGCTGTCAAAATACTTGAAGAAGTCCGACTGGTTCGGCGGCAGGACGAGCGTCTTGCCACCTGAGGCGAGTGCCTTGTTGTAAGCGGCCATCGAACGATAGAACTCGTAGAAGTTCGGATCGCGCTTCGAGGCATCCGCGAAGATGGCGTTGCGTTCGGCTTCGCCTTCACCACGCAGCACTTCCGAATCCTTCTGCGCATCGGCCACGATCTCGACGACCTGACGGTCCGCGACCGCCCGGCGCCGCTGGCCTTCTTCGTTACCGCGCGCGCGGATCAATTCGGCTTCCGCCAAACGCTCTGCCTTCATGCGGTCGTAAGTGTTCTGCGACACGTCCTGAGACAGGTCTGTACGGCGGATGCGGACGTCTTCAATATTAAGGCCGAGTGTTTCCGCATCACGATGCAGATCGTTGCGCACTTCCGTCATCATCGCGGCACGCTCGTTGGAAAGCGCCGCCTCGAAGCCGCGCAGACCATACACACGGCGCAGAGCAGCGTCGAGGCGGGTCCTGAGACGCGATTCAGCCGCATCGCGATCGCCTGAGACGGTCTCGCGGAACTTACGCGCATCCATGATCTTGTAGACGACGAAAGCATCGACTTCGTAGAATTTGCCGCCGGAGACCTGGACACGGATATTGTCCAGGTCGAAGCGGAGTTCCTGCTGCTGCACGTACTGGACACGATCGGCATCCATGAAGGCGAAAGGCAGCTTGAAGTACAGGCCGGGCTCGGTCTTGACGGCGCGAATCTGGCCGAAGCGCAGGACGATCGCCTGTTCACGAGCATTGACCACGAACACCGACGAATAAATAAGCAACAGCACCACCGCAAGCGCGATGAGGATGGCTGGCAAACGGCTGGACGTCATTATTTGGCCTCCGGCTGAGTTGCGGCGGCGGGCTTGCCCGCCTGCGTCGTGGACTGCTTGCCGATTTCGTTCAGCGGCAGGTAAGGCACGACGCCCTGCTTGTCGTCGATGATGATGCTGTTGGAATTGCCGATAACCGACTCCATGGTTTCCAGGAACAGACGCTTGCGAGTGACCTCAGGTGCCTTGACGTATTCGTCGTAGATCGAGATGAAGCGCTGCGCCTCACCCTGGGCTTCCTTCACGACACGATCCTTGTAGGCAGCCGCCTCTTCGCGGATCTGGGCCGCGCGACCGCGGGCCTGACCGAGCTTCTGGTTGGCGTACTGATTGGCCTCTTCCACCTGCTGGTCTTCGTTCTGCTCCGCACGCTGCACTTCTTCGAATGCGTCGGCCACTTCGCGCGGCGGAGAGACATCCTCGATCGGCACGGCGTTGATGGAGATGCCGGAACCGTAGCGATCCATCGTATCCTGAATGATGCCTCTGACCTCGGTCGCGATTTCCTGACGCTTGTCGCGATAGATGTCCTGAGCCGGACGGCGACCGACGACCTCACGCATGGCACTTTCCGCAACCTGCTGCAGTGTCTCGTCGGGGGTCTCGAGATTGAACAGATAGGCTTGCGGGGTGGTCACGGTATAGAGGATCGAGAACTGGACGTTGACGATGTTCTGATCGCCCGTCAGCATCAGACCGGTAGTCGAACCAGCCGTGGAGCGGCCGCCGATATTGCGCTGTTGCTCGGTGACTTTGACGAATTCAATTCGATCCATCGGCCACAGGTGGAAATGCAGGCCTGGCATCGAGACTTCCTCGCGCGGCTTGCCGAAACGCAACTCTACGCCGCGCTCGTCCGGCTGCACGGTGTAGATGCACTGGATCAACCAGAAGACGGCGATCACTGCGATGATAATGAGGACGACGCCTGCATTGAAGCCGCCGGGCACGAAACCTTTCAACCGGTCCTGGCCGCGGCGAATAATATCCTCGAGATCCGGAGGTCCTCCGTTGCCGCCACCTCGCGGCCGGTTCGGTCCTTGCCCCCAAGGTCCCTGATTATTTCCACCGCCGCCGCCGCCCCATGGGCCACCGCCGCCGCCATTCTGATTGCTCCAAGGCATCAAAACCTCTTTGTTTGTTGACTCCCGATATCGCGCCGAACCCACGGATTTCATGGCTCGAACTCCGCAGGTGGCAGCGATTGTTTCCCGTTATAGGTATCGAAGCACCTGCTTTCAACGCGACTTCAGGAAGTTCGTCGGATTCATTGTAAGATATTTGCTTTTTGGGGGCAGCTTTTATGTTTTACGCCGAAAATAGCTAACGAAACGCGTCGGATAAGTATCCTTTTCTCCTGCCGGAACGGCAAGCTCGCTATCCGCCTGCCAGATGCCTGGATCGATCTCTGGAAAGGAGGTGTCGCCCTCCACATCAGCCTCGACATGGGTGATCAGCAGCCGGTCGGAGAGGCTGATCGCCTGCCGATAGATTTCGCCGCCCCCAAGGATGCAGATTTCGTCGACATTGCTCTCTTTAGCCAGACGCGATGCAATCGAGATCGCTTCATCGAGCGAATGCGCCACCGTTATCCCCTCGGCTGTAAAATCGGTGTCACGGGTGATGATGACATTGGGCCGGCCCGGCAAGGGCTTGCCGATCGACTGGAAGGTCTTGCGCCCCATAATCACAGGTTTGCCGAGCGTCATCGCCTTGAAGCGCTTGAGATCGGACGACAGCCGCCAGGGCATATCGCCTTCGCGCCCGATGATGCCGTTGCGCGATACGGCAACGACGATGGTCTTGATCGGCTGGGTCATGCGTCTCCCTCGGTCTGCCTCACCGACATCAGCGCGAGTCGGCGCGTCGACTTTACATCATCATAGCCTCTACGGGAGATGGAACCGCCCCAGCCTAGCATTAGCCGCCGCTATTCAATTTATCGAGCTGGCCGGCCAAAAGACCTCCCTCTTCCCGATCCGCGGCCATCTTCCGATAGAGCCCCGCCATGCCCTTGAAGATCAAGGCGGCGGGATCGTCCTCGCCGAGAAATTCGGAAATCTCCTCCATCTCGGCGACCCAGCGATAGGCTTTCGGATACATGTCGGGGATGCCGTGGACGAATTTCGCATCGAGATCCGGCAGGCTTTCCCGAAGCTCGCGTTTGAGGGCGACATCGGCACCCGAACGGATCGCAGCCAGCAGCATGGCGGTGCCAAGCCCGGTCACGCCCTTGTTGATGCCGGCATAGCACATCTTCAGCGCCGAGGCCGCGCCGACTGCCCCTTCGATGCGACGAACCTGCAGTCCGTATTCGACAAGCACGCCGCTGTCGCCAGCTGTATCGCCGCTCACATAAAGTTTCGGCCCCTTCTGGCCAGGCTTCGGCGGACCGCCGATGATGGAGCCGTCGAGGACCACGCCGCAGTCACTGCCGAAAATTGCCGCAATCTCGGTCATGGTCCTAGGCGAAATCGCATTGCAGTCCATGAACGTCGTCTTCGCGCCGACCCGACGCAGTTCAGCGGCGATCTGCTTTGCAACGCCAACAGCCTCAGCCGGCGGAACGATGGAAAGAATGAGACGCGACGCGGCGATAGCGTCCAATCCGACCGGCTCCATGCCGGCCGTTTTCGCCCGCTCAATGGTCGAAGCCGAGCGCCCCTCAAGATAGGTGACCACCCTCGCCCCGTTTTCGACCAAGCGCCGGCCAATGGCGCTCCCCATTGCGCCGGCCCCGATGACTGCGATCTCCACGGCCAATCTCCTTTTCCGCGTAAGGAAGACGGCACCATATCGCCTATCGCCCGGCCGGACGAGCACAATGCCATGCGGTAACGCTAAGTTTAGCGCCACCTGTCAAGCATTGCGAAGCACGAGGACGGCGTAGATGCACGGCTCCTCGCTTTCATTCTGGAAGACGCAATCCGTCGGCGGACCGAGTTCGAGGCAATCGCCTGCCGACATCAAATGCCTGACGTCTCCTTCGAGAAAGGTCAGCCGCCCCTCCAGCACCCAGATGAGCTGCCGCATGAAGGCATAAGCCGATGCGGGCATCGGAACTTCCGCCCCCGCGGGCAACTCGATGCGGACGAGATCGAGCGGCAGGTCCGACTTCGGGGAAACGTGCCGGCGCTCATAGCCCGTCTGCGGATCGACCCAGACGGGCTGCTCTTGCCTCCGGAGAAACCGGCCCTGCTGCATCTCGGCACGCGCCATCAAGGTCGACATGCTCAAGCTGAAAGCACCGGAAAGCTTGCCGAGCAGCGTCGCCGTCGGGCTGCTTTCGCCACGCTCGATCTTGTGGATCATGGCGCGGGACACGGTCGAGCGTTCCGCCAGTTCCGTCAGCGACCAGCCGCGGCTTTCCCGTTCGATGCGAATGCGTGCGCCGATGCGCCTGTCGATATCATCAAGTTGAGACATGCGTTTTACTATAGTGGACTTTCGCTGAAATGACAATCGGTGCCGAACATCCTCGAAAGATCGCTTCACGCAAAGCCAACCAGAGAGAAATCAAATTTCATCACCTTTAGGAAAAAGGTGACTAGCTATTGAATCAGTGCCATATTTCCTCCAAACCGCCACGCGATCAGCAGTTAGCGTGCTTTTGATTTTCTGGATTTTCGTAATAATATAGTGGACAGACATCAAAATCGGTGTATGACAAGATGGAACGGTAAAACACATATCCATCCAATTTAGTGGATAGCTCACGGAGCCGCCGATGCAAATTCGCGATGCGAGAAACGAGGATCTCGCGGGAATAACCGCGATCTACAATGACGCCGTCGCGAATACCGCAGCGATCTGGAACGAGACGCTGGTCGATATCGCCAACCGCAGGCAATGGCTGCAGGATCGGCACAAGCTCGGCTATCCGGTGCTCGTGGCAACGAATGATGATGGCGATGTCATCGGCTATGCCTCCTTCGGCGACTGGCGCGCCTTCGACGGCTATCGGCATACGGTCGAGCACTCGGTCTATGTCCGCAACGATCAGTATCGAGGCGGCATCGGCAAGGCGCTGATGATCGAGCTGATCGAGCGCGCCCGGGCGATCGGCAAACATGCAATGGTCGCGGGCATCGAGGCTGGCAATGAAGCCTCGATCCGGCTGCACGAAAAGCTCGGCTTCCAGCAGGTCGGCCTTCTGCCGCAAGTCGGCACGAAGTTCGGACGCTGGCTCGATCTGGCCTTCCTGCAGCTGCTCCTCGATCAGCGAATCGATCCCGACAACAAACCCACAGCCTAAGGCGCGAACACCATGCCGATCACGGTGGCAACGCTCATTCTCGCCGGCATATCGCTGGTTCTGCAGAACGCATTGATGGTGCGGATCACTCAGTCGGCGTCGACCGTGCTCATTGCCCTGGTCATCAACTCCTCGGTCGGGCTGACCGCGCTGCTTGCGATCCTGATTTCACGCAGCGGTCTCGCCGGCCTTGCGGAGGCAGCCAGCGCCATCAGGCCATGGGCGCTGCTGCCGGGCCTGCTTGGCTCGTTCTTCGTCTTTGCCGGCATTCTTGGATATCAGCGGCTTGGCGCAGCCCCCACCATCGCCGTGCTGGTTGCCAGCCAGCTCCTGGCAGGCCTCGCATTCGACGCCGCCATCTCCGGGCAAAAACTGGCCGGCTTCAATACATGGCAGCTTGTCGGAGCTTTGCTGCTCGTCACCGGTGCTGTGCTCGTTGCCGGCCGAACCACGGGCTAGAGCAACTCCAAGAAAAGTGTGCAGCGGTTTTCCGTCCGGAATTGCGTAAAAACAAAGAGATAGAGCGTTTTCGCGATTCGAAGAAAAGCTCTAAACCGCGACTTCGGCCGCAATCGCGGCATGCGGCTCATAGCCCACAACCTCGAAATCCTCGATGCGATAATCGTCGATGCTGTCGGGCCGCCGCAGGAGGCGCAAGGTCGGGAACGGCTTCGGCTCACGGCTGAGCTGTTCGCGAATCGCGTCCAGATGATTGAGATAGAGGTGAACGTCGCCACCCGACCAGACCACCTCTCCCAGATCCATATCGACCTGCTGCGCGACCATGGCCAGCAACGCCGCCTGCTGGCAGATATTGAAGGGATTGCCAAGGAACAGGTCGCAGGAGCGCTGGAAGACCATCAGGCTGAGACGCGGCCGCTTGCCGCCTTCCGCCGAGATATTCGACACATGGAACTGATAGACCATATGGCACGGATGCAACGCCATGTCGGCGAGCTCGCCGACATTCCAGGCATGGAAGATCATGCGGCGGCTGCTGGGATTGGTCTTGAGATCCTTGATGACAGCGGCGAGCTGGTCATGCACCCGACCCTCGGCATCGCGCCATTGCCGCCACTGCTTGCCATAGACCGGGCCGAGATCGCCCCATTTAAGAGCGAAAGCTTCATCCTCGAGAACACGCTTCTCGAAGGCAAGCTGATCGATATCCTCGCCGGTTGCCTTGCGATATTTCGCCAGCGGCCAGTCTGTCCAGATCCGCACATTTTCTTTCAGCAGATTGCGGATATTGGTGTCGCCGGTCAGGAACCAGAGCATTTCCTTGACGGCGAGCTTCCAATAGACTCGCTTCGTCGTGAAGATCGGGATCTGTCCCTTCGAAAGATCGAAGCGCATCATGGCGCCGAGGCCGCTCAAGGTGCCAACGCCGGTACGGTCGATCCGGCGATCGCCGTGCTCCAGCAGATGCGCCATCAGGTCGAGATATTGATACTCAGGGTGACGAGCCATCTTCCGCTCCGAAATCGCTTGAAATTTCCGGCCATAAAGGCTGCCTAATTGGCGGCCTGCCGATTCCTTTTTCGCAATTTTAACGACAAGCCGGTGCGAAACCAACCGCGGCGAAGCGTAATTCAGGCAAATCTCGCAGCCTCACGGGCAAACCGGTGTTTCCGCGAAGCATTTATGACAATTGCCCTTCCCTTCGCCTGCGGAAAACACTATATCAGCCTTGCCGGTCTTCGGGCCGGCTATGGCGATAAATGAGCGGTGTAATAAACCTATTGGACCCGGGGGCGGTACCCGGCGCCTCCACCAAAAACCGGCCGGCAGAACTTGCGTCAGACCGGCTTTTGATGGGGGCGAAACAGGATCGACAAGGGTGTAAAGATCGACTTTTTGCTCGGCATTGTACCGCCGTTATCGGGCTAAAATTGTAGTTGCAAACGACAACTATGCGGAAGCTCGTCTCGCTGCTTAATCGCGGTGTGACACTTCAAATAAAGTCCTAAGGGGTCGCACTCTTAGGCGGGGTTCGAAGGCACCTGGCAACAGAAGCCTTCACCTTCTTCTCCAGTGCTATATTATAGATCGACATGTGGTGACTCGCGCATAGGGCTTTTCCGGCGGCGTTCAGCATGGCATAAGCCTATAAAAAACATGGCCAACGAAAGACAGGAAAGCATGGGGCAGGATCATATCCGCTACGACATTTTGGCACAGGACGCCCTGCGTGGAGTGATCCGCAAGGTGCTGACCGAGGTCGGCGCCACAGGCCGCCTGCCCGGTGACCACCATTTCTTCATCACTTTTCTGACCGGCGCTCCCGGCGTGCGCATTTCGCAGCACCTGAAGTCGAAGTATCCGGAGCAGATGACCATCGTCATCCAGCATCAATTCTGGGATCTAAAAATCACCGAAAGCCAGTTCGAGATCGGCCTCTCCTTCTCCGACGTTCCGGAAAAGCTGGTGGTCCCCTTCAACGCTATCCGCGGCTTCTACGACCCTTCCGTCAATTTCGAGCTGGAATTCGACGTGCCGTTGGCCGACGAGGAGGAAGAGACCTCCTCCAGCGAAATCACCGCCTATCCGGTGCCGGTCGAAGGCGAGGAAGTGCCAGCCGCAGCAGCCAAGGAAGGCGAGGAAAAGAAGCCGGGATCGGTCGTCTCGCTCGACGCGTTCCGCAAGAAGCAGTAGGCATTGCCGGGGAAGCAACCGCTTCCCCTTTTTCATGTCGGCAACGGGAAGAGATCGATGAGCGCCGAAATCGTCAATCTGCGCCAGTTTCGCAAGAAGCAGGCCCGCTCGGACAAGGAAAAGCAGGCGGAGCAGAACCGCATTTCCTTTGGGCGCACCAAGGCCGAGAAGAAGCTGACGACAACGCTCAACGAAAAGACCGCAAAGGCGCACGACGCCGGCCGAATCGAGACTAAGAAGACCGAAGACTAATTTTGTCCCTGAGATAAAAAACTTCAGAAATCAGTTGCTTACTTCCGCATTTTGAATCACTTTCAGAAACATCCCACCATTTCCGATTTTTGATCGATCCGCTGATGATCCGTAAACATTCCGCGACGCTGCATGGCCATCGCACAAGCTTTTCCCTTGAAGATGCCTTCTGGACAGAACTGAAGGCTATCGCCAACGTGCGTGGCACGTCGCTCGCAGCGCTGATCTCCGAGATCGACGACGGGCGCGAAGCCGGCAGCAATCTCTCCTCCGCACTCCGCCTCTATGTCCTCAAATGGCTGAAGGATCGCAACTAAACGGTTGCACGGGCTCACGACGACCTAGCGAGCACCTTCACCCATCCAATAGAGCGGTTCAGTTTTTCATGGAATCTCTGAACCGCTCTATCTTTTTGTTTTCACGCAATTCCGGACGGAAAACCGCTGCGCACTTTTCCTGGAATTGCTCTAGGATCGGCTTCACAATTGCCGAGATTATTGGGCAACTCCCGGCAATTCATTGAAGTTCAAAGGTGCCGTCGTCTGTGGGGCCGGACCATTGGACGCCGGCGGATGTTGAACTTCGGCCTTGGCTCGCGCATCGGCAGCCGCCTTGGCCTTGGCCGCTTCCTCAGCTGCCTGCTTGGCACGCGCCTCTTCTTCCGCCTGCTTTTGCGCAGTCGCCTGACGGGCTAGGTCGCGCAGACGTTCTTCTTCCGCACGGCGTTGCTGCTCGATGGCGGCATCGCGTTGGCGCTGAGCCTCGCGTACGCCTGCCTCATATTTGTAGAGCGCCACCTCGCGCCGCAGTCGCTGCTTTTCAAGCACATTGGCTTGCAGGCGCTCGACACGCCGGCGTTCGCGCTCGAATGCACGAACCGACAGGAAACTGGTGACGTCGGTGACATCCATCGTCCGGCCAGGTGCGGCCAGCGGTCCGGCGAAATCGAGGCGCAACGCCGGTTCCGCCCCGCTCTGCGCTTCGGCACCGGCGTTGAAATCGATGCCGAGAGACCCGCGCATACGCTCATCCGGCAGACTGATTTCGGCATTGCCCGAGAGCTTTGCCAGATCGTTGCTGGCTGCAATATTGGTCGCACGCGCGACGCCTGTGGAGATATTGAAGGGTATGGTCGTCGCCGGAAGGACCGCCTCGCCATTGTTGAGCAGCGTCTGCACGATCGGCAGCACCTTGGCGGCAGTGATATCGCCCTGGATCTGATCCGTCGCCGAGAGAAGCGGCGGCAGGACAGAGAGATTGAGGCCACGCACATGCGTCTCGCCAAGTTTCATTTCGCCCGAACCGCTGGCATTGGCCGCAAGGTCGGCAATGCTCTTGCCGCTCGCTTCGGCATTCATCGCAAGACCGAAGCGACCGCTGGCAAGCGGCGCTCCGTCGCGCTGCCAGGCGACCGCGGCAAGATCGCCATTGGCGAGGTTGAGCTTCGTCTGCAGCAGGCCGGTACCGTCCGAATTGGCGAACATTGCGCTTCCGGTCAGCGTGCCGCCGTTCCAGCCGCCCGTCAGATCGTTAAGCCGCAATTCCTCGCCCTTATAGGCGGCATTGGCGGTGAAATTCGAAATGGGACCGAATATGCCGGGCCACACTTGCTTTGCGGAAAGCTTGACGCCGATATCCATCCCGCTGAAGGCAGGTAGGCCGAGCTTATCCTGGTTAAGAGCGCCCGTTTTCGGATCGCTCATCGCCCCGTAGATGGCTTCCGCCAGCCAATCGAGATCCGCCTTGTCGAGCGACAGTTCACCTGATGCCTTGAGGTTCGGGGCTTTCCGATCGACGGTCAGTGTGCCGGACATGTTGTTGTCGGCAAACAGCCCTTTCATGTCGGAAAACACGATCTTGTCCGGGCTCAGCGCGGCATTGGCCTGGAACTTGACCGGCAAACCGGCGCCCGTCTGCGGGATGCCGATGCCGTTCATCACGAAATAGGGATCGATGTCAGCGCTTTCGAGCGATAGCGCTATGTTGCCATTGAGGAAGGTAGCAGGACGGACATCCACCTTGCCGTTTGCGGTGAACGATGTCTTGTCGGTCGCAAAGGTGAGAGCGGCGTCGGCCGGATCGGTACCGCTTGCTGACACTTTCAACGTCAAACGACCATTCGCATCGGCTTCAACAGGCAACGGATCGAGACCAGCCTGGCCGAACAGGATCGACGTCACCGAATTTTCGAGCGTTCCCTCCAGGGTCGTGGTGCCCTTGCCCGTGAAAGCGGAGAGATCGGACATGCGATAATCGAAATTGACGCGGCTGCCGTTGGAAACGCCCGCAAGCGTCACCGTCAGCGCATTGTCCTGATCGCCGCCGAGCGTCACTGCGCCGCGAAGGGCGGTGTTTCCATACCATGCGGCATTGCGCACCAGTCGGTCCATGACGGGATGGTGCGGCAGATGCTGGCGTAGCATTTCGAAGAATGGCCCCGGATCGGCAGCCTTGAAGGTGATCTCGCCCGATCCCTTGTAGTCGGAAGGCGAACCGTCGGCGCGGCCGGTTGCGGTGATCTCAGCGCCGGCAACATTGCGCACCGAAAGCTTGTCGAGCGTCAGAGCGCCGTCGGCCACAGAAAATGAGGTATCGACATTATCGGCCGGCACGCCGAAAGCCATGAATTTTCCGGCCTGCAGATGCGCCGTGATCCGATGATCGAAGAGGGATTCTCCGCTATCCTGGCCGGTGAAGAGCCCGGTCAGTGCCCTCAGCGCGTCAAGGTCGAGGGCATCGCCGGTCAGGTCGACGGCAAGCTTTGGCGGCGCCTTGTCTGTCCCGCTTTGGCGATCGATCCGGCCTTTCAGCGTGGCCGAACCGATTGCAACCTCGAGGTTTTCGAAGCGCTGCTCGTCATGTTGCAGGCTGACATCGGCGGAGAAGCCGGCCTGGCGCAGCTGTCGGATCGACGGATCGACGGACCCCACAAGCCATGATGCCAATCCTGAGGGCTGGTTGGACGCGACGACCAAGTTGCCGATGAAATTCGGCTCGCCTCGCAGCATGAGATTGCCCCGCGCCTCGACCTGCGTGCGTCCAGGCATCATGCCGATCGCATGATCTATCTTCCATCCCGTTCCCGCCGGCTCAAGATCGAGTTGCACGTCGCGTATGGTGGTGTCGCCCGCCACGATCGCCGGCAGCCGGAACGTCGCCTTGCCGGGAACCTGCGGCACCGGAATCTCGGCGGCGATCGCGATCAGGCTGTTCAGGCGCTGACGCGCCGAGATTGCCGGGTTGCGATTGGTCTTGCCGTTGGTGCCCTTGTTGTTGCCGAGACGATTGACGTCGATCTGCTGGCCATCGGCCGTCAGCAGGAATTCCGGCTTGGAGCCAGTATCGAGCGTCGCCTCGCCGGTGACGACGTAGGGATCGTCATCGGCACCGACTTCGAGGCGATATTCGGGGACGCGAATGCGGTCATTCGTCAGCTCAAAACGGCCCTTGATGCGTGGCTGCGCCTTCTGATCGGCGGAATCATGGGCCTGCTTGTCGTTGACGCCGGCCGTGAAGGAACCCATGTAATCGGGCTTGCTGTTGACCAGCTTCAACTCGCCGTCGAGATCGACATTAAGCGGATGGCGGTCCGGCATCAGCCGGGTGCGGACGCGCAGGACGCCGTTGTCATCGGGCTGGCTGCTGGAAACGGTGAAATTGCCATGTTCGTTGTCGAGGGCCGCGTCGCCCTCGATACGCCATGGGCCGGCAAGCGATCTCGCCGACATCTGGGCGTTCAAGCCCGTGACATGCCGGGTCCTGCCCGTTTGCTCGTCGATGAAGAGAATATCGCCGTCTTCGACGTGAACGCTTTCGAGCACAACGGACTTTGCAGGAATTTCCGGCAAGCTCCCGCGCATCCAGTCGAGCGTACCGTCCTTCAGCAGCCGAAGCCGCACTTTGGGCTTGGATACCCGCATGTCGAAGATCAGCGCTTCGCCGGAAAGGAAAGGCGCGAGTTCCGCATCCATGGAGAATTCGGCGATCTGCACCAGCGGCGTACCATCGGCCTCCTGGCCGACACGGACATCGTGCAGCGTCACCGACGGGAACGGCAGGAGCCGGGCATCCACGGTGCCATGAACGGTCACCTTCTTGCCGATGATGCGGCTCGCCTGATCCTCGAAATTCTTGCGAAAATCGGTCCAGTCTATGAAGAGCGGAGCAAGCAGCGCCACGAATAGCACCACCACAAGCAATCCACCCAGAAAAACCAGGACCCTACCTAACAACGCGTATCGTCTCCAATCTTCATTCCCAACATATGCAGGTGTCGCTTATCAGAGCGCATACACGGCATAACCTAGAATATGCACAGTTCTACCCGATCCCTGCTGATGACAGCAGCTCTTTTTAAGAGGTATGCCACCCATCTAGCGTATGCATGTGGCTTTTCATGACAAAAACCGGAAAAGTGCGGCTGCAGCCTAGCGCCATTCGCGCCTGTAGCAAGCCAAGATCATGAAAATATTCCATCTTTCAGTGCCTGCGGAATATTTTCCCCGGATTGAAAATGGCATCCGGATCGAGCGACTCCTTGATCTGACGCATCAGATCGACCGCATCGCCAAGTTCCTGCTCGAGAAATGCCATCTTTCCCTGTCCTATCCCATGTTCGCCCGTGCATGTGCCATCCATGGCGAGTGCACGCGCATTGAGACGCGCGACGAAATCCTCGACAACGACGATGCCCTCCGGCGTCTTATCATCAAACAGGACGAGCACATGGAAATTGCCGTCACCGGCATGGCCGACGATGGGTGCCAGTAGGCCATGCGCCTCGATATCGGCCTGGGTTTTCGCGACGCATTCGGCAAGTCGCGAGATCGGCACACAGACGTCAGTCGACAGGGCAGCCAGTTCCGGCGCCAGCGCGCGGCATGCCCAATAGGCATCGTGACGAGCCTTCCAGAGCTTGTTGCGCTCTTCCGCATTGCTTGTCCAAAGGAATTCGCCGCCGCCGCATTCCGCCGCGATCTCGGCAAATTGCGCCGATTGCAATGCAACTGTCTCGTCGGTGCCGTGAAACTCGAGAAAAAGCGTCGGCTTCTCGTCGTAGCTCAGGCCGGAATAGCGGTTGCAGGCCCGCATCTGCATGGCATCGAGCAACTCGATGCGAGCGACGGGAACGCCCATCTGGATCGTCATGATGACGGCATCGCAAGCCGATTTGATATCCGGAAAGGCGCAGGCGCCGCCGGCGATCTTCTGCGGAATGCCCTGCAGACGCAGCGTGACCGAGGTCAACACGCCAAGCGTGCCCTCGGCGCCGACGAAAAGTCGCGTCAGATCGTAACCGGCGGATGACTTCTTCGCCCGTCGAGCCGTGCGGATTTCCTCGCCATTGGCAGTCACCACGGTCACGGACAGCACATTGTCCTTCATCGTGCCGTAGCGCACGGCATTGGTGCCCGATGCCCGCGTCGATGCCATGCCGCCGATCGAGGCATTGGCGCCCGGATCGATCGGGAAAAACAGACCGGTGTCACGCAGATAGGTGTTAAGCTGCTCGCGGGTAACGCCGGGCTCGACCGTGCAATCCAGATCCTCTGCATTGACTTCGAGAATGCGGCTCATGCGGCTGAGATCGATGGAAATGCCACCTTGCGGCGCATTCACCTGCCCTTCGAGCGAAGATCCCGTGCCGAAGGGAATGACCGGAACCTTGTGTTCGGCGCAAGCCTTGACGACGGCCTGCACGTCCTCGCTCGTTTCGGCAAAGACCACGCCGTCCGGGAGCTGAGCTGGAATATAGGTCGTCGTGTGGGCATGCTGGGCGCGAAAACTTTCACCGGTCTGGAAGCGCTCTCCGAAAGCCTGTTTGAGAATGCCGAGAACGGCCGCTATCCCCGCCTCGTTACGTGCTCCCGCCTTCGCATCAGCCAGAACCATAATCCGAATCTCCCATCGCGATCATCGAAGGGCGTTAACCCTTTTATCGGTTCTATGGGACATCGGCGCGGCGCTGTCCAGTGATGAAAGTCAACCGCGATCGCCGTACTGAGCCATCTCTCAAATCTTTGATCCGAAAGGACCGGAACGGCTTGGACGCGCGGCAGGCAACCCGCACATTAGACACAGCAAGCAGAAGATTGCCCATTTTTTAAGCGGAATGCCGAGCAAACTGATCGCTAGGGATGAACTTCCTCGACACCGAAACCAGAAGCGGCGGAGCTCCGGCATGGTTCCAATGACTGGCACGGGTCTTGCGTTTTGCCTTCCAGCGTTCAAACAGCCCGACTGGAAGGATATTCGATGAAGCGCAGACAATTGCTCACGGCACTCGGCATTGCGATGCTTGCGGTGGGGTCCCTTTCCACCCCGCACGCAGCTCGGGCGGATGCCCTGAGCGACATAACCTCGCGCGGCACGATCCGCGTCGCCGTTCCGCAGGACTTCCCCCCCTTCGGCAGCGTCGGCACCGATATGGCGCCCATGGGCTATGACATCGACATGGCAAACCTGATCGGCGAAAAGCTTGGGGTGAAGACGGAGCTTGTCCCCGTCACCAGCGCCAACCGCATTCCCTATCTGCAGACGAACAAGGTCGATCTGGTGATTTCAAGCCTCGGCAAGAATCCGGATCGCGAAAAGGTCATCGATTTCTCTGACGCCTACGCACCCTTCTTCAACGGCGTCTTCGGTCCCAGCGATGTGGCGGCGGCGAAGCCGGAAGACCTTTCCGGCAAGACGATCGGCGTCACCCGCGGCGCGATCGAGGATCTGGCGCTTTCCAAAGTCGCGCCGCAGGATGCGACGATCAAGCGCTATGAAGATAATAACGGCACCATCTCCGCCTTCCTGTCCGGACAAGTCCAGCTGGTTGCGACCGGCAATGTCGTCGCGGCAGCCATTCTCGCCAAGAACCCGCCGAAGAAGCCGGAGATGAAATTCCTCATCACCAACTCGCCCTGCTTCATCGGCCTGAACAAGAGCGAGGCGGCGCTGCAGAAGAAGGTCGATGAGATCATCGCCGCCGCCAAGGCGGATGGGACGCTCAACAAGATATCGCAGAAGTGGCTGGGCGCTGACCTGCCGGCCAGCTTCTGATCAACGCAGGATCGATCGCGCCGTCATCCGGCGGCGTGGATCGGTCAGAGCGAGGCTTCCTCCCATGCGCTATCATTTCGATTTCGGCTGGCTCGCCGAATACTATCCCACGCTGGTCAAGGGCGTTCTCGTCACGGTGGAGCTGACCCTTATCGGTGCCGTGCTTGGCATCGCTCTCGGCATCGCCTGCGCCTGGGCGCGCGCGCTCGGTCCTGGCTGGCTCAAGCCCTTCGTCGCAGCTTATGTCGAACTCATCCGCAACACGCCGTTCCTGATACAGCTCTTCTTCATCTTCTTCGGCCTGCCCGGTATCGGCGTCCAGATGAACGAGATGACCGCCGCCAATCTCGCCATGGTCATCAATCTTGGCGCCTATAGCTGCGAGATCATCCGCGCCGGCATCCAGGCGACGCCTCGTGGCCAGTTCGAAGCCGGCGCCAGCCTTGCTATGACCCGGTTCGAGACCTTCCGGCATGTCGTCCTCGTGCCATCGCTGCAACGCATCTGGCCGGCGCTGTCATCGCAAGTCGTCATCGTCATGCTTGGCTCCTCCGTCGTCTCGCAGATCGCCGCCGAAGATCTGACCTTCGCGGCAAACTTCATCCAGTCGCGCTCCTTCCGCGCCTTCGAAGCCTACTTCGTATCGACGGCGATCTACCTCGCGCTCGCGATCCTGCTCAGGCAAGTGCTTGCGGCCGTGGGTACGTTGATCTTTCCACGCAGGGTCCGCCAATGATCCAGTTCACCACCTGGGATATTCTGCGCGGCCTGCTAATGGCGACGCGCTGGACGATCCTCCTCTCGCTCGTCTCTTTCGCCGGCGGCGCCATCGTCGGCGCGATCCTGCTGTTCCTGCGCATCGGCAAGGCAAAGGCCGGTCGCGTCGCCGTCAGATATTTCGTCGAGCTGTTTCAGGGCACTCCGCTGCTGATGCAGCTCTTCCTGGCCTTCTTCGGTCTCGGCCTGTTCGGCATCGACGTGCCGGCCTGGCTGGCTGCGGGCGCCGCACTCACCCTCTGGTCGGCTGCTTTCCTCACCGAAATCTGGCGCGGCTGCGTCGAGGCGGTCGCCAAAGGGCAATGGGAGGCCTCCGCCAGCCTCGGCATGGGTTATATCCAGCAGATGCGCCACGTGATCCTGCCGCAGGCACTGCGCATCGCCGTGCCGCCGACGGTCGGCTTTTCCGTGCAGGTGGTCAAAGGCACGGCCCTCACCTCGATCATCGGCTTCGTCGAATTGTCGAAGGCCGGCACCGTCATCACCAATGCGACCTTCCAGCCATTCACCGTCTACGGCTTCGTCGCCCTCATCTATTTCGCCCTGTGCTGGCCGCTGTCGAAAAGCAGCCAGATTCTGGAGAGGAAGCTCAATGTCGCTCATCGAAATCACTGAAGTCCGCAAGAGCTTTGGCACCAACGAGGTTCTCAAGGGCATCAACCTCGATGTCGAGCCCGGCGAAGTCATCGCCATCATCGGCAAGAGCGGTTCGGGAAAATCGACGCTGCTGCGCTGCATCAACGGGCTCGAGACCATCAATGACGGCTCGATCTCGGTGGCCGGCGCGCAGCTTTTGCCGGACGACCTGCACCTGAAGGCATTGCGGCTGAAGGTCGGCATGATCTTCCAGCAGTTCAATCTCTTCCCGCATCTGAGTGCGGGACGCAACGTCATGCTCTCGCAGATGGTCGTCAAGAAGACCGCCAGGGCCGAAGCCGAGGCCATGGCGCGACGCATGCTCGACCGCGTCGGCCTTGGGCACAAGTTCGACGCCTATCCGGATGAACTCTCCGGCGGGCAGCAGCAGCGCGTCGCCATCGCGAGAGCGCTTGCCATGCAGCCGATCGCGCTTCTCTGCGACGAAATCACCTCTGCCTTGGACCCGGAACTAGTCGCCGAGGTTCTCGCTGTTGTCCGCGAACTGGCAAGCGAAGGCATGACGCTGCTGATGGTGACCCATGAGATGAAATTCGCCCGAGACGTCTGCTCCCGCGTCGTCTTCATGCACCAGGGCCGCGTGCACGAAATTGGGCCGCCCGGCAAGGTCTTCGCCAATCCGCAGACACCCGAACTCAAGCAGTTTCTGGGTCTTCACTGAAGAGCGATCAGCCGCTCGGTCCTGCGCCGCGCACCATGCTGCTCCATGCGCCGGGCGCGATGCCAAAGGCTTTCTTGAAATGCCGGGTCAGATGGCTCTGGTCGGCAAATCCCGTCGCAGCCGCGACCTCGGCAATCGGCTCACCTTCTACGATCAGCGCTTTTGCCTGCTGCAGTCTCCGCATCAGGAGGAACCGGTGCGGGCTGGTGGCGAAGGCGGCGCGGAAATGCCGCGCGAGTGCAAAGCGGTCCAGGCCGGTGATGCGCTCGAGCTCCTGAGACCGCACGCTGCTGGTGACATGCGCCTCGATATAATCCCGAACTGCTTTCACCTGCCCCCAGGCGATGCTCCCCAGTGGGCGCAGCGGCAGGCGTGCGTGCTGCACGAGGCCATCGGCGAGGCGTGAAACGAAATCGTCGACGAAGAGTTCGTCCAGCTCGCGATCGAGCTCGCCGAGCGCCGCCAGCAACAGGCCGGCGAGGCGGTTATCTTCCACCACGGGGTCGCCGACGAAAGGCAGGCCGATCCGCGCCGCCTCCAGGCATTGAACCAGCACCGAAGGTTCCAGATACAGCATGCGGTAGATGAGCCCGTCCTCGGTCGCGGCTCCACCGTCATGCAACTCGTCGGGATGAAGGATAATGACCCGCCCCGGCAGGCTGTAGCGCTGCTCGCCGCGATAGCGGAACGTCTGCACGCCGCGCATGGTGACGCCGAGCGCATAGGTATCGTGCCGGTGCAAATCGAAGGCATCGCCGCGAAATTGCGCCTGGATGCGCTCAATGCCCGGATAGGCCGGCGCAGACAGGATGCGGTTGGCCTCCGGCGTCGCGCACAAACGTTCAAGACCCTCGAAGATCTGTCCGGCTACATCGTCGTGCAATGTCCCATTCCCAGACTGCATGAAAGTGACCATCGATGTTCGATACCAAAATCACGATCGTTTTGCGAAGCGACCTTCAATCCTGGCAAAAGCTGAACGTAACTGCCTTCCTGTCGACAGGCATCGCCGGACAACATCCCGACATCATCGGCGAACCCTATCGCGATCGTACCGGCAACGTCTACAACGCTTTGTCGATCCAGCCGATCATCGTGCTCTCGGCCGATCAGGAGAGCATCGCCACCATCCACCGCCGCTCGCTTGAGCGAGGCATCATTTCTTCCATTTTCATTGAGGAAATGTTTTCAACCGGCCATGACGCGGCCAACCGCGCCGTCTTCTCCGAATTCACGCCCCAAGATGCCAAGGTCGTCGGCATCGCCTTGCGCGCCGACAAGAAAACCGTCGACAAGATCACCAAGGGCGCGAGCATGCATGCGTGATCGGACGCGCATGGAAAACGGCCGGATCGTGAGACCCGGCCGCACCTGTTGAAAAAGCTTAGCCGTTCTGCGTGATCGGTGCGATCTGGATCTCGACGCGACGATTCTGGGCGCGGCCAGCCTCGTTCGCATTCGTTGCAACCGGCTGCGACGGGCCGAAGCCGATAGCCGACATGCGGCGCTGGTCGATGCCCTGGCTGCCGAGATAGGACGCAACCGATCCGGCGCGGCGTTCGGACAGATCCTGGTTATGCTGCAGACTGCCGGTTGAATCCGTATGGCCGTTGACGTCGATCAGCGTGCGGTTGAACTTGCGCAGAACGATCGCGACGGAATTCAGCGTCGAGAAGAATTCCGGCTTGATCGCATCCTGGTCGATATCGAAGGTAATCGCCGACGGCATATTGAGGATGATGCGGTCGCCGACGCGGGTCACCGAAACGCCGGTGCCCTGCAGCTGCGCGCGCAGCTCGGATTCCTGCTGGTCCATGTAGTTGCCGATGCCCGCACCCGCGAGCGCACCGACGCCTGCACCGATCAGCGCGGCATTGCGGCGCGAGGCAGGCGAATGACCGATCAGAAGACCGGCAACAGCGCCAACACCGGCACCGATCGCTGCACCGCCGGCTGTATTCGATACCTTCTGCTCACCCGTATAGGGGTCGGTGGTGGTGCATGCGTTCAAAAAGGCTGCCGCTAGGGCAAGCATGGCAATTTTCTTGATCATAGAATCGTCGCTCTCCGGTTCGATGGCCGCAGCAGATATGAAGCATTGCGGCAATATCATGAAGAGAAATCTTATCCTGACCGTTCTCCCCTGTGCATAGAGTGTCGGCGAAACTTTTTGACGAATCTGGCTCACCCGGAAGCATGGAGCCAGCCATTTGCCGACCCCACCAACCTCGACACCGCACAGCTGCAATCAGTGATTCTGGAAGAGCTGCAGAACCGTGTTGTAGCTCGCATTGGCAATCGCAAGGGATTGCAGCCCGAGCTGCTGCTGGGCTTGCAGCGCCATGACCTTGCTCGACTGCTGCTCCATATCGGCATCCACGAGCTTGCCGACGCCGCTGGTCAGCGAATCGGTGAGATTCTTGGCGAACTCGGTTTGAAGGTTGATGCGCGATTCGAGGGAGCCGAAGGCTGACCCGATCGTCTTCAGTTGGTTCAACATTCCCGTCACGGTGTTGACCATGTCGACGATCGCGCCGTGCGTCGTGTTTGCGTCGAGCGATATCTCCACCTGACCGCTCGTATTGCCGTTCTTGCTGCTGACCAGCACATAATTCTCGGCAGCCCCGGCCTCGGCCGCGAAGGATGTCGACGTCAGCACGCCATATCCGCCGGTACCGCTCGACTGGTCATCTATCAGATAACGCGCATCGGCCGAGGTGATCGACCCGGTCGTCGAGCTGACGCCCGCATAGCTCAGCATGCCGATCGTCACGGTACCGTTGGTGCCCCGGATAAGGGAGCCCGGAATCTCATGGGGGTCGGTCGGGTCCGCGCCGTCTTGCAGCACGGTCCAGTTGACCCCGTTGAACGTCGCCGACTCGGCCATACTGCGCAGCTGCTGCTTGAGGTCGGTAAGCTCATCGTTGAGCTTGGTCTTGTCGACGCTGGTTTCGTAAGCGCTGACGAGCTTCGTCCTGATCTCGGTCACGACATCGATCGCGCTGCTGACGCCGGTGGAAGCGGTGCTGACGGTCGAGGCGGCGAGACCAAGCGCATCCTGAACCGACGAAATCGCGCCGATGTCGGTATGCGTCAAAGTCGAGATTTTCCAGTATGTGGCGTTGTCTTTGGCCGACTGAACCCGCAGGCCCGACGACATCTGTCGCTCGGCATTACCCAGTTTGGTCTGGGTGTCCCTCAGCACTTCCAGCGCTGTATTCACAGAGGGACTGACCCTGATGAAGGTCGAAAAAATACTCACGGCACATGAACTCCGGACGCAACAATACGCAACAAATACAAGGAGACATTGAAACCTTGCCGCGGGCGCTCATGCGCGCGGGCCGAACGTGTCGGCGAACGGGGAGCGAGGCAAAAACAACACCTGCGCTCCAGCGGTTACATACCGCTATGATTAGCAAACATGCTTAAGAAAGCACTAAGCGACACGCTTGATTCACCATAAATAAGCGCAATAGCGACAGCGGGCGCAACTCAACCGTGCTCGCCCTATTCCGCAGCCCTGAGATTGGCGAGCTTCAAGCGCAGCGCCGCGTCCGACATCTCGTCATGCAGGCGCTGCTCCTCATGCGTCTGCGGTTTTGCAAAGCGGGCAATCAGCAGATAGGCGACCGGCGTGATGTAAAGCGTGACCAGGGTCGCAAACCCAAGACCGCCGACGATCACCCAGCCGAGCGCAACGCGCGCTTCCGCCCCCGCACCTTCGGCAAAAACGAGCGGCACGCCGCCCAGAATGGTCGCAATCATCGTCATCATGACCGGGCGCAGGCGCAGCGCACAGGCCTTCTCGATGGCCTCACGCACGCTTTCGCCCTTGTCGCGAAGCTGATTGGCGAACTCGACGATCAGGATGCCATTCTTCGCCATGACGCCGACAAGCAGCACCAGGCCGATCTGGCTGTAGATATTGAGGCTCGACCCGGTGATGACGAGCGCAAAGACGGCGCAGGCAAGACCGAGCGGCACCGTGGACATGATGATGACAGACGACAGCACGCTTTCGAACTGCGCAGCCAGCACCAGGAAGATGATGACGATGGCAAAACCGAAAGTGAGCGCCATACCGCTGGAATTTTCTTCTAGCGTCGCCGCTTCGGCGAGCGGCATCAATCGCGAACCTGGCGGTAGGAGCGGCGTTGCGATCCGCGTGACTTCCTCGACCGCCTGCCCGAGCGACATGCCGTTCTTCAGACCGGCCGTGATCGCGACCGAAGCCAGCTGCTGCTCACGGGTCAGCTGCGGCGCAACGGCATTTTCCTTGAGCGATGCGATCACCGACATCGGCACGATCTTGCCGTCGCCTGTCTTCAGGAAGACGTTTTCGAGATCGGTGGGATCGTCGATCGGCCGCATCGTCGACGTCAGCAGCACCGGATAGGATTCACCTGCGACGAACACGTCGACGACGGAGCGCCCCTCCAGCAGCGACTGCAGCGCGACCGAAAGACCTGTGATATCGACCCCGAGATCGGAAGCGCGCTCTCGGTCGA
Source organism: Rhizobium sp. ZPR4 (assembly GCF_040215725.1). Classification (NCBI taxonomy): domain Bacteria; kingdom Pseudomonadati; phylum Pseudomonadota; class Alphaproteobacteria; order Hyphomicrobiales; family Rhizobiaceae; genus Rhizobium; species Rhizobium sp. ZPR4. The sequence goes on from NZ_CP157967.1 coordinate 1,881,015, forward strand.
TGGTGACGGAGACCTGGGCCTGCGTCGGCTCGTTGTTCAGCCGCGGCGTATCGAATTGGCCGCTCTTGTCGAGCTCTTGCACGAGCTTTAGCGCGGCTTCGGTCAACGCTTCATGATTGTTGCCGATAAGGGCCATCTGCACACCACTGCCGGCACCGCGGATTCTCAGGCTGTTGGCCTGGATGACATTGCCGCGAAGAGCCGGCACGCCGGCCATGGCGCGATTGATGTCAGTAACGATGTCCTGCTGCGTACGGTGCCGCTCGCTCCAGGGCGCCAAGGTCAGCACCATGAAACCGCTGTTCTTCTGGCTGTTCATGCCCGAAATGGCGTAGATATTTCTTATGTCGCCGCTATCCATCAGCGGCTGCAGCCGCTCCTCCACACGTCGGAGCTGGTCCTTCGTGTAATCGAGACCGGCACCCTGAGGCGTGGTGAGACGCAGCATGACCATGGCGCGGTCTTCACTCGGCGTCAGTTCGCTCTTGACGTTCATGAATGCGAAAACCGCTGCAATCGCAAACATGACGCAGAAGACGATGACGACAAAAGGCGCGTTGAGACAGGCCTTGAGCGTGCGGCGATAAACGCCGGAGAAAAGCGCGCCGAAACGGCCTAGCGCTCCATGCTCCTCGCGCATCTCCTTGGTCAGCATGCGCGAAGCGAGCATCGGGCAGAGCGTCAGCGCCACGATCGACGACAGGCCGACGGAGAAGGCAAGCACGAAACCGAACTCACGGAACAGGCCGCCCACCTGCCCCGGCAGAAAGGACAGCGGAATGAACACGGCGGCGAGCGTTGCCGTCGTCGCGATGACGGCGAAGAAGACTTCTCGCGTACCGAGGACAGCGGCGGCGCGCGGCCCGATCTTCTCGGCCCGGCGACGAACGATATTCTCCAGCACAACGATGGCGTCGTCGACCACGAGACCGGTCGCAAGCACGATTGCCAGCAACGTCAGGATATTGACCGAGAAGCCGACCATATAGAGCGCGGCAAGCGTGCCGATGAGCGCCACCGGCATGGTAACGACCGGGATCAGCGTCGCCCGCCAGTCACGCAGGAAGAGATAGATGACCGCGGTGACGATCAGCGCCGACAGGACGAGCGCCAGCACGACCTCGTGGATCGCGCCCTGAATGAACAAGGCATCATCGCTGGTGATGACGATGCGCGTGCCCTCGGGCAGCGATTTCGACAGCTGGGCAACGACGGCCTTCACGCCTTCGGAGATATTCAGTGTATTCGACTGCGCCTGGCGGATGATGCCGAGACCGACACCCTGCACGCCATTGGAGCGCAGCGCGGTCGTGCCATCCCGCGGCCCGAGCGTCACGGTCGCGACATCGGAGAGCCGCACGCGATCCTTGATAATCAGCCGGGAGAAATCCTCCGGCGTCTGCAATGCGGCCGTGGCGCGCACGACGATATCCTGGCGGGCGCTTTTCAACGATCCGGCCGGCACGTCGAGCGCGGCGGTCGCAAGCGCCGTCGTCAGATCACCGATCGTCAGGCCGCGCCCGGCAAGCGCTGCCTGATCGACATCGATGCGGAAAACCTTCTCCTGATCACCATAGAGCTCGACATCGGCAACGCCCTCGACCGAGGCTAGCCGGTCGGTGATCTCCTTGTCGACCAGCTGCGTCAGGTCGTCCATCGTCATCGTGCTCGAGGTGACGGCAAGCCGCATGATCGGCTGCGAATCCGAATCCGCCTTGACGATCTGCGGCGCATCCGCCTGATCCGGCAATTGTTCGGTGATGCGGCCGATAGCGTCGCGGACATCGTTCGCGGCGACGGAAAGATCGGTCGCGTCGGAAAATTCCAGCGTCACCCGGCTCTGGCCGAAGGACGAGCTGGAGGAGACCGATTTCAGGCCGCTGACGCGGGCAACGGCGCCCTCGATGATCTTCGTCAGCTCCTGATCCACCGTCTGCGGCGATGCGCCATCGAATACGGTTCTGACCGTGACGATCGGACGGTCGACGTCAGGCAGTTCGCGCACCTCGACACCGAAATAGGCGGCAAGGCCGGCAACGACCATCAACGTATTGAAGACCAGCGCCAGGATCGGCCGGCGCACGAAGAGTGCAGTAAAGGATTGCTTGGCCGCAGCCGAGCCGGCATCCGTCGTGTCATCGCCATCGGTCATCATTGGGTGATGACCTCCTTGGCCTGAGCGACATCACGGGCAAAGCGAACCTCCCCGCCTTCGGTCACGCGCTGCAATCCCTCGATGACGATAAGATCACCGTTGTGAAGTTCGCCCCTGACAAGAACAGCATCCGGATTGCGTTGCACGATGCTGACCCGCACCTTCGAGGACTTGCCGTTGGTAACACGCCACACATGCGCACCTGCGCCATCCCATTGCACGGCCAACGGATCGACGGAGGGATAGGATTCCCCAGCAAAGCGCATACCGACATTGAAGGACATGCCGGCACGCAGCTCATCGGACGCGTTGTCGATGCGGGCGCGCACGCGCAAGGTCCGGCTCGCGCCATCGACGCGGTTGTCGACGGCCTCGACAACGCCCGTGAATGCTCGTCCCGGCAGCGCCACCGAGGTAGCCTCCACCGGCTGGTCCACCTTGACGGTGTTGGCAAAGCGCTCAGGAACCCAGTAATCCACCAGGACTTCCGAGCGGTCGTCCAGCATGACGATGTTGGTCGCCGTCGTCACGTTATCGCCGACGACGACGGGAACGATACCGACGATCCCGTCGATCGGCGCGACGACATCGCGGCGCTTCAGCGCCAGTTCGGCCGATTGCAGCGCCAGCTTTGCGCCCTGCTCCACGATCTCGGCATCGAACACGTCCATGCGCGAAACAGTGGACTTGATGTTGCGGTAGAGCTGGGATTTTTCGACGGCGCTCTTCAGTGCTACTTCCGCCTGGCCGCGGGCGATGATCTGCTCGTCGTCATCAAGACGCGCCAGCACCTGCCCCTGCTTCACCCTGTCGCCGGACTTGATGAGAATTTCCCGGATCGTGCCCGCCGCCTGCGGCATGACGACGACCGAACGGATGGCGTCACCGGTGCCGATCGCGCTCAGGCGATCATTGACGACGCCGCTGACAACAGGTTCCGTCACGACAAGCGGTATGTTCTGGCCACGCCGTCCGCCGGAGCTTCCCTTCGTCTCTGCTTTTTCATCGGCCGCGCCATCGCGTGGTGCGATCCACGCCACGATCGTCTCGGGAACACCGACCCTCTGCAGCAGGCCCGCCGCACTCGGCACGAAGGCCACGACAGCGGCAATGCCGGCTGCCAGCAAGAAAAAAGACAAGGAAAGCTGCTTCCAGGCGGTCATGCACGTCTCCGGCTCGTTGTGTCAGAGGCGATGAAATCGCGTCGTTTGTTTTCTGTACGGCCCCTCACCCAGCGCACTTAACCGGGGCCAATCTCGGATCAGGCGGCTCTATAACGCAAGATTGTGCCCGATTTGCTGCAATATCGTGTTTTTGTACATATGCAGCAAGTTTCGCCACAGATTATGACAAAGTTGTAATCTTGGCGTGGACAACGAGACGTTTTACCGGCGCATGAACCGATCCGTTCCAATATGAAAAACAGCCCCTGATCGCGCATCACGCCCTGTGAATGTGCACTTTTTGTTCTAGTTTCGGCCCGTTTCTTTTGCCTTTCGGGGTAGAATCATTACATTGGGCCACATGACCATTGGACATGACGACATTCCCTTCTTTGACGAGGAGCCGGAGCACACGGCGCCGCGCCGTTCTGCGCCGGCTTCCGGCAGCATCGGCGGCGGTATCGCGGCCCGCGCCATGGCAGCACGCGACAGCGGCCGCCGGCCAGACTATCTCTCGGGCCTCAATGCCGAGCAGGCAGAAGCCGTGGAAACGCTCGATGGCCCCGTTCTGGTGCTTGCGGGCGCCGGCACCGGTAAGACGCGCGTGCTGACCACCCGCATCGCCCATATCCTCTCCACCAATCGCGCCTTTCCCAGCCAGATCCTCGCCGTGACCTTCACCAACAAGGCGGCGCGCGAGATGAAGGAGCGCATCGCGCTGCTGGTCGGCGGTGCGGTCGAAGGCATGCCCTGGCTCGGCACGTTCCACTCGATCGGCGTCAAGCTGTTGCGCCGCCATGCCGAACTGGTCGGCCTCTCCTCCAGCTTCACCATTCTCGACACAGACGATGTCATTCGCCTGATCAAGCAGCTGATCCAGGCAGAAGGGCTCGACGACAAGCGCTGGCCGGCTAAGCAGTTTGCCGGCATGATTGATACTTGGAAGAACAAGGGCCTCAGCCCAGCCGATATTCCGGAAGGCGACGCACGCGCCTTTGCCAACGGTAAGGGCCGCGAGCTTTATGCCGCCTACCAGAACCGCCTGAAGACGCTGAACGCCTGCGACTTCGGCGATCTCCTGCTGCATCCGATCAATATGTTCCGGCAGAATCCTGATATTCTCAAGGATTACCACCAGCGCTTCCGCTACATCCTCGTCGACGAGTATCAGGACACCAACACGGCGCAATATATGTGGCTGCGCCTGCTGGCGCAGCGGCAGAAGGGTGAGCCGCAGAATGTCTGTTGCGTCGGCGACGACGACCAGTCGATCTATGGCTGGCGCGGCGCCGAGGTGGACAACATCCTGCGCTTCGAGAAGGATTTTCCCGGCGCCAAGGTCATCAAGCTCGAGCGCAACTATCGTTCCACCGAACATATTCTCGGTGCCGCAGCACACCTGATCGCCCATAATGAGGGCCGGCTCGGCAAGACGCTGTTCACCGACCGCTCCGATCCCGACGACATCAAGGTGCAGGTGCACGCCTCCTGGGATTCCGAGGAGGAAGCGCGCGCCATCGGCGAAGAGATCGAGCAGCTGCAGCGCAATAAGCATAATCTCAACGACATCTCGATCCTCGTGCGCGCCTCTTTCCAGATGCGCGAGTTCGAAGATCGTTTTGTCACGCTCGGCCTGAACTACCGCGTCGTCGGCGGCCCGCGCTTCTACGAGCGCCTCGAAATCCGCGACGCCATGGCCTATTTCCGCCTCGTCTGCCAGCCGGCAGACGATCTGGCTTTCGAGCGCATCGTCAATACGCCAAAGCGCGGTCTCGGCGATACCACCGTGCGCACACTGCATGATTATGCCCGCGCGCGCGACATCCCGATGCTGGCGGCGGCGGCCGATATCATCGAGACGGACGAGATGAAGCCGAAGGCGCGCAAGGCGCTGTTCGATGTCGTACAGTCCTTCCGCCGCTGGCAGGGACTGCTCGAAAATACGCCTCATACCGAACTTGCCGAGCAGATCCTCGAAGAGTCTGGCTATACGGACATGTGGAAAAACGACAAATCGGCGGAAGCGCCGGGACGTCTGGAAAACCTGAAGGAACTCATCCGCTCGATGGATAGTTTCGAATCCATGCGCGGCTTTCTCGAACATGTTTCGCTGGTGATGGACGCCGAGCAGAACGAAAATCTCGATGCCGTCTCGATCATGACGCTGCACTCCGCCAAGGGCCTGGAATTCGACACGGTGTTCCTGCCCGGCTGGGAGGAAGGCCTGTTTCCGCATCAGCGCTCGCTCGACGAGAGCGGCCGCGCCGGTCTTGAGGAAGAGCGCCGCCTCGCCTATGTCGGCATCACCCGCGCCAAGCGCCGCTGCCACATCTGGTTCGTCTCCAACCGCCGCATCCACGGCCTCTGGCAGTCAACAATCCCTTCCCGCTTCCTCGATGAATTGCCGGAAACACATGTTCAGGTCGCGGAAGTCGAGCAGTCCTATGGCGGGTATGGCCGCGGCGGCTACGGCCAGTCACGCTTCGACAAGGCCGATCCCTTCGCCAATTCCTACTCCACGCCAGGCTGGAAGCGCGCGCAAGCGAACCGCAACGATGCGACCCGCGACAACTGGGGCAGCCGCTCCGGCCACGCCGTCGAACGCATCGGCTACGGCGAGAGCGGTCCGAAGGTGCGCACCATCGACGGCGAGCTGGTGGCCAAATCGACCTCCGCCGAACCCTCCAAATTCATGGTCGGCGACCGCGTCTTCCACATCAAGTTCGGCAACGGCAATGTTTCCGAGATCGAAGGCAACAAGCTGACGATCGAATTCGACCGCGCCGGGCAGAAACGCGTGCTGGACGGGTTTGTGGAGAAGGCGTGATTAGGAACCGACGTACGACTGGATGACAGCTTGAATTTGCGCTTTAGCTTTAAAGATATCCGCAGTCTGCGTTATGTCGAATCGAGACCCAGCTTTTTCTGCATCGAAGATCGTTAGAAACTTCGTCTTCGAGTTAAAGTGCAATCTGACAATTGGCTTACGATTATTGTCATCGAAATTAATGCCGCAGTAAGATTTCTGATCGCGCATCACAATTCGCGAGACATCTGCAAACTCCGCTCCGATCGCTCGCACTATATTAAACCCGTCAATCTCCTCTTGAGTCGTTTCAATGCCATCACCATCGTCGTTGATTTGGGTGACTGAATCTACGTCCTTTATCGTCGGGATATTCACGTTCTCATTGAATGCTGCACTCAATTTCCTTTGGATTTTTTGACGAACAAGATCTTCAAAGGCACGCTTGATTATCGGCTTGAACTCAGCAACAACAGCTGCTGTCAGCTTGCCATCATGTATTTCCTTGGAGATGAGCCGCACGAATTCGTCATCAGGGTCATTAAACTGCGCTTCTATACAGCTGATTGTCGCCTTCATTCGCTTTAACGTGCTGGCTGAACTCTTGATATCTTCAATAGAAAATTTTTCTTTATGAAATTTTTCTAACTCTTTCAGATCATTGTCATCGTAATCGAAAAGATCGAACTTAAAGAACGGGTTGCTATCAAGCTTGTTCGGTGCATCAAGATCGGTAAAAAACCAGATTTGTATGCCGTTTGTCAAAATCGCAATTGAGCAATCAGTGGTCGAAAAATACCGATAAAGTTGACTGTATTGGGCCTGCGAAAGATTCGCACTGACAGCCTTTGCCTCCAGAATAAATTCGATCCTGTCGTTTATTTTGACAGCATAATCGACTTTCTCTCCCTTCTTCAAACCGACATCAGCTGTAAACTCAGGCACAATCTGCGTTGGATCAAAAACATCAAAACCAAGAGTACGCAAAAATGGCATAACAAGCGCGTTCTTTGTCGCCTCTTCAGTAAGAGCAATATTTTGCGCAGCAATTGCACGCTTCGATAGTTCAGCAACTTGTTCCTTGAACGACATAATTGGCCCCCAAATCGATCCCCAAGCAAACAATATTATATTCGTCGCCGGATGCAATCGATGCGAGTGCATATTTTTGATTGAGTTTAGCTTTTCCGACTCGCGCGGATTGGAGGGCCAATGCAGCGGGAAAATGCTGGAAACGCTGGTATCGACAGTGAAAGATCGAACTGATCGAAAAGACAAATCCCGATTGGCGCGATTTATACTACGAGCTCTGGTGAAACCTCACGCTCTTCGATCATCTGCGCATCCCGATCCTTCAACCATAGCCCGAATTCCTTGACCACGGCCACCACCTTCTCCAGGCGGCTCCCATCTTCCGTCAGCGAATATTCGACCTTCACGGGAACCGTCGGATAGACCGTGCGCCTGATAAGACCTGCCTCCTCCAGCGCGCGCAGGTCGAGCGTCAACATTCGCTGCGAGATCCCCGGCATCAGCCGCCGCAGTTCGTTGAAGCGCTGCGGCCCGTCGACCAGATAGGAAACGATCAGCAGCCGCCAGCGGCCACCCAGCAAATGCATAGCCTCCTCGACGGAGCAGCCAGTCACTGTCTTCTTCATCCTGCGCACCTCATGCTTCAGCCGGTATAATTTTTGTACCTAGATGTCAAATTTTTCCGTTCTTACGATTCTATACCAAGTGGACTACATGGTTCGGCAGCCAGCTTCCAAGGAGAAGCCGGCATAAGAAAACACCATGGAGATCCCAAGTGAAACTTTACTATATGCCCGCCAGCTGCTCGCTCTCGCCGCATATCGTCATCAACGAACTCGGCTTGGACGTGGAACTGATCAAGGTCGATCACACCAGCCACAAGACCGAGACGGGACTGGATTTCTATGGCGTCAATCCACACGGCTATGTCCCCCTTCTCGAACTCGCCGACGGCAATCGCCTGCGCGAAGGACCGGCGATCGTCCAATATCTAGCAGACCTGAAACCCGAGGCCGGATTGGCGCCTGCCGCCGGCACCATGGAGCGCTACAAGCTGCAGGAAATGCTCGGCTTCCTGTCGACGGAAATCCACAAGGGCTTCATCCCGCTTCTCTATGCACGGCTTGCAGGAAACTACGTCGAGACGGCAAGGCCGAAGCTTGAAAAGCGTTATCAATGGATCGACACGCAGCTCGCCGATCGCCCCTTCCTGATGGGTGACGGTTTCACGGTTGCCGACGCCTATCTGTTTGCGCTGACGGGCTGGGGCCAGGCGCCGTGGCTCAAATCCTACTACAAGGCCGGCATCCATTTCGATGAATTGCATAATCTCGAAGCCTGGTATGCCCGCATGAGGCGACGGGATGCCGTGCGGAAATCCATCCATGAAGAGGGATTGGCTTTCGATTGATGGAGAAATGCTCTCCATCAACACCTATCCGGCCAGGGAGCCTGATTGCCTTTCAGGAGATCAAGCTTCCCGCATTGCAGCATTGCAGAATCTGCATCTCTAGCATGCTACCAATATGAGCCTAATCGATTATATCGATTTAAGCGGCTTCGGAGTCCCGCGTTTCCCGCGGGCATTTCGGCAAGCCGCTGCCAGTCCTTCTTCCGGCCCGTTCGGGCTTTTCGCCCGGGTCGAATCTCGAAGCCTGGCAACAACAAGAACCGAGGATAAAAAAAGTGGCTGGCTCAGCAACAAGCTCTGCGCCCACCAGCGCCCGTGCGTCCGCACGCCATGGCCAGGGCAATTACCAATTCGCGCTTATCGCACTCACCTCACTCTTTTTCATGTGGGGCTTCATTACTTGCCTGAACGACATTCTGGTCCCGCACCTGAAGAGCGTCTTTCAGCTCAATTACACCCAAGCGATGCTCATCCAGCTCTGCTTCTTCGGCGCATACTTCATCGTATCGCTGCCCGCCGGGGCACTCGTCAAGCGCATCACCTATAAGTGGGGCATCGTCGTCGGCCTCGCGATCGCAGCCGTCGGCTGCGCCCTGTTCATCCCGGCCGCCAGCTACCGTGTTTACGCGCTTTTCCTGGGCGCACTCTTCGTGCTCGCCACCGGCATCACGATCCTGCAGGTCGCCGCCAACCCCTATGTCACCGTGTTGGGACCGCCGGATACGGCGGCAAGCCGCCTGAACCTGACGCAGGCCTTCAACTCTCTCGGCACGACGATCGCACCCTACTTCGGCGCCATGCTGATCCTGTCCGCCGCGACTGTTGCGGCCGCCAACGCGACGCCAGAACAGCTCGACGCCATCAGGCTTGCCGAAGCCGGCGCCGTGAAGTTCCCCTATTTGCTTCTCGCCGCGGCCTTTCTGGTGCTTGCTGCCGTCTTTGCGGCGCTGAAGCTTCCCGAAGTCGAAGATGAGGAAACCGTCGAGCCTATGCGCGGCGGCGGCTCTGCCTGGCAGTATCGCCATCTCGTGCTCGGCGCTGTCGGCATCTTTCTTTATGTCGGCGCCGAAGTCAGCGTCGGCAGCTTCCTGGTGAACTTCCTGAGCCAGCCCGATATCGCCCATCTCTCCGAGGCCGATGCCGCCCACTACGTCTCCTATTTCTGGGGCGGCGCCATGATCGGCCGTTTCGTCGGTTCGGCAATCATGCGCCATATCGATGATGGCAAGGCGCTCGCCTTCAATGCCGCTGCGGTCATCGTGCTGCTGGTCACCACCGTGCTGACAACAGGCCATGTCGCCATGTGGTCCGTACTGGCGATCGGCCTGTTCAACTCGATCATGTTCCCGACGATCTTCAGCCTGGCGCTGCACGGCCTCGGCAAATATACGAGCCAGGGCTCGGGCATCCTGTGCCTCGCCATCGTCGGCGGCGCCATCCTGCCGGTCATCCAAGGCGGTCTTGCCGATACGATCGGCATTCACCTTGCCTTCCTGATGCCGATCATCTGCTACGTCTACATCGCCTTCTATGGCCTCAAGGGCCACAAGCCTGCGTAGCCTTTGCCAACCATCGCGCCTCGCCGCCTTCCTCGGCGGGGCGCAAAGGGCTTGATCCGAAGCGCGCGGCTTGGCATCGTGCGGCGCAACAAAACGGAAGGACAGGCCTCATGAAAGCGCTGCTGCTCATCGATATCCAGAACGGCTTCTGCCCCGGCGGAAACCTGCCTGTACCGGATGGAGATCAGGTGGTGCCTGTCGCCAACAAGCTCATCGACAGCGGCAGATACGATCTGATCGTCGCCTCGCAGGACTGGCATCCGGCCGGCCACGGCAGCTTCGCCTCTTCTCATTCCGGCAAGAAGCCCTTCGAAATGGGCACGCTCTCTGGCAAGCCGCAGATGATGTGGCCCGACCACTGCGTCCAGAACAGCAAAGATGCCGAGTTCCACCCTGCCCTTCATCTCGATGCCGTCGATTTCATCCAGCAGAAGGGCCAGAACCCCGCGGTCGATAGCTATTCCGCCTTCCGTGACAATGACCAGGCAGCCCTTACCGGGCTGGCGGCTTATCTGCGCGACAAGGGTGTCACCGAACTCGATCTGTGCGGGCTGGCAACGGATTATTGCGTGAAGTTCTCCGCGCTCGACGCCATCGAAATGCTACCCGATGCCACCGTCCGCTTTATCGAGGATGCAAGCCGCGGCATCGATCCTGCCGGTGTCGCTGTGGCAATCGACGACATGCGAGCCCGTGGTGTCGCGGTGATCAGCAGCCAGGATGCACTTGCGTAAAATCGCGCGAGCCCGGCTAAACCTTCTCTAAACAAAATGATGCAAGCTGTTCCCGATTAATGAGATATCGGGACCTTAGCGTGCAGTCGATTGTCATCAACGGGCGTTTCCTCAGCCAGCCCTTGTCCGGCGTGCAGCGCTTCGCGCGCGAACTGACGCTGGCGCTCGACCGCAAGATCTCCTCAGGCGCCTTGCCCGCTGCGCTGAAGGGCGCACGCTGGCGTCTGGCCGTGCCGCGCAATACGCCCATCGATATAAGGCTCTCCGCCATAGAGATTGATAGCTTCGGTTCCGGCCCTGGTCATGTCTGGGAACAGACATCCCTGCTGTCCCGCTCGCGCGGCAGCCGGCTCATCGGCTTTGGCGGCAGCGGCCCGCTCCTGCACCGCCGCCAGGCCGTCGTTATCCATGACGTAACGATCTTCCGCCACCCGCAATCCTTCAAGCGCAGCTACCGCCTGCTGCATGGTGCGCTTGGTACGGTGCTGACGCGCACCGCAAAGATCGGTACTGTCTCCGAATTCTCGCGGCAGGAGCTCGCCTCGGTGTTCCGGGTTCCCACGGCCGGCATCGACATCGTCTACAATGCCGTCGATCATTACGCCGCCATCGAGCCGGATGAGGCCGTCATGCAGCGGCTTGGCTTGAAAACGAACGGCTTCTTCCTGCTCGTCGGGACGATGAAGCCGAACAAGAATCTCGATTTCGCCATCCGCGCCTTCGAGGCGCTCAAGGATGACAATCAGAAGCTCGTGGTCGTCGGCGGCTCCGCACCGACCGTCTTCAAATCGGACAACCAGCAATCGAATGACACGCTGCTCTTTCCCGGCCGGCTCACCGACGCGGAAATCGCCGCCCTGGAGCGCCATGCCACGGCTTTCGTTTTCCCGAGCCTCTACGAAGGCTTCGGCATCCCGCCCCTGGAAGCGATGACACAGGGTTGCCCGGTACTTGCAGCCGATATTCCTGCCGTACGCGAAGCATCGGGCGATGCCGCGCTCTACTTCGACCCCTTCCGGCAGGACGAGCTCGTTTCCGCGATGCGAAGGATCGCCACGGACGAGGCACTGCGCCAGGATCTGCGCCGACGCGGCCATGAGAACGTCACGCGTTTCTCCTGGGACGGCAGTGCCGATCGCGTCCTGTCCATTCTGGAAGATCTCTAGGAGATTTCAGGACCGGGGCTGCGACCGGAACATCGTGACGAGATAGCTATAGAGGCCGAGCAGACAGAAAAGCGCGCCGCCGACAACGCCGACCGCCACCGAGATCCAGAGCGAATAGCCGAAACCGCCCGTCGCCAGCACTGGCAGAGCCAGTCCGATGGCCGACAGGACGACGGGCGGCCAGACGAAATCGAAGGCAAGGGACATCATGACCTTCACACCGATCGTCATGGCGCACAGCGCGCCGATCATGCCGCCGGCCATGAGGGCGGCATCATTGAAAGAGCCTAGATAGCCGCCGATGAGCGTGCCCGCATTCAGCAGCACGCAATCCAGCGCAGCGAGCAGGAAGATCGTCAGCAGCCTGTGCTGCAGATGCGCAGGAGTGGGCATCATGTTGGCCGTCAGCGCACGGCATGTCGCAAGACCGATGACAAAGGGGGCGACGGCAAGAAACTCGTTACGCAAACCGGCGGCGATGACCAATTGCCCGACAGGCTGCAGCAGCGCGAAAACGCCGGCGGCGGTCATCAGCGTCAGACCGGTCAGCAGCGAATAATATTGCCCAAGCTGCTTGGCAAAGGCAGGCGTCCGGCCATCGCGATCATAGGTCGTGACGACATCGGGATATTGAATGGCCTGCAGGGCAGAGACGATCAGGACGAAGGGTCTCTGCAGCAGATCAAGCGCCAGAAGTGCACCGGCGGCACCGCCCGCTCCCAACGTCGCCGTGAGGATCGATTTCAATCCCAAAGGCGAGAGCATACCGATAACGGAGGCGCTCGCGGCAACGCTGCCATAGACGAAATGCTTGCGTACCAGTGACTTCTCGAAGGAAGCCGCCTCGTGAAGACCGTTACGGGTCAGAAATGCGGCAAGGAGCCCGTAGACAAGATAGCCGGCTAACAGACCGATGACGGTATATGTAAAAGTCGGAGCAATGGCGGCACCCGCAAGCGTGCCGATTGCCAGAATCGTGGCGCGCGAGCCCTGCAGCCGCGAGAAGACACGAAACTCCTGGCGGAAACGCAGCATGGTCAGATGCAGGTCGCTGCCGCCCTGGAAGATCGCAACCAGCCCGCCAAGCACGGCAATCTCTGCCGAGACCGAAAAAAAGATCGAAGCAGAGGCTGCTATCAGGCAGATCGCTGAGCACGCTGCAAATTCCACCGTCAGCGCCTTGCGCTCAAGGGCTTCGCTTCCTGGCCCCTGCCCCGGATAAAAGCGGCTACACGCAAAGCGAACCCATTCGAAGCAGAAGATCGCCGCAAACTGGCTGATCGAGATGAACAGCGAATAGGCCGCATAGTCCGCCGGGGCCAGCAGATGCGCAACCGCGATCAGCAGCCCGAAAGCTACCGCCGCCTGATAGAAATATGCAGCCAATGCCACGATCTTTGCCATGGCTGCAGCTAACAGCAAAAGATTGAGGAAAGCGCTAATCCCGCAGGAGCAATTGCCGCATTTGACGCACTCGCGCGCTACGGACCGCTTCAGAAGCCGGGCGGGTTTTCACTCCCGGAAAATCTGCTCGATCGGCAACATCAAACCAGCGGTAACGCTATTTTCTGTTCGCCTCTGCGCTCATCCAGGCAATGACGGTCTCAAGGGCTGTGGATTTGCGATAGCGGGGCCAGACGAGATAGAAGTCGGATGGACCGCTCAGCGATCCCTCGATGACCTGCGTCAGGCGCCCTTCCATCATGTCTCGCGCCACGAAATCGCGGTTGGCAAGGACAATGCCCTGACCCGCGATGGCCGCCTCGATCGCATGCGATGTCTGGTTGAAGCTGATCCCCTTGTAGGAAGCCTGTGCTGCTCGCCCAAAATGCCTGTCGATGAATTCGGGCCAGGAATTATGAGCGTCGTGAAGGAGTGCGTAGTCGGCAAGCTCCTCCGCCGTCCTTGGCGGTGTTCGGTCCTGCAGCAGCACCGGGCTGCAAACTGCAATGATCTCTTGCTCGAAGAGCAATTCGGTCGCCAAACCCGGCCCGAAGGGTGGCCGCCCATAGCGTACGGCCAGATCCACCCCATCCGCCTGAAAGCCCGACATGCGTTCCGTTGCAAGGATATGAAGATCGAGATCGGGATGACGAGCCGTAAAATCCGGCAGGCGCGGAATCAGCCATTTCGAAGCGAATGTCGGCGTGGTACTGATGGTGAGCCTGACGGGTTGCGGCCTGAGATCGCCCGTTGCCTGGGCAATGATTTCAAAGGCACGCCTGATATCGGCGATATAGCCTCGCCCCTCGCCCGTCAGCACCAAACTTCGCGGCATCCGCTCGAACAGCTTTACGCCGAGTTCGGCCTCCAGCCCGCGAACCTGCTGCGCGACGGCGCCCTGCGTAACCCCGAGCTCCTCGGCCGCCAGTCTAAAGCTGCGATGGCGCGCAGCCGCCTCGAATGCCTTCAGGCCGTTCAGAGAGGGAAGTTTACCGGGCGAACCATTCATGCGATAGTTTTTCTACTGGCGGACAGGAGTTTAACTGTTTCGCTCTCGCGCAGAGATGATGATATTTCATCGATGATTTCGAGGCAATCAGTTCCAGCGGAACAAGATGAAGGAGGAAGCACACATGTCGATAGAAAAAGTGGCGGTTATCACGGCAGGCGGCAGCGGCATGGGCGCCGAAAGCGCCAGGCGTCTTGCGGCCGATGGCTTCCAAGTCGCTATCCTCTCCTCCTCCGGAAAGGGTGAGGCTCTTGCTCAAGAGCTTGGCGGCATCGGCATTACCGGCTCCAATCAGTCGAATGACGATCTCAAGCGCCTGGCCGATGCAACAATGCAAAAGTGGGGGCGGATCGATGTGCTCGTCAACAGCGCGGGCCACGGTCCGCGTGCGCCGATCCTGGAGATCACCGACGAGCAATGGCACACCGGCCTCGACGTCTATCTGATGAACGTCGTTCGTCCGACACGCCTCATCGCCCCCATCATGCAAAAGCAGAAATCCGGCGCGATCATCAACATCTCCACGGCATGGGCATTCGAGCCGTCAGCAATGTTCCCGACATCGGCAGTCTTCCGGGCAGGCCTTGCCTCCTATACCAAGATCTTTGCCGACACCTATGCCGCCGACAACATACGCATGAACAACGTGCTGCCCGGCTGGATCGACAGCCTGCCGGCAACCGAAGCGCGCCGCGACAGTGTCCCGATGCAGCGCTACGGCACCAGCGCCGAGATCGCCGCCACTATCGCCTTCCTCGCCTCCGACGGGGCCGGCTACATCACCGGCCAGAACCTCAAGGTCGATGGCGGCTTGACCCGCTCGGTCTGATTTTCCGGCGCAGTTGCACCATTTCCGCTCCCTCGGATGATGTTCCGGGGAGCGGTTTTCCCACGAGACCGCGGCAACGACGCCTTTCCTCAATGGTCTCACATGCCGCATCCTCCCCGCCGGCGCCGCATTCCCTTGAATTGCCTTTTTGCACTGCACACGTTAGAAGAGCCCGCAAAATTCAAGGGATGGAACGGGCAGTGTAAGGCGGCATTGCCTGGGGAGGAGTGCCACGATGGATGTCATCAACACGATAGCGGCACTGCGCGAACGGCTTGGCGAGCACCGCAAAGCCGACAGAACAATCGGCCTCGTTCCCACCATGGGCTATCTGCATGCCGGCCATATGGAACTCGTTTCCCGTGCCAAGGCCGAGAACGATATCGTCGTCACCTCCATCTTCGTCAATCCGCTGCAATTCGGCGCCAACGAGGACCTCGCCAAATATCCGCGCGATCTTAAGCGGGACAGCGCCATGCTGCGTGATGCCGGCGTCGACTTTCTCTTCGCACCCCGCGTCACAGATATGTATCCGCGTCCGATGGAAACCGTTGTGGACGTGCCAAAGCTCGGCGCGGAGCTGGAGGGTGCTGTTCGCCCCGGCCATTTCTCCGGCGTCGCCACCGTCGTCACCAAGCTTTTCAACATCGCCCAGCCCGACAACGCCTATTTCGGCGAAAAGGACTATCAGCAGGTGGCGATCATCCGCCGTATGGTCGAGGATCTCGCACAGCCTGTTCGTGTCGTGCCTGTGTCGACCGTCCGCGACATCGATGGCTTGGCACTCTCCTCGCGCAACGTCTATCTTTCGAAGGAAGAACGCGCCGCTGCCGTCATCGTCCCCAAGGCGCTGGCGGAAGCCGAACGGCTCTACGATCTCGGCGCGGATGACCCGGCCATACTCGAAGAAGCACTACACGCCTTCATCGGCAAGGAACCGCTCGCGACCGTGGAAGTCGCCGCCGTTCGCCATCCCGAAACGCTGGAGCCGCTGACCAAACTGCAGGGGCAGCCAATCCTCATTGCGTTGTTCGTCCGCATTGGCGTCACCCGCCTGCTCGACAATCGCGTCATCGGGCGCAGACCGTCCGCCAACGAAAGGACCGCCTGAGATGAGCACCGTTGGACACAGCAAGCGCACGACGCCTGCCGCCGTCGAGGCGATGAAAGGCACGCGCCCGATCGTCAGCCTGACGGCCTATACGACGCCGATCGCCCGCCTGCTCGATCCACATTGCGATCTGCTCCTGGTCGGTGATTCCCTCGGCATGGTGCTCTATGGAATGGAAACGACCGTCGGCGTCACGATGGAGATGATGATCGCGCATGGCCAGGCCGTGATGCGCGGTGCGAAACATGCCTGCGTCATCGTCGATCTCCCCTTCGGCTCCTATCAGGAATCGAAGGAACAAGCCTTCCGCAACGCCGCACGCATCCTGAAGGAAACCGGCTGCGATGGCGTGAAGTTGGAAGGCGGTGAGGAAATGGCGGAAACCGTTTCCTTCCTGACCTCCCGCGGCATTCCGGTGTTCGGCCATGTCGGACTGATGCCGCAGCAGGTAAATACGACCGGCGGCTATCGTTCGCTTGGTCGCTCGGAGAAGGAAGCCGACAAGATCCGGCGCGATGCGAAGGCGATTTCCGAAGCCGGCGCCTTCGCCATGGTGATCGAAGGCACCGTCGAACCGCTCGCCCGCGAGATCACCACCGCCGTTGCCATTCCCACCATCGGCATCGGCGCGTCCGCCGCCTGCGATGGGCAGATCCTCGTTTCCGACGACATGCTCGGCCTGTTCAACGATTTCAAGCCGCGCTTCGTCAAGCATTTCGCAGAGCTGGCGCCCATGATCTCGAAAGCGGCTGAAGCCTATGCCGAGGAAGTGAAGGCCCGCACTTTCCCGGCCATTGAGCATACGTTTCAGCCGAAGAAGTAGCCCAGTAGCTGCCAACCTATCCGCGGCCAGTTTTGCTCTTCGGCTCGAATGTTCGATAGAATGCCTTGGAGGCGACGATCAGAACGAGGCAAGCGCGATGATATCCAGCGAACGCGGAAGCCTCCTTGGAGCCGGCAAGGAGGCGGAGGTCTATGAATACGGCGAGCTGGTCCTGAAATTATGGAAGGTCGGCGCATCGAAGGCCGCGGCTTTTCGGGAAGCGGCGACCCTCGCAATCCTGGAGAACTTGGGAGTCAATGCTCCAAGAGTCCGAAGCGTTGGCAAGTTTGAAGGTCGCTGGAGCTTGGTTATGACACGCGTCGAGGGCCGAACCTTTGGCGAAGCGATCGCCCAAAAGCCATTGCAGGCGGTAGCTCATCTGAATGTTTTGGCAGCTACGCATAGAAAAATCCATGAACACAGCGGGGTTGGCCTTCCAGCTCTGAAATCGCGCTTGCATCGTGACATTGAGCGCGCCGTGCAATTGAACGAAGCCCAGCGGCAGCATCTCTTGTCGGGGCTTCATCGCTTGCCGGATGGCAACAGGCTTTGCCACGGCGATTTTCATCCCTGGAATGTGCTCGGATCGCTCGAGCGGGCAACTGTGATCGATTGGCTCGATGCTTGCTGCGGAGATCCCCTTGCCGATGTCTGCCGGAGCTATGTACTTATACATTCCTATGACAACGGCCTGGCGGTGGCCTATCTGGATGCCTATGGCGATGAAAACCGTGCCGCCATTTTGGGCTGGCTTCCCTATGTCGCGGCGGCGCGATTGTCCGAGGGCGTTTCGGATGAAGCGAACGACCTTATGAGGATGACCGGCTGCAGCTCACCGGACTGAGCGTATATAGCCTTATGGCTTCGCCGATCGGGAATGGACGCTCTCTTCCTTCTCCAGCAGATAAATCGCCTCGCCGAAATCCTCCATCTTGCTCATCAACGCGGCATGGGCATCCCGCAGGCCCTGATTGTAATAGTATGGGCCGATCTCGGCGGTGAAGAAATCGAGCAGGAATTCGGCTGGCAAGGTGCCGAGCGTCTGGTCCAGCTCGTCAGCGAAATAGCGCTGAAGGCGGGCGACCATGGCTGCCTTCTCCTCCTTCGTAAAGGTGATCTTCTTCATCTTCTCAATCTCCCATTTTGCAAGCGCGTCCAAAGACCTGGATCAAGGAAATCAATTGATCCATCAAGGAAATTCAATTGCTGCTTCCACCCGCACGGCTTACATCTCCCGCCATTGAACGGCGTCCGGGGGCAGATGCACAAGGGGCGATCTCGGTTGTATTTCTCGCTCGATCTGCGAGTCGGACTGCAAGTATAGCATCTGGGCGCACGCGCCGGATTTTCCATGAAGGACAGAGCGGACCATGAGTCGCGCGGAATTTTTTGACGGCTTGAAGGGCGGCATCCCCGTCGGCCTTGCGGCAGCGCCATTCGGCGCCCTCTTCGGCGCGCTTGCGCGCGATCAGGGCATGTCGCTCGGCGAACTCACCCTGATGAGCGGCACCGTCTATGCCGGCGCCAGCCAGATGGTAGGGCTCGATCTTTTCGGCCACAATGTCGAGGCTTGGCTGATCGTGCTGTCGATCCTCGCCGTGAACTTCCGCCACGTGCTCTATTCGGCCGCGATTGCGCGCTACATCAGGCATTTTTCCGTGGTGGAGAAGTTCTTCACCTTCTTCCTGCTGGTCGATCCGCAATTTGCCGAGACGATCAAGCGTCACGAAAGCGGCAAGCCGGTGACCTTCGCCTGGTACATCGGCTTTGCGGCGATGATCTATATTCCCTGGGTGGTGATAAGCCTGATCGGCGGGCTTCTCGGCAGCCTGATCGGCGATCCGAAAGCCATCGGCCTCGATATCCTGCTGCCGATCTACTTCCTCGGCATCGTCATGGGCTTTCGCAAGCGTGACAATTTTCTGCCGGTCGTTGCCGCCAGCGCCGTAGCATCGGCGATCGCCTACCGCTACGTCGGTTCGCCCTGGCATGTCAGCATCGGTGCGCTTGCTGGCGTCGCCCTTGCCGCGGTACTGCCGCCGGTGAAGGCGAACCGGAAGCCCGACATCACTCACGAAAGTCACGAGGTCTGACCATGCTCGATTTCAATCCGCACATGGTCCTGCTGATCGCGGCCGCTGCCGTCGTGACCTTCCTGACGCGCATCGGCGGCTATATCCTGATCGTCAAGATGACCCGCATTCCGCCACGTGTCGAAGCAGCGCTGAATGCCGTGCCCGCCGCTGTCCTTACGACCCTCGTCGCGCCCGCCTTCTTCATAGGCGGCTGGGATATCAAGGTGGCAATGCTCGCAGCCCTTCTAATCGGCCTACGCTATCCTTCGACCTATATGCTGATCGCCGGATGGATCGTCGTCATGACATGGCGCCATTCCATCGGTACCTGAGACAGACCCCATCCCGCTTTCATGACGGGATGGGGTGCAGATTTCTCAGTGGCTGAGCGCAAGCGTGGCATTTTCCAGCCATGCCCTGATATCGTGATCATGGATCAGCGGCATCAGCGCCTCGCGCGTCCGAACGTGATATTCGTTGAGCCAATGCAGTTCCTCATGCGTCAGCAGCTCGACAAGCACCAGGCTACGGTCAATGGGGCAGAAGGTCAGCGTTTCGAAGCCGAGCATCGGCATGTCGCCGCCTTCGATCTCCTCCGGATCGCGGATATAGATCAGGTTCTCGATGCGGATGCCGAAATGGCCCGGACGATAGTAGCCGGGCTCATTGGAAAGGATCATGCCAGGAAGCAGTTCCTGCACCGCGAGACGCGCAATGCGCTGCGGTCCTTCATGTACGGACAGATAGGAACCAACGCCGTGGCCCGTACCATGGGCGAAATCGACGCCCGCCTTCCAGAGTGCGATGCGCGCCAGCGGATCAAGATCGCAGCCGCGCGTTCCCTTCGGGAAACGTGCCGTGCTGATGGCGATCATCCCCTTGAGCACCAGCGTAAAGAGACGCTTCTGATCGTCGGAGACTGCGCCGATACCGACGGTCCGTGTAATGTCGGTCGTGCCGTTGATGTATTGCGCGCCTGAATCGATCAGGAACAGTTCGCCAGCCTGGATCCGCCGGTCGCTTGCCGTCGTCACGCGGTAATGCATGATGGCTGCGTGCTCACCGGCACCGGAGATCGTATCGAAGGAAATGTCCTTCAGCGGGTTCTGCATGCTTTCGCCAACGCGGGCACGGCAGGCTTCCAGCCGTTCCGCTGCGGCAATTTCCGTCACCGTCCCCGGCTTGCTCGTCTCCAGCCAGTAAAGGAACTCGACCATGGCGGCGCCATCCTGCAGATGAGCAGCCGCAGAGCCATTGATTTCGGCAGCATTCTTGCAGGCGCGTGGCAGCTTGGCAGGGTCATTTCCCTCCACGACCTCCCCGCCCTCGCGACGGATGATATCGGTCAAGGCATAAGAAGCGAGATCCGGATCGACCAGGATTCGCCCGCCATTCGCTGCCGCAGCGGCCAGACGCCTGGTAAGTTCGGATGGCGGCAGCTGCTTGCAGATCTGCGTCAGATAGGCTTCGGCCTCGACCTTGGTCTTGCGCTTGTCGAGAAAGAGTGCCGCTTCCTCTTCCGCATAGATAATGGCACGCGCCAAAGGATGCGGCGTGTGCGGCACGTCGTTGCCGCGGATATTGAAGATCCAAGCGACGGAAGACGGATCGGTGATCAGCACCGCCTTGAGGTTCTTCTCTTTAAGGCTAGCCGCGATGGTCGCGAGCTTGTCCTTGGCCAGAACGCCGGCCTGGCCGATATCCTGAATGATGACACTGCCGAGCGGCTCAGCCGGGCGGTCCGTCCAGAGCTTGTCGAGCGGATTATGCGGGAGGAATACGAGCTTGCCGTCGATCTCGGCCAAGGCCTTCTCCAGCCGGCGCACTTCGGCACCCGTATGCAGCCACGGATCGATGCCGAGTCGGAAACCTCCCTTTGCATGGCGCGGCAGCCAGATATGCGGCGGCTCGTTCACCAGATCGCCACCGGTAAAGACAGTGCGGTCCACCTGCTCGGCAAGCTGCGTCACATAGCGGCCATCGACAAAAACCACAGCCTGAGAGTGTGTCACAAGCGCAACACCTGCCGATCCAGTGAAGCCCGTCAGCCATGCGAGGCGTTCCGAGCATTTGGGCACATACTCGCCCTGATACTCGTCGGCACGCGGCACGAGGAACCCGTCAATGCCGAGATCACCGAAGGCAGCACGCAAACCAGCGACGCGCTCGCGACCGAATTGTGGGGTGGAAGTGACGTCGAAAGACTGAAACATGAGCTGATCCAAGACTGGTGGAGAATCCGTGAAACTGAATTGTGCCAGTATGTTAGAGCATGATGATCGGAAGTGCGATGTGATTTTAGATCATTGAGACGATATGCGCGGCACTGGAGATATCAGCTCCTTCAGCAGCGCTTCTTCCGGGTCTTGGTCGTTAACGAATCCGCCCATTTCGTGAGCATCACCGCCCGAATATGACAACTTCACGGCACGAAATATGCATATCGTGCATAGCTCCCATGAAGCCGCCCCCCTGCCACGTTGAAAGGCGAGTCGCTATATCCGGCGCATCAAACGGGGTTCACGAAGAACCAGCTCAAACTAAGGACTTAAGACAATGCCTATCTCTCGCTCCGCATATGTTAGCCCGGCGCTGGCTGGCGAGCGTCGCACAGTACGCCACTCCGTCGGCTCGCTTCGTCAGCTCGAAGTCGAAACCTCGAAGGCCATCGGCGCCAGCCGCGGCGACCGTCGATAAGAAGTTTACGATCTACGCGTTCCAAGTCGATCGCAATCCGGTTCTCCTCCTCCCTCTCGGATTATGATCAGAACGCTAGAGCCCGCTTGAGCACTCCTCCACACACGCTCGCGGGCAAAATCGGTGAAAACCGATCTCAAGGCGGTGCTTCGGCACCGCCTTTTTTATTTCAGCAATTGCATTTGCGGGAAGTGACCGGCTCAGGGCCGGTCGAGATGGATGGTGACCCAGCCGTTGCGCCAGATCGTGCGCACATGTCGCAGGTTCGCGCCATTATAGGCGGCCAGCACCTTCCAGCGCTGCGCCGCAAGGATGCCCGAAAGAATCACCGAACCGCCCGGTGCCAGATGCGCCACAAGCTGCGGCGCCATCTTGATGAGCGGGCGTGCCAGAATATTGGCAATGATCAAGTCGAACGGCCCATGACGGGAAAAGGCTGTGGAGTGAAATCCCGGTGCCGTCTCAAGCGCGATCCCCGAGGCAATGCCGTTGCTGCGGACATTCTCTCGGGCGACACGAACCGCAATCGGATCAATATCCGTCGCCAGAACGGGAATGTTGCGCAGCTTGCGCACGGCGATCGCCAGCACGCCGCTGCCTGTCCCGAGATCGAGCGCGTTGCGCACGCGGCGGCTCGCGAAAACCTTCTCGATCGTCTCCAGGCAACCCGCCGTCGTCCCATGATGGCCGGTGCCGAATGCCTGCCCGGCTTCGATTTCGATGGCGATATCGCTGGGGCCGACCTTATCGCGATCATGCGAGCCATGCACGAGGAAGCGGCCGGCGCGCACAGGCTTCAACCCTTCCAACGATTTGGCGATCCAGTCTATATCGGGAAGCACTTCTTTTTGAATGGCGAGATCGGCGAAGGCAGGCTTCAAGAGCGCTTCGAAACGACTGCGGACCTCATCCTCATCTGCGGTATACAGATAGATCGACGCTTCCCAGATATCGTTCTTCTCGTCGATCTCCGTCGTTGCAATAGGCAACTCTTCGTCTTCGAATACCGGCGTCATCAGGTCCAGGACCTGCTCGGCTTTTTTCTCAGTCGTCGTTACATAAAGGCGGATTTCACTCAACTCGTCGCTCTTTCTCGTTCTTATTCGGCCCAGTCGATCCAGGGCGGTTTCGGCGTGTCATAGCCGGCCACACTCCGAAGCAATTTCCGGCGCATCGGGCCGAAGTGCAACAACAGTGGCGCAAGGAAATTACGCGCCGCAACTGCCAGCGGGCTTTGCATCGTCACCAATCGTGTCAGGCCATAGGTCTGTTTCAAAACCTGCTTCACGGCGGGAATTCTCAAGGCCGAATACTCCTGTTCGCGGCCTTCCGCAATGAGCCAGGCAAGCCAGCATGCATCTTCGATACCAAGATTCATGCCGCGGGCGCCGGCTGGCGAATGAATATGCGCGGCATCGCCGGCAAGAAAGACATTGCCCTTGGCCATCGGCTCGACATGACGGAAGTGAATGCGGAACTGCGAGACCCAGGTCTTTTCGGCAATAGCAGCCGGATGGGCGATGCGATGTTCGAAATCCTCCAGCGTTGAGATGTAGCGGATGATGTTGGCCGTGACAGGCAAGCGCCCGACCATGCCGGGATCAAAGAGCGAGATCTCACCGAAATGCGTATCGACCGGTTCCGCATAGCGAAAATCGGCAAGATAAAAGTAAGCTTCCAGCGCCTCCCCCGGAAAGCCGGCACCTAATGCCTTGCGCACCGCCGAATGCGCACCATCGGCACCGATCAATATGTCCGGCCGCACCGTTTCCGACGTACCGTTAGCCTGGCGCAGCGTGACCTCCGGCTTTTGAAGGTCCGATATGGCCCCGGCCGCCACCGCGGTCTGCCATTCGGGCGAAATGTTATAGGCCGAAAGCGCCTCCGTCAGCAGGCGTTCGGTACTGCCCTGCGGCAAGGCGCAAATGGCGCCGAAGCGGCCTTCGACCTGCTTCGTTTCCAGATGGATCAAAATCTTCTTATCCGAGCGGACCCGAAACTGCTCGATCGGTTGCGCGGCGGCGATGATGCGCTCCGCAACGCCGGAAGGAAACAGAAGCGTCAGCGTGCGTGCATTAACGCCGAGAGCCCGGCTTTCCTCCAGCGGCGTCGGGCCGGTACCGTCATCGACAATACGCGGCGAGAAGCCGCGACGGGCGAGCTCGAGAGCGGCTGCAAGGCCGACCGGCCCAGCCCCCACGATCAGGATGGATCTGGATTTCCCTCGTCCGCCAATTCCCTCGCCCATGCAGGCCCTATCCCTTCTTTACCAGGTTCTCCAGCTTCTTCACCGCCACGTCCGGATCCTCTTCATATGCAATGGTTCCGGCGAAGCGGCCCTGCGAATCCAGCAGGAAGACAGAAGCAGTGTGATCCATCGTATAGTCGCCATTCGGCTGCTTGTCGTCGACCGGCACCTTCTTGGCATAGACACGGAATCCCTTGACCATATCCATCACCTTTGCGGGATCGCCGGAAATGCCCGTGATGCGCTTCGACACATTGGAGACGTACTGGTCCATGATGGCGGGCGTATCGCGCTCGGGATCAACAGTCACGAAATAGGCATTGAGCTTGCTGCCATCAGGATCGACCTTCTGCAGCCAGGCATTCAGCTCGAACAGCGTCGTCGGGCAGACATCGGGGCAATGCGTATAGCCGAAGAAAACGGCAGACGGCTTGCCGCGAAACGCCTGGTCGCTGATCGGCTGGCCGCTCTGCGAAACGAGGGTAAAGGGCACGCCATAGGGTCCGGATGCCGCCACCTCGGGCGACTTGCCGCCGCCAAAGCTGAACCAGCCCAATAGTCCGGCCACGATCAACACGGCCACCCAAACTGCAATCCGCACGCTTCTCATGAATGCTATTCCTCACCGATACAGACGATCACGCCGAAAGTGCAGTGCAATCGACCTCCTAGCCGATGTAGCGGCTCGAAGTGGAGGACGCAATTCAAGAAGATGTTCAGAAGGGGCCGAAATCGTCGCAGCACGCGGCTCGAGGTCTTCCGAGCCTTGATCACTTCATTTCGCCGCTCTTCTTGGGTCAGAGGGACAAAATCTCGATTGATGTTAAATCAATCCTAACCAGTCCGCGCCAACATCTGCAGCAAAGGTCGAATTCTATTTCGCTCGCCGCCCGAAAGCGCGGCAAACCTCTTTATTCCAGAAGGGCATGACGCCCGCCGGAACGCCAGGCGCATCTTTCGCCGAAGCACCGGACGCTGCCGCTGCCCAAGCCGCTCCAGCCGATCTCTCTTTTCAATCGCGAGCGTCGCTTGCGGCGATGCCAAACGGGAAGTTCTCGAACATGACGAACGCCATCAAGCAATCGGGCACCTATCTGGAAATCGTCTCCTTTCACCTTGGCGATCAGGAATTCTGCATCGACATCATGGCCATCCGCGAAATCCGCGGCTGGGCACCGGTGACGCCGATGCCGCACACACCGCCTTACGTCCTCGGTCTCATCAACCTGCGCGGCGCGGTCATCCCGGTCATCGACATGGCCTGCCGCCTCGGCATGAAGATGACGGAGCCTTCGGAGCGCTCGGCGATCATCGTTACCGATATTGCCGGCAAGCTGGTCGGTCTGCTGGTCGAACAGGTGTCGGATATGATGTCGATCAAAAGTGAAGATCTGCAGCCAGCTCCGGAAATCATCCCCGAAGCGCAGCGCGCCTTCTGCCGCGGCATCGTGGCGCTGGAAAAGACCATGGTCTGCTTCCTCAACCTCGACACGGTCATTGCGGATCAGTTGGCCCAGGCAGCCTGATTTCAATAAGTTAGCTCATCAGAAAAAAGATCGCCCTGAAGCCGAGCTCCAGGGCGATCGCTTTTCATGTAACCGGTTTTGGCAGGGGTGTAGCCAATGACGCGGTCTTGCAGGCCGTGAACAGGGGCGAGAGTCGCCTCCCCGTTCGCCTTCGAAATTGCATCAAAAAGGTGCAAACCGAAAGCAACCAGAAGGAATTCGACAACCCAAGAGTATGACTTTTTTTGGTATTATCTTTCTACGAGTTATTTTCGAGGTATGGAAATACCGTCATTTCGGCTTGCCATTCTTCCACGTAACCTGCTGGCCGAACAAGGGGATTGTCGAAATGGCCATCTTGGCGGAGCCATCCACCAGTTGCCGCGAATGAATGAGATAGACCAGCGTGTCGTTCTTCTTGTCGTAAATGCGGGTCACGACCAATTTCTTCCAAATGAGCGACAGCCCGGCGCGAAACACCTCTTCGCCGCTTTGGGACAGATTGATATCGCCGATCTCGATCGGGCCGGTCTGACGGCAGGCGATGGAATTGTTGGAAGGGTCTTCGAACCAGTTGCCCTTGCGCAACCGGTCAATCACGCTGCGATCGAAATAGGTCACATGGCAAGTAACGCCCGTGACTTCGGGGTCCGGCACCGCATCGACCAGAATATCATTGCCCGTCCAGTCCACACCGACCTTGCCGACAACTTCGGCGGAAGCGGAAACGGGCGCCAGAGCCAGAAAAGACGCAGCAATGGCGGCAAAGAGTTTGGGTGAACGCATCGATCATCCTCCAACAACAGCCGCCGGGAGCAAGAGCGGCTTGGCTAAGGTAAGATGGCCCATGAGCGATGCAAGGTGGGACGGCTTATATCCGCGCCGTAACGCTTCGCGATCGATGCGGCAGCGATCGACACAGTGGACGCCGCCGCCAAAACAACGGCGTCCGAGCACACGCAGGTAGCGCATCATCTCATTTCTGGCTGATTGCGACCGTTCCGGTTTCCAGCAGCGATTTGAGGTTGGACAGAATCTTCGGCCAGCCGCCGGAAACCGCCTCGATGAGCTTGGAGTTTTCAACCTCGATCGTGTGAGTAACGGTCAGCTTCACGACGCCATCCGCCGGCTCCAGCTCCATCACGCAGCGCGACCAGCCTTCGGCCTTCAGTTCCGGACGCCACTCGTTGCGCCAGTTGATGGCGAACCGCCGTGGCGGATCGAACTCAGCGATCTCTCCCGTGTCGGCGACCCTGCCATCCGGAAAGAGCATTTTCCACGGCGACCCAACTTTCCACTCGGTATCGTGGATCATATCGAACCAGTACTGCTTGACGAATTCGGGCGTCGTCAGCGCCGACCAGAGCTTTTCCGGCGTGGTACGGATAAAGGTGACGTAGACGAATTTGCTTCCAGTCATGCCATTTCTCCTTGTTTGAATTCTATTGCTTCTTGAGCTCACTGACGCCCTCGTCTTCCAGTGCCTTCTTCAAGGCCGAAAGCGCGCTCAGATGCTGGCGTTCGAACTTGTTGATCCAGCGCTCGGCAATGCCGTTGATCGGGACCGCATTGATAAAGTGCAGCTTCTCGCGCCCCTGCTTCTCCGAAGAGATCAAATTGGCCTCCTCCAGAATGACGAGGTGCTTGGCGACCGCCTGGCGGCTCATGTCCAGATCTTCGCAGAGCGCGTTCAGGGTCTGCCCGTTTTGCTCATAGAGCCTGTCGAGCAACTGCCGCCGGCTGGCATCCGCCAGCGCCTTGAAGACTGCATCATCATTCACGGATATGAAACCATTTGGTTGCCTTTTCTTATTTATAGGCAACTAAATGGTTGCCTGTCAAGCAACGCGTAGGCGAAACAACCGACGTGAGGCGGCGGCGGCTCTGTCAAAAGATTCCATGCAACGCGCGATTGACAATGCTCGCGTCGCGTCAGATCATCCAGCCATGATCGCAAACCGCACCATGGTAACGCACCTTCACACCATCTCTCCCCTTGCAGGGCGAGTGGAAGGCGTGTTGCGCTGAGCTGACCGCGATCCATCTCAACCCTGCCGAGGCGAGCAGGGTTGAAGCTTCCTTGCTCTCCTCCCCATTATCAAAGGAGAGCCCATGAATTCCGAACAGCAAGAACCAGACGAGCGACGACCCAAAAAGGTTGGCTCGGTCGAAATTCGCGCGGCACGTCCCTCCGATGCCGAAGGGATCGCCGCGATCGCCAACCTGCCCGGCTTCCGCGCCGGCACGCTGCGGCTGCCTTTTCAAAGCACCGAAGAGACGCAACGATGGCTGGACAAGCACGACCCCAATGCAACCAGGCTCGTTGCCGTGCTTGACGGACAGATTGTCGGCAATGCCGGCCTCAATCGGCTCTCCGGCCGGCGGATTCACAGCGGCAGCATCGGCATGGGCGTGCATGACGATTTTACGGGCTGCGGCATCGGTTCCGCTCTTATGGCCGCCCTCGTCGATACCGCCGACAATTGGCTGGCGATCAAGCGCCTGGAATTGACCGTCTATGTCGATAATGAGCCGGCGATCGGACTCTACGAAAAATTCGAGTTCGAAACCGAGGGGCGTCTGCGCGCTTTCGGTTTCCGCAACGGCCAATATGTCGACGCATTCACGATGGCGCGGCTGAAATTCTGAGCAGTAGAGAGGCGGCGGATTGCGTTTCCACCGCCTCTCATCATCAGCCGATCAAATCCAGCCACTCGTCCTCGGTCATGACCTGGACATTGAATTCGCGCGCCTTGTCGAGCTTCGAGCCTGCGCCCGGCCCTGCCACGACGATATCGGTCTTCTTCGACACCGAACCGGAAACTTTGGCTCCAAGGCTCTCCGCCTTCGCCTTGGCCTCGTCGCGGGTGAACTTTTCCAGCGAACCGGTAAAGACGACCGTCTTGCCGGCGACGGGGCTGCCAGAAGTCACTGGCTGCTCTGCCTCTTGCGGCTGCACCTCTTCCAGGAGCTTCGCGATAACTTCGGTATTGCGCGGCTCCTTGTAGAATTCGACGATAGCCCGCGCCACCACCTCACCGATACCCTCGATATTGTTGAGGTCGTTCCACGCATCGCCGCTAAGGGGTACGGCTTCCCTCATCCCTGCCTCGAAGGCCGCATAAGTGCCGTAGGACCGCGCAAGCAGCTTGGCCGTCGTCTCGCCGACATGGCGGATACCGAGCGCGAAGATAAAGCGATGCAGGGCGATCTGCCGCCGCTCGTTGATCGCGGCATAAAGCTTGCCAACGCTGACCTTGCCGAAGCCGTCGATATTTTCCAGCTTCGCAAGCGACGCCTGCTGGCGCTTTTCCAAGGTGAAGATATCAGGCGCAATCCTGATCTGCAGCGCCGGGTCCTCGCTCTCGAAAAAGAAATCGATCTGCTTCGAGCCCAGCCCCTCTATGTCATAGGCATTGCGCGAGACGAAATGCTTGAGATGCTCGGTCGCCTGCGCCCGGCATATGAAACCGCCTGTGCAACGCGTCACCGCATCGACCTTGCCGGTCTTCTCGTTGATATCGCGCACCGCATGGCTGCCACAGACCGGACACACTTTCGGGAACTCGTAAGACGTGCTCGACGGCTCGCGCTTCTCCATCACGACATCGACGATCTGCGGGATAACATCCCCTGCCCGCTGGACGATCACCATGTCGCCGACGCGGATATCGCGGCCATCGCGGATCGGCTCGCCCTTGTTGCCGATGCCCTTGATATAATCGGCATTGTGCAGCGTCGCGTTGGTCACGACGACACCGCCGACCGTGATCGGCTCAAGCCGCGCAACCGGCGTCAGTGCGCCAGTGCGGCCGACCTGGATGTCGATGCCGATCAGACGCGTGAATGCCTGCTCCGCCGGGAATTTATGCGCCGTCGCCCAACGCGGCGAGCGCGAGCGGAAACCAAGACGAGCCTGCAGTTCCAGGCTATCGACCTTGTAGACGACGCCATCGATATCGTAATCGAGATCCGGCCGTTGCAGGCCGATCTCCTCGTAGTGACCAAGAATGTCGGCGACTGAGCTCAGTCGCTCCATCAGCGGATTGACCGGGAAACCCCAGGATTTAAAGACCTGCACCATGCCGTATTGCGTATCGGCGGGCATGTCGGACATTTCACCCCAGGCATAGGCGAAGAACTTCAGCTTGCGGCTCGCCGTCACCTTCGCGTCGAGCTGACGCAGCGAGCCGGCAGCCGTATTGCGCGGATTGACATAAGTCTGCTTGCCCTCGGCCTCCATCTGCGCGTTGAGCGCCAGGAAGTCACTCTTGGCCATATAGACCTCGCCGCGCACTTCGACGACGTCAGGAGCGCCCGCTGGCAAGGTCTGCGGGATCTCCTGGATGGTCCTGATATTGGCGGTGACATTCTCGCCCGTCGTGCCGTCACCACGCGTCGCAGCACTTACCATGCGGCCATTCTCGTAACGGATGGACATGGAAAGGCCGTCGATCTTCGGCTCGGCGGTAAAGGCGATCGAATTATCCGGCAGGCGACCGAGGAAGCGATAGACGCTGGCGACGAAATCCTCGACGTCCTCCTGTGAGAAGGTGTTGTCAAGTGACAACATCGGCCTTGCATGGACGACGGGCGCAAACGTCTCCGAAGGTGCCGCGCCAACCCGGCGCGACGGGCTGTCGGCGCGAATCAAGGCCGGGAACCGGGCCTCGATGGCATCATTGCGCCGCTTCAGCCCATCGTAGTCCGCATCCGAAATCTCCGGCGCATCCTTGCCATGGTAAAGCGCGTCGTTGCGCGCGATTTCCGCAGCCAGGTAAGCAAGCGCCGCGGCCGCTTCCTCTTCGCTCAAATCCTCGACGGGCTTCTGTTCGGTGCTCATGAATCTACACTCCCCGATTTCGAAGATGTTTTAGAGCACTTCCGCGAAAAGTGCGAAGCGGTTTTCGGCCCGGAGCACGTAAAAACAAAGGGAAAAATCCGCGATCCAATCGCCGGACCGACAGAGGTGGCAGCGTCGATCACGACAACTTTACGCCATGATCGGTCGTTCTTGATGTTACAGGTGCGGGAAATATCAGCGCCCAGACATCCCTAATGGAATTCTCTATCCAATTCCTGGGGCAGCGGCCCTTCCGCGTCTATCGCGGGGGATTTAAGGTAGGCTATTATGAGAGCCAGATCTCAGGAAATGATTGGATCATCAGCAGAAATTCGAAATCACGTATGAAGCATCGTCTCACCGTTCTCTCTATTTCTCTCGTTATTGCAGTCATGCTCATGAGCTCATTCGTCAGCCGCTCCGCCTTGGGGCTGGTCGTTCGAGCTTGCGAGATGAACTCTACCCTGACGGGCTCACCTTATCCGTGCCTCAAGATAGTTCAGTCGCAGGACCCTCTGTCTTCATACGTTGTTCTTCGCGAGCCGGCCGACAAAGAGCGCACCATTCTTGCACCGCTCGCCGATGTACCCGGTATCGAAGACCCCCGCCTTCTCGCCGCGGGAGCGCCGAACTATTTTGAGGAAGCCTGGAGAGAGCTGTCGTCAATCGATCCGCGTGCAATGAAGGCTTCGCAACAGAATTTTGCGCTGGCGATAAACGCCGCCAGTTGGCGCACACAAGATCGGCTTCATATCCACATGGGGTGCGAAACGCCTCGCTTTAACTCCCTCTTGAAGAGCCATGCGACGGAGATTGAAAGCGGCCGGTTTACAAATTTGAAGACCAAAGCTGGCTGGTGGGCAACCTTCCATGCGGCCGACGACCTCTCGAATTTGAATCCGTTGAAGCTCGTCGCGGACGGTGTCGATGGCGCCCGCTCAAATATGGAAAACGTCGTGGTCGGCGTCTTTGGCTCGATATTGCCGGACGGGCAGCATGGCTTCTATATTCTCGCCAGAATAAACGAAGCACACAAATCTCATGGGTCGGCGGAAGATATGATCGATCCCAAATGCCGGCTCTGATGCATATCGCGCAGATCTTCATGCATCAGCCGAACTCATTCACAGCCCACCGCACCGATTTCGTAAGGTGACCGAACCAAATACAGGCTGCAAAGTCGTCAGCAGCGGATCAGGACCAGCGCTCACAAAAGGCTTCGATGTCGCTTGACTGAAAATCGGCAAGCCGCTCCATGATGGTTTCGAAAGGCCAATTCCACCAGGCGATGGACGTAAGCCTCTCCGCAATGGTTCGCGTGAAGCGTTCTCGAATGAATTTCGCGGGAATACCGCCGACAATCGTATATGGTTGGACATCTTTGGTGACGACCGCGCCTGCTGCGAGTACGGCACCGTCTCCAACCTTTACGCCCGGCAAAACAATCACGCCGTGACCAATCCACACATCGTTGCCGATGACAGCCCGATCCTGCTTTCGCCGGTCAAAAAAGGCGTGGTCCCGCACGGCGTCCGCCGAGTAATATTCCGGACAGTAGGTGAAGCGGTGCATGGACGGGCGATCCATCGGATGATTGGGAGCACCAATCCTGACCTCCGCAGCGATAGCACAAAACTTTCCAATCGTTGCATCACCGACGATGCAGCGCGGTCCCAAATAGGAGAAATCCCCGAGTTCTGCCGCGTGCAGAGACGTGTCCGCCAAAACCTCACAGCATCTGCCGATGCTCGAATCCCTTATGCTCGCCGTCGAGTGGATAACGGTTTCCGCGATTTTGGGGCGATTTGGCTGTACGGTCGAGTGCATTGACAGTCTCCGGATTCTGGCCTGCCTAACCGGGGACGATGAAGGATATATGACGCAAGATCGTCGAAAGACCGAAGCGAGGTATCAATGACAGATCAGCCGTTGCCGGCCAGCAAGCGCTTGGCAGCCGCCCTCGCCTCCTCGGTCACCGAGGCTCCGGCGAGCATGCGGGCGATTTCCTCGGTGCGATCCTTCGGTTCCATGGTGGCAACACGCGTGGAAATCTTTTCCGAGCCGTCCGCAACCGGCCCCTTGGAGATCAGCAGATGCGTTGCAGCACGGGCCGCGACCTGGGGTGCGTGGGTGACCGACAGCACCTGCACGCGATCGGACAGGCGCTTCAGCCGCTGGCCGATCGCATCCGCGACCGCACCACCGACGCCGGTGTCGATTTCGTCGAATACGAGGGTCGGCGCCGAGCCGCGATCGGCCAGCGCAACCTTCAACGCCAGAAGAAAACGCGACAGCTCGCCTCCGGAGGCAACCTTGGTGATCGGCCCCGGCCGTGTACCAGGGTTCGTCTGCACGTGGAATTCGACGACATCTATACCCTCGGCCGTTCCGGCTTCGGGGTCGCTGGTGATCTCCACCATGAAACGCGCGCGCTCGAGCTTCAAGGCTGGCAGTTCGGTCATGACGGCTGCCGCAAGCGCCTCGCCTGCGTGGCGGCGCTTCTCCGACAGGCTGCGCGCGGCAACATCATACTCCGCCTTGGCGGCGGAAAGCTCCGCAGCAAGCCGCGATAGCCTCTCCTCGCCCGCATCGAGATCGGCGAGATCTGAAATCATACGGGCAGCCAATGCCGGCAGTTCAGTCACCGGCACCGAATATTTACGCGAGGCGCCCCGCAGCGCGAACAGACGTTCTTCGACGCGCTCCAGTTCACGCGGATCATATTCCGTCTTGCGGAGTGCTGCCTCCACTTCCATCTGTGCGTTGGAAAGCTGGTCGAGAGCGGCGTCGAGCAGCGCCACGGTATCTTCCAGGAGGCCCGGCGCTTCGTGGCTCTTGCGTTCCAGCCGGCGCACCAGCGAGGCGATATGCGGTACAGGCGAGGCATTGCCGTTGAGGAATTCCGAGGCCTCGGCAATATCACCGGCGATGCGCTCGGCCTTCATCATCCGCGAGCGCTTTTCGGCAAGCTCGTCCTCTTCGCCGTCCTGCGGCGAGAGCTTCTCCAGCTCCTCCACGGAAGCACGAAGATAGTCCGCTTCACGCGCTGCCTTCTCGACCTGCTCCCGATGTTTCTTCAGGGTACGATCGGTATCGCGCCAGATTTTGTGCAGCCTGCCGACCTCCTGCGCCTCTTCGGCGAGGCCCGCAAAGGCATCCAGCAAGGTGCGGTGCGCGTCGGTATCGACGAGCGCCCGGTCATCGTGCTGGCCATGAATTTCGACGAGGAGCTGGCCGATCTGGCGCATGAGCTGAACGCTGAGTGCCTGATCGTTAACAAAGGCCTTTGTACGCCCGTCAGCGGATTGTACGCGGCGGAAGATCAGATCGCCGTCATCATCGATATCATTGTCGCGCAGAAGCTTACGGGCCGGATGCTGCGTGCCGACATCAAAAACCGCGGTCACCTGGCCGCGGTCCTCGCCATGACGCACTAACCCGCCATCGCCGCGCCCGCCAAGGGCCAGCGACAGACTGTCAAGCAGGATGGATTTGCCTGCACCCGTCTCGCCGGTCAACACCGAAAGCCCGGACTCGAAGGCAAGATCCAGCCGCTCGATCAAAACGATATCGCGGATCGAAAGCTGGATCAGCATCTGCGCTCAATCTCACGTCCCAAGAAGAAGTTTCTTGCCCGCTCTGGAAATCCACGAGCCCGAGTTCTCACTTGGCTCTACGCCACCCTTTTGCAGCAGCTGATAGGAATCCTTATACCAGCGGCTGTCCGGATAGTTGTGACCGAGAACAGCGGCTGCCGTCTGGGCTTCTGGAACGATACCCATCGCGTAGTAAGCCTCGACCAGGCGCGCCAGCGCTTCTTCGATCTGGTTGGTCGTCGGGTACTGCTCCACCACAATGCGGAAGCGCGAGATTGCCGCGAGGTAATCCTTGCGTTCCAGATAGTAGCGGCCGATCTGCATTTCCTTGCCGGCGAGCTGGTCGCGGGCGAAGCGGATCTTCTCCTGCGCGTCGCTGACATACTGCGACTTCGGATAGGTATTGACGAGCTTGGTCATCGCCTCGATCGTCTGCTGTGCCGCACGCTGATCCTGCGTGACGTCGACGATCTGCTTGGCGTAGGACGAACCGACGAGATACTGCACGTAGTCGGCGTCTTCCGAGCCCGGATATTGCTTGAGATAGGTATTGCCGGTCTGTACCGCGTCGTCATACCGACCCGTGCGATACTTCACGAAGGTGCTCATCACCAATGCTTTGCGGGCCCACTCGGAGAAGGGCTGCTGCTGATTGATGGCATCGAACTTCTTGCCAGCTTCCGTCATGTTGCCAGCCTTGATGTTGGCTAGGCCCTGATTGTAGAGCATCTCCGGCGGATCGGCCTCGACACCGAGCTTGGTGATGTCGATATCCTTTTTCGTATTACACCCCGTCACCACCGCACCGGTACCGGCCAGAAGGAGCGATACGAGCAAAGCCCGTGCTGTGATATTCATGCGTTCAGACCTTGCAAAACCCATCGGATGACTGTCCCATAGCCGTCGTTGCGGAGACGGCGTTCTCTCTCGCTGGCGTTTCTAGCCGCAAAAACACCATCAGGGCAACGCATTGATGGTGCATTAACGCATTTTTGTGGCAAAGACCGCATATCCGCAGCCTTTAATCACTGTTTTGACAGGGATTTCTCATATCGGCCCACGCTGCCCTGCCGCCGCTTCGCGATCGAAGACAAACCCTATGAGTCGTCCGTCAAAAAAAGAGCCGCCCTTCATCAGAGCGGCAGCTTTTTCTCATTCCAATCCCGAAAAGATCACGCCGACCAGGGAGCGAATTCGGGAGCGTTGACCGCGATGTACTCACGACCGTGACCACGCTGACGCGGTGCCGATGTTTCGACAACCTCGTAAGCCGAGGCGTCGCTGAGCAATGCCTTCAGGGCATTCGCATTCATGCGATGACCGCCGCGATAGGAGCGGTAGCAACCAATGAACTGTGCGCCGGCCAGAGCCAGATCGCCGACGGCATCCAGCGTCTTGTGGCGGACGAACTCGTCCTTGGGATAACGCAGGCCTTCGACGTTGATGACGGTGTTGTCGTCGGAGATGACGACGGAGTTTTCCAGCGACGAGCCCAGTGCATGGCCTGAAGCCCACAGCGGCTCGACATCGCGCATGAAGCCGAAGGTACGGGCGCGAGACAGTTCAGTCTTGAAGGTCTCAGCGGTCAGGTCGCCTTCCCACTTCTGGCGGCCGATCAGCGGGCATTCGAAATCGATCTCGACTTCGAAGCGCGTGCCGTCATAGGGGCGGAACTCGCACCAGGAACCACCGGCTTCGATGCGAACCGGCTTGATGACGCGGATGTAGCGGCGCTTGACGCCAAGCGAAACGATGCCAACCTGCTCGATTGCTTCAATGAAGGGATAGGAGCTGCCGTCCATGATCGGCATTTCTGCACCGGACACCTCGACGACGACGTTATCGAGGCCGATCGCATAGATCGCAGCCATGACGTGCTCGACCGTCGCGACAGAGCGCGCCGGAGAAAAACCGAGAACCGTGCAGAGATCCGTATTGCCGACCTGCGAGGAAACGGCGCGAAGTTCAGTCACATCGCCATTATCATGCAGGCGCTGGAAAACGACGCCGCTGCCGGCTTCGGCGGGATAGAAGGTGATCGACACGTTGGCACCGGAATGAACGCCAATACCGGAAAGTGTCACAGGGTTTGCAATGGTGGTCTGAAAACCAAGCAATCCAATTGCCATATAAGTTCTGCCTTCGTCTGTCTGATCCAAGCCGGGCGGTCATCTTCGGACGCTTACCCTTATCGCCGGTTCAGTCTGTTAACTATGCCACGCACCTCACATACATTCGTCATCGAATGTGATTCAGCGGGCTTGCTTGATATCTACATACGCGCCAGGGCATCGCATTCCAAATCACTGTTTCTTTCGTTTTGTTACGAAAGCAGCCGATTGAATTCATTGGGTAATTTTAAATATGATAACAGGTATAAAATAAGGAAATCCGGGGTCTTTCGGCCCCGGATTTCATCAGGATGGTTAGCAACCTATTAAAAGGCTGCCCATTGCGGGTCAGTTCGACTGGCGGCGCAGGAAGGCCGGAATCTCGAGCTGATCGTCCTCATGGCTTGCCATGCGTGCCTGCGGAGCCTGGCGACCGTGATCGTCGAGATTGCCGCGACGCGGAGCGTAGAGGCTTGCTTCCGGCGACGGTGCACGACGCTGCTGCGGAGCCGCGTTGTTCGTCGAGGCCATCATGTCGTCGAAAGCCGGATCTTCTTCGCGGCGGCCGAGCGAATTGGTGATTCGCTTCAGCAGACCCATCGGGCCACGCTCTTCGGTCGCCTGTGCGGCTGCCGGCTGGGCGCGGTGTTCCATTTCGGCCTTAACGACCGGCGGGAAATCCTCGACCTTCGGCATGCGGACCTGCTCAGGAGCCTGGCGAATGACCGGCTGCTGATGCATGACCGGCGCCTGCTGCTGCGGCTGAACCGGGGCCTGACGGACCGGCTGGGCTTCGGGAGCGGCTGCGAAGATGCGGCTCTGCGGACGGAAATTATCTTCCGGCGCTGCGGCCTGAGGCATGACCGGCTGCTGCTGGGCATGTGCCTGGCGGCCCATCTGGAATTCCAGTTCGCGCTCCAGATCGGCCTCTGCCGCACGAATGGTCTGAGCAACCGGATCCACGGTACGAGGAGCCGGAGCGGCAGCCTGTGCGGTTTGGGCCTGCGCGACATGGGCAGGCTGAGCTGCGGCCGCTACCGAAGCGGCGGCCGCGGAAGGACGCATAGCGGGCTTTGCGGCCGGGCGGAATTCCATACCCCGGTCGGCAGCTTCGTTCATTGCACGGTCGATGCCCGTTGCGACGACGGAAACGCGGATGATGCCCTCAAGCGATTCGTCGAAGGTGGCGCCGAGGATGATGTTGGCGTCCGGATCGACTTCTTCGCGGATGCGGGTTGCGGCTTCGTCGACTTCGAAGAGGGTCAGATCGCGACCACCAGTGATCGAGATCAGCAGGCCCTGTGCACCCTTCATCGAGGTTTCGTCGAGCAGCGGGTTGGCAATGGCAGCTTCGGCAGCCTGCATTGCACGGCCCTGGCCGGAAGCCTCACCGGTACCCATCATGGCGCGGCCCATTTCGCGCATGACAGAACGGACGTCGGCGAAGTCGAGGTTGATGAGACCTTCCTTCACCATCAGGTCGGTGATGCAGGCAACGCCCGAATAGAGAACCTGGTCGGCCATCGAGAACGCGTCGGCGAAAGTCGTCTTGTCGTTAGCGATGCGAAAGAGGTTCTGGTTCGGAATGACGATCAGCGTATCGACCGACTTCTGCAGTTCCTGGATGCCCATCTCGGCGAGACGCATGCGGCGACCGCCTTCGAAGTGGAACGGCTTGGTCACGACGCCAACAGTCAGGATGCCCTTGTTACGAGCGGCCTGTGCGACGACCGGTGCAGCACCCGTACCCGTACCGCCGCCCATGCCGGCGGTGACGAAGCACATATGCGTGCCGTTCAGGTGATCGATGATTTCATCGATGCACTCTTCGGCAGCTGCACGGCCGACTTCCGGCTGCGAGCCGGCGCCGAGACCTTCCGTGACGTTGACGCCGAGCTGGATGATCCGCTCTGCTTTCGTCATGGTCAGTGCCTGCGCGTCGGTGTTGGCGACGACGAAATCGACGCCCTGCAAGCCTGCCGTGATCATGTTGTTGACGGCATTGCCGCCACCGCCACCAACACCGAACACGGTGATTCGCGGCTTAAGCTCGGTGATATCTGGCTTATGCAGCTTGATAGTCATTGTACCCGTTCCTTCTCTTTATGGCCGCATCGCCACGCCGGCCAATTCACTCGATTTCACTTGCCTGATGCTTGCCCCGGAATAAATTTCCGGGATCACGCACTCAGAAACTCTCTTTCAGCCATTGGCCGACACGACCGATCCGGCTGTTGTTACCTCCAAACGACGAGAGCAGACCGCTGCTCGGCGCATGTGTTTCCATGTCTGCAACCTGCGGATAGATCATCAGTCCCACAGCCGTCGAAAAAGCCGGACCCTTGGCTGCCGTCGGCAGACCAGACACGCCCATCGGACGACCGATACGGACATTGCGGGCAAGTACCCGGCGCGCCACATCGGGCAGACCGGTCAGCTGGCTGGCGCCGCCGGTGAGGACGACGCGCTTGCCGACGATCGGGCTGAAGCCCGAACGCTGGATGCGATCGCGAATGAGCTCGAGGGTTTCCTCGATACGAGCCTTGACGATCCGCGACACCAGGGCCTTCGGCACCTGCGTCGGCTGGTCACGCTCATCTTCGCCGATCGGCGGGATGGAAATCAGTTCACGCTCTTCCGAAGAATTTGCGAGCGCCGAGGCATGGACGAC
Source organism: Rhizobium sp. ZPR4 (assembly GCF_040215725.1). Taxonomy (NCBI): domain Bacteria; kingdom Pseudomonadati; phylum Pseudomonadota; class Alphaproteobacteria; order Hyphomicrobiales; family Rhizobiaceae; genus Rhizobium; species Rhizobium sp. ZPR4. The sequence continues at coordinate 1,920,002 of NZ_CP157967.1, forward strand.
CTTCAGGCGCTCAGCATCCTCGATGCGGGTGGAAAGGCCGCGGGCAAGGTCGGTGGTGACATGATGGCCGCCAAGGCTGACTGCATCGGTATGCACGAGCTTGCCCTCGGCAAAGACCGAAATCGTTGTCGTGCCGCCACCCATATCGATCGCAGCGCAGCCGAGTTCGACTTCATCGTCGACGAGGGCGGCAAGACCACTGGCATAAGGCGTCGCGACCATGCCCTCGACCGAGAGATGTGCACGATTGATGCAGAGCTCGAGATTGCGAAGCGCTGCGCGCTCTGCCGTCACCACATGCATATCGACACCAAGGGCGTCACCGAACATCGCCAGCGGATCGCGGATGCCGCGCTCGCCGTCGAGGGAATAACCGGTTGCCAGTGAGTGCAATACGGCTCGCTCCTGGCGAACCGACTGCTGGCAAGCCGCGGCCAGAACCTTCTTGAGATCGTTGGCTTCCACTTCCTGACCACCGAGATCGATGGTCGCGGTGTAGATGTCGCTGCCAAGGCGACCAGCCGAGACATTGACGATCAGGCTGTCTACGGTGAGGCCCGCCATGCGCTCGGCGGCATCGACCGCGAGCCGAATGACACCTTCCAGGGCGTCGAGATCGGCAATCACACCGGTCTTGATGCCGCGGGAGCGCTGATGGCCGATACCGATGATCTCGATATTGTGCGTGCGGTTCGGGAGAACCTGGCTCTCCTCGCGCGGCGTCAGCCGGCCGATCATGCAGACGACCTTCGTCGAGCCGATGTCGAGGACCGAGACGATATGCGACCGCTTCGAAGAGAGCGGCTTCAACCGAGGCAGGCCGAAATGGGACGAACCGAATAAGCTCATGTATCCTGACCTGCTTTCTTCAAAGCCTTGTTTCTTGCATCGACTGCGGCCTGGCGACGAACTGCGGCATCCGGGGTTAACTCAATGGCGGTACGATCATCGATACGGAGATCGACGGCAGCGATATCGCGCTGCAGAAGGTTCTCGTCCTTATCGAGCTTGGTCAGCCGCGCGAGCGCGCCATCGATATTGTCTTCCGGCAATTTGATGATCACGCCGTTATCCAGATAGAGATCCCAGCGACGGCCGGCGACGCGCACGAAAGCCTTCACATGACCGCGAACATCGGGCCACTTTGCAAACTGGTCGTCGATGGAGGCAGCTGCGGTTTCGGCATCACGACCGACAAAGAGCGGCAGGTTCGCAAACTTGTTGTCGCGCAGCGGCGCAATCACGCTGCCATCCTTCTGGATCAGAGAAAGCTCGGAACCGTGCTGCCAGATCGCATAAGCCTTGCGCTCCTTGAGCTTCACCTCGACGGTCCGCGGATAGACCTTGCGAACCTCGACATTCTGAACCCAGGGCAGGTTCGCGATCTTCTGGCGAGCCGCATCGGCATTAAGGGCAACGAGCGAGGTCGTGCCGTCGAGGCCGAGCAGCTGCAGGATTTCGATTTCGGAAGTCTCGTCGTTACCGGAGACCTTCACATCTTCGATCGCAAAACCGGCAGCAGAGGTCGTCGCCTCTGCCACAGCCTGGGTATGACCGCCGACGGACATGCCGTAAAGGCCGGTCGCAGCAAGGAGAACGAGGGTCGAAACCGTACCCGTGTGAGCCGGAATATTGATGCGACCAGAACCAAGACTGACCAGGAAGCGAACGGCGCGACGCAGCGGACGCGGCAGGACGAATGCGTCCTCGACGTCGTCGATGGCGAGCGGGACGCGATGACGGGACCGCCTCATATTTTTGACCGTCAGCGCAAACAAGACGCGTCCTCCACCATCCACCGGAGAAATTCACCAAAAGAGTAGCCGGCATAAGCGGCCATTTCAGGCACCAGGGAGGTAGGAGTCATGCCGGGCTGAGTATTGATCTCCAACCAGACAAGTTCGCCCTCTTCGGAAAAGCGATCGTCAAAACGGAAGTCAGATCGACTAACACCGCGGCAGCCGATAGCTTCATGCGCCCTTAACGATAATGTTTGTATGTTTTGGTAAAGATTCGGTGAAATTTCCGCCGGCAAGACATGTTTTGACCCCCCCTTGGCGTACTTGGCATCGTAATCATAGAAGCTGTGGCCGAGCGGCACGATCTCCGTCACGCCGAGAACCTTGCCATCCATGACGCCGCAGGTCAGCTCGCGCCCGTAAACATAGCGCTCCACAAGCACCTCGTCGCCGTAGCGCCACTCGGCGGACGTGACGATCTGCGGCGGATGCGCCTGATCTTCCTTGACGATGACGACACCGAAGCTCGAACCTTCACGCACCGGCTTGACGACATAAGGCGGCTTCATCGGGTGCTCGCCGACAATAGCGAAGCGATCCATGACGATCGAGTTGGCAACCGGAATACCGGCTGCCGCGGCAACCGTTTTCGCGCGGGACTTGTCCATGGCAAGAGCCGAGGCAAGCACGCCGGAATGCGTATAGGGAATCTGCAGGTACTCCAGAATGCCCTGAATGGTGCCGTCTTCGCCGAAAGGACCATGCAATGCATTGAAGACGACGTCGGGCTTCAGCTCGGCCAGGTGGCTGGCGACATCATGATCGACATCGACACGGGTAACCTGGAAGCCTTCCGCTTCGAGGGCATCGGCACATGCCTTTCCCGAAGAAAGGCTGACGGGCCTCTCCGAGGAAAATCCGCCCAAAAGGACAGCCACATGCTTGCCACCCATCAATACCCCCGACTTCACGGTCTCTACTCTGCTTCTTGCAGGGCCACGCCTAACCGCGATTCTCGCCCCGCTTTCAATAGGTCGATTAGAACGACATTAAGGTTAATGAAGCGTTTACTTTCGTTAACTTTCCGCCGTCCTGGCGATGGTCGATTGGTTCGAATCAAACCGACTTAAAGAATTCTGCCATTAGAATCATGGAGTTGCTACTTTTGAAATCGCTACATTTAGATTTTTTTAAACAATAAGCCCCGCATCGAGGGGTCGATGCGGGGCTCAAGGCTTTAAAATGACACCGATATCACTCGCTGTCGTCGACCAGTTTCCAGACCAATCCGCCCAGCGCTCCGCCGATGATGGGCGCGACCCAGAACAGCCAAAGCTGCTGCAGAGCCCAGCCGCCGACAAACAGGGCCTGCCCTGTCGAGCGGGCCGGATTGACCGACGTGTTGGTGATCGGAATCGAGATCAGATGGATCAGTGTCAACGCCAGGCCGATGGCGATCGGCGCGAAGCCGGCCGGCACCTTGCTGCTCGTTGACCCCAGAATCACGACCAGGAAGAACAGGGTCAGCACGATTTCGGCTACCAATGCCGACACCATGGAATAGCCGCCAGGGGAATGTTCCCCGTAACCGTTCGCCGCAAAGCCGCCGAGCTGGAAATCAGCCTTGCCGCTTGCGATCAGATAGAGCACCGCCGCCGCGGCGATCGCGCCGATCACCTGCGCGACGATATAGGGAACGAGCTGCCCGCCGGGAAAGCGGCCAGCCACCGTCAGGCCGACCGAAACGGCCGGATTGAAGTGCCCTCCCGATATGCCGCCCACGGCAAAAGCCATGGTCAGCACGGTCAGACCGAACGCAAAGGCAACACCTAGAAAACCAATACCGAGGCTCGGAAATGCCGCTGCGAAGATCGCACTGCCGCAGCCGCCGAATACGAGCCAAAACGTCCCAAGAAACTCAGCGATGAGTTTTTTCTGCATGAAACCCTTCTCCTCAGCCCGCAATCCAAGCGAGAATCGGTCATTGGTGAAAAAGATTCCGGTAAGGACTCGCCGGAGCACGCCTCTCCAACAACAAACGCCCGCCTGATTGCTCACGAATCAACAATTACGGCAAAATAATAGCACGCAACCGCTGATTTCTTGCGCAGTTAACGTTTGCGTTGAACAAAAATTACGCTAAGGACAATTTTTATCCGCTAAGCGCGCCTTAGCATCATCTGAATTGGTGGGAACATGACTGACGCGATATCTCCCTTATCGCCGACTCCCTCGTCATCGAACAATGCTGTTGCGAATTCCCCGGCACGTGTTCTGATCGCGAGCCTCATCGGCACAACGATCGAATTTTTCGATTTCTATGTTTATGCAACGGCGGCGGTTATCGTCTTCCCGAAGCTGTTCTTCCCGGCAAGCGATCCGACATCTGCAACCTTGCAGTCCTTCGCGACCTTCTCCATCGCCTTCTTCGCGCGCCCGATCGGCGCGATGATCTTCGGCCATTTCGGGGACCGGATCGGCCGCAAGGCGACGCTGGTTGCTGCGCTGATGACCATGGGCCTCTCGACGGTCGTGATCGGCATGCTGCCGACCTATGAGTCGATCGGCGTTCTCGCACCGATTCTTTTGGCGCTTTGCCGCCTCGGCCAAGGCCTTGGTCTCGGCGGCGAGTGGGGTGGCGCTGTATTGCTTGCGACGGAAAACGCACCGGAAGGCAAGCGCAGCTGGTATGCCATGTTCCCGCAGCTCGGCGCACCCATCGGCTTCATCCTTTCGGCAGGTCTCTTCCTGATTCTGCGCGAAACCATGGCAGATGCGGATTTCCTCAACTATGGCTGGCGCGTTCCCTTCCTGATCAGCATCGTGCTGGTGGCCGTCGGTCTTTATGTCCGCCTGAAGATCACCGAAACCCCGGAGTTCCAGCGCGCCATCGAGAAGGAAGAGCGCGTTTCTGTTCCGATCGCGGTCATCTTCCGCTCGCACTTCCGCAGCCTGATCCTCGGCACCATCATCGCGGTCGCGACCTTCGTGCTGTTCTATCTGATGACGGCATTCACGCTGAGCTGGGGCACTCGCCCTCCAGGCAACGGTGCGCTTCCGGCCGGTCTCGGCTATTCCCAGGGCCAATTCCTCGTCGTTCAGCTTGTCGGCGTCGTCTTCTTCGGCCTGATGATCCCGATCTCGGGCCTGTTGTCAGATCGGTATTCGCGCCGTCTGGTCCTCATCCTGACGACGATCGGCATCCTGATCTTCGGTCTGTTCTATTCGTCGCTGCTGACGGCTGGTCTTGCCGGTGCCTTCGCCTGCTCGATCATCGGTCTGGCCCTGATGGGCTTTACCTATGGCCCGATCGGCGCGGCTCTGGCTGCGCCCTTCCCGACCACCGTGCGCTATACCGGTGCTTCGATGACCTTCAATCTCGGCGGCATCGTCGGTGCATCCCTGGCGCCCTACATCGCCACGTGGCTCGCAACCAACTACGGCCTCGTCTATGTCGGTTACTATCTGGCGGCGGCCGCGGTTCTCTCGCTGATCGGCATTCTGCTTTCAGGCAATGACGAAGTCTGAGAGAACAAGCATAACCAATTGAAAAGGCCGGGTGAAAACCCGGCCTTTTTCTTGAATCATTTCGTGAAGTTGGCGCCGATTGCGGCCCGGGCCTACTCCGTCGTCACACCCTGGAACGGGCGGACTTCCCGGCCTGGCATGAAGTGGCCGAGGCGCTTGATTTCCCACTCCAGCTTGACGCCGGATTTTTCGAAAACCTCGCGACGCACCTGCTCGCCGAGATATTCCAGATCATAGCCGGTCGCCTGCTCCATGTTGATCATGAAGTTGCAATGCAGCGACGACATCTGCGCACCGCCGATAACCAGACCGCGGCAACCCGCCTCGTCGATCAGCTTCCAGGCGGAAAGACCATCCGGATTCTTGAAGGTTGAGCCGCCTGTCTTTTCCCGTACCGGCTGCACCGTTTCGCGATGAGCGCGTACCGCATCCATCTCGGCGCGAATCTTGGCTCTATCTTCCGGATAACCCTCGAAAAGGACGTGCGTGAAGATCAGATCCTCAGACGCATCGGAATGGCGATAGCTGTAACCCATCTCCGCGTTGGTTAGGACGTGCTTGTCACCCTTGCGGTCGACCGCATGCACTTCGATGACGCGCTCACGGGTTTCGGCACCATTGGCACCTGCATTCATCCGCGCAGCACCACCGATGCTGCCAGGAATGCCGTAATAGAAATGGAAACCGCCGATGCTGTTGTCCATCGCCATGGCGGCGACATGCTTGTCCGGGCAGATCGCGCCGGCCAGGATGCGGTTCTCGCCGGCAAGCTCGACCGAGCCGAAGCCCTTGGCCGAAAGCCTGAGGACGACGCCCGGAATGCCGCCATCACGCACCAATATGTTCGAACCCACGCCGACGACCGTCAGCGGCACTTCTTCCGGCAGGATCTTCAGAAATGCGATCAGATCATCCGTGTCGTGAGGCTGGAACATCAATTCCGCCAGCCCGCCAGCGCGGAACCACGTCACACGATCCATCGGAGCATCCGGCGTCAGCCGGCCCCTGATGTCCTTTACACCGTCGCCGAGCGACGCCAGAAGCTTTTCCCCATCTACCTGTTTCATGCGGACTTACCCGAGAGGCCTTCCAATTCCTTTGGCAATGATGCTGCCCAATATGTGATGCTACCAGCCCCCAACAGAACCACAAAATCACCCGGTCGCGCAATCTCTGCAACCATGGCGGCAAGATCTTCCTGTGATGGCAGATAGCGCGCATCGCGATGACCGCCGGCCTTGATGCGCGAAACCAGTGTCTGCGAATCGACACCCTCAATCGGATCTTCGCCGGCAGCATAGACCGGCGCCAGAAAGATGCTGTCGGCATCGTTGAAGCAGGCGGCGAATTCCTCGAAGAGGCTCGACAGGCGCGTATAGCGGTGTGGTTGATGAACGGCAATGATGCGGCCCGCGCAGGCTTCGCGCGCAGCCTTCAGCACCGCCTTGATTTCGACAGGGTGATGACCGTAGTCGTCGAAGACTTTGACCCCGTTCCATTCACCGGTCAGCGTGAAGCGGCGCTTGACGCCGCCGAAGGATGCAAGCCCCTTGGCGATCGCCTCGCTGGAAATCCCGAGCCGATTGGCAACAGCAACAGCAGCCGTCGCATTGGAAATATTGTGGCGGCCCGGCATCGGCATGACCAGATCCTTGATCTGGATCACTTTGCCCGTACGGCGTCTGCGAATTTCGATATCGAACAGCGAACGCGTGCCATCGATGCGTACATTCGAGAAACGCACGTCCGCCTGCGGATTTTCGCCATAGGTGATGACTTTTCGATCCTCGATGCGCCCGACCAGCGACTGAACTTCCGGATGGTCGATGCACATGACGCCGAAGCCGTAGAACGGCACGTTCTCGACGAACTGCCGGAAGGCGGCACGCACGGCATCGAAATTGCCGTAATGATCCAGATGCTCCGGATCGATATTGGTCACGACGGCGACATCCGCCGGCAGCTTCAGGAAGGTGCCGTCCGATTCATCGGCTTCGACCACCATCCACTCGCCGGCGCCCATGCGCGCATTCGTGCCATAGGCATTGATGATGCCGCCATTGATGACCGTGGGATCAAGTCCGCCGGCTTCGAGCAGCGTTGCCACGAGCGACGTCGTCGTGGTCTTGCCATGCGTGCCGCCAATGGCGATGGCGTTGCGGAAACGCATCAACTCGGCCAGCATTTCGGCACGGCGCACGACCGGCAGCAGCTTTTCGCGCGCGGCTACCAGCTCCGGATTGGTCTTCTTGATGGCCGTGGACACGACGACGACTTCTGCATCGCCAAGGTTCTCAGCCTTGTGACCGATATGGACCGGGATGCCCTTGTCGCGCAGCCGCTGCACGTTGGCGCTTTCCGATTGATCGGAACCCTGTACGCGATGACCGAGGTTATGCAAAACCTCGGCAATGCCGCTCATTCCGATGCCACCGATACCGATAAAATGCACAAGGCCGATTGCCTTCGGCAGCTTCATGCGCCTGCCCCCTTGAATTGCTGAATTGAACGTCCCGCGGCAATAGCCTCAACCATGTCGGCAAGCAAGTTTGCCGCATCCGGCCTGCCTGCCTGCTTGGCTGATGCCGCCATCTTTGCGAGCTTTTCCGGCATGGTCATGGCGCCGCGCAGAATGGTGGAAAGTTTCTCTGACGTCAGTTCCGACTGCGCGATAACTTTCACGCCGCCGGTTGCCGCCAATGCCGCGGCATTGGCGGCCTGATCGTGATCGAGCGCATGCGGATAGGGAACCAGGATCGCCGGGCGTCCGATAACTGCAAGCTCGGAAACCGTGGAAGCACCAGAGCGGCAGAGAACCAGATGCGCAGCGCCAATGCGCTCCGCCATGTCGTTGAAGAACGGCGCAACATCGGCGCCCATGTCAAGCTTTCTTGTGCAGCTGTTGACCGTCTCCATATCCTCGGGGCGCACTTGCTGGGTGATCCGCAGGCGCTTGCGCAGCGGCTCCTCAAGCAGGCTGATTGCCGTAGGAACGGCCTTCGAGAAATACTGAGCGCCCTGGCTGCCGCCAAAGACGACAAGGTTGAACGGATCTTCCGGACCAGACGGCACATAGGGACGCTTCGCAGCCTCGATGACAGCCGGGCGCACGGGATTGCCCGTGGTCACCGTCTTCTCGCCAAATGCGCCGTTGTCCGTAAGGAAGCCACCGGCAATCGCGCGCACGCGCGTCGCCAGCATCTTGTTGGCGCGGCCCATGACGGCATTCTGCTCATGCAGCATGGACGGTACGCCCATGCGCGTCGCCGCCAGAAGCGGCGGAACCGTCGGATAACCACCGAAGCCGACGACACAGACGGGCTTGATGCGCTGGATCAGCTTGCGCGCAGCGCGCATACCGGTCCACAGCGTCCAAAGAGCTTGCGCAACCTTTACCGGGTTCTTCGAACCGATCGTAGCCGAGGGCACGACATGAATCTCGTCTGCCGGAAACTTGCCGGCATAGCGTTCGGCACGGCTGTCGGTGACGAGATGCACGGAATAGCCGCGCTCCTTCAGCTTGTAGGCCAGTGCTTCGGCCGGAAATACGTGACCGCCGGTTCCGCCGGCGGCAAGAAGGACAATGCCTTTACTCATAATTTTCGCTCCCGCGAATACCCCACTACTCGGGGCATCTCCCTAATATAGGAAGCCGCCCCGACCGCGTCATCGGCGCGGGCCAAGCTCCCCTCATAGCCCGGCACCTCGTGAAAAGCGACCGGAGAATGAGAGGAAGGCTGGAGATATGAAGAGCAAATAAACAGCAGTTCCAAGACGATCACTCCGCCGGCAAACCGTGCGTCACGCGGAACATGGTACGGTCCTGTGCACGCTTTTCCGGCCTATGACGCGTCAGCGCCAGAATGAAGCCAGCCGTCACGCAGATCGCGGTCATCGACGAGCCGCCATAGGAAATGAGCGGCAGCGTCATGCCCTTGGCCGGCAGCAGCTGCAGGTTCACGCCTATGTTGATGATCGACTGGATGCCGATCTGCAGCACCAGACCGGCCACGGCGAAGCGGTTGAAATCGTTCTTCTCCTTATAGGCATGCGAGAGGCCGCGCAGCACGAGGAAGGCGAAGATCAGCACGAGCACCATACAGAAGATGGCGCCGAACTCCTCGGCCGCGACCGAGAAGATGAAGTCGGTGTGGGCGTCCGGAATGATGCGTTTGACGGTACCCTCACCCGGACCGACGCCGAACCAGGTGCCATGAACGATCGCTTCCTTGGCGGTGTCGACCTGGAACGTATCGCCCTCGCCCGTCAGGAACTTGTTCACACGTTGCGCGACGTGATCGAAGACGTAGTAAGCCGTGACGAAACCGCCTGCGCCGAGACCGCCGAGTACGATGATCCACAGCCAGGGCATGCCGGCCATGAAGAACATGCCACCCCAGACGGCGGTCGTCAGGATCGTCTGGCCAAGGTCAGGCTGCGCGACGAGCAAGGCGACGACAATGCCGAAGAGGATGATAGCAAAGAGATTGCCAGGAATCTCGGGCTGGCGCGCATGTTCGGAAAACAGCCAGGCGCAGACGACGACGAAAGCCGGCTTCATGAATTCAGAAGGCTGGATCGACAAGGCCGCGATATTGACCCAACGGCGAGAACCCTTCACTTCAATGCCGAAGAAAAGCGCGAAAAGCATCATCGCCAGCGATACGATGAGCAGAATGACCGCGGTCCTTCGCACCTGCCTGGGCGTCATGAAGGAAATACCGATCATCGCTGCAATCGCCGGGACGAGGAATAGGGCATGGCGCTTGACGAAGTGGAACGGCTCAAGACCGATACGCTCCGCCACCGCGGGCGACGCCGCGAAGGACAGCATGAAGCCGATGCCGATCAAGAGGATGAAAAGGGCGAGAAATACGCGGTCGATGGTCCAGAACCACTCGGCCAAGGCCCCACGTTCAACGCGGCTTACCATATCATTTGCCTCCAGCTGCTGAACCGATCAGCATGGTGACGCCATCGATCGCAGCGACATGGCTGACGAAGGCGTCGCCTCTGACCTCGAAATTCTTGTACTGATCGAAGCTTGCGCAAGCCGGCGACAACATCACCGCTGCGGACTCGTGTTCATCCCTATCCGCATCAACAGCAGCGTGCGCGACGGCGCGTTCCAGCGTGCCGGAAATTTCATAAGGCACCTGCTCGCCGAGCGTCGCCGCAAAGGCGGGCGCCGCCTCACCGATCAAATAGGCCTTGGCGATACGCGGAAAGAGCGGCGCCAGGCTGGTGATCCCACCCTCTTTCGGCAGACCGCCGGCGATCCAGTAGATATTCTCGTAGCTCGAAAGCGCGGGGGCTGCCGCATCCGCATTGGTCGCCTTGGAATCGTTGACGAAGACCACTCGGCCGCGCCGTCCGACCGGCTGCATGCGATGCTTGAGACCAGGGAAGGATTTCAGCCCGGCCCGGATCTCCTCGGCGGAAATGCCGACAGCAAGGCAGGCAGCGATCGCTGCTGCTGCATTCTGTGCGTTGTGGCCGCCGCGCAAGGTCTGGATGCCGTCGAGATCGGCGATCTCGCTTGCCGCACCGTTCGATGCCTCCAGGATGCGGCTGCCCTCTGCATAAAGGCCATCCGCCAAGGCATGTCGGCGCGAAATCCGCATCACCTTGATACCCGCCCGCTCGACGCGGTCGGCGATCAGGGAGGCATAGCTGTCGTCGACGCCGACGACGGCAACGTCGCTCCCGGCGACGAGCCGTTCCTTGATGTCAGCATAGTGCTGCATCGTGCCATGGCGATCGAGATGATCGGGCGTCAGGTTCAGCAGGATGCCGGCCGAAGGGTTGAGCGTCGGCGCCAGATCGATCTGATAGGAAGAGCATTCGACCACATAGAACCGACCGGCCTTCGGCGGGTCGAGCGTCAGTACGGCGGTGCCGATATTGCCGCCGAGCTGCGTGTCGCGACCGCTCGATTGCAGGATATGGGCGATCAGCGCCGTCGTCGTCGACTTGCCGTTCGTTCCGGTAATGGCGATGAAAGGGCAATCCGGTGCATGCGCTCGCCGTTCCCTAACGAAAAGCTCGACATCGCCGATGATTTCGACGCCAGCTGCATGAGCAAGATCGACGGTCCAGTGGGGCTTGGGATGCGTCAGCGGCACGCCGGGCGACAGCACGAAGACCGACAGGCTGTTCCAGTCGATGGTGCGCAAATCGGCGACCGCTATTCCCTCGGCAGCCGCCTTCGCCACGCTGTCCGGATTGTCGTCCCAGGCCGTGACATCGGCGCCGCCGGCGACGAGCGCACGCGCCGTGGCAAAGCCCGAGCCGCCGAGGCCGAAGAGAGCGACCTTCTTTCCGTTCAGCGTGGTGACAGGGATCATCGACGCCTCACCGCAGCTTCAGGGTGGAGAGGCCGACCATCGCCAGAATGACGGCAACGATCCAGAACCGCACGACGACCTGGCTTTCCGTCCAGCCCTTCTTTTCGAAGTGGTGGTGGATCGGCGCCATCAGGAAGACGCGGCGCTTGGTCATCTTGAAGAAACCGACCTGGATGATGACGGAAAGCGCCTCAAGCACGAACAGGCCGCCGATGATCGCCATGACGATCTCGTGCTTGGTGGCGACGGCAACCGAACCGATCATGCCGCCGAGTGCCAGCGAGCCCGTGTCGCCCATGAAGATTGCGGCCGGCGGCGCATTGAACCACAGGAAGCCGAGACCCGCGCCGATGACGGCGCCGAGCACCACCGCGAGCTCGCCCGTGCCGGGCACGAAATTGATCGCCAGATAGTCGGCAAAGACGAAGTTGCCGGCGAGATAGGAGATGATGCCGAAGGATGCAGCGGCGATCATGACGGGCACGATGGCAAGCCCGTCCAGGCCGTCCGTGAGGTTGACGGCATTGCCGGCAGCCACAATGACGAAGGCGCCGAACAGCACGAAGAACATGCCGAGATTAAGCAGCAAGCTCTTGAAGAAGGGGAAGGCGACCGAGGAGCCGAAGGTCGAGCCGGCAGGGCCGGAGGACAATGCCGTCGTCATCATAAAGTAGACAGCGATGGCGGCAATGACGAATTCGATGCCGAGGCGCGCGCGACCGGAAAAGCCCTTGTCGCTCTGCTTGGTCACCTTGAGATAGTCATCATAGAAGCCGATCGCCCCGAAGCCGAGTGTGACGAGCAGCGTGGCAACGACATAGACATTGGCAAGATCGGCCCAAAGCAGCGACGAGACGACGATACCGGCCAGAATCATCAGGCCGCCCATGGTCGGGGTACCGGCCTTCTTGAAATGCGTCTGCGGACCATCGGCGCGGATCGGCTGCCCTTTACCCTGACGCACGCGCAGAGAGGAGATGATTCGCGGTCCGAACAGGAAGACGATCAACGCTGATGTGAACAGGGCACCGCCGGTACGAAATGTGATGTATCTGAACAGATTGAAGAATCTGAAGTGGGTACTGAAAAAATGAATATGGTCCGACAGTTCGGCAAGCCAGATCAGCATAAGAGCCCTTTCTAAAGCCCCTGATGGGTTTGAGGGCCCGTGTCGGAAAATGCGGGAAACTTGTCAAGCAAGCCCGCTACGATCTTTCCAAACCCCATTCCCAGCGACGATTTCACCATCAAGACGTCGCCGGCGGCGACAGAATTGAGCGCGAATTCCGAGAGTTCCTCAGTCGTCTCGTGATATTCGACATGAACACTTTCCGGCAGCTCATCCCTCAAAGCCGCCATCTCCGGACCCGCCAGCCAGACATGCTCGATGCCAGCCGCCAAGAGCGGCCCGGCAAGGTTGGCATGGACCCGCTGGGCATAATCCCCCATTTCCAACATGTCGCCGAGCATGGCGATCCGCCTGCCCGACCGTCCGCCCGGCCCTGCATGCGGCGATGTCGTCGCCAGCAGCGCGATGGCCGCGCGCATGGATGCAGGGTTGGCGTTGTAGCTTTCGTCGATCAGCGTGAAATAGCCGTTGCCGATCGCGCGCTTGTGGCGTTGTCCCCTGCCCTTTTCCGGCTGCAGGTCCGCTAGCGCATCGACCGCCTGATCGAGATCGGCCTCGACGAGCATGACCGCACCGAGCACGGCAAGCGCATTTTCCGCGATATGGCGGCCAGGCGCACCAAGCGCCACTTCCATGGTCTCGCCGCCGATGGTCAGCCAAAGCGTTGAATTCTCTTCCGAAGCATTGAACTCCGCGAGGCGCACATCGGCCTTGGCATGCTGGCCGAAGCTGTGCACGTGCTCGATGCCGGCCGCCACGGCGGCCTTCTCCAGCATCTCGAACTGATCGTTGTCGTGATTGAGAATGGCATGACCGCCCGGCACGACGCCGTCGAAAATTTCCGCCTTCGCGGCAGCGATTTCGCTGATGCTATTGAAATTGCCGAGATGGGCCGGCGCGATCGTGGTGATGATTGCCACGTGCGGCTGCACCATCTTGACGAGCGGCCTGATCTCTTCGGGATGGTTCATGCCGATCTCGAAAACGCCGAAATCGGTATCCTCGGGCATGCGCGCCAATGTCAGCGGAACGCCCCAATGATTGTTGAAGGAAGCAACGGAGGCGTGCACCTTGCCCGAAGGCGTCAGCGCCCGGCGCAGCATCTCCTTGGTCGTCGTCTTGCCGACGGAACCCGTGACGGCGATGATCTTTGCCTGCGTACGCTTGCGGGCGGCGACACCGAGCCGTGCAAGCGCCGCCAAGACATCGTCCACGACCACCTTCGGCACGGTCAGACTGCCCATTGCCGGCAGGCGTGCCTCACTGATGACGATGAAGGCTGCACCGTTCGCCATGGCGATATTGGCATAGTCGTGACCGTCGACGCGATCACCCTTGATCGCAAAGAAAGCCTCGCCGGGCTGGATGGAACGACTGTCGATGGAAATGCCCGTGATGCCAGCGGGCAGCGATCCGACGAAGCGGCCCGAAATTGCAGCGATCAGATCCTCAGTTGTCCATAGCCAGTTCAAGACTTCAGTTCCTCCAATGCTTTGCGCAATTCGGCATGGTCGGAGAACGGCAGCGTCACGCCGCCGATCGTCTGACCTTCCTCATGCCCCTTGCCGGCGACGATCAGCGTATCGCCGGATTTCAGCAGTCCGACTGCCTTGCGGATCGCTTCGGCGCGATCGCCGATCTCCGTCGCGCAGGCGGCAGCCGCCATGATCTCCGCGCGGATCGTTGCCGGATCCTCGGAGCGCGGATTGTCGTCGGTGACAACGACGACATCGGCAAGACGGCAGGCTATTTCGCCCATGATCGGACGTTTGCCACGATCGCGATCCCCACCGCAGCCGAAAACGACGATGACGCGCCCCGTCGTGAACGGCCGCACCGAATTCAGGACGTTTTCAAGCGCATCCGGCTTGTGGGCATAGTCAACATAGGCAAGCGCGCCGTCATGCGTATGACCGACGAGCTCCAGGCGACCGGATGCACCGACAAGCTTCTCCAGTGCCGCCATGGCGACCGATGCGGCAACGCCGGTCGAGATTGCGAGACCGGCAGCGACAAGCGCATTGGCGATCTGGAAATCTCCGGCAAGCGGGATATGAACTTCGAAGATGTCGTCACCGACATGCACTTCGGCGATCTGCTTGTGCCGGAAGTGCTCGACGCGCTTCAACGCAAGGAAATCGCCCTTGCGCCCGACTGTGCGGACATCCTGCCCCGCATCGCGGGCAGCAGCAATTGCCTGAGGGGACCACGCGTCATCGGCAAAGATAACGGTCGGCGAGCCCTTCGGCAGCAAGTCGCGGAATAGCCGCATCTTGGCGGCCATATAATCCTCGACCGTCGGATGATAATCCATGTGATCGCGGCCAAGATTGGTGAAGCCGGCGGCGGCAAGCTTCACGCCATCAAGCCGAAACTGGTCGAGGCCATGGCTGGATGCTTCCATGGCCGCATGCGTGACACCCTCGTCGGCAAGCTCGGCCAGCAGCTTGTGCAGCGACACCGGATCGGGCGTCGTCAACGCACCATATTCGTTGCGGGTCGGCGAAACGACGCCGGTCGTGCCGATCATGGCGGCGGGGTGGCCGGCATAGGCCCAGATTTGCCGTGTGAAGGAAGCAACCGAGGTCTTGCCCGCAGTTCCCGTCACAGCCACCATCGTTTCCGGCTGCCGTCCGTAGAAACGTGCAGCGGCGACAGCGAGGAACCGGCGTGGCTCGGAGACCTGCAAGACGGGCACATTACCGGCGTTGGCCTCATGACCCGCAACGATGACGGAGGCACCGCGCGAAACAGCGTCGGCGATGAAACTTGCGCCATCGGCCTTCGTGCCGGCAACGGCGACAAATGCCATGCCTGGCGCCACCTTGCGGCTGTCGGCAGAGATCCCGCTTATCTCAAGATCGCCAAGCGCCCCGCCAATATGTGTGTTGAGTTCCGGAAACGCATTCCCGGCAATATCCCGCAAGTTCATCGAATGTACTTTTCGCCTTCTCGATCAGTCCGCCCCTCGCGAATCGACGTGTGTATTCTTTCACGCTTAATAAGACGCCAGCAAGGCCGAGTCATCTTTTCCAAAACTGGGCTGTACCCCGAGAATCGGCGCCGAGCGGGCGACGATATCACGGGCGATCGGCAAGGCCGTAAAGGCCGAAATCGTTCCGCCGCCGCGCTCGCCGCTCTTCGGCTCGTCGATGAAGGTCATGACGATGTATTGCGGATTGTCGATCGGAAACACAGCCATAAAGGTATTGAAGTTCAGCGTATTGGAATACCGGCCGTTGACGACCTTATCGGCCGTGCCGGTCTTGCTGCCGACATTGTAGCCGGGAACGCGTGCATTGCGACCCGAGCCTCTCGTGCCGTTGAACTCGAGAAGAAAGCGGACGTCGTCGCTGGTGCTCTTCTTCACGACCATCTTGGCAATGGCATCCGCCTGGTCGCGCGTGCGCGGCAGGAAGGTCGGCTCGATCAGCTTACCGCCATTGACGAGTGCGGCTCCCGCGACAGCTGTCTGCAGCGGCGTCGTCGAGACACCATGACCGAAGGAGATCGTGATAGAATTGATCTTTTTCCAGACGCGTGGCTGCGACGGCATTTTCACCTCGGGCAATTCGGTCTGCATCTTCGTGAGTAGGCCGATACGGGTGAGGAATTCCTTATGGCCATCGATACCGACGAGATCGGCGATCTTGGCCGTGCCGATGTTCGAGGAATACTGGAAAATTTCAGGAACGGTCAAAACGCGACGCTGGCCGTGGAAATCCTTGATGGTAAAGCCACCGATACGGATCGGATTAGTGGCATCGAAGGCATTACGTAACGTTATCTTGCCATCATCCAGCGCCATCGCCATGGTGAAGGTCTTGAAGGTCGATCCCATTTCGAACGTTCCGTTCGTCATGCGGTTGAGCCAGCCTTCGGTGGCGCCCTCGTTCGGATAATTCGGATCGAAGTCGGGAGCCGAGGCCAAGCCCAGCACCTCACCCGTATGCACGTCGAGCACCGCGGCGCCCGCGCCCTTGGCTTGAAAATTCTTCACTGCGTTGACGACCGCATCGCGGACAATACCCTGCACGCGCAGATCGATCGAAAGCTTCACCGGCTGCAGCGGCTGATCGTTGGTCATGCCGGCAGCAGCGAGATCGGCAAGCCCCTGGTCGTCGATATATCTCTCCATTCCGGCAACGCCGCGATTGTCGATATTGACGTAGCCGAGAATGTGAGGGGCGGTCGTACCGCCTGGATAGAAGCGGCGCTTCTCGGGGCGGAAGCCGATGCCGGGAATGCCGAGCGCCAGAATCTGGCTCTGCTGCTTCGGCGTCAGCTGCCGACGCAGCCAGGCAAAGTGCGAGGACTTCGCCGAAAGCTTCTTATAGGTCGACTTGGCGTCGAGATCCGGCAGGACCTTGCGCAATTCCTCAACAGCTTCGTCCACATCGATGATCTTGTTCGGCTCGGCAAACAGCGAGACGGTGCGGATGTCGGTTGCAAGCAGGGCGCCGTTGCGGTCGACGATATCAGGACGCGAGGCCATCAGACGATCCGGCGGCAGAATGCTCGACGTCATATCCGGCAAGGTCATGGCGAACTGGGCAAGCCGGCCGCCGATCACGCAGTAGACTGCAACGAAGCTCGCGACCAACAGGACGACGCGGCTTTTTGCCTGATTGGACTTGCGCTTGCGCACGCCCTCGAAGCTCGAACGAGAGGATCCGTCGCCCGGGCGGTTGTTGCCGTCGGTGGAGAAGTGGGCCTTGCTCTTCAGGACCATGATGCGAGAAAGAAAAGACATTATTCCCTCACCGATCCCGTTGCCATGTTGTCGACATCCGGCTTCTTGCGCTTGGCAAGGGCGGGTGGTTTCGGCCTCGGCGCCGGAGCGGCAGCCACATCGGCAATGGCCTTCCTGATCTGCGCATCCGTCGTATCGCCATTGCTCGAGGCGACCGACGCGCCGCTCTTGGCGCCGCCCGCCTTGCCGCTCTTCGGATCGTTGGAGGCCGTTACCGTTGGCGGCGGAAGCTGCGAACGCAGCATCGGCAATTCGCTCGGCTGAACGATCGCCGTCGAGAGCGTCGGCTGCAGCTGAAGTTCGCTATTATAGTTATTGACGAGGCGCTCGAGCCGGTTCGGCTGAGAAACCAGCGCCCAGTCCGCCTTGAGGAGATCGATCGTATCCCTCTCAAGCTTGATTTCGGATTCGAGGCGATGAACCTCTTCCAGCTTCAGCTCGGCACGATGCTTGATCGTATAGGTCACGCTGGCCATGGCCGTCATGACGC
Organism: Rhizobium sp. ZPR4; assembly: GCF_040215725.1. NCBI lineage: Bacteria > Pseudomonadati > Pseudomonadota > Alphaproteobacteria > Hyphomicrobiales > Rhizobiaceae > Rhizobium > Rhizobium sp. ZPR4. The sequence continues at coordinate 1,937,988 of NZ_CP157967.1, forward strand.
CGATCAGCACGATGTCAAAAGTCTTCAGCATTTTAGCCCCCAAGCTTTCCGAGACTGGCGAGATTGGGCAGATCGAAAATCGAAAGATCTGCAGCCTCCGCCGGAGCCAAAGTGCGAACCCCCGCACGCAATTTGGCCGAACGAGCGCGCGGATTGACTTCCGCCTCAGCGTCACTCGCAGAAATCATCGACTTGCCGACCGGCTCGAAGGTGGCAGGCCGCTCATTTACGATCGGCATGTGACGCGATCCGGCAGCACGGCCCGAGCGATCGGCGAAGAACTTCTTGACGATCCGGTCTTCCAGCGAATGGAAGGTGACAACAACGAGGCGGCCGCCCGGCTTGAGGGCGCGCTCTGCCGCAAACAATGCCTGGGCCAGCTCGCCGAGCTCGTCATTGACGAAAATCCGCAAGGCCTGGAAGACCCGCGTCGCCGGATGAATCTTGTCCTTGGCCTTTCGCGGCGTCACGATCTCGATCAGCCCGGCCAGATCGCGGGTGGTCACGAAAGGAGCTTCTGCACGACGCTTCTCGATCGCATGCGCGATGCGCGGCGCCTGCTTTTCCTCGCCCAGAAACACGAAGATGCGAATGAGATCGGCGAGCTTTGCGCGATTGACGACATCTGCGGCCGACACGCCGCTTGCCGACATGCGCATATCGAGCGGGCCGTTCTTGCTGAAGGAAAAGCCGCGCTCGGCTTCGTCGATCTGCATGGACGAGACGCCGATATCGAGCACGACGCCATCAAGGCCGCCATCGGGCGCGTGATCGGCCAGCTCGGAAAACTGCGATTGAATAAGATTGAGGTGGCCGGCATGGGCAGAAACGAGCGCCTGCCCTGCAGCAATCGCCGTCGGATCGCGATCGAGCGCGATCACATTGGCACCGGTCTTGAGGACGGCCGACGTATAACCGCCAGCCCCGAACGTTCCATCGAGGATGATCTTGCCGGGCGCCGGAGCCAGCGCCTCGATCACTTCTGGAAGAAGAACCGGAATGTGACGAACTGGTCCGCCACCGGCATCAGAAGAACCTCCGCCTGAATTCGCCGCCATTCCGCTTCTCCGCTCTATTCCGAGCGCCTGCCCGCCAGCCTGCGCTCCTCTCGTGCCTGCGACTGCAAGGCCAGGAAGGCCTCCGGTCGCCACAATTGAAAATGATCCGCCCGACCGACAAAGGTCACTTCGCCTGCAATTCCGGTAAAGTCGCGGATGAAATCCGTGACCATCAACCGCCCTTCGGCGTCGAGCTTCATGAAGACCCCGCCCCCGTGAATGAGGAGCGACATCTGGTTCGCCGCCGGCGAAAACGGATCGTCCGCCGCAATCTGCCGCTCGAAGCGATCGAGCAGATCGAGACCGCCGACGCTGATCGCCGGAAACACAAAATCCTGAAAGCAGTACAGCTCCTGGATATTGCGCTCCGCCAGTACGGAACGAAAGGCCGCAGGCACGGAAACCCGCCCCTTGGAATCGATCCGGTTGGTCGCATTTGACAGGAAGCGGTTCATGACGCGAAACACCCGTCCCCCATGACCCGCAAGCCGCTACTCGCTTACAGGCACAGCCAAAATCGGACACAGCTTCGCAAGCCGAAAGAGCCGACACCCTCTCGACACCCCCAGAACGGGAGCAATCATGGCTTTGCGATGATTGGGCTCTGATTTGCCCTTGTGCAGTGTTGTTTTGGGATACCATGGGACCATATGGGCGTCAATGGGATGAAGCCACGTCAGACGCGGCCGCAGCCTGAATATTCATAAGACGTTAAGTTTAACGAAAGGTTAGGATCGGCTTCAGGAGACGTCCCGAAACGGATTGTTTTCACAAGCGAAAACCCTCGCCCACCGAGGCCGGGAACCCCAGAAACTCAGGGCATTCGGCAGCGTCCAAAATTATTTCGCGGGAGCGTCGGACGCGCCTTTCGAAGTGACGCGATGATTTGCCAGTTGGCCTGTAAGCCGGGTTCTGTATGGCTCCGACCGAGGCCGGAACGTGGCAGCCATTCATCTGGGACGGCGCTTGCGCGACGCCTCTTGCAACCCACCCGGATGACCGGCCCGGAAACAGGCTGGAGCGCTTGCGCGCTCCGTGTCATCCCTATTCGGTTTTGCTCCCGGTGGGGTTTTCCGTGCCGTCGCTGTTTCCAGAGACGCGGTGGGCTCTTACCCCACCCTTTCACCCTTACCCGATCCTGAGATCGGGCGGTTTGCTTTCTGTGGCACTTTCCCTGAGGTTGCCCCCGCCGGACGTTATCCGGCACCGTGTTTCCGTGGAGCCCGGACTTTCCTCACCTCATCGCCTTTCGGCATTGATGAAGCGCGGCTGCCCGGCCAACTGGCACAGGCTCATTAACCGAGACCGCTCGCAATTGCCATCGAAATATGCTGATTTGTGAAGAGCGGATGTCAGTTGCGGAAATGCGCTGAGAAATCCGTGCTGTAGCCTTCGTCCTTGATTCGACCTGCGAGCAGCATCTCCGCCCCGAGCCTGCCGATTTCATCTGAACTCTTGGCAGCCGTGCCGCAGCCGCCCGTCAGAACCGCAACGCGCGGCGAAGAGGTGTAGCCGATCATGGGGTAGCCGGTCGGCGAATAGGAGACAGCGCAGGAATTGGTGAAAGCCGGTGGCCGTTTTACGCCAGGAACGAGCCCGTGGAATATCCGCACCAGATGCTCGCGCGCCTTCTCGCGGCCGGCGGTACGGAACCATGCGCGCAGTTCCGCCTCGGTCTTGAATTGCAGATCGTCGGGATCGCCACCGATCTTCATGTAGTATTTGCCATCCGGATAGCGGATCGGCGGCAACATGTAGATGCTGTCCACATCGTCAGCTGCTTTCGATATCAGCGAAGGCATGCCGGAAAGCGCCTCAGCCTCGGTCTCACTGACCTCGAAGAAAGTGACCGTGCGGCCATAAACCTTCATCTCAACCGGCTGCTGCAAGAGATTCTCGGCAATGGAGAAACCGCCGGCGGCGAGCAATATTCTTTCGGCGCTGAATGTCTCGCCCTCGGCGGTTGTCACGGCTGCAAATCCGCCCTCGTCGCGGATCGACAGCGCCGTCTGCTTGATGACGCGCGCGCCGGCTTTCTCTGCCAGCAGAGACTGCGCCTTGACCAGCCGGCGCGGGCTGATATGGCCGGCCCCGTGCGGTTCGAACACCCCTTCGCTTCCCGATGCGAAGGAGAAGAAGGGAAACCTCGCCTTGAGCTCGGCATCGTCGAGAATGTCCGTCTGTACGCCGAGACGTCCGGCCGCTTCTACGACATCACCGACATAACTCGTTTCGCCGCCCCGCTTCGGACCGACGACAAGGCAGCCGACCGGCGCATAGAATTGGATGCCGCTATCCCGTTCGATATCCGCATAGCGACTGATCGAACGGTTTGCGAGGCGAGCCCAATCCGTGTCCGGATCGATCGTGCGGGTGATGCGGCCCTCATCGTAATGACTGCCGAAGACGCCCTGATGGCTGGCGTGATCTTCAGGTTCATCCGGCCCGATGACGGCAACGCCGTCCGTTTGGTTTGCCAGGTGACGGGCAGCCGCTGCTCCCATCATGCCCCGGCCAACGACGATGAACCTGAAATCCGCTGCCATGCTGTAACCCTCATCCATAGTCGCGATTTCGATAGCACGGAAAGCGATTCCGCCCTACTCGAAATCCTAGCATGAATGTCAATCCAGAAGTGCAAGCACCTTGCCGCAATAGCGCTTCGAGATCGGGTTCATGCGCGTGGCACCATGCCCGGCATTGTATTTGAGGATGGTGTTGCAGGTCGGACCGCCGCCGAGATCCTGTGCCATGGCAAGATATTTCATGCCGAACTTGATGTTCGTCTCGGGATCGTACAGCCCCTTGGCTCGTCCGGAATATCCCATCAGCCGGGCCGTTGCCGGCTTGATCTGCATCAGGCCGATCTCGCCCGCGCTACCCCGGGTTTGCGGATTAAAATTGCTTTCGATCTTGATGACGGCGGTCGCCAGTTCAACTGCAACGCCGTTTTGCTTGGCATATTTGGCAATCAGTGCGGAATAGCGATTTTGCCGTGCGAAGGAGGTCTCGGCGTCGCGCAATTCGGCGGGAACATTGGGAACCGGAAAGCCGGTGGTGCGGCTGACGATCTTGAGAGGAACAGTTTTCTGTTTTGCGTGACGCTGGCCCGCAAAGGCGCAATCATATCCCACCAGCAGCACGCCCACGCATGCCACAGCCGCAACAATCAAATTTTTCATGTAGTCTTTTGTCTCCAGGGGCGGGACCGCGGACAGCACAAGCCATCACGTCCGGCTGGAGGCAAAAAGAGCCGCCGGAATGCACAGTCCCCATTGGTCGTCTACGGCCGCGCGACACACAAACCCAGACGGCGCGACCGCCGTTCAGCGAGCGTCGTTAGACCAATGCAATGCGGAGATAATAGGGAAAAGCTGTGGCGTAGCAGGGAGTTACGCTTTTTTGCATCTATAGCCGGCTATAGATGCAGACCACGGGATCGAACGAGTTACGAATAACGGGGCAAAGTCGAAAGTAGGCGATGCAGCGTATCGATCGTGGAGAAATCAGCAATGCCGTCCACTCGCTCCTGCCGGAAATGACGTTGGAAGGCCTCAACGTCCCCTTTGAGCTTTTCCGAGAATTCGCCATTTATTTCAGTGCTGTAGCCATAGAGCGAAAGCATCGACTGCAGAGCCTCGATCGGCTGACCCACATCGCCCTTCTGGAAGAAGCGACCGCCGGTGATCGAAGCCGGCTCAACCCAGTGTCCGACACCTGCCGCAGCCAGCCGTGCCCAAGGGAATTTCTCGCCTGGATCGACCTTGCGCACAGGCGCGACATCGGAGTGTCCAAGCACATGTTCGGGTGCGATTGCCCAGCGTTGGCCGCAATCGCGACACAGTTCGATCACCGCTTCGATCTGCGCATCGGGGAATTCAGGCAGTCCGCCGGGGTGGCCGGCATTGGCGATCTCTATGCCGATCGACGATGAGTTGATGTCTGTTTCGCCATGCCAGGAGCTCTTGCCCGCATGCCAGGCTCGGCGCTCCTCTGGAACAAGCTGCATGACGCGACCGTCCTCGAAGACGAAATAGTGGCTCGACACCTGACTCTCCGGACGACAGAGCCAGTCCAAAGCTCCTTCGGCGGTCCCCATGCCGGTATAATGCAGAAGGATGATATCAGGCCGACGTCCATCTCGCCTCTCGCCATGGTTCGGCGAAGGCTGCACCTGGGCGCGAGCGAAATCGGCCTTGAATGCACTCATGCTGCGCGGCGTTCTTTCTCGATCTCGGCATAAGCCGCATTCAGAGCTGCCATGCGCTCATTGGCGATGACGTGGAACTCCTCGGGAACCCCTCGCGACACGAGGCGATCCGGATGGTTCTCGTAGACGAGGCCATGGTAGCGGCGGCGGATCGTCGGGAAATCGTCCTGGCGCGAGACACCGAGCACCTTGTAGGGATCGCGACCGCCGACATTGACATGTCGCGCCATGATCTGCTCGAACCGCTCCTCGCTCATATGGAAGATTTCGGCCACATGCTGAAGGAACGCCATTTCCTTCTCATGGATCAGACCGTCGGCCTTGGCGATATGGAAGAGGCCGTCCAGCACGTCTTCCAGCACAGGGCAATTCTTCGTGCAGGTTTCGCAAAGAGAGGAAAGCCGCTCCGCATAGGCTTCGTAGCCGGCCACGTCCTGACGTGCCAGATTATAAAGACGAGCGACATTTTTCGCCTGATCGGGCGGAAATTCGAAGATCTCGCGAAACGCGTTGACCTCGTTTTCCGTCACCACGCCGTCCGCTTTCGCCATTTTGGCGGAAAGAGCGATTATGGCGACGGAAAATGCCACTTTGCGGCGCGTTTCTGGATCGCCTTCAAAGACGGTGCGAATAGCCTCGACCACCGCCGACAGGGCATTGCCGGCGGTGCTACCGATAGCATTCAGCAATTTTTCCCAGAACGACATGCCGGTCTCTATATCCTACTCAAATAGTAGAACACCTTGATCAAATAATGGTTGCCATTGCAAGCAGTCCATTCGTCGCAAGCCCGAAAACACTTTTCACAATTTGGTAATGATGCTGCATTGCGAACTGTCGTCCAATTGCCCTCGCCCGGCTTTTGAAGACGAAACAAACCGCCGCTTTCTTAAATTCTTTACTTTACACCCTTGCCTGCCTGTCGCATCCATTCCACCGCAACCATTGAAATGACGCAGCTTGCCTGCAAGGAGGATCCCCATGGCCAAACAGAAAGTCGCAATGCTCACTGCCGGTGGATTGGCGCCCTGCCTTTCGTCTGCCGTTGGCGGGCTGATCCAGCGCTATAGCGATGTGGCGCCCGATCTCGACATGATAGCCTATCGTTCCGGCTACCAGGGGGTTCTGCTGGGTGACAGCATCGAGGTGACGCAGGCCATGCGAGAAAAGGCCTATCTGCTGCACCGCTATGGCGGTTCGCCGATCGGCAACAGCCGCGTCAAGCTCACGAACATCGCAGACTGCGTCAAGCGCGGCCTGGTCAAGGAAGGCGAAAACCCGCTGCGCGTCGCAGCCGAGCGGCTGGCTTCCGACGGCGTCACCATCCTTCACACGATCGGCGGCGACGACACCAATACGACCGCCGCCGATCTCGCTGCTTATCTCGGCGCCAACGGCTATGATCTGACCGTCGTCGGCCTGCCGAAGACCGTCGACAACGACGTCGTGCCGATCCGTCAGTCCCTTGGCGCCTGGACGGCCGCCGAAGTCGGCGCTGACTTCTTTGACAATGTCAGCAACGAACAGACCGCCGCACCGAAAACACTCGTCATCCACGAAGTGATGGGCCGTCACTGTGGTTGGCTGACGGCAGCGACCGCGCGCGCCTACATCCAGAAGACCAGCGCCAACGAATATGTCGAAGGCTTCATGATGAATGCCGACCTGAAGCGCATCGACGGCCTTTACCTGCCGGAGATGGTGTTCGATATCGAGGCGGAAGGCGAACGGCTGCGCAACATCATGGAGAAGACCGGCCAGGTAACGCTCTTCGTGTCGGAAGGCGCCGGCCTCGACTCCATCGTCACCGAACGGGAAGCCTCGGGCGAAACCGTCAAGCGCGATGCCTTCGGCCATGTGAAGATCGACACCATCAATGTCGGCGGCTGGTTCCAGAAGCAGTTCGCAGCAATCATCGGCGCCGAACGCTCCATGGTGCAGAAGTCGGGCTATTTCGCACGCTCCGCGCCTGCAAACGGCGAAGACCTGCGCCTGATCCAGGGCATGGTCGATCTCGCAGTGGAAAGTGCGCTGAATAAGGTATCGGGCGTCACCGGACATGACGAAGGTCAGGGCGGCAAGCTGCGCGTTATCGAATTCCCGCGCATCAAGGGCGGCAAGGCCTTCGATATCTCCGCTCCCTGGTTCGCCGAAGTCATGGACCATATCGGGCAGAAATACACACAGATCTGAGTCATCGGTGATCAACCGGACTGATCTGCGATCAATCGGCCTGATTGATAATCAGGTGGATTGACGGATGGCCAATCCGATGTCTTTGCTGGCGGCGAAATAGGAATTAGGGGAGGATTCCATGTCCATCGAAACCTGGCTCGCTTTCGCCGCCGCGTCCTGCATCATGTTGGCCATACCGGGTCCTACCATTCTCCTTGTCATATCCTATGCGCTTGGCCACGGCCGCAAAACGGCCCTGGCAACGGTGACGGGCGTCACGCTTGGCGATTTCACGGCGATGACCGCCTCGCTCGCTGGTCTCGGCGCCCTCCTCGCCACATCAGCGACATTATTCACGATTCTTAAATTGATCGGCGCAGCCTACCTCGTTTTCCTCGGAATCAAGCTGTGGAGAGCACCCATCGTAACAGGTCCGCTCGGCGATAATGACAATCTCCCAGAGGAAAAACCGTTAAAAATTCTCTTACACGCATATGTTGTAACTGCCCTCAACCCAAAAAGCATCGTTTTCTTCATTGCGTTCGTCCCGCAATTTCTCGACATGTCGAAGCCATTTCTTGAGCAAACGCTTATTCTAGAGGCAACTTTCCTCACTTTAGCCGCGCTGAACTCGCTCATTTACGTGTTCGTCGCGGACATGGCACGCGGCTTCATCCGCAAGGCAAGCGTGCAACGCGCCGTTAACAGAACGAGCGGAACCTTGCTGATCGCAGCCGGTGCAGTGACAGCCGGATACCGCCGGATGGCCGCCTGAAGCGGTGCAGGGTTGCGGGGTGATCACGGATAGGTTAATGGGGATTCATAATTTTATCGATCCTGTGACCGAATTTGGCGGTCCTGTGGCCGAATTGCATCGAAATTAGGTTTGGTTTTTTTCGAAAGTGACAGAATGGTAACGATCGGATTTCCCAGCCTGAAGCGCAGCGTTGCCTTATCGGCAGTGATGTGCGGCGCGCTCGCCGGGTGCGCAAGCACTCAGCAGCAGACGTCTCAGGCAGAACTCCCGTCGGCACACACCAACGTGCCGCATCCGAATACGACCCTGACCGCAACCGGCGCAGTCGCGCCTGCAGGTAGCGCGACAATCGCCGCGGTCGCTCCGGGCTTCATCGGCCCGCGCCAGCCGCAACAGACAGCAATCTTAAAGTCCGGTCGCGTTGTTCCGGGCACGACAAACGTTGCGGCCGCGGCTGTAGCTCAGCAGCAGATGGACGCGGGCCGCTTCGGCGCGCCGGCGGCAAACGCGACCAATCAGGGCACCGCCGCAATCGCTGCGGCAACGGGCGCATCCGCTGGCGGCACATCAACGGCTGCGGCCTATGCAGCATCAGACGTGCCTCTGGTGCCTTCCGTGGTCGCGATCCCGATGCCCAATCCGGCACGCCCCGGCGATGCCGCGCTCACGCCGGTTTCCGCCTCCGTGGCTCAGAGAGAGCCGACCATTCCGATGACATCGGATGTCGCGGCCATCCAGGTTGCGGTGCCGACGCCGCGTCCCGATTCGATGGCACAGGCAGAAGTCGCCTTCGCCACACCCGCTCAGATCGGCGTACAGCGCTATGCGGACAACCGCATGCATTATGACTTCAATTTCGACAGCAGCGGCCCGACGGTCGTCCCGGCTGTCATGACCACCACCAACACTCCGAATTATGATTCCGATGTTCCGGCGGCAGAGAAGAGCTACGTTTCGAAGCTCATCCAGAAATACGCCAAGCTCTACGAAATTCCGGAATCCCTGATCCATCGCGTCGTTCACCGCGAAAGCCGCTACAATCCAAAGGCCTATAACCGCGCTGGATATTTCGGCCTGATGCAGATCAAGTACAATACGGCGAAGTCCATGGGCTACGAAGGCCCGGCGTCCGGCCTTCTCGATGCCGAAACCAACATCAAATACGCCGCCAAATATCTGCGCGGCGCCTGGATGACGGCAGACAGCAAGGCAGAAAACAAGGAAGTCAATGCGGTCCAGCTCTACGCTCGTGGCTACTACTACGATGCCAAGCGCAAAGGCCTGACGGACGTTGCCAACGGCAATTACTGATCTTATCGAGATAGTCTGAAAAGCCGGCCTAGTTCGTGGCCGGCTTTATTACATCCATGATCCGCTTCACCAGGATTTGTGGCCGATAGTCCGCCCAGGTCGGCGTCAACCCCATCCGCACGACAACGAGATTGGCAGACGGAACGATTGCGATCGTTTGGCCGTCGTGACCGGTCATCCAGAAGGTATCTGCAGGCAGGCCAAATTGTGCATTGGAGCCGCCGGGGCCTGCAAGCCAGGCCTGAACCTGCGAGTAAACGCTCTCGGAAGCCTTCGTCGGCGTGCGCATGGCGCCGACAAAACCTTCCGGCAGCAGGCGATGCCCATTCCAGACCCCGTCCTGCAGCAGAAAGAGGCCGAAGCGTGCCCAGTCCCGGGCGTTGGCGTAGAGATAGGAGCTGCCGACGAAGGTGCCGCGCTCATCGGCCTCGAAAACGGCGCTGTACATGCCGAGCGGCCCGAAAAGTGCCTCGCGCGGATAGGAGATGGCAGCGCTGAGATTAGGCAGCCGGTTCATCCAGAGGCGCGAAAGCAGTGCTGCCGTACCGCTGGAATAGCTGAAACGCTCGCCGGGCGCAGCCAATTGATGCGCGTTGGCTGCGATGCTGGTCACATCCGGATCGAGATAGAGCATACGCGTCACGTCCGATACGGTGCCATATGACTCGTTGAAGGCAAGGCCGCTCTCCATGGCGAGAAGATCGCTGAGCTTGATGTCCTTGCGTGAGTCCGCACTCCATTGCGGCAGAAGATTCCGATCGTCGAAGGACATGCGCCCGGCCAGCATGAGGCGGCCGATGATGGCGGCATTGACCGTCTTGGTCATCGACCAGCCGATCAGGGGTGTCCCCTTGCTGAAGCCATCGCCATAGGTCTCCGCGACGATGCGCCCATCCTTGACGACGACGATCGCGCGCATGGCAGGCCCGGCGAGATCCGAATTCGATACGATGTTGGCAAGCTTCGTCCCCTCGTCGCCCTGACCGAGGTTTACCGTATCCCCATCCGGCCACACAGCATCGCTCTTCGGCGCCTTGACCTTATTGAGGAAGACGGCGCTGCGAGCCGCCTGCAGATCTCCGTCCGGCACCAGCGCACAGCCGAGCGCGCCGCGATAGAGCGCACGGTTCGGCGCGAACAATCCGAGGAAGCGGGCCGTGACAACCCCTTCGTCGCGGTCGACGAAGACCCGAATGAGCTTAAGCGCCGGATTGCCGGGAGCCTGCACATCCTCCTCCATTACCTTGTCCGGGTCTCGTTTGGCCACGAACGTATTGGAGCAGACGATCTTTGCCGCATAGCCGTCGCCAACCCTGAGCAATTCCGGCGGATAAACAGACAGCCATACGGCCCCGCCGGCGACAATGATCAGCAGCAGAACAACCAGAGCCCCGATCACTCTCGATATCAAACGCATGTTACATACCCTCCAGAAAGGTAGGCGGAGACAATCAGGAAACGTAACAAGATGAAAGGCCTATCGTCATGGCAGCTCGTTAAATCTGCGTAACGGTCCATTTCCGCGAAATCTGCCAACAGCCCGCGTCATCAGACTGTAGCATTGCCGGGTTACACGCCCTGAACTTCACAAATCGGTGACAAGACTCAGATGACGGAATTCGCCCCGGATGCCGGTCTCCAAAAGAACCGGAAACTCAAGGACGCTCTGCTACAGCACAAGGCACTGTCTAAAGCTGGCCTCTCCGAGCGCCTGTTCGGGATGTTGTTTTCCGGCCTCGTCTATCCGCAAATTTGGGAAGATCCGGATATCGATATGGAGGCGATGGAGCTGCAGGCGCATCATCGCATCGTCACCATCGGTTCGGGCGGCTGCAACATGCTCGCCTATCTCTCGCAAAATCCTGCATCCATCGACGTCGTCGACCTCAATCGCCACCATATCGCGCTGAACAAGCTGAAGCTCGCGGCCTTCCGCCTGCTTCCCGGCCACGCGGATCTGGTGCGCTTCTTCGGAACGCCAGACATTACGGCCAATAGCCAGGCCTACGACCAGTTCATCGCGCCGCGCCTCGACACGGCAACGGCGGCGTACTGGGACGGTCGCGATCTCTACGGCCGCCGCCGCATCACGGTCTTCAACCGCAATATCTACAAGACCGGCCTTCTCGGCCGGTTTATCGGCGCCGCCCATATATTGGCACGCTTGCACGGCGTTCGCCTCGACAAGATGACGGAAGCCCGCACCATGCGCGAGCAACGGCAGTTCTTCGAAGAGGAAATCGCTCCGATCTTCGACAAGCGCGCCGTTCGCTGGCTGCTCGGCCGCAAAAGCTCGCTCTTCGGCCTTGGCATCCCGCCGCAGCAATATGACGAGCTTGCGAGCCTCGCCGGCGACGATTCCATTTCCTCCGTGCTGAAGCACCGTCTGGAAAAGCTCGCCTGTCATTTCCCGATGCGCGACAATTACTTTGCCTGGCAGGCATTCTCGCGCCGCTACGCGGCTCAGCATCAGGGTCCTCTGCCAACCTATCTGAAGCCTGAGCACTATGCCGCGATCCGCGCCAATGCCGACCGCGTCGACGTGCATCACGCCAATTTCACCGAGCTTCTCGCTTCCAAGCCGGCAGCCTCGCGCGATCGCTACATCCTGCTCGATGCGCAGGACTGGATGACCGACGAGCAGCTCAATGGCCTCTGGGCGGAGATCACTCGCACGGCGCGCGAAGGCGCCCGCGTCATCTTCCGCACGGCCGCGGAAAAGAGCATCATCGAAGGCCGCCTCTCTCCAGCGATCCGCGACCAGTGGGTCTATTTCGAAGAGCGTTCACAGGAACTCAACGCCCGTGACCGTTCGGCCATCTACGGCGGCTTCCACATCTACGGGAAAAAAGCGTGAGCCAGGCGGATACGGGCGTAGAAACCAGCGCGAATAACCACGCCAAGCTGATGGACGGCATGTACCGCTATCAGCGTCACATCTATGACCTGACCCGCAAGTATTACCTGTTCGGCCGCGATCGAACGATCGAGCAGCTGAATGTACCCACCGGCGGCTCGCTCTTGGAAGTGGGCTGCGGCACGGGCCGCAATATGCTGCTCGCCTATCGGCGCTTCCCTTCAGCCCGGCTCTATGGCCTCGACATCTCGCAGGAAATGTTGATCTCGGCGCGCGGCAATTTTCGCGGCTTGAAGGAGATGCCGGATTTTCGCGTCGCCGATGCCACGGCCTTTTCGCCGGCCGATTTCAGCGTCGACGGCTTCGACCGCGTCATGATCTCCTACGCGCTCTCGATGATCCCGGACTGGAAAAATGCCATCGACGCATCGCTCGACGCAGTCGCGCCGGGTGGCGAGCTTCACATCGTCGATTTCGGCCAGCAGGAAGGGTTGCCGGGCTGGTTCCGCGCCATGCTCAAGGGCTGGCTGAAGAAATTCCACGTCACTCCCCGTGCCGATCTTCTGACGGTGCTGGAAGAGAAGGCTGCAGCGCGAGGGATGTCGGTGAAAACCGAAAAGATCGGCCGCGGTTATGCCTGGCGAGCCGTGGCGACCCGGCACGCCGCCTGAGTAGCGATGGATTCCAGCGTAAAATCCGGCCCTGGAAGCCGCCAAGCATAAGAATTTGCTTGAAGATAACGCATTTTTTACGTTGATATGGTGAATAAAGTGGCAAGACCAGCTGGCAACGGTATGGTCTGCCGCTCCTTCGGATTCTCGGGGACCATATTACGGAAGCCAAATCTTGGGGCAGCAAGATCACTCGCGCCATTACAGGAAACCTATGCGCCGGCTTCTGGCATGCCTACTGCCGCTCGCTCTCTTTTTGAATGGCTGCACGACAGGCTACGATGCCCTGTCGACAGCGGCCCTTCCCAAGACCAGGTTCGCCGATACGAAACCCCAGGACTTCGGCCGCGATCATCCCGAGCGCCACCCCATCCATGGCATCGATATTTCCAAATGGCAGGGCGATATCGATTGGAAAGCCGTCAAGAACTCCGGCGTTGCCTTTGTCTTCATCAAGGCGACGGAGGGCAAGGATCGGATCGATCCTCGTTTCACCGAGTATTGGAACGAGGCCAGCGCCGCAGGACTTCTGCACGCGCCCTATCATTTCTTCTATTTCTGCTCCACCGCCGACGAACAGGCCGATTGGTTCATCCGCAACGTGCCGAAGGATGCCATGGCGCTTCCGCCCGTCGTCGACGTCGAATGGAACCCTGGCTCCCCGACCTGCAAGACCAGACCGGCTCCTGAAACGGTGCGAACGGAAATCAAGCGGTTCATGGATCGCCTGGAGGCCTATTACGGCAAGCGCCCGATTATCTATACTTCGGTCGACTTCCACCGCGAAAATCTTGTCGGCTATTTCAAGGACTATCACTTCTGGGTTCGCTCGGTCGCCAAGCATCCGAAAGAGACCTACGCAGACCGCAGCTGGGCCTTCTGGCAATATACCTCGACGGGCGTAATCCCCGGCATCAAAGGCCCGACGGACATCAATGTTTTTGCCGGCTCCGAGCAGAACTGGCAAAACTGGGTGGCTGCAGTAGAGAAGCAGGGAAATTCTTAATACTGAGCCCATTTCACTCTTGCTTATGTCACAATCTTCTGTGAAAGCGACCCTATTCTATCACTAGGAAGGATCGCTCATGGATCGTCACACCATTCGACGCGGCGCTCTTGCGTTGCTCCTCGCTTCCGCCATGACCGGTACGGCAATGGCACAGAGCGCGGCTCCGGCCGCAGTGCCGCCCGCAAGCAGCGACGCAACGCCAAAAGTAGCCTGCGGCGGCGATCTCGCGGCTTTTCTGGCTGGCGTAAAGGCTGAGGCGATTGCCGATGGTGCGGATGCCGCGGCCGCCGACAAGACGTTCGCCGGTGCGCAGATCGACCCCAAGGTTCTAGCAATGGACCGCAGCCAGGGTGTCTTCCGCCAGACCTTCCTCGAATTCTCGCAGCGCACCGTCAGCCAGGGCCGCCTCGACATCGGCCGCCAGAAGATGAAGCAATATGCCGACGTCTTCGCCAAGGCTGAACAGGACTATGGCGTGCCTCCCGGTGTCATCACCGCCTTCTGGGCGATGGAAACGGATTTTGGCGCCGTTCAGGGCAATTTCAACACCCGCAATGCGCTGGTCACCCTCTCGCATGATTGCCGCCGGCCGGACTTCTTCCGCCCGCGCCTGATTGCACTGATCGAACTCGTCCAGCGCGGCGACGTCGACCCGGCAACGACGACGGGTGCATGGGCTGGCGAGATCGGCCAGACGCAGATGTTGCCGCCCGATATCATCGCTTACGGCACGGACGGCGACGGCGACGGGCATGTCAATCTCAAGACCAGCGCACCCGACGTCATCCTGACGACAGCGCGCTTCCTCCAGCATCTCGGCTTCCAGCGCGGCCAGCCCTGGCTGCAGGAAGTCACGGTTCCGGATAACCTTCCCTGGGAAAAATCCGGCATCGGCGGCACGCTGACGGCTGCTGACTGGTTCAAGCTTGGCGTCACACCGCGCGACGGAAATACCAACTTCGGCTCCCTGCCGGCAGCACTCATTCTGCCGCAGGGCCGCAAGGGACCTGCCTTCCTCACCTATCCGAACTACAATACCTATCTCGGCTGGAACCAGTCGTTCATCTACACGACCTCGGCCGCCTATTTCGCCACCCGCTTTGCCGGCGCTCCGCCCTATAACAAGGGCAACCCCGAGGCGGGTCTCAACGATGTCGACATGAAGGCGCTTCAGACCAAGCTCGTGGCCCGCGGCTACGATGTCGGCAAGATCGATGGCATTTTGGGTTCCGGCACGCGTGTCGCCATCCAGAAGGAACAGTTCCGTCTGGGGTTGCCGGCAGATGGCTGGGCGACGGCGGCGCTGCTCAACGCGCTCTGATTTCTCCTATACATCGATCGAAAAGGCGGCTCCGGGCCGCCTTTTTTGTACCTGCTCCCCTTATAGCCGTGAGCACCCACAACCCCAAAGCAGCAAGAAACGGGTGGAGAGCCCGCACTCTTCCGGTTTAGATGCATCGAAAGAGGAGAGATGCCATGAATGGCGAACATCGAATGAGCGCTTCAACCTGGGGCCTGCTGCTGTTGCTGGGGCTGATCTGGGGTGGCTCCTTCTTTTTCGCGCGCATCGCAGTTCACCATGTGCCACCTTTCACGCTCGTCCTGCTGCGTCTGTCCTTGGCGGCGGTGGCGCTGCACATCTACCTTGCCGGTCGCCTTGGCATCTATCAGTCGCTGCGGCAGCATTGGCGGCAATTTCTGCTGCTGGGCTTGATCAACAATGCGATTCCGCATGCGCTGATCTTCTGCGGCCAGACGCAGATGGGCGCCGGGCTTGCATCGATCCTGAACGCGACGACGCCGATGTGGACCGTATTGATCGGCAATCAGCTTACCACCGACGAACGTCTGACATCGGCCAAGCTGATCGGCTGTCTCACCGGCCTGCTCGGAACGGCGGTGTTGCTCGGGCCGAGCATCACCAGCAGCGGCTCGGTTCCCTTTTGGGCGCTGTCATTGCCGATCCTCGCCGCGATCTCCTATGGCTTTGCCGCGATCTATGCCAAGCGCTTCAAGGGCATCGCGCCGCCGGTCGTGGCGGCGGGCCAGCTGACCGGCTCCTCGCTCATCATGCTGCCGCTTGCGCTGCTGATCGACCAGCCTTGGACGCTTGCCGTCCCGCCGGTGACGGCGATTGCCGCCATTCTCGGCTTGGCGCTCTTGTCGACCGCGTTTGCTTACATCCTCTATTTTCGCATCATCGAGCTTGCCGGCGCCACCAACACCTCCCTCGTCACACTGCTGGTGCCGCCAAGCGCGCTATTACTTGGCTTCCTCTTTCTCGGCGAGCGGATAGGGCCTGCCGAAATCGCCGGCATGCTGCTCATCGCCGCAGGTCTGCTCGTTCTCGATGGGCGACTTTTCATGTGGATGAAACGCAGCGTCAGAACGCGGGAAATATGATCTCACGCTCCACTCAGATGGCCCGCAGTCACAACATATTAATATTTATTCACAGCCCGTCATTGAGCTCACAATCGCCTTTTATAAAGCAAATTCAAATCATTGCCACAAAGCCATGAATCACGTCGCGAGCTCGATACCGCGCCGCAGCATCGAATGTTCTTTGCAAGCAACACATTTTCGACATAAAATTTAACGGCTGACTGAGGAGGAAGACATGGGATTAACGCGATCCATCAACGTCCTAGTGGTCGGTGCGGCCTTCGCTTTCGTCGTGACGATGCTTTTCATCTAACGGCTTCGGCGAAATTCGCAGACGACCAAACTCCGAAAAGCTAACAAAACCCCTGTTTCATTAGAAAAGCGCATGTCCCAGCAGGACATGCGCTTTTTATGAGTAAATTGGGCGAAAGTTTTAGGCAGCGGCGCCGGCGCGCGCATCCACCTTGCGCTCAAGACCCAGCCGTTCGAGGACGGCCGAGACGAGCGCCGAACGGTTCATCGTGTAGAGATGAAACTCATGGATGCCACGGCGCATCAGATCCTGGATCTGCTCGGCAGCAACTTCAGCGGCGACCCTGGCACGCTCTTCGGTATTCTCCTCCAGACCGTCGAAACGCTCGTCGAGCCAGGACGGAATAGTCGTGCCACAAGCACCGGCAAAGCGTTTCAGCTGGGTCAGGTTCTGGATCGGCATGATGCCCGGCACGACCGGAATCTTGATGCCAGCCGCGCGAACGCGATCATGATAGCGCTCAAACGCATCATTATCGAAGAAGAACTGGGTCAGCGCCCGATCGGCACCGTTTTCCGCTTTACGCTTCAGCATATCGATATCGGCTGCCGTATCACGGCTTTCCGGATGCTTTTCCGGATAGGCCGACACGGAGATATCGAAATCGCCGCGCTCACGCAAAGCTCCCACCAGTTCAGCAGCATTGGCATAGCCGCCCGGATGCGGCTGATAGGCCGAGCCAACGCCGCCCGGCGGATCGCCGCGCAGGGCGACGAAACGGCGAACGCCCGCAGCCAGGAACTCGTCGATCACCCGATGGGTGTCCTCACGCGTTGCCCCGACGCAGGTCAGATGCGATGCGGTCGTGAACGGCGTCTCATGGATCATCTTGCGCACGGCGGAAAGCGTTGGCGCCTTGGTCGAGCCGCCTGCTCCATACGTGACTGAAACGAACTCAGCGTCCCAATCGCTGAGCTCCTCAACGGTGTTCCACAGCTGCTGCTCGGCCTCTTCCGACTTCGGCGGAAAGAACTCGAAGGAGATGCGGATACCGTCGTTACGGCTTTCTGATCTCGAAGACATGTCAAACTCTCCCGGCAAGAATGGGGGATGACTGGTGGCCCTGGTCGGACGCAATCAGCAATCGCGGGTCGCGCGCCAGCCAGATGGTGACGGTCAGCGCCTGACCGCCTTCCCTCCCCGAATGAAGGTCCTGCACGCGCTCCACATCCAGCCCCGCCAGCTTCAACCAATCCGACATGGTCTGATGCGAGAAGCCGAGACGCAGATGCGCATGCTCGTCACGCAGATATTCAAGCCCGTGCGGTGCGAGATCGATGATGACGAGCCGACCGCCGGGCCGCAGCATTCGCGCAGCCTCGTTGATGGCGATCTCCGGCTGATCGAGGAAATGCAGCACCTGATGGATGGTGATGAGGTCGAAATCCTGCTGTTCGAGCGGCAGGTTGAAAATATCGCCATGGCGCACCGAAGCGCTTGTGATGTTGGCCCGGTCGAGATTGGCGCGCGCAACCGCCAGCATGTCACGGCTGGCATCGATGCCGATGGCGCGGCGGTAATGGCCGGTCAGAAGCTGCAGCATCCGGCCCGTGCCCGTGCCGAGATCGAG
This sequence comes from Rhizobium sp. ZPR4, assembly GCF_040215725.1. Classification (NCBI taxonomy): domain Bacteria; kingdom Pseudomonadati; phylum Pseudomonadota; class Alphaproteobacteria; order Hyphomicrobiales; family Rhizobiaceae; genus Rhizobium; species Rhizobium sp. ZPR4. The sequence goes on from NZ_CP157967.1 coordinate 1,956,304, forward strand.
AAAGGAGTCGATCGGCTGCGGACCGATCAGATCGATCAACGCCTTGTCGACATCCTCATCGGCGACATGGAGGCGTCGCAGCTCGTCCCATTCGGCGGCATTGCGGCTGAAATAGGCCTGCGCACGTTCGGCACGAACACGCTTCACCGAGGTAAGCCGCTCGCCATCGCGCAGCAGCACTGTATCTTTCTCGGCGGTGTGGCGCAGCAGAGCGCGCGCCAGCGTGACGGCCTTGCCCTCTTGCTTCAAACGGAAATAAGCCCAGGCACCCTCCTGATAACGATCGATCAGGCCGGCTTCGCCGAGCAGTTTCAAATGTCGGGAAATACGCGGCTGCGACTGGCCGAGAATTTCAGTAAGATCGGTGACAGTGAGATCGCCGGCCGCGAGGAGTGCCAGGAGACGCAGCCGCGTCGGCTCGCCGACCGCCTTCAGCACATCCACCACATCATCCAAGCCGAGTTTAACCAGATCCGTCATTCCACACCCAATCAAGATATAAAGATATCTTTATGTGATTTGGGTTCGATCTGCAAGAGCCAATCGCTCGCGACGCTAATTCGACGTCGGAAATCTGTTAGTTTCTGACGAAAACGGAATATCCGATTACGCCGATGGGCAAACAAAAACCCCGGACAAGCCGGGGTCTTCGAAGAGCGAAATCGAGAGCTTAGCGCGTCAGTCGCTTGTGCGCCTGGCTGCCCGGATTGAGGGCATCGGGACCGAGGCGGCGGATCTTGTCCTGCTCGTAATCTTCGAAATTGCCTTCGAACCATTCGACATGGCCTTCGCCTTCAAAGGCTAGGATATGCGTGGCCAGACGGTCGAGGAACATGCGATCGTGGCTGATGATGATGGCGCAGCCGGCGAAGTTTTCGAGCGCGCTTTCCAGAGCCCCCAGCGTTTCCGTATCGAGGTCGTTTGTGGGTTCGTCGAGCAGAAGCACGTTGCCGCCAGCCTTCAGCATCTTGGCCAGATGAACACGGTTGCGCTGACCGCCGGAGAGATTGCCGACCTTCTGCTGCTGGTCGCCACCCTTGAAGTTAAAGGCGCCGCAATAGGCGCGCGAGTTCATGTCGAACTTGCCGAGCTTGATGATTTCGGCGCCGCCGGAGATTTCCTCCCATACGGTTTTATTGCCGTCAAGCGCATCGCGGCTCTGGTCGACATAGCTGAGATGCACCGTCTCGCCGATACGGACCGAGCCGGAATCCGGCTTTTCCTGCCCCGTGATCATCTTGAACAGCGTCGTCTTGCCGGCGCCGTTCGGGCCGATGATGCCGACGATGCCGCCCGGCGGCAGCTTGATCGACAGATCGTTGACCAGCGTGCGGCCTTCGAAGCCCTTGGTGATGCCCTCCATCTCGATTACCACCTGGCCGAGACGCTCGCTGACCGGAATGATGATCTGCGCATCACCGGGACGCTGATTTTCGGCAGCGTCGACCAGCTGTTCGTAAGCGTTGATACGCGCCTTGGACTTGGCCTGACGAGCCTTGGGGCTGGAGGCGATCCATTCCTGTTCGCGGCTGATTGCCTTTTGACGGCCAGCTTCTTCGCGGGCTTCCTGCTGCATGCGCTTAGCCTTGGCCCGCAGATAGGCGGAATAGTTGCCTTCGTAGGGAATGCCACGGCCGCGGTCGAGTTCGAGAATCCAGCCGGTAACATTGTCGAGGAAGTAGCGATCGTGGGTGATCATCATCACAGCGCCCGGATAGTCGCGCAGGTGCTTTTCCAGCCAGGCAATGGTCTCGGCGTCGAGATGGTTGGTCGGTTCGTCGAGCAGCAGCAGGTCCGGCTGCGAGAGAAGCAGGCGGCAGAGCGCGATACGGCGGCGCTCACCACCGGAAAGGCTGGTGACTTCGGCATCGCGCGGCGGGCAGCACAATGCTTCCATCGCCATCTCGACCTGACTTTCCAGATCCCAGAGATTCTGGCTGTCGATGATGTCCTGGAGCTTGGCGCCCTCGTCCGCCGTCTCGTCGGAATAGTTCATCATCAATTCGTTGTAGCGATTGAGGATTTCGGTTTTCTTGGCAACGCCTTCCATGACGTTTTCGAAAACCGTCTTGTTGGGATCGAGCTGAGGCTCCTGCGCCAGGTACCCGATGGTCGCGCCTTCGGCCAGCCAGGCCTCGCCGGTATATTCCTTGTCGAGGCCGGCCATGATGCGCAGCACCGTCGACTTACCCGCGCCGTTCGGACCGAGAATACCAATCTTGGCATCGGGGTAGAAGGAGAGATGGATATTCTCAAGGATCTTCTTGGCGCCATAGGACTTATTCAGTCCGGCCATATGATAAATAAACTGACGTGCCATAGCTTGGGTTACTCCACGGACGGATAACATTGCGAATTGTGCCGCTATGTAGGCGAAACCCGGCCCTCGGGCAACGGCGAAACCTTGTCCGAGGGCATTTATCCGCGTCGCAAAGCCCGGATTAGGCTAGAAACCGGCCGCGTCCACCACGCCGCGGTCGCAGCCGAACGAGGTGCTGCCCGCACTTTGGATCAACTTGGCGAGCCGCGGCTCATTACCCTGCTGTGGATCGATCGCATCTTCCGAGAGACCGATGGTCAGCTCCGAAATCATCCTGACGTTGCCGACCCGGCGGCAGCTCATCTTGATGCGCGCATTGGCGCCTTCGCCGAAGCTCTGGTCGAAGGCTGCCTTGATGCTTTCGGCATCCAGCTCCTTGCCGATATTCTGCGCGAAGAGCTCGCGCACGGCCGATGCATTGAGCTCGGTGATCAGGCCGGCGGCGATGGCGAAATACTGGTCGGCGCTGAGCTTCGTGCAGGTGCCGTGCTTGATCCATTCGTGCCGCTCGAGGCCGGATTGGGTGCCCGGCATCACCTTGTCGAGCTTCGTCTTCACGTCCTGCGACAGCTGCACCGCCGGCAGATCCTTCCAGTCACTGCTGCGATCCGCCTGCTTCAGATCCTCGGAAACATCGCAATATTCCTGCCGCATCGGCCAGAGGCCATGCAGCGAGAAGTTCGTGGCATCATGACTATCCGACGACTGGTTCCGGCATTCCGCCTTCTTCTGGTTCGTCGCACAAAATGCCGGCTCCCAGCTTGCCGCCAGGATAAAGCGTGTCCGCCCGCGGCTATGTTCCTGCGCCATGGCGCCCGTCACGGTGCCGATCGAAAGGATTGCAACCGCAAATACCCGAAGCCAATGCTTCATTCCCTGCCTCCAACTAGAACATTATAGGAACAAATAAGCAGTTTGATCGAGCGGATGCAATCCTCAATCGCAGCGCTCGGAAAGATTTATTTCTGTGAGCTTTACCACCTATCCATTGCAATCGGGCGGATGATAACCTTTCGTCCTACCGGGGAGGACCGAATACATGTTCGCCGAGACACAGCGCCTGAACAGTCCGACGGGCGCGACCCTTGCCTATCATCATTTGCCGGCTGCGACCGATGCTCGCGGTATCCTGCTGATATCACATGGTCTCGCCGAGCATTCCCGCCGCTATGAAGCCTTCGCGGGCGCGATGGCCGCCCAAGGCTTTCATGTCTATGTCCATGACCATCGCGGCCATGGCGAGACCATTGCCCCCGATGCGCCGATCGGGCGCTTTGCCAGAAGAGATGGTGTCGAACAGGTCATCGCCGACGTGCTTGCCATGCGTGAGCTTGCCGCAAGCACCCATCCCGGCCTGCCGATCATCCTGTTCGGTCACTCCATGGGCGGACTGATCAGCCTGAACACCGTCGTCACCCATCCGGACAAGTTCGATGCCGTCACCGTGTGGAACTCCAATTTCAATCCGGGTCTTGCCGGCCGCGCCGCTCAACTCATTCTCAAGACCGAGCGCATGTTCAAGGGATCGGATGTACCGAGCGGACCATTGCCGAAATTGACATTCGGCACCTGGGGCAAATCGATCGCAGATCGCCGTACGGACTTCGACTGGCTCTCCCGCGTCCCGGAACAGGTCGACAAGTATATCGCCGATCCCCTTTGCGGCTTCGATGCCTCCGTCTCGCTCTGGCTTGATCTATTCGAGTTGACCTTCCGCGCACCGCAAAAGACGTATCTTGACCGTCTCCGGCGCAACATGCCCATCCATCTCGTCGGAGGCGGCAAGGACCCGGCAACCGACAATGCGAAAGCGATTTCCTGGCTGGAAAATCATTTGAAAAGTGCTGGCCTCTCTCATATCACCATCGAGATCTATCCGCACACGCGGCACGAGACGCTCAACGACATCGGCGCCGAGCAAGCCATTTCCGACTTTGCCGATTGGTGCAAGAAGGTGACGGCAAACAACTGATTCTCAAGGAAATTCCGCAATGAACACCTCCGGTGGCTCCTCGGTCCGATTGCCGCAATCGGAGCTGACCTTCGGCCTGTTGATGATGTTTCTCTCCGTCGTCCTCTCGCCGATCATCGACATCTTCTCCAAGCTCGCGGCAGCCACGATCCCGCCAGGCGAAGTTACCGCCGCCCGCTTTATCTTCCAGGCTCTCTTCGCGCTGCCGATGATGGCGATGCGCTGGCAATGGGGCGCGTGGACATGGCGGCGCAGTGGCGTTCATGCCATCCGTGCCGCCGTGCTGACGTTGTCCATGGTGTCGTTCGTGACCACGCTGCAGGTGATGGAAGTGGCCGATGCTATCGCCATCTTCTTCGTCGAGCCGATGATGCTCACCATCCTGAGCAGCATCTTCCTGAAGGAAACCATCGGCTGGCGCCGCTACACGGCCTGCGCCGTCGGCTTTTTGGCGCGATGCTGATTATCCAGCCAAGCTTTCAGGAGGTCGGTTTCGTCGCCCTGCTCCCCGTCGTCACCGCGCTTTGCATCGCCGTCTATGTGATGATCACGCGCATCGTATCTCATAGCGAGGATGCCTGGTCGATGCAGTTCCAGACCGCCGTGTGGGGCACCGGCTTCAGCCTGATCCTACTTGCCATCGGCCGGGCGACCGGGGCTGTAGTCCTCGATCCGGTCATGCCGGATCTGACGGCCATGCTCTATCTCTTCGGTGTCGGAGCCACTGCAGCGGCCGCCGGTATCCTGACGGTCTACGCCTACCGCGCCGTGCCTGCCTCGACGCTCGCGCCGCTGCAATATTTCGAGATCGTCTCGGCAACGATCTTCGGCTGGCTCGTCTTCGACAACTTCCCCGACGCGATCAAATGGCTCGGCATCCTCATCATCATGGGCTCGGGGCTCTACATCCTCTGGCGTGAGCGGCGCTTTGCTTCCAGACCCGTATCCGATACATCTGAAACAGCATTCACGCCCTAGAGCCTTTCCGCTTTTCTTCGAATCGCAAAAACGCTCTATCATTTTGTTTCGACGCAATTCCGGACGGAAAACCGCTTCGCACTTTTCCTGGAATTGCTCTAAGCGGCAGAGCGGACAGACATGACAGAACAAAAGACCAAGAAACCTCCGCTTTCCGGTATTCGTGTCATCGAGCTTGCCCGCGTGCTCGCCGGTCCCTGGGCCGGGCAGATGCTCGCCGATCTCGGCGCCGATGTCATCAAGGTGGAAAATCCCGATGGCGGCGACGACACGCGTCAATGGGGACCGCCCTTCGTCGAAGGCAAGGATGGCGAAAATCTCTCCGCCGCCTATTACCATTCCGCCAATCGCGGCAAGCGCTCCATCACCGCCGACCTCAGAACAGAGGAAGGTCAGGAACTGGTGCGCCGGCTGGTGAAGACGGCCGATGTGGTGATCGAGAATTTCAAGCTCGGCGGTCTGGTCAAATACGGGCTGGATTACGAAAGCCTGAAAACGATCAACCCACGTATCGTCTATTGCTCGATTACCGGCTTCGGGCAGACCGGCCCCTATGCCAACCTCGCGGGCTACGACTATATCGTCCAGGGCATGTCCGGCTTCATGTCGATAACAGGTGAGCCGGGTGGCCAGCCAATGAAAGCTGGTGTGGCGATCGCTGACATCTTCACCGGCATCTATGCGGTTTCGGCGATCGAGGCGGCCCTGATCCATGCCCTGAAGACGGGCGAAGGGCAGCTCATCGACATGGCGCTGCTCGACGTTCAATCCGCCGTGCTTGCCAATCAGAACATGAACTATCTGATCTCCGGCAAGTCGCCGGTGCGGCTCGGCAACGCCCATCCCAACATCTCGCCCTATGAAGTCGTGCCGACGGCCGACGGTTATCTCATTCTTGCCGTCGGCAACGACGGACAGTTCCGGCGCCTGTGCGCCATTCTCGGCATGGAAGCCAATGCCGACGACGAACGCTATGCCACCAACAAGGCCCGCGTCGCCCATCGCAACGAGGTGCGCGCTTTTGTCTCCACTGAGACGCTGAAATGGAACAAGGCGGATCTGCTTCGAGCCTGCGAAGCCAATGCCGTCCCGGCCGGCGCTATCAACACGATCGAGGATATGTTCGCCGATCCGCAGATTGTGGCGCGTGGCTTGAGGATCGATCTCGAGGATAATGCCGGCACCGTCATTCCGAGCGTGCGCACGCCAATCGTGCTCTCGGAAACGCCGCTCACCTATACGCGGCCGAGCCCGCGTCTCGGCGAACATCAGGAGGAAGTTCTGGCCGAATTGGCCGAACTGGAGGGAAAGGCAAGCACATGAAACGAACGGGCGGGCAACTCATCGTCGAGGCATTAAAGGCCAATGGCGTGCAGCGCATTTCCTGCGTGCCGGGCGAGAGCTTTCTCGCTGTGCTCGATGCCCTGCATGACAGCGATATCAAGGTGCTCGTCTGTCGCCAGGAAGGCGGCGCGGCCATGATGGCGGACACCTGGGGCCGATTGACCGGCGAGCCGGGCATCTGCATGGTTACCCGTGGTCCCGGCGCCACCAACGCGTCTGCCGGTCTCCACATCGCGCGGCAGGATTCGATCCCGATGATCCTGTTCATCGGCCACGTCCAGCGTGATGCCCGCGAACGCGAAGCCTTTCAGGAAGTGGAATTCCGGCGCGCCTTTACCGAATTCGCCAAATGGGTCGGCGAGATCGATGATGCCGCCCGCATTCCGGAATTCGTCACCCGCGCCTTCGCGGTCGCGACGTCTGGGCGTCCCGGCCCCGTCGTGCTGACCCTGCCTGAGGATATGCTGCGCGATGAGGTCGAAGCGCCGGAAGCGCTGCCTTATGTCCCCGTTGCCGCTCATCCGGGCCGCAACCAGCTTGCAGATCTCCGGAAGCGCCTCGCGACTGCGGAACGGCCGATGGTCATTCTCGGCGGCACGCGCTGGAACGAAGACGCGGTTGCCGGCATCAGGCAGTTCGCAGAGCGTTTCAAGCTACCGGTCGGCTGCTCCTTCCGCCGGCAGATGCTGTTCGACCACCTGCATCCAAACTATGCCGGCGATGTCGGCATCGGCATCAACCCGGCGCTGGCAAAGGAGATCAAGGAAGCGGATCTGCTGATCCTTCTCGGTGGCCGCCTCTCCGAAATGCCGTCCTCCGGCTATACGCTGGTCGATATCCCCTACCCGCGCCAGCAACTCGTCCACATTCATCCCGATCCCTCCGAACTTGGTCGCGTCTACCGGCCAGATCTGGCCATTTGCGCGAGCCCGACTGACTTCGTTGCTGCCCTCGCAGATTTGGCCCCACCGCACGAAGCGCCCTGGGCGGAGCGCACGGAACGCATGCACGCGGTCTACCTTGCCTGGTCGACGACACCGGAAAAGAGCCCCGGCGCGGTACACATGGGCCGCATCATGGATTGGATCGAAGCCAACACCGCTGACGATACGATCTTCACCAACGGCGCCGGCAACTATGCGACCTGGCTGCACCGCTTCCATCGCTTCCGCCGCTTCAACACGCAGTCCGCACCGACATCTGGCTCAATGGGTTACGGCCTGCCGGCAGCGGTCGCCGCGAAACAGCTCTTCCCTGAGCGCGAGGTTATCTGCTTTGCCGGCGACGGTTGTTTCATGATGCATGGGCAGGAATTTGCGACCGCCGTCCAGCATGAACTGCCACTCATAGCCTTGGTTATCAATAATGGTATGTACGGCACCATCCGCATGCATCAGGAGCGGGAATACCCCGGCCGTGTCAGCGCTACGGCGCTCGACAATCCGGATTTTGCGGCTCTTGCCCGTGCCTATGGGGGCCATGGCGAGACCGTGAAGGCAACGGAAGAGTTTGGCCCGGCCTTCGAGCGGGCGCGCGCCAGCGGCAAGCCGACAATCATCGAGATTGCGCTCGATCCGGAAGCGATCACACCCTCCCGCACGCTGACGGAAATTGCCCAAACAAAAAGCCGGTGAGCGCGAGCCCACCGGCCTTTCCAAAACACTGATCGGGCGACTTAGAGCGCCGCCGTCACGATGAACTCAACCTTGTACTTCGGCGCAGCGAGCTTGGCTTCGCTGGTGGCGCGGGCCGGCGTATTGGCCGGATCGACCCAGGCTTCCCAGGCAGCGTTCATTTCGGCGAAGTAGGAAATGTCGGAGAGGTAGATGAGCGTCTGCAGGATCTTCGACTTGTTGGAGCCGGCTGCAGCGAGCAGGCGATCGACTTCAGCCAGCGCCGACTTGCACTGATCGGTGACGCTTTCGCCTTCGCCAACCTGGCCGGCGAGATAAACGGTGTTGCCGTGGATAACTGCGCCGCTCATGCGGGCGCCGACGTCGATACGCTTGATGCTCATGGTCTTCTCCTGATGTTGTTTTCGACGAGTAGACAGGGCAAGGCCCATAGCCTGCCCTGCAATCTAAAGGGCCGAGGAAACAGCCGTTCAGCCGCGAATGTGATGCGTCTTCTGATAAATCGCCGTCGAGCGTGCGCCGGAACGGCAATAGCCGAGCATCGGCCGCGGGAATTCGTCCAGCGCATCGACCATGCCCTGCACAGCCTCTTCGGTCACGCCCATCGGGCCGACGGGCACATGGGTGATCTCCAGGCCGAGTTCCTTGGCACGGGCTTCGATGACACCAAACGGCGTCTGATCCGGGCTCTCGCCATCGGGGCGATGGCAGACGATGGACTTGAAACCCAGGGCCTTGATCTCATCGAGATCGTCTACGGCAATCTGGCCGGAGACCGAGTATTCATCGTCGATCGGGCGGATATCCATGGTTCATGTCCTCTCTAAAACCGTGGCCTTGATCTACGCCGCGACAGGGCGAGCGTCAACCGCGGCACACCCTCAAACGAAGGCAAAGTTGAGCATGAAATTGCGGGCTTCGCCGGGCTGGAGAATATTGAATTCGCCCGCCTCTTCCAGCTCGGCGCGCGAGACCCAACGGTGCGAAACCGGCTCGATGCCCAGCACATGCGCCGGCGCGCGCTGATTGCGCCAGACCTGCAGGAAAGGCAGCGTATCGGTGCCGAAGCGCACCCTCAAAGTCTTGCCGCCGATGGCCGCGATGGGACCAAGGCTGATCTCCGCCCAATCCTCCCCCTTGCCTTGCGTCGGCACGCAGAAGATATCGCCCCCCTCCTCGCCGAAGGTCCAGGGAAAGCCACCATTCTCCAGCATCTGTCCGGCGAGGCGCGTGCCGTTGTCGAACCATTTGCCGCCGATGTTCATGTGGTACATCAGGAAGACCGGCATCGCCTCCGTACTCGTATTGACGATACGGTCGGCAAGCGAGACCTCGCCGGTCGCGCCATCGATCTGCCAAAGACGTTCCAGCCTTGCGGTGCGGCGTTCGGCGGTGATGACATCGATATCGGCGCGGCATTCCGCATTGCCATTCTCGAATTTGGTCCAGAGAATTTTGGCTGGATGAGACGAGAAGGAGCCATGCAGCGGATAGCGCTTGCCCTCATATGCGCCGGACATCGGCTCTGGATGGCGGATATGATCCGGCCCGCAGGTGAAGAGGAAGCCTTCCACGGAATGACTGATACGCGGATCACCATCATCGGGAACGGCACTTCCGGGCGCAAGATTGTTGCCCTCGATGATGCAGGCGCCGATATCCAGAACAGAGCCCTCGTCCAGCGTCAATTTCGGCCCCTTGGCCGCAGAAAAATCCATCATCCCTAAAGTCCTCCCTGATCAGCTCTGCGCGCGAACATTGTCCCAAGGTGGCGCGCGGCTGAAATAAACGGTTATTTGGCTTACCAAATCTTAACTTGAAGCCTTGATCACATAAATTTTTATATTTTATTCAGCATGATAATCTAAATCTCCATACTGGCGTCAAAATTGCCATGTGTGTGTCAGCCGAACGACTATCCCGAGGATTCGACAGACGTGAACCGGTTCGTAAAATTGAGTTTTGCCCTGGCAATGACTGCCACCGTGTCCATGCTTGCGCTCACGGACGCGCAGGCACAATACTACCGTAGCGGCAATGGCAACACGGTTCTCGTCACTCCTGACGGCCGGATCCTCGATCAGTATCCCTATGGCGGTGGATACTCCATGGCGCGCGACGGACGCGGGCGCCGGGTTCTGGTCGATGCCTATGGCAATGTCGTCGCCACGGAGATGAAGGCAAGCACCTATTATCCCCGCGCCCCTGCCCGCGATACCTATGGCAATAATGGCGGCCGCTATGGCGACACGCAGCTTTCCAACAACGGCGACTATCAGGATTATCGTCAGTATCGTACCGACAGCTACGGAAACTACGACGGTGCACCTAACAATGGTTACGATCAGCAGGATCGCGGCGTAGTCACCGGCGGCATTCCGCGTGACGGCGATATCCAGCGCCAGCCGCTCGACAATCAGCCATTGCCAGGCAAGAACCAAGGCCAGACGAACCAGAACGGCAGCGATTACGCATCGATCGATCCGCAGCAGAGCACGCCTGATATCGTCAACAAGCCGGCGGACGAACCCGTCATCACGCTCAAGGGCAAGTCGAAGATGGAGATCACCGCGCTGGAGGTCTTCCTCGCGCGGCAGGGTATTTCGCCTGGTGCGATCGACGGACGCATGGGGGCAAACGTCACCAAGGCGATCTATGCCTATCAGCAGATGACTGGCCAGACGCTCGATCCGAACAATACCGACGCGATTCTCGAACAGCTGCGCATGTCCGGCGGCATGCCGATCGTCAACTATACGATCACGGCAGCCGATGCGGCCGGCCCTTATGTCGCCTCGATCCCCGAGGACTATGCGGCAAAGTCACAAATGCCTTCGCTCGGCTATACCTCGACGACGGAAATGCTGGCGGAACGCTTTCATATGGATGAGAGCTACCTGAAGGCGCTCAACCCCGGCGTCGATTTCACTGTTCCGGGCAGTACGATCAAGGTCGTCAATACCGGCCCCGGCAAGACGGGCACGGTTGCCAAGATCCTGGCGGACAAGGGCCGCAAGCAGGTTTTCGCCTATGACGCCAACGGTACCCTGATTGCGGCCTACCCGGCCAGCATCGGCTCCGCCGACACGCCTTCGCCGTCCGGCACAGTGACTGTCGAGCGCGTCGCCTTCAATCCGGGCTATACCTACAATCCGAAGATCAACTTCCAACAAGCCGGAAACGACAAGGTTCTCAACATTCCGCCAGGCCCGAACGGCCCGGTTGGAACTGTGTGGATGGCCCTGTCGAAGCCAACCTACGGTATTCACGGGACACCCGATCCCTCGCGTATCGGCAAGACCCAGAGCCATGGATGCGTTCGCCTCACCAATTGGGATGCGACCGAACTTGCCAAGATGGTCAAGCCGGGCGTCGTCGTTGAGTTCGTCGACTAAACCGACTTTGAACGACAAGAAGCGCCGCCGGATGAACTGTCCGGCGGCGCTTTCATTTCATGAGGGTTGAAGAGAGGCGGATTGTCGTGCCTCAGACCCAACGGATCGCATAGACCAGAACGACCGAAAACAGCATCGCGCCCAAAAAACCGCCGAGAATGATGTTGGCCGTCACACGAGCGCCAATCTTCAACAGCCGGCCGCATATTCCTGCGACGATGATGAAGCTCAGCGTCCCGATAATGCTGGCAACGATATCCGATATAGATAGTCCTGCTGCCAGCAGGGAAACGATGATGCTGCTGATGATCCAGGCCGATGGGTCCTTTCCAGAAACTGGCACGCGCCAATCGGGCTCCAAGCATGCCACCGCAAGCCGCACCGATCGCACCGGCAATAATGATTGCTATCGGTAGACTATCCGAGACACCAGCCGTTTCCATCGCCCTCTCCCCACGCCGCGCCAGATCATCTTGAAGCTGCTCGCATCGCTGGGTTCCGCAGACCAAAAACAAAACCAAGGCGAGTAGCCCTCAAACGAAAAATGCCACGCGGGATCGCGTGGCATAATCAATATTCAACCGAGAACTGAATCTCAGAAGCAGTCGCGGAACAGAGCCTTGGTGTTTTCCAAGGTCATCGCCACCGGATTGCCGCCGGCGCTTGGATCTTCGATTGCCATGGCGGAGAGCTCGTCAATCCGGTCAGGGGCGATCCCCATGGCCGAGAGGCTTTCCGGTACGCCGAGTTCCGCACGCAACTGCAGCACATAGTCATAGAAGCCGTCAAAACCGCCCGAAATGCCGAGATAGGCTGCGGCACGTGCGATCTTGTCTTCGATGGCCTTGCGGTTGAAACGCAGGACGGCCGGCATGACGACGGCATTGGTCATGCCGTGATGCGTGTTGTAGACGGCGCCAATCGGATGGGAGAGCGCGTGGATGGCGCCAAGGCCCTTCTGGAAAGCGACGGCGCCCATGGCGGCAGCACTCATCATGTTGGCGCGAGCTTCGAGATCGGTTCCTTCGCGATAGGCGCGCGGCAGGAATTCCTTGACGAGCCGCATGCCTTCCAGCGCGATACCGGCCGACATCGGATGATAGAAGGGCGAGGAATAGGCTTCCAGGCAATGGGCAAACGCATCCATGCCCGTACCCGCCGTAATGATCTTCGGCATGCCAACGGTCAGTTCCGGATCGGCGATGACGACGCCGGGCAGGAATTTCGGATGGAAAATGATCTTCTTCACATGCGTCGCGGAATTGGTGATGACGCTGGCACGGCCGACTTCCGAACCGGTGCCTGCCGTCGTCGGCACGGCGACGATCGGCGCGATGCCTTCGACGTTGGCGCGGGTCCACCAGTCACCAATATCTTCGAAATCCCAAACCGGCCGTGTCTGGCCAGCCATGAAGGCGACGCACTTGCCAAGATCCAGGCCTGAACCGCCGCCGAAGGCGACGACGCCATCGTGACCGCCATCCTTGAAGGCCTTCACGCCGGCTTCGAGGTTCTTCTCGTTCGGGTTCGGATCGACATCGGCAAAAAGCGCCCGGCCCAGACCCGCATCTTCCAGGATATCCAGGGCCGTCTTGGTGATCGCCATCGAGGCAAGGCCGCGGTCGGTGACCAGGAGCGGCTTCTTCATGCCCAGGCTCTTGCAGGCGTCCGCCAGTTCCTTGATCCGGCCGCGGCCGAGCTTGAAGGCGTTCGGATAGCTCCAATTGGCTGAGATGTTGCTCATGCTGTTACTTTCTTCAGGTGATAGGATTTCGGGCGCGTCAGATTGTGGAAACCGATGATCGACAGCGAGCCGCCGCGGCCGGTTTCCTTGACGCCGGTCCAGCACAGTGCCGGATCGAGATAGTCGGCGCGGTTCATGAAGACGGTGCCGGTTTCGATCTCGCGGCCGATCCGCGAGGCGCGCTCGACATCCTTCGTCCAGAGCGAAGCCGTCAGGCCGTAGGGGCTGTCATTCATCAGCTCCAGCGCTTGCGCATCGCTCTTCACCTTCATGATACCGACGGCCGGACCGAAAGTCTCCTCGCGCATGAAAGCCATCGAATGATCGACGTTGACGAGGATCTGCGGCGCGAGATAGGCGCCACCGTCGTCGGCCGGGAACAGCTTCGGGTCGACCAGCGCCTTCGCACCCTTGGCAACCACATCGGCGATCTGCTCACGCACCACCTTGGCAAAGCGCTTGTGCGCCATCGGCCCGAGCGACGTCTCGGGGTCAAGCGGATTGCCGAGCTTGTAGTTCGAAACCCAGGCGACGGACTTTTCGACGAAGCTGTCGTAGAGCGATTCATGCACGTAAATGCGCTCGATGCCGCAGCAGCACTGGCCGGAATTGAAGGTGGCGCCATCCATCAGCGTATCGACGGCAGCGTCGAGATCCGCATCTTCCATGACATAGCCCGGGTCCTTGCCGCCAAGCTCGAGCCCGAGGCTGGTGAACGTACCCGCAGCCGCCCGCTCGATCGACCGGCCGCCTTCGACGGAGCCGGTGAAATTGACGAAGTTGAAACTGCCGGCTGCGATCAGCGCCGATGTCGTTTCGTGATCGAGGAAGACATTCTGGAAGACATCGGCGGGAACGCCGGCCTCGACAAAGGCCTGCACGAGCCGCTCGCCGACGAGCAACGTCTGGCTTGCATGTTTGAGAATGACGGCATTGCCGGCCATCAGCGCCGGGGCGACCGTATTGATCGCCGTCATATAAGGATAATTCCAGGGCGCGATGACGAAGACGACGCCATGCGGCTCGCGCTCGATGCGGCGGGCAAAATTGGCGCTGTCCTCGACGACCAAGGGTGCCAGCGCATCAGCGGCGATCGATGCGACGTAGTTGGAGCGCTCGTTGAAGCCGCGATACTCGCCGCCATATTTGATCGGGCGGCCCATCTGCCAGGCAAGCTCCGGCACGACCACATCGGCCATCTCATTAAGCCGGGCGACACCCTTCAGCACGAGCTGGACACGATCTTCCAGCGGGCGGCGTGCCCAATCCTTCTGTGCCTTGCGAGCGCGAGCCACAACTTCCTTGGCGGCATCCAGCGGCAAGGCCGGACGTTCGGCATAAACCTCTCCGTTCACCGGGGAGACGCATGTGATCATGGTCATGATCGAATTCCTGTTTTCCTGGTCATCCAATTGATTGCCGGATGTTGCACAACCTTTGGCCGCCTTCAAAAGGAAACGGCAGGTGTGCTGGCATCTCGGCGCCTCTGCCTGACCCTAGAACGAAAATCGGGCAAGAGGCAGATCGCAAAAGCCTTACGCTCTTTCGAATCCGCGCGCCACTTCCCAATCGGTGATGCGACGATCGTACTCCTCCTGCTCCCATTCGGCAGCGCGGGTATAGTGATCGATGACATCGTCGCCAAAGGCGGCACGCAGCATCTTCGAATTGGTCAGGGCCTCGGTCGCGCCACGCAGGGTGCGCGGAATCTCGCGAACTTCGCGTGCGCCATAGGCGTCGCCGACGAAGGGCGCCTCCAGCTCAAGCTTGTTCTCGATCCCGTCGATGCCGGCAGCGATCAGGGCCGCAAATGCGAGATAAGGATTGAGGTCGGAGCCGCCGACACGGCACTCGATACGGATGCTCTTGGTCTCGGCACCGCACAGGCGATAGCCGGCCGTGCGATTATCCGTGCTCCAGATCGCCTTGGTGGGGGCGAAGGTGCCGGCAACGAAGCGTTTGTAGGAGTTGATATAGGGCGCCAGGAAATAGGTGATCTCGCTGGCATGCGTCAGAAGGCCGGCAACGTAATGCCTCATCATCGGCGTCATGCCGTGTTCTTTTTCCTTGTCGAAGAACAGCGGCGTCTTGCCGTCCGCGCTCCAGAGCGACTGATGGATATGGGATGAACTGCCGGCAGCGCTGTAATTCCACTTGGCCAGGAAGGTAATGGCCTTGCCCTTCGACCAGGCAATCTCCTTGCAGCCGTTCTTGATGATGGCGTGACGGTCCGCCATGGTCAGCGCATCGGCATAGCGGACGTTGATTTCCTCCTGGCCGGCCGAAGCCTCGCCCTTGGAGTTTTCGACGGGGATCTCGGCACCCTGCAGTCCCTTGCGGATCGCCCGCATCACATCTTCTTCCTTCGTGGTCTGGAAGATGTGGTAATCCTCGTTGTAGCCGCTGACGAGATTGAGATTGCGATAGCCGGATTCACGGGCGCTGTCGTAGCTCTGGTCGAACAGGAAGAATTCGAGCTCCGAAGCCATGTAGGCTTTCATCCCCATGGCTTCCAGCCGCTTCACCTGCTTCTTGAGGATGGCGCGCGGCGAATGCGCGACTTCCTCATGAGTATGGTGGTCAAGCACGTCGCAGAGGACGAGCGCCGTGCCTTCCAGCCAGGGGATGCGGCGCAGCGTGGCGAGATCCGGCTTCATCGTATAGTCGCCGTAGCCCTTCTCCCAGCTCGTCGACTTGTAGCCGGAGACGGTTTCCATCTCGATATCCGTCGCCTGCAGGTAGTTGCAGCTATGCGTTTCCTTCCAGGCGCTTTCGATGAAGAATTCCGCCTGGAAGCGCTTGCCCATCAACCGGCCCTGCATGTCGACCTGACATGCCAGAACCGTATCGATGCGCCCTTCGGCCACATCTCGCTTGAGGTCGTCGAACGTATAGCTGCTGCTCATAATTTGGTCCGCCTGAAAGATAGAAGTGGGTCGGCCAGCGGCACGGCCGGATGTATCACCGGAGCCGCTCGTCAAGTTGGATGGGGCCGCGGCCGCGGCCCCTGCCGGATTGATGATGGATGAGGATCACACCTCGCCGACAGCTCGTTCGGCGGCGGCGATATCGGCCTGACGCTTGGCAATCATGTCCCCGATCGGTGGCCCCTGGAAACGGCGCTTTTCAAAGGCAAACCAGATGATTGCGGTCAGTACCAGGAAGCCGATTGTGATGTAGAGCGCCCATTCATTCGGCGGCTGCACGCCGATGATGAAAATGATCGCCATAGCAATGATCACCAGAACCGAGACCAGCTTATAGGTGCCGATACCCATGTTCCACGGCCCCATCTTCGGCCATTTCGCGGTTCCGATCGCCTTGATGCCGAGGACGATCGGCACGGTGAAGGAGAGGAACAGGAAGATGACGGTGCACGACACGACGATGGTGTAGGCCGAAGAGCCGGCGATCGTGACGAGCGAAGCGCCCCAGACGAACAGGACCGCAAGAATCGCGGCCGTCCAGATGGCGACGGAAGGCGTGCGGAACCTCGGGCTGACGCTGGCAAGCGACTTCGAGAATGGCAGGCCGCCGTCACGCGAGAAGGCATAGATCATGCGCGATGCGGATGTCACGGTCGCAAGGCCGCACAGCAGCTGCGAGATGAAGATCGCAACATAGAGGATGTTGGCGACGACGGGGTTGGTGATGCTGTTGATCGTCCAGAAGAAGACGTTCCAGCCCTGCTTCGATGCCTCGTTCATGTCCGGGATCGCCAGGAGGAAGGCCAGCAGCATGATGTAGCCGAACAACGACGACCACCAGACCGAGGAGACCATGCCTCGCGGTACGGAGCTGGAGGCCTTTACGGTCTCTTCGGACGTATGCGCAGAGGCGTCATAACCCGTGATCGTGTAGATCGGCAACAACAGACCAAGGGCGAAGACGTACCAGATATTGTCCATCTTCGGCCAAACGGAAGCATCACCTTCCGGCGTGCCGGAATAGTTGGTGAAGGTCCAGATGCGGCTGATGTCCCAGCTCTTCACGCCGATCAGGCAGACGATGGTCAGCGCGATCGCGGCAGCGAAGATCAGGTAGCCGGACATGTCGGTCAGTTTTGCCGTGAGCCTGATGCCGAAGTGATTGATCAAGGCTTGCAGGCCGGTGATGATGGCGACGAAAATGATCTGGTTGGCAAAACCGGCCGAAGTGTTGGTATCGACGGCGATGCCGAACCAGGGGGCGATGGAGCCGCTGAAGAAGCCCCA
Source organism: Rhizobium sp. ZPR4 (assembly GCF_040215725.1). Taxonomy (NCBI): domain Bacteria; kingdom Pseudomonadati; phylum Pseudomonadota; class Alphaproteobacteria; order Hyphomicrobiales; family Rhizobiaceae; genus Rhizobium; species Rhizobium sp. ZPR4. Next base: position 1,973,905 of record NZ_CP157967.1, read on the forward strand.
GGTACCCACATTGATCGCGCCAAGCACGGTGATCAGGCCAAGAAGATTGAGCCAAGCCGTCAGCCAGCCGGTGAAGCGGTTACCGAGGATCGAACCCCAGTGATAGAGGCCACCGGCGGTGGGATAGGCCGAGGAAATCTGCGCCATCGAGAGCGCGAAAACACCCGAAATCAGGCAGCCAAGCGGCCACCCGATACCGATTGCGGCACCGCCTGCACCCGACGTTGCCTGTGCGAGCGAGTTGATACCGCCTGATAGAATGCAGATGATGGAGAAGGAAATGGCGAAATTCGAGAATGAACTCATGCGCCGTTCCAGCTCCTGGGCATAGCCCATGGAGTGCAGAATATGAATATCCTGCTTTTTGTCTAACTCTGAATAATCAGACATGCCATTCCCCCTAAAGCCCGGTCGTCCGCGGGATTGCGGAGAACCATGTGTCACATTGACCGCTGGCGTTTTGCCATGCGGCCCGATCGCAGTTGAACTGCTCCCCGGGGTCTTTTTCTTTTATGCTCAGGCTTCCAGACTGCTCTGGAGAAGCCCCGTCAGATAATCGGCCATGACCCCTTGGCCGACGTCATCTCGAATGAGGTCGTTGCGGACCTCGATCATTACGTTATGCAGACCATTGGCGAGCCCATGCAGCTTCAACGTATGGGTCACACCATCTTCAGGTCCGTAAGGCTGGTTGCGCTCTGTCTGATAGAGCGGCGCCTCAGCCGAGGCATCCAGCATGCGATCGGCCAGCCAACGGTCTTCGTCATGCAGAATGCCAAGCTCCACTGCCCGTGGTTTGCCATTATAGACCGGCGTGAAACTGTGGATTGTCACGATCACGGTTTTTTGTCCGCGCGCCGCCCGCTCCTTCAAGAGCGCCCGAATGCGATCGTGAAACGGAATGTAGAGCCCTTCCGTACGCGCCTGCCTATCCGCCTCGCCCAGATGCTGATTGCCGGGGATTGTATAGATCTCGCTCGTCTCCGGCATGGCACCAGCGCTTTCCGGCGGCCGGTTGCAATCATAAATCAGCCGGGAGAAGCGCTGAAAAACCAAGGTGGCATTCAAGCCGGCGGAAATTCCTCTTGCAACCGCGAGTGCGCCCGGATCCCAGGCGATATGGCTGGAAAGCGCCTCGACGGAAAGCCCAAGATCGCCGAACCGCTCCGGAAGCGCGAAAGAGGCATGCTCGCAGACGAGCAGGACCGCACTGCTTCCGTCCGGTCTTTCGACCGCAACACAATCGCCGTCCGCCTTCGTCAAAATGCCTTGCTGCGCAAGCATCGGAGACGCCCCATTGCCGATTAATAAAATGTTTATAAGAAAAGAATTCTTCAGGTTTTCGTCGCTGTCAACTGGAAACTGAAATTATTTCTTCATTTGTGACATTGACTCGAAATGTGACAGCGTTGTTATATCCTGAGAGGAAAGCGGCATCAGACCGTCCCGGGGAGCAAAAATCGAGTGAACAATGCGTCGAAGACAGTTTCGGACGTGATCAACGCGCGCTTTGACACGCTGACGCGCGCCGAAAAGCAGCTCGCCAAGAGCCTGCTCGACAACTATCCCGTTTCCGGGCTGGGCAGCATTACCACCGTTGCAGAGAATGCGCGGGTTTCGACACCGACGGTCGCGCGCATGGTGCAGAAGCTCGGATACAAAGGCTATCCGGACTTCCAGGCCCATCTTCATCAAGAGGTCGAGGCAACGATCTCCAACCCGCTGACGAAGCACGATCGCTGGGCGTCTAATGCGCCAGGCACGCATATCCTCAATCGTTTCGCCGACGCTATCATGGGCAACCTGCGACAGACCCTGTCGGATATCGATGTGGCGACGTTCGACGGCGTTGCGGCACTGCTGTCGGAGAGGAAACGCGGCCTCTATTTCGTGGGGGGGCGCATTACGGGGGCGCTTGCCGAGTATTTCTTCACCCATATGCAGGTCATCCGACCCAACACGACGCTGCTTTCTTCCAATTCAAGCACCTGGCCGCAATATGTCCTGAACATGAATCCGGGCGATCTGCTCGTCATATTCGACATCAGGCGTTACGAGCAGGAAATGGTCAATCTGGCCGCCGCCGCCCGCCGCCGCGGCGCCGAAATCATCGTCTTCACCGACCAGTGGGCAACGCCTGCCGCCAAGCATGCGAAATACACGTTTCGCGTGCAGATCGAGGCGCCGTCCGCTTGGGATTCGTCGGTTGTCACTCTCTTTATCGTCGAAGCCCTAATCGAAGCCGTGCAAAGCTCGACATGGGACGAGACAAGCGAGCGCATGAAGACACTGGAAGGTCTTTTCGAACAAACAAAGTTGTTTCGCAAGCTAAGCTGAAGGGGAATGAAAACACAAAATAACGGTTCGTGGAGCAGCGTGAAATACAGCGACTGTCATACTTGTCGATTAGAAGCAAAAATCGACTGCGTTTTCAGCAAACGCAACGCTTTGAAGTCGTCACACAACCTTCATGTAACGTCATTAACAGCAACGCCAGACACTGAAAACCCAAAAGGAGGAAATGCAGTGATCTCGAAAATTCATCGTCTTCTGACAATCTCCACCGCGATGCTCGTCGCTTCGACGGCTATTGCGGCCGCAGAACCGAGCGCCGATCTCATCGCTGCCGCCAAGAAGGAAGGCACGCTGACCACCATCGCCCTGCCCCACAACTGGTGCGGTTATGGTGACCTGATCGCTGCATTCAAGGCGAAGTACGGTATCGAAGTCAACGAACTGAACCCGGATGCCGGCTCGGGCGATGAAGTCGAAGCAATCCGCGCCAACAAGGGCAATACCGGCCCGCAGGCTCCGGACGTGATCGACGTTGGTCTCTCTTTCGGCCCGACCGCCAAGAAGGAAGGCCTGCTGCAGCCTTACAAGGTTTCCACCTGGGATTCCATTCCGGACAGCGCCAAGGATTCCGAAGGCTACTGGTACGGCGACTACTACGGCGTTCTCTCCTTCGTCACCAACAAGGACGTCGTAAAGAACCCGCCGAAGGACTGGGCTGACCTCCTGAAGCCGGAATATGCCAACACTGTTTCGCTCGCAGGTGACCCGCGCACCTCGAACCAGGCCGTTCAGGCCGTCTACGCCGCCGGCCTCGCTGCCGGCGAGAAGGACGCCACCAAGGTCGGTGAAGCCGGTCTCGGCTACTTCGCCAAGCTGAACAAGGCAGGCAATTTCGTTCCGGTCATCGGCAAGTCCGCTTCGCTCGCACAGGGCGCTACCCCGATCGTCGTCGCATGGGACTACAACGGTCTTTCCTGGCGCGACAGCCTGAACGGCAACCCGCCGGTTGACGTCACCGTTCCGGCTTCGGGCGTTATCGCAGGCGTTTACGTCCAGGCGATCTCGGCCTTCGCTCCGCATCCGAACGCTGCAAAGCTCTGGATGGAGTTCCTCTATTCCGACGAAGGCCAGATCGGCTGGCTGAAGGGCTATTGCCACCCGATCCGCTTCAACGACCTGGCGAAGAACAAGAAGGTCCCGCAGGAACTTCTCGACAAGCTGCCGCCGGCCGCTGCCTACGAAAAGGCCGTATTCCCGACGCTCGACGAGCAGGATGCAGGCAAGGCCGCCATCACCACCAAGTGGGATTCCGTCGTCGGTTCGAACGTACAGTAATCAAACCTGACACGACCTCCCCGCTCAAGCGGGGAGGTTTTCCGTTTTTTTGACGCCGCGGATTGGGCCAATCATGAGCACCGTGACAACATCAACGATCAGCAGTCCCCCCCTGATCAACAAACGCGTGGTTGTCGACTGGCTGGGCATAGCGCCCTTCCTGATCTTCGCGCTGCTGTTTCTGATTCTCCCGACGATCTACCTGATCGCCGGCGCCTTTCTGACGCCCGACGGCAGCCTGACGCTGAAGAACATCGGCGATCTGTTCACCAAGTCGATCTGGGATTCCTACTGGATCAGCATCAAGGTGTCGGTCACGTCTTCGCTCGGCGGCGCCCTGATCGGCTTCTACCTTGCCTGGGCCTTGGTCATGGGCGGCTTGCCGGGCTGGGTGCGCCACACGTTTCTCACCTTTTCCGGCGTTGCCTCCAACTTTGCCGGCGTGCCCCTGGCATTCGCGTTCATCGCCACGATCGGCCGCCTCGGCCTCGTCACCGTGTTGATGAGAGACTGGTTGGGCTTCAACCTCTATGCGACGGGCTTCAATCTCTACAGCTTCATTGGCCTGACCGTCACCTACATGTACTTCCAGATTCCGCTGATGGTGCTGATCATCACGCCCGCCCTGGACGGCATGAAGAAGGAATGGCGCGAAGCCGCCTCCATCCTCGGAGCCACCAACTGGCAATATTGGCTGATGGTGGCGCTGCCCATCCTCTGGCCGAGCCTGCTTGGCACGACACTGCTGCTGTTTGCCAACGCTTTCGGCGCCATCGCAACGGCCATCGCGCTGACGGGCAGCTCGCTGAACATCATCCCGATCCAGCTCTATGCACAGATCCGCGGCGACGTCCTGCATAACGCCAATCTCGGCTATGCGATGGCTCTCGGCATGATCGTCATAACAGGCATTTCCAACGTCATTTACATCATCATGCGCATGCGCGCAGAACGGTGGCAGAAATGAAGCTGCAGAAATTCTTCGCCTGGATCGCGGTCGTCATCGGCGCCATCTATTTCATCGTCCCGCTCATCGGCACGCTGGAATTCTCGCTGCGCATGCGCCGCGACGCCTATAGTTTCGACGCCTACGCTTCGGTCTTTTCCGACTCGCACTTTCTCTATGCGTTCGGCTATTCCATGCTCATGGCCGTGCTGACCATCATCGTCGGCATGTTGCTCGTGGTTCCCACGGCCTATTGGGTCCGGCTTCGTTTGCCGCAGCTACGCCCGATCGTCGAATTCATCACCCTGATGCCGCTGGTCATCCCGGCAATCGTCATCGTCTTCGGCTATTTGCGTCTCTATAATTCGTCCTCGATCCTGCCTCTGACGGGCTTCGAGCAGACCACGAATTTCCTACTGGTCTGCTCCTATATTGTCTTGTCGCTCCCCTATATGTATCGTTCGGTCGATACGGCGATGCGCACGATCGACGTCGGCACCCTGACGGAAGCGGCGGAAAGCCTTGGCGCGAAGTGGACGACCATCATGTTCCGCTGCATCTTCCCCAATGTCATGAGTGGCGTTCTCTCCGGCGCGTTCATCACACTGGCGATCGTCATGGGCGAATTCACGATGGCATCGTTGCTTAATCGGCCGGCTTTCGGCCCCTACATGCAGCTCGTCGGCGCCAACCAGGCCTATCAGTCCTCGGCACTGGCCATCATCGCGCTTGCAGTGACCTGGCTCAGCATGGGCTTCCTGCAGCTCGTTTCCCGCTTCTCCAAATTGGCTCCGATTAAGGCGTAAGGCTCCTCACCATGGCTTTTCTCGAACTCACCCACATCAAGAAGTCCTTCGGCGATATCCACGTCGTTCACGATTTCAATATGAACATCGAGAAGGGAGAATTCATCTCCTTCCTCGGACCTTCGGGTTGCGGCAAGACGACCGTGCTGCGCATGATCGCCGGTTTCGAAACACCGACCGCCGGCACCCTGTCGATCAACGGCAAGGATCAGCGGGCGTTAAAACCGAACCAGCGCAATATCGGCATGGTGTTCCAGGCTTACGCGCTGTTCCCGAACATGACGGTGCACGACAACGTCGCTTTCGGCCTCAAGGTCGCCGGGATGGCGAAGCCCGACATCGACAAGCGCGTCAAGGAAATGCTTGCTCTCATCAAGCTCGATCACCTCGCCGGCCGCTATCCCTATCAGATGTCCGGCGGCCAGCAGCAGCGCGTGGCGCTCGCCCGCGCCATCGCGGTCAAGCCGCAGGTCCTCCTGCTCGACGAGCCGCTCTCGGCCCTCGACGCCAAGATCCGTGTATCACTGCGCGAGGAAATCCGCGCCATCCAGCAGCAGCTGGGCATCACCACAGTTTTCGTGACGCACGATCAGGAAGAAGCTCTGTCGATCTCCGATCGCATCGTCGTCATGAATGCCGGCCGCGCCGACCAGATCGGCACGCCGTTCGAGATCTATAACACGCCGGCAACGCGCTTCGTCGCCTCCTTCGTCGGTACGCTGAACCTGATCGAGGGCAAGGTCGTCGATCCCGACAGCAACCGGATCATGATCGGTGATCAGGGCGTGACCCTGAAGCAGTCGGTCACGGCCTACAAGCCGGGCGATACCGTATCGCTCGCCCTGCGTCCGGAAGCCGGCTCACTGGCGGAATCGGCCAAGGGCGACACGGCGCTGACGGGCGAGGTTTCCTCGGCACACTTCCTGGGCTCCGTCATCCGCACTCGTATGAACGTCGCTGGCAACACGATTTCCTTCGACATGTTCAACAGCCCCGGCATGATGCCTCCGAGCGTTGGCGAGAAGGTGACGCTGCGCTTCGCCTCCTCCGACCTGCTGGTCATCCAGGATTGAGAAGCCGCCTCGCCTCATAGGGCTAGTTTGAAAAATTATTTGCAAACGCCGGGTCAAAAGCCCGGCGTTTTTCTTTGATTTCCATGAGGGAAAGCATCTATAGTCCAGGCGTTCTCAGGGCGGGGTGCAATTCCCCACCGGCGGTATGGGGATTTTCCCCGAGCCCGCGAGCGCCTTCCGAGTTTTCGGAAGGGTCAGCAGATCCGGTGAGAGGCCGGAGCCGACGGTATAGTCCGGATGGAAGAGAGCAAGCAGGGTCGTACCCTCCTCCGCGCGGGGAGTGCTGCGTTCATGCGTGTTCGCCCAAGGGATAATTGACAACAACCCTTGAAAGGCAAAATTCATGACCATTTCGATTTCTACCCAGCCGAGCCGCATCGCGATCATTCGGGCTCGCTGGCATGCTGACATCGTCGACCGCTCGGTCGACTCCTTCGTTGCCGAATGGCAGACGGTGGAAGGCGCATCGCCGATCGATATCTTCGACGTGCCCGGCGCACTGGAAATTCCGCTGCATGCGCAGACCCTTGCCCGCAACGGCCGCTATTCCGCGATCGTCGCCACCGCTTTCGTTGTCGACGGTGGCATCTATCGCCATGAATTCGTTGCGAACACGGTCCTCGACGCAATGATGCGCGTCCAGCTCGATACCGGTGTGCCGATCCTCTCGGCGGTTCTGACGCCGCATCATTTCCAGGAGTCGGAAGCACATATCCAGTTCTTCAAGGAACATTTCATCATCAAGGGCCGCGAAGTGGCCAGCGCCTGCCGCCATATCCTCAGCGAACGCGCCAAGCTGCTACCGGCCGTCACGGTCTGAACCAGCGTAGTGGAGGCGCGGCCAAAGCCCGCCTCCACATCACAAGGGAGAAACGTCAGTGACCGTCCTACGCATCATCCCTAACCTCCCTGCCGCCGATCCCGCCACGGCCCGTCTCTTCTACCATGACCTGCTCGGCCTCGACGTCGTCATGGATCACGGCTGGATCGTCACCTTCGCCTCCGAAGCGGCAACGGTTCCGCAGATCAGCGTCGCCAGCGAAGGCGGTTCGGGAACACTCGTCCCCGATCTCTCCATCGAAGTCGACGATGTCGACGGACTCTATCAGCGCGCCACATCCATGGGCTTCGGGATACTGTATGACCTTACGGACGAGCCCTGGGGCGTTCGCCGTTTCTATGTCCGCGATCCCTTCGGCAAGGTCGTCAACATCCTCTCCCACCGCTGACGCAAAGCTCGCGGACGCTCTCTATCGCAAATCGAGATTGAACGTGGTGCGTTCAGCCGGCCAGACCGATTCCGAGTAGGTTATCGGCATACCCGCCGCATCCGCATCCACCTTGCGCGTCACCAGCAGCGGTGTTGATTTCGGCTGGCGCAAGATCCGCGCCTCCTCGGCTGTCGGCATGCGCGCCTCGATCTCCGTCTGCAAGCGCTCGTAGTCGGTAACGCCATAGCTCGCGAGTGCCGCCGAGATTGTCGGATGCTGCAATCTGGCCTTGTCGAAATCGGGAAAACGGTCAGCCGGATAATAGGAATCGCCCAATTCGACCGGAATGCTATCGGCCGTCATCACGCCGCGACGATGGATGACCAGTGCCCCAACCGCCAGCTTCAGATAGCTGGCAACGCGTTCCGTCGCCGGCACGATTTCGTGGACGAGCAACTCGCCGCCCGGCTCGAAACCTTGCTCGATCAGGTTCTTGTGAAAACGGGTGCGCTTCGACAGCGTATAGTCGAGCACGCCCCTATGAACGAAGGTTCCCCGTCCCTGCTCGGCACGCACCAGTCCGCGCTGCTCCAGATGGCCCAGCGCCTGACGCACGGTGAAGCGGCTGACACCGAAGCGCTGCATCAGCTCAGGCTCGGTCGGCAATTTCTCTCCTGGCGCGAAAGTCCCGGTGGCAATATCAGCCGCCAGGATCTCGCCGATCTGATGCCAGAGGGCGCTGCCGCCCTTGCGATCGATCGTCTCCATGTCAGATGCGCTTCTCGAGCCGGAACAGAAGCTTGTATTCGGCCGGATAGCTCAACGCATCGAGAATGCTCGGATAGTATTTGCGGTCCTTCGTCGCGCGCACGAAACCGTCATAGCCGAAACGCCTGACGGAAACATCGAAGCCGGCCGTCGTGAACGCCTCGATATAGTCCTGTGGCGAGCGATCCTGCATCGGCGCATTGCTGTTGTTGCCGATCAGTTCGAGCCATTTCGGCCAAAGCGGCATTTCATTGTGGCACCCGGTCACCGCGTAATAGACGCCCCCATCGCGCATGGCCCGGAACATCCCCTCGGCATGCTCTTTCAGTTCCGGCAGCAGATAGATCACCTCATAGCTGAAGGCCACATCGAAGCTGTCGGCAAAAGGCAATAAATCGGTCGTCACATGAAACTGCAGCGGCATATTGCCGACAGCTTCGACAGCGGCAGCCACGGACTCCGAAGCGATATCAATGCCAACGCCGCGTCGGAACGGCCGCATGGCATAAAGCAGCCGCAAAAAACCACCGCGATTGCAGCCGAAGTCCAGGACAGTCTTCGAGGAGAAATCCCGCTCCGGCACCGTTTCGATGAAATGCCGCCAATAGGGGCTGTGCGATTCCGCCATTGCGGCGTCGCCCTGCGGTTCCTTGTGCCAGGTTGCATAAGTCGTTGCTGCGCTCGTCATGATGCTCTCGCTGTTGGAGTGGACTGCCCCCTTGATAGCCACGTCTCATGACAATCATATGAATTCGTCCGGACGACCGGACTACTACACGCAATCGACCATCCATTGCACGCCATACCGATCCGTCAGCTTGCCGTAGTAGCTGCCCCAAGGCTGCACGGCGAGCGGCGTCGTTACGGTACCGCCCTCGGCAAGCCGGGCAAAAATCTCGCCAGTGCTACCGCGATCATCCATCATGAGCATGTGCGCAGAGCCGCGCATCGGCTCGGCGTCATGATTGTCGGAGGCGAAGAACAAGACGCCTGGCCCCTCGAAGCGAGCGTGCATTACCCTGCCCCGCATTGCTTCGCGGGCAAGCGGTATCCCATCCGCACCATGACGGACCAACAGCGTCACTTGGCCAAGCCCGCAGGCCGTATAGAAGGCAAGCGCGTCCTCACAATGCGTCGTGAAAAACAGATAATTGGCGAGTTGCAACTCCTGACTCCCCTTGTTGTCGGACGAGCGGCCCACGCGGCCGCCCGGTATTGATGCCAATTGCTTCAACTCAAGCGCGATGAGCTTCGACCTCGGGCGCTGCGGCGCTCGCAATGGCGCCGACCAGATCAGCATTGCTGTAGCTTTGGCCCGCAATGCCCCAGGCGCCTTCAGGCGCATAAACTATATTCGACCAGATATGCTCGCGCTTGATCCGCCCTTCGGCCGCCTGTTCGACGACATCAGTCGCTCTTGCAATGAAAGCGCACTTGGCTTCGGCGGTCGCGAGCGCGATTTCGGGCAGCTTGAGTTCGATGAAGGCCGCGGCAACGGGCTTTCCGGCTGCCAGCACGTGTTCGGCCGGAAGCACGTTGATCGACCCGATGACATTGGCCGTCATGAATGCATTCCCGGTCAAGCCGGCAACATCGAGGACTGCATCCGTCAATCCAGCAAAAGCTTGCGCCTGCGCTTCGGACGAAAGCAACCCTTCGGATACGGTGAGTGTAATGGGCATGGGATATCTCCTTGTTGGACCTGTGACGGCAATTGATATATACCGATCACTCTTTAACGATACACACCGATCACTCTCTACGCAATAGATAAAGAGAGATCACTCTTAATGGAGGCGATAATGCGCTATAGCGCCGAACATAAGGAAGAAACCCGGACGCGGGTCGTCGCGGCGGCAGGGCAAGTCTTTCGCAAGGAAGGCTATGGCGGCGCGGGCATCGATGCGCTGACGAAAGCGGCCGGCGTCACCAACGGCGCCTTCTACGGACATTTCAAGTCCAAGAGCGAAGCGTTTCGCACCGCTGTCGTGGAAGGATTGGAAGAGTTGCGCCAAGCGATCCTGGTGCTCAGGCAAAATCAGCCGAAAGACTGGTTGAAGGCACTTGCCAGCTTCTATCTCGGTTACAAGCGGACCTGCGATCTCGGCGATAGCTGCACGCTGCCGAGCCTTTCCCCCGATGTGATGCGTGCCGATGAAGAAACACGCGGCGTCTATACGGTAGAGTTGAGAAAATTGATCGCGGATGTTGCCGCCGGCCTGCCGGAAAGCGCAAACCCTGGCGAAACAACGGCGGAGGATCGTGCCATCGTTCTTCTCGCAACGCTGAGCGGTGGTCTGACGCTTGCCCGCGCCGTCTCCGATCCCACCCTTTCCGTGCACATAGCCGAAGTCATTGAACGGGCTGCCCTGACGGCCGGCAATCCTTCGCGGCCACAAGGCGAATGACGATGCAATTCACGTGATGAAGGAATAGCCGAGGCGAAGCTTGCCGCTCCGCCTCGGCGGGCCATTTACGCCCGGATCGCCTTGTCGTTCGCATCGAAACGATGCATCTGGCTTGCATCCGGCGTCGCATAGACCATCTCGTCCGGCTCATATCTATGTTCGCCGAAGAGACGCGCGGTCAGAAGGCCGGTGGCCTCGGATTCGAGGTAGATGATCGTATCGGCACCGAGATGCTCGACATGGATGACCTTGGCCGCCCATGTGCCCTGATCGCGCGACAGCGTGATATGTTCGGGGCGGATGCCGACGGTCTTGGCACCGCTTTCGCCGAGCCGTTCTGCTGGGATGAAATTCATCTGCGGCGAGCCGATGAAGCCGGCAACGAAGGTGTTGGCCGGGCGGTTATAAAGCTCCATCGGCGAACCGATCTGCTCGATCGCACCGGCATTGAGCACGACGATCTTGTCGGCAAGCGTCATCGCCTCGACCTGGTCGTGAGTGACATAGATCATCGTCGCTTTCAGGCTGCGATGCAGCCGGGCGATTTCGAGGCGGGTCTGGACACGCAGCGCCGCATCGAGGTTCGACAGCGGCTCATCGAAAAGGAAAAGCTCGGGTTCGCGCACGATGGCGCGGCCGATGGCGACACGCTGGCGCTGGCCGCCGGAAAGCTCTGAAGGACGGCGAGCCAGATAGGGCTCGAGCGACAGCATACCGGAAGCTTTCCCGACGCGGCTTTCGATTTCGGCCTTCGCGGTACCGGCCTGCTTGAGGCCAAGCCCCATATTGTCCTTCACAGTCAGATGCGGATAGAGCGCATAGGACTGGAACACCATCGAAATGCCGCGCTTGGCCGGCGGCGTCACCGTCACATCCTGGCCATTGATCAGCACGGCACCGGAGGTCACGTCCTCCAGGCCAGCAATGCTGCGCAGAAGGGTCGACTTGCCGCAGCCGGAAGGACCAACGAAGATGACGAACTCACCATCCTGCACTTCGAGGTCGATACCCTTCAGCACGTCATGCGTACCGTAGGCCTTGCGGATGGATTTCAGTTGAAGCGATCCCACAGTCTTGTCCTTATAGATAAACAGGCTTGCCGGTGCGCACGCTCTCATCGGCGGCAAGGCATATGCGCAGCGATTGAACGGCATCGTCCATATGGCGATTGAGGTCGATATCCTCGCGGATGGCCTTCAGCATGAAGGCCTGCTCGAAGTCGCAGAGCTCCTGATGGCCCGGTTCGCCATCCATATGCAGATCCTGATCCGGCCGGATAAACTGGCCGTTCGGGCCAGTCTCGGCGTTGTGCAGCCGGATAACCGACGTCTTCGTGTGCATGTCGATATCATCGGACTTGGCATTCTGATCCATGGCGATCGAGACCGAGCCGTTCGGCGACATCACATCCTTTACGAAGAAAGCCGTCTCCGAGATCATCGGACCCCAGGCGGCTTCGTACCAGCCGACAGAACCGTCTTCGAAAATCACCTGGAGATGGCCGTAATTATACATGTCCGGCTTGATTTCCTGCGTCAGCCGCAGACCCATCCCACGTACCTCGACGGGCTTGGCGTCGGTGATCTGGCACATGACGTCGACATAATGTACGCCGCAATCGACGATTGGCGACGTGTTTTGCATCAGCGCCTTGTGCGTCTCCCAGGTCGGACCGCTCGATTGCTGATTGAGGTTCATGCGGAATACGTAGGGGCCGCCGAGCTTACGCGCTTCGGCAATCAACCGCATCCACGAGGGATGATGGCGCAGGATGTAGCCGATCGTCAGCTTCTTGCCGGCCTTTTTCGCAGCCGCGACCACACGCTCGGCATCTTCGACGGTCGTCGCCAGCGGCTTCTCGACGAAGACGTGGCAGCCGGCTTCGAAGGCCATGACCGCAAAATCGGCATGGCTGTCGGAATAGGTATTGATGGAGCAGAGGTCCGGTTTCAGCTCCTTCAACGCGGTCTCGAAATCCGGATGGACCGTATATCCCCGCAGCTCCTCAGGCAGTTCGCGCTTGGAGCGGTTGACCAGGCCGACAATCTCGAAGCCCGGATTGTGGTGATAGGCCAGCGCATGGCTGCGGCCCATATTGCCAAGGCCGGCAACGAGAACGCGGATCGGCTTTTCAGATGGGCTCACTTGACTGCTCCGGATGTAATGCCGCGAATGAGTTGACGCGAGAAGATAACGTAGAGGATGAGGATTGGCAGGATGGCGAGCGTCAGGGCTGCCAGCACCGCGTTCCAGTTGGTAACGAACTGGCCGATGAAGATCTGCGATCCGAGCGTCACCGTCTTGGTCGCTTCGCTCGGCGCCAGAATCAGCGGGAACCACAGATCGTTCCAGATCGGGATCATGGTGAAAACTGCCACCGTCGCCATCGCCGGACGGACCAGCGGCAGCACCAGACGGAAGAAGATCGCGTATTCGCTGAGACCGTCGATGCGACCGGCATTCTTCAGATCGTCGGAAACCGTCCGCATGAACTCGGACAGGATGAAGATCGCCAGCGGCAAGCCTTGCGCGGTATAGACCAGGATCAGCGCCGTCAGCGTGTTGACGAGGCCGGCGGCGACCATGCCCTGCAGGATCGCGACCGTGCCAAGACGGATCGGGATCATAATGCCGATCGCCAGATAAAGCCCCATGACCGTATTGCCGCGGAAACGGTATTCCGACAGCGCGAATGCGGCCATCGCTCCAAACAGCAGCGTCAGGATGATCGAGACGATCGTCACGACGAAGCTGTTCTGGAAATAGGTGAAGAAATCCCCCTGCTTCAGAACGGTGTCATAGCCGATCATGCTGAAGGAGGACGGCGTCGGGACGCTCAAGGGTGCCCGGAAAATCGAGGCGCGATCCTTGAAGGAGTTGATGACCGTCAGGAACACCGGAAAAATGGCGACGAGTGTGTAGGCGATGAGCGCCAGATGGACGAAGCCGGTGCGGACAAGGGAAGTGCGTGCCTTGGACATGGGTCGCGCTCCTCAGAACTGATAGCGACGGATGCGCCGCTGCACGATGAAAAGATAGAAGGAGACGCCGGCCAGAATGATGAGGAACATCACCGTCGCGATCGTCGCCCCCATCGAGCGGTCACCCAGCTGCAGCTGGAAGCCGAAGAACACGCGGTAAAGCAGCGTACCGAGGATATCGGTCGAGCCATCCGGTCCCGCCAAAGCCCCTTGCACGGTATAGACCAGGTCGAACGCGTTGAAATTGCCGACGAAAGTCAGGATCGAGATGATGCCGATTGCCGGCAGCACCAGCGGCAGCTTGATCTTCCAGAACTGGCTCCAGCCGGTAATTCCGTCACATTCAGCGGCTTCGATCACCTCTTCGGGGATGTTGAGCAGCGCGGCATAGATCAGCATCATCGGAATGCCGACATATTGCCAGACCGAGATAAGCGCGACGGTAATCAGCGCCGTGCTCGGCCTGCCGAGCCACGGGGCGAAGAACGATTTCAGACCGATGACATTCAGAAGCTCGGGCGCAACACCCCAGAGCGGCGAGAGGATCAGCTTCCAGATGAAGCCGACGACGACGAAGGAAAGCAGCGTCGGCAGGAATATGGCCGTGCGATAGAAGGCGACGAAACGCAGCTTCGGCAGCGACAGGAGTGCAGCCAGCGCGACACCGATCGGATTCTGCACGCACATGTGGATGACGAAGAAGATCAGGTTGTTGCGCAGCGCATTCCAGAAATCATGCGACCAGCGGTCATCGCCGAACAACACCTTGAAATTGTTCAGGCCGACGAAGACAGATTGGTTGTCGACAACATTGTAGAGCGACAGGCGCAATGTCTCGATCAGCGGCAGGATCATGACCGCCGTATAGACGACGAAGGCCGGGAAAAGGAAGACGAGGATGTGCCAGCGCTTGGAGCGCCTGATCGGCGTCACCTCAAGGGCATCTGATGTCGCAGCGTCGCTCATGGCTTTCTGCCTGTTTTTCTTGGCTGCATGCCGACGCAGCAGCTCTAAGGTTCAAATCCACCCGCTGCCTCGGCTCTTCAGCCGAATGGAAGCGACATCGGGCGTGTCGAATGCAGAAGCGAAAACGATCGCCCATCCAATCATCCAAACAACGAAAAGGGCGAGGAGCCCGAAAGACCCCTCGCCCGTATCAAGCAGTGATTACTTGCCCGGCTTGTACCAGCTGTCGAGGCCCTTCTGGAGCTTCGCGCCGGCCTGTTCCGGAGTGTCCGTGCCGTTGATCACGTTTGCGGACTCGGTCCAGGTTTCGTTTTCCAGGTTCGGCGTGCCGCGCGACAGGATCTGATAGGTCGAACGAACGGTCGACTTGTGATTGTCACGCCAGGAAACGAATTCCTGCGCGAGCGCATCGCTCATCTTCACCGGATGCGAGTTCAGGCTGAAGAAGCCCGGCAGCGAGTTGGCATAGATGGTAGCAAACTCGTCGGAAGCGACCCAGTCGAGGAACTTCTTGGCTTCTTCCTGATGCTTGCTCTTCGTATTCAAGCCGACGCCGATATCCGGATGGTCGGAGATATAGGCTGTGTCACCAGCCTTTGCGACCGGCGGCGGGAATGCGCCCATCTTGAACTGCGCCTGGGTGTTGAAGAGAGCAATTTCCCAGGAGCCGGCCGGATAGATCGCAGCCTTGCCGAGCGTGAAGAGGTTCTGGCTGTCAGCGTAGCCCTGAGCTTCGAAGCCGTCACCGAGGTAGGGCTTCCACTTTGCCAGTTCCTTGTAAGGATCGACCCACGGTGCGTCCGTCAGCTTTTCCTTGCCAGCGATCAGAGCCTTGCGGCCTTCCTCACCCTTCCAGTAGTTCGGGCCGATGTTCTGGTAGCCCATGGTTGCGGCTTCCCAGAGGTCCTTCGTGCCCATAGCCATCGGAATGTAGGTGCCGTCGGCCTTGATCTTGTCGAGAACGGCGAAGAACTCGTCGCGCGTCGTCGGCACCTTGAGGCCGAGCTTGTCGAAGGCATCCTTGTTGTAGATGAAGCCGTGGATGACCGAAGCCATCGGCACGCAGAAGGTCGACTTGCCGTCGTCGGTCGACCACGCGGCCTTGGCGACAGCCGAGAAGTTTTCCAGGCCTTTAAGCTTGGTCAGATCGGCAAGATGCTTCTTGTTGAAGAGGTCGAGCGAAGCATCGAACGGGCGGCAGGTGATGATGTCGCCTGCAGAGCCGGCATCGAGCTTGGCGTTCAGCGATGCGTTGTATTCGGTCGGCGCCGTCGGCGAGAAGACGATCTTGATGCCCGGGTTCTTCGCTTCGAAAGCCGGGATGATCTTTTCCTGCCAGATCTGCAGGTCGTCGTTACGCCAGCTTTCAACCGTCAGCGTCACATCGGCCGCGTGCGCAAGGCTAACTGACGTCAGCAGGCTCGATGCGAGAAGCAAGCCTTTCAGAACATTGGTTTTCATTTCCCTCTCCTGTTTTCCGCGCCATAGCAAGGCGCTGTTCTCGATCTGAAAATCCGCTGGCCTGTCCGAGGAAACGGTCAGCGCTCCATAGGGACCGCCAATACTGCCGACCCCTCCATGCAAAAGGCTTCAAAGGCGCCGGCCCTATCAGCCCGATCAATTGCCGCCCGCCGCCATCAAACGGAGACGCTGCAAGAACTACGCGGGAAAATTATAACGACGTCGAAGCGAGATCCTCCTGATCCCTGGCAGCCTGACGCAACGACGAGATGCGCGCCCTTCCACTTCACCTACTGGCTGTTGTTTTTCTGCCAGCTTTGCCGATGTCCGTTCGTACTGTTCCCTTGCTCCGAATTAAGTCCAAAAAAATACCAATTGTCCAGCCGAATTTAACTTTCAGGTGTAAAAAGATTGAGGCTTATTAATTTATTGTGGGAATTCAATAGGATATTATCGGACAAAAATGCCCGCCTTGCCTATTGGTAAATGGTATTTTTTTGGTATTGTATGGAAAAACGGGGAACAGGCGGCATCCGGAGGCATGATGGGGCAGTTTGCAATTGGTATCGATGGTGGCGGCACGAGTTGCCGCGCAGCTGTGATAGATCATAGTGGGCAGGTGCTTGGCACCGGCAAGGCTGGCGCGGCGAACATTCTCTCCGATCTGGAAAACTCACTGATCCATATTGTCACCTCGGCAAAGCAGGCTTTGATCGACGCCGGGCTCGCTCCCGGACTGCTGCAGACGCTGCCGGCCGTTATCGGAACGGCAGGCGCCAATGTCGGCAACTACGGCAAAAAGGTCGAAGGCGCGCTGCCCTTTGCAAGCACGCGCGTCGTCACGGATGCGACGACAGCGCTTCAAGGCGCTCTCGGCGACGCCGATGGTGTCATCGGCGCCTTCGGTACCGGTTCCGTCTATAATGCTCGTCGCGAGGGCAGGATCTGGGGCATCGGCGGCTGGGGTTTTGTCATAGGCGACCAGGCAAGTGGCGCTCGTCTTGGACGAGATTTGCTCGAGAGAGCTGTCCTGGCCCATGACAAGGTGACAGCCGGCTCGGCGCTCACGGCATCGATCATGGCCGAATACGGCAATGATCCGGAGCGCATCGTCGAGTTTGCGCATGCCTCCAAGCCCAAGGATTTTGCCCGCTATGCGCCGGTCATCTTCGAATATGCCGGGATGGAGGATGCCGTCGCCATCGACATCGTCAAGACGGCAGCGAAAGCCATAACCGAGAGCCTCGATGCGCTGCTTTGGCCGGAATGCCCTTCGATCTGCCTTCTCGGCGGCCTTGCCCAAGCTTATCGTCCCTGGCTTGATGAACGCCACAAAGCGATTCTCGCTGAACCAAGAGGGGACGTTCTACGGGGAGCCGTAGAATTGGCGGCGAAATTGCTGCGGGGTGGAGAGGAAAACAAGGCATGACCGAAGATTTGAGCGCGATCTTCTCGCCGGAGCGCCTTTCTGGAGGCGGCACAGGCCCGCTTTACGTCAAGCTACGGCGCACGCTCGAAGAGGCCGTGAAGGTCGGCAGGCTGAAGCATGGGGATGCGCTTCCACCGGAGCGCGATATTGCCGAATTCGCCGCCGTCAGCCGCGTTACCGTCCGCAAGGCCATCGACGATCTTGTGGCCGAAGGTATTCTCGTCCGCCGTCACGGCTCGGGAACATTCGTCGCAAAACCTGTTTCCAAGGTGGAGCAGCGGCTGTCGCAGCTGACATCATTTACTGAGGACATGGCCCGGCGCGGGATGACGGCTCGTTCCGAATGGCTGCATAAGGGCATCCACACGCCCTCCCCGGATGAAATGATGATTCTCGGTCTTGCCGCCGACACCAGGGTATCGCGGCTGAGCCGTCTCCGTATTGCCGACGATCAGCCATTGGCGATCGAGCACGCCAGCGTTTCCGGCGAATTCCTGCCGGATCCATCGGTGGTCACGACATCGCTCTATGCGGAATTGGAAAAGCGTCAGGTGCGTCCCGTCCGCGCCGTTCAGCGCATATCGGCGACCAACATGAAAGAGGCGGATGCGGGGCTGCTCGGTGTTCCCGTCGGCGCTGCCGGCCTCTCGATCGAGCGTATCTCCTATCTCGGCTCCGGCCGGGCCGTCGAATTCACACGATCGCTCTATCGCGGCGATGCCTATGATTTCGTCGCGGAACTGACGATCGGCGCGAACTAGCTCAGATCCGCGAGACCGAAAAAATGCCGGAATCAAAAAAAGCCGCCCCAGCCAAGATGACTGGGGCGGCTTTTGCATGCAGAATCAAATTCTGAGCGAAGCAGTGCAAGCCTTTGAAACGACTCGCAATCAGGCTGCGTCGTCGACCGCGGCCTCGCGCTTCTCCGGCACATAATTGAGGACCGGGCCGAGCCAGCGCTCTACCTCGGCCACCGGCATGCCCTTGCGGCCGGCATAGTCCTCCACCTGATCGCGTTCCACCTTGGCAACGCCGAAGTAGTAGGAGGACGGGTGAGCTATATAGATGCCCGAGACGGACGAGCCCGGCCACATCGCATAGCTTTCCGTGAGCTTCACGCCGGTTGTCGCTTCGGCGTCCAGCAGGCGGAAAAGCGTGTCCTTTTCGGTATGGTCAGGCTGAGCCGGATAGCCGGGTGCCGGGCGGATACCGGCATAAGCTTCGAGAACGAGTTCCTCGCTTGAGAAAGTCTCATCCGGAGCATAACCCCAGAACTCCCGCCGCACCCGCTCGTGCATCCGCTCGGCAAAGGCTTCCGCAAAGCGGTCGGCCAGTGCTTTCACCAGGATCGAGGAGTAATCGTCATTGGCACGCTCGAAGCGTTCGGCGATCGCGACTTCTTCAATACCGGCCGTGACGACGAAGCCGCCGACATAATCACCGACGCCACTGGAGGCCGGCGCCACGAAATCCGACAGAGCGACATTCGGTCGGCCATCACGCTTCGACAGCTGCTGACGCAACGTATAGAAAGTGGCGAGTTCCTCGCTGCGGCTTTCATCTGTGAACAACCTGATGTCATCGCCAACGGCACCCGCCGGCCAGAAGCCGATGACCGCACGCGGGCGGAACCAGTTTTCCGCAATGATCTTTTCCAGCATCGCCTGCGCATCGCCATAGAGCTGCCGCGCCGCCTCACCCTGCTTCTCGTCTTCGAGAATTGCCGGGAAACGCCCCTTCAGCTCCCAGGTCTGGAAGAACGGGGTCCAGTCGATATATTTTGCCAGTTCGGCAAGATCGTAATTCTCGAATACCTTCGTCCCGAAAAACTGCGGCTTGACCGGCTTGTAGCTCGACCAATCCACTTTCTCGGCGTTTTCACGCGCCCTTGCGATCGGCAACCGTACCTTTTCCGCCTCGCTGCGCGCATGGGCGGCAGCGACCTTCGAATATTCAGCCCGAACGGTATCGATATAGCCCTGCCGCGCATCGGTCGACAGCAGCGCTGATACGACGCCAACGGCGCGGCTCGCATCCGTAACATAGACGGTTTGCCCCCGGTGATAGCCCGGATGGATTTTCACCGCGGTATGGACACGGCTGGTCGTGGCACCACCGATTAACAAGGGGATCTCGAAGCCTTGCCGCTCCATCTCGGAAGCAACATGTACCATTTCGTCGAGAGACGGCGTGATCAGCCCTGAGAGGCCGATAATATCGACTTTTTCGGCTACGGCTGTCTCCAGGATCTTCGTGGCCGGCACCATGACGCCCAGGTCGATGATCTCGTAATTGTTGCAGGCGAGCACCACGCCGACGATGTTCTTGCCGATGTCGTGCACGTCACCCTTGACGGTCGCCATCAGAATCTTACCGGCGGACTTCCGCTCGCTATCACCGCCGTTGGCAAGCTTCTCGGCTTCCATGTAGGGCAGCAAGACGGCAACGGCCTGCTTCATGACACGGGCGGACTTCACGACTTGTGGCAGGAACATCTTGCCCGAACCGAAGAGATCGCCAACGACATTCATGCCGGCCATCAGCGGGCCTTCGATGACATGCAACGGCCGCTCGGCAGCTTGACGCGCTTCCTCGGTATCGGCTTCGATATATTCGGTAATGCCGTTGACCAGCGCATGTTCGAGCCGCTTCTCGACCGGCCATTCGCGCCAGGAAAGATCCTGCGCCTTCGCCTCCTTGCTGCCGGCACCGCGGAAACGCTCGGCAATCTCAAGCAGGCGCTCCGTGCTGTCCGGACGGCGGTTGAGCACGACGTCCTCACAGGCCTCCCGCAATTCGGGGTCGATATTGTCGTACACGGCAAGCTGCCCGGCATTGACGATACCCATGTCCATGCCCGCCTGGATGGCGTGGTAGAGGAACACGGCATGCATGGCCTCGCGGACGGGTTCATTGCCGCGGAACGAGAAGGAAAGGTTCGAGACGCCGCCGGAAATATGGACCAGCGGCATCGTCTTGCGGATCGTCCGCGTCGCCTCGATGAAATCGACACCATAATTGTTATGCTCTTCGATACCCGTCGCGACCGCAAAGATATTCGGATCGAAGATGATATCTTCAGGCGGCAGGCCCGCCACTTCCGTCAGGAGCTTGTAGGCGCGAGAACAGATCTCGACCTTGCGCTCGTAGCTATCTGCCTGACCTGTCTCGTCGAAGGCCATGACGACGACCGCCGCGCCGTACATGCGCATCAACCGGGCCTGCTTGAGAAAATTCTCCTCGCCTTCCTTGAGGGAGATCGAATTGACGATCGGCTTGCCCTGAACGCATTTCAAGCCCGCCTCGATGATCGAGAACTTCGAACTGTCGATCATGACCGGAACGCGGGCGATATCCGGTTCGGCGGCGATGAGGTTCAGGAACTCCACCATGGCCTTTTCCGAATCGATCAGGCCCTCATCCATGTTGATGTCGATGACCTGTGCACCATTCTCAACCTGGTCGCGCGCCACGGCAAGCGCTGCCGTATAATCGGCAT
Source organism: Rhizobium sp. ZPR4 (assembly GCF_040215725.1). Taxonomy (NCBI): domain Bacteria; kingdom Pseudomonadati; phylum Pseudomonadota; class Alphaproteobacteria; order Hyphomicrobiales; family Rhizobiaceae; genus Rhizobium; species Rhizobium sp. ZPR4. Next base: position 1,995,083 of record NZ_CP157967.1, read on the forward strand.
TGGTGATCAGCTTGCGGAATTTTGCGGAGCCGGTGACGTTCGTGCGCTCGCCGACATTGACGAACGGGATGTCCTTGGTGAGCTCGAAAGGTTCCAGCCCGGAGAGCGACATGAACGGGCGATGTTCGGCAAGCTGACGCGGCTGATACTTCGAAACCGCCTGGGCAATCGCGGCAATATGTTCGGGAGTGGAGCCGCAGCAACCGCCGACGATATTGACTAGGCCTTCGCGGGCGAACTCCTCGACCTGTGCCGCCATCATCTCGGGCGTCTCGTCATATTGACCGAATTCGTTCGGCAGACCGGCATTCGGATAAGCGCAGATGAAGGTATCCGCAGCTGCGGAAAGCTCCTGCAGATGCGGCCGCATCGCGTTGGCGCCGAGCGCACAATTGAGGCCGATCGTAAACGGGTTGGCATGGCGCACTGAATTCCAGAATGCCGACGGCGTCTGACCCGACAGCGTACGGCCGGAGAGATCCGTGATCGTGCCCGAAATCATGACGGGCAAATGGATACCCTTGGCCTCGAAACGCTCCTCGCAGGCAAAGATCGCCGCCTTTGCGTTCAGCGTATCGAAAATCGTCTCGATCAGGATGATATCAGCGCCGCCGTCGATCAGGCCGTCGATCTGCTCGCCGTAAGCCAGGCGCAAATCATCGAACGTCACCGCGCGATAGCCGGGGTTGTTGACATCAGGGGAAATGGACGCTGTTCGATTGGTCGGACCGATCGCACCGGCCACGAAGCGGCGCTTGCCATCTTCGCGTTCGGCGCGGATCGCGGCACGGCGGACGATTTCCGCGCCTTCCTTGTTGAGGTCGTAGACCGCACCTTCCATCTGATAGTCCGCCTGCGCAATGCTGGTAGAAGAGAAGGTATTGGTCTCCAGGATATCGGCACCAGCCTTGGCGTAGCGATAGTGGATCTCCTCGATCGCATCAGGCTGGGTCAGAATGAGAAGGTCGTTGTTACCCTTCTGATGACATGCGCAGCCGATGAACCGATGGCCGCGAAACTGGTCCTCATCAAAGCCAAGGCCCTGAATCTGTGTGCCCATGGCACCGTCAAGCACGAGAATTCGCTCACTCGCCGCTTGTCGCAAGGCCTTGAACACCTCGCTGCCGTCGCGCTTCGCCGTTTCCGAACCAAAAAGATTGTCAAACATAAGCGAATTCCTCTGGCCTGATTGCGACTCCGCAACCAGATCACATAAAGACATCTTTATGTCAACATATCTATGCTTGAAGTGGCATCATCGCAAGGACGATGCTGCCATAGTTCGACGTATTTTCGGAAAATAAGAGCGATCACAACCGATTGCCGGCACGCCCCATGGACAAGATGAGGACAGCGACACAGTTTCATCTGTTATGCAATGACAGCTCTATCGGCCAGAGCTATAGGCTTGAAGAAAGAATCCCAGGAGGACGGCATGAACATACAGGTTGAACCCGCAACGCTCGGAAACTGGAACACGCGCGCCTATCATCGGCGTTGGTTGCTAGACCAGGCCGATGCGCTTTTTGACTTCTTCCAGTATCGCGCCGTCAATCCCAAGGGCGGCTTTTATGACATGGATGATGCCGGTAAACCGCTGGATTCAGTAAATCCTGTGCGCGGCATTCATTCGACTGCCCGAATGGTGCATTGCTTCTCGATCGGATCGCTGCTTGGCCGTCCCGGCTCAAACGAGATTGTCGATCACGGCATGACCTATCTGTGGAACAATCATCGCGACACGAAGCATGGCGGCTACTTTTGGTCGCTGAACAATGACGGCCCTGTCGATTCCAGCAAGCAGGGCTACGGTCACGCTTTCGTATTGCTCGCAGCCTCTTCCGCAAAGTCGATCGGCCATCCGTTGGCTGATGGTATGCTCGCCGATGTCACCGAGATCCTGAATACGAAGTTCTGGGAGGCAAAGCACGGGGCGATTGCCGAGGAATTTAATCGGGATTGGTCGTTGATCGACGGCGGCACCTATCGCGGCCAGAACTCCAACATGCATCTGACGGAGGCGCTGATGGCCGCTTTCGAAGCAACCGGCGACAAGGCATATCTCGAAAAGGCGGAAAGCATCGCCGATCTCGTCATCCGCCGCTCGGCGGGCTCTGTCGGCTGGCGTGTCGCCGAACATTTCAACGCCGATTGGCTGCTCGACAAGAATTACCGCGGTAACGAGATGTTCCGCCCGTCGGGCACGACGCCCGGACATTGGCTGGAGTGGGCACGCCTCATCCTGCAGCTCTGGTCGTTGGGGGAAAAGCGTCATGACTGGATGCCGGAAGCGGCCAAGGGCCTCTTCTCCCAGTCCATGTCACTCGGCTGGGACAGTGAGAAGAACGGGTTCTTTTATACGCTCGACTGGGAAGATGTGCCGGCAAAGCGCAACAAGCTCTGGTGGCCCGCCTGCGAAGGCGCCGGTGCCGCTCACTATCTGAACGAACACGTCCCGAGCGATTTCCACGAAGAAAGCTACCGCAAGATCTGGAGCGTGATCGGCCAGGCCTTCATCGATCACGTCAATGGCGGCTGGCACGAAGAGCTGACGGAAGATCTCGTCCCCGCTCATACCCTGTTCCCCGGCAAGGGCGATATCTACCATGCCTTGCAGGCATGCCTGATCCCTCTCTTCCCCGCAACGGGCAGCCTGACCAAGGTCATCGCCGAAGCTGGCGGCAAAATCTAAGATTGACAGCGGCGTCCGCTCGAAAGCTGGCGCCGCCTCAACCCTCTATGCGAGGCTGAGATTGTGAAGCTCGTGACCGAGAGTGAGAGCCAGCGCCTCGACAACGAGATTGTGGTCCTCGCGTTGCGGCAGCCCGGAAACGGTGACAGCACCGATACAGCCTGTGCCGTTGACGAAAATGGGGAAACTGCCGCCGGACGCGGCAAAGTCGGCACTTGAAAGCCCGTTGTCCTCGATAGTCTTCCCTTGCTGCTGCAGCCGCAAGGTGCAGGCATAGCTGCTGCGAAAATAGCGCAGCACCATGTTGCGCTTCCGGCGAATCCAGTTGGAGTTGTCAGGAGTGGACCCGGGCAAAGCTATGTAGAAAACCGGCATGGAATGCAGCGTGATGTCGATAGCAACGCCCATGTTGCGCTCGCTGGCGAGGTCGCGCAGTAGCTTGCCAAGTACCCAAGCGGTTGAAAGGTCAAAAGCATCGAAACGCAGCGTTTCCTCTTGCAGTTCGATACGAGCAAGGTCCTGGTCGATCGTCATGGAAAACCTTCTATAAAAATGGATCGGCCTATGAAACGCGGAGAGAACGATTTGTCCACCTATCTCTTCGGTATTTCGAAGCCAAGCTGCCACTTCTGGCCGATCGAGAAGTCATATTCTTTCGGCTCGAATGCCTCGAAACCTCCACCTGGATAGAAGGTCAGTTCCCCCACACGGACCCATTCCGCCGACGCATAGAGATCGACGCGAACGAAATCGATATCACGAGCGACCGTTTCAGCGACGTGAATCATCTCCTCGAGTCGCGGCGGACGCGCAACTTCGCCTGGATAGAGACCGAGATAATCCCGATCATAGAACGGCAGCTTTTGCCAGTCGGGCGTGTAGTTGCACGAATAGCCTCGACCATTTTCGCGTATGTCGATCTCAATATGCGAGACCTTCCCGCCGAACGTAAAGAGCCGGTAATCCCAAGGAACTCGCCCATCAAGGAGCAGCATGCTTTCAATGAGAATACGAGGCTTCAGTTGGCTATAAGCCCACTCTCTGTTGTAGGACGCATGATCGATTGCGAGCCACTCTGCCGATGGATCGTTCTTGAGGAGCCGATCCACATCAGCCTCGCCGTAGAGGAATCGCCCCACACCACTCGCGTGGGTCGGCTTGACAACGGCCGGCAACGAAATCTCCGACCAATCCACCGAGGCCAGATCGCTCCCAACCCAAAGCGTCGGGATAACATACTGACTGCCAACCCTTTCCCCAATCAGCACTTTTGCATCGGCCTTGTCCACGAAACGTGGAAAAAGCGGGTTGCGATCATATAGTTTGCGTGCTTGTACCTTGTCGGTAAAGGTTTGAGGGGATGACAAATTAGGGAATTTGCCGCGGATGGCGCGATATTTAAGCGCGCAATAGGGCTTATCGGGCAAAGGCGACATAAGCCGCCAAAGAAGGTTGTGCGCGCGCTCGCGCAATCCCTTCTGCAGATATCCCGGAATGAGAAATCCATCTCGGTCGGCGGCTCGATCTGTCATGGTGACGGTCTCGAATTTCAACTAGAAAGCAAGTGAAAACTATCAGCCGCCCTTTAACACAAGGTTATGCGTAAGCCCCCAAGATAGATGGCATGAGCGCGTTCGTATCCAATCTCCTCAAAAGCTCGCTGATTAGCCTGGCAGCAACATCCATCTCACTTGCCGCGGGCTTTGCGAGCAGCATCATCGCAGCCCGCCTGCTTGGTCCTGCTGGATCCGGCAAAGTCGCCTACGCATTATGGATCGCCACATCAGCTGCCGCATTGGCTGACATGGGCCTGCCTCAGACCTTGCTGCGCAATGCGGGCGATCTCGCGGGCAATGGCGATACATGGAAAGCGCTGGTCCTGACTGCACTCCGCAGTTTCCTTATATCGGTCAGCATGGTCGGCGCGGGCATTCTCCTCTTTGCCGCGATCACCTATGCCCATCGCGATGCTCAGCATGCGTGGTTCTGGCTGGTCACCGGGCTCCTCTTTCTTAGTTATGCGTTCTACGTATTCTCCACGGCCGTGGCACGCGGAAGAAATCGGTTCGGTCAAACCGCCCGCACCACTTTGCTGGGCGGAGCTATGCAGGTCCCACTTGTATTCATCGGAGCCTGGTTGCTCGGCCCGACGGGGGCCTTGATAGGCTATGTCGCCCGCTACCTGCCACAAGCATTGAAATTGCGCGACTATGTCGACCCCGCCGCAAAATACTCGCGGGAAACACTATCGCCGGAAATGTTGCGCTATGGCCGGTACATCTGGTTCAGCGATCTCGTCGAGATCATCATCCTCTCCCGCATTGAGTTCCTCTTTCTCGGGATATTTCTCTCCCCGACCAGTATCGGCTACCTCGCTGCCGGACTTGGTCTGGCCGGCCTCATCGAACAGATCATGCTCCAGATATCGCCGGCATTAATCGTCAACTTCACCGAAGCCCATGCAAAAAGCGATCGGCAGTCACTTGATGCAGCTTATGGGCGTGTCATCCGCATAGTCGCCCTGGTCATGCTGCCGATCAGCATGGGTGGCGCAGTCGTCATGCCCGAGCTTTTACCGTTGATCTTCGGCGATGCTTTCGAGCCCGCCGTACCGGCTGCAGCCACACTGCTAGCCTTCGTATGGCTTGCCGGCATGTCCGTGATCCCCTGGGGTATCATCAGCGCATCTGGGAGCAGCGCCATTTTGCTCCGCGCGCAGATTGCAAGCGCTGTAACAACGATACTCTTGCTGACCGCTCTCGTGCCGTCCCTCGGCTTGGAAGGCGCAGCTCTGGCTCGCGCGATGACGGTGACACTGACGTTTGCGTTGCTTGGCTGGCTGGCCTGGAAACATGTCCGAGTCACTGTCCCTTTAACCGCGTTGGCGAAAACGGTTCTCGCGGCATCTCTCTGTGCGGGCGCAGCAAGCCTCGGCGTTTACAGCCTCGATGGGCTGCCGGCACTTTTAAGTGCCATTCCTGCCGGAGCAATTATCTATCTGCTGGCCATTCGTTTCTTGCGCTTGATTACGCCCGAAGACATACAAATTCTGATGGCGACGGTCGGTGGAAAATTACCGAGTGGATCACGCCTCTTCGCGGGCAGACTGCTAAGCTTCCTTGCACCCGGCTGAGCGATCATTGGGCTTCATATGCGGCAACCAGAGTTTGCCGCGCAACTTCGTCCCAGGTCATTATTCCGTCGCGGAAAGCCGCCGAACGCTGCATCGCCAGCGCTGCATCGATCTTCTCTCGCCAGGCGACCTCGCCATCCAATCGATAGGCAATGCCATTGGCGCGAGTAAACGGAACAAGATCAGGTAACAGGATCGGCAGGCCGCAATAGCTATATTGCGCAAGTTTCAAGCTCGATTCCGCAAGATAAACCTCATCAGCGGTCAAGCGATAGGGAGCAATACCAAAATCGGCATGTTGCAGGTAAGGGATGATGCTCTCAAAGTCCCTTTCGCCATAAATCGTGATATTCGGTCGCACCCAACCATTCCATGTGGCACCAAAAACATGGAAATCCACATCCGGCGCAGCAGCAGCCATTGCCGCGACGGAAGTTTGGTCAAAAAGCATGTTGCCGATGGAAATCGCATTGCGGCTGCCGGGCATATAAGGAGATGGCTGTTCGCGATCGAACAGAGCCGCATCAACGCCTTGTGGGATAGTACACACACGTCCGCCCGGGGGGAGCATGGCCCCAAGCCGCTGTGAAGGAACGCAAATCGCATCAAAGTGGGCGATCTGCCGAGCTTCGATATCCTGTAGCGCCGACGCAGCCCCGATGGTTCTCAGCAGGTCGCGACAAAAATACAAAATCCGCGCCTTTGGATTTAGTTTTCTGACCTTGGTTAAGAAAGCGAGTGCGGAACCGCTCTCTACCAAAACCAGGTCTGCGTGGGCTATAGCGTGGCGCGCAAAGAGCGGGAAATAGCTGCCATAGAGCCAAAAGAGCGCCGAGCTAGCCGCATTGAGAAGGCGGTTACCGGAACTGAAAGCATGTAATGGGGGGAGATAGGCGCCGGCTCTCAAATTAACGGCGATGGTCTGAAATCGGTTCGCCTGATCTTGAGACAAAGCACGAAAGCGCCGGCGATCCTTGAGCAAAGTGAGCCAACTGTGGCCGATAGTGAGAAAATGAACTTCATGCCCCTGTTCGGCCCAACGAGATGCGATAAAGTGAATTGACGCCTTGCGATAGCCGCGCAAAAACGCATGCGACGTCAAGATCACGATTTTTCGTCCTAGCTGCGCCTCTCGACCGGCCAGCTCTAGTTTACCATTTGCCAAAGGCGGTCCCCAACAGCGACCCTCAGCCGGTTTATGTCATGACCGACATCCAAACGTCGATGAGGTCGCAGCGACGAACAATCATGTCCGGGGCATTGATAGCCGCAACCAAAGCCCAATTCTGCGGGGATATGAACCGCAAAGCGTCTAACATGCGGTTAAAGTTGTACCATCAATCATCACATTCACAGGCTGTAGCTCGCTCGGATTTGATCGGAAATCACTTGAGGGTCATCAATCCAGACTTGAAGTGGCGCTGCCCTCGCTTGCCTGCGGGAAGCGAACAGGTCATTGATAAAGCTTTACGAATGTCTCGGCACAGGAATACTCCAGCATGAATGCAAAGTACGCACTACCCGCTATATTGGCCTGCACCTGTGCCGCAACACCGGTTCTGGCCGATAGCCCGTCGCAAATGGTGCTGCGTGACGGTTTCGACGGCACAGATTTCGCCCCATCCGGCCATCTTTATTATCGCGACAATTTCGAGCAAAAGGCTGGAACGATCGAATTTCAATCGGAAGTGAAGCATACTGGAACGGGCGCATTGAAGTTGAGCGTCAGACCATTCTGCCCACCGGGTAAAGCAAACTGCAGCGAGAGAGCGGAAATCTGGGAGCGCACCAAGTATCGCGTTCCATACGACCAGGGGGTTTGGTACGGTTTCGCCGTAAAATTCGCCGATCCCATACCCTCAGGCGACCATCGCTACCTTATAGCACAATGGAAGCGAGAAATCGGGCCGAACGCCAAAGGGGATTTCAGCCCCTTCCTCGCACTACGGCTCAACAACGGCAAACTCTTTGCAACCGTTGAAACCAACTATGTTGCACCCATCAAGAAACACGAGCCCGAAGGTAACGGCAAAGCCTGCGGCGACGAAGAAGCACCGGTCTGGTTTCGTCCCGATACCAATCAAATGCGTGCATTGGTGGCCACGGATGACAATTGGGGCGAGTCCGACGGGCAAGAATTTACCGGCTGCACAAACGCCATCAAAGTAATAAATCGTGGCAACAAGTTGCCGACCCCGGCATCAGGCTGGATAGATTTTGCCATTTACAGCAAACCAGGCCCGGATGGCTCAGGCCGCGTTGAGATATTCGCCAACAACAAATGGATCGTTACGGTTACCGGCCATATAGGACATGCCGATCACGGACTGGGAAAGAATCAATATTTCAAATTTGGTCCCTATCGTGCCGCCGATACCACTGTGTGGACCCTTTACTACGATGATTTTCGTCGTTCGCCCCACTGCGCCGATGTATTGTCGGACCCCAGCCTTTGCCCCATGAAGTGACAAGGCTATTGAGGATGTGTTGCCTCTAGATCAACATGGCCAGGCGCACTCCGAGAGTGCGCTTTTTTTGAGAAATGGCCGAACTTTTTCCTTTCTCGATAGTTATCTTCTTTCGTGAAGGAGGTGACCGAAATGCTTACTACCCATCGCGATTGCAAACAGCATGTGAAGAGGAACGCAATACCCTCGCTGGGTGAAATTGAGGGGCGAGTTGCGGTCTTGGAAATTGTCGCGCAGTCCGCACTGACACATGTGTTCGACGAAGGTGAAGTCGATATCGATGCAGCGTTGCTGGCCCAGATTCGCAGAGCCATGCATCACAAATGCAAGGACTTGAAACTTGACGGAGAAGATACGGCATCGGCACTTTTATACGCCGAAGAGTTGATCGAAGCCGCGGTTAAGGCGTCGCATCCAATCCATCAATGATGCCTTCTAGGCCAAGACTCGTGTTATCTCTCTTAGTGGCGCTGGCAATTACGCTCGGCGCCCTCTTATTTGTTGCGCCACACGATACAGGTGACAGACTTACCCGTTCTGCGGCACCACTTGGTGGGCATCAAAACCAGCAATAATGTGCCCAACAATAGGCCTGTGTCACGTTAAGACACACCCAGCCTGTCCCATATCAGGCTGCCGTTAACGTCGCCCGATGAACTCGGTTGCAAATTTCTAAAACCAAAGCAGTGTTCGCTTCACCCCACCCGATACCAAGCTCCAACAATGAATGGTGTAGCGAATGTCTATGATGGTCAATGCGCCGCTTTACTCCGATGACATCGATGTCCTCGCAGGCGCACTTTTTGCGTGGTGTGCCGAACGCAGTATCAAATTACAAAGTCAGGAAGGTCTGTCGGCAGCCAATGTGGCCATTGACCTCTATAATGCCGGCTATCAAACACAAGATCAGTTGCTTGGCGCATTGCACAGCCACGATTCTCATTGATGTCTTGCCCAGACATCCAGCTTTATTTTTAAAGCCTAAGCACAATTTACCTAGGTAGCGCATTTACAAAATGCGGCGGGAGTGACTGCTATTTTACACCGACTTCTCTTTGAAGACATTGGCGATACAGTCTCGCTCTTCGAGAATCCCGGACCATTCGTCCTGATGATATGTAGAGTCGTAGATCAGCGTGAAAGGACCCTGATAGCCCGCCGCGTTGGAAAGTTTAATGCAGCGAATATAATCCTCTGTATCGAGGCCCGCTGCTGAATAACGTCCCTTTGCATGACAGAGTTCAGCACGGCCCATGATCTTTGCGAGATCCTCGTATTTGCCGTCTCGCTCCCAGTTGCCGAAATCTCCGTTGAGGCCGACTTCACCGCACAGAGCATCGAGAATTCGATTGACCTCCGTCGGTCCCGGCAGCAAGTCGAACCAATTCTCCACGACGAGACGCACGCCCGCCGCGGCAGCCAATTCAGTCAGCCGCCGCAGATGGGTCTCCGCAAGCGTCAAAGCCTGATCTGTCGGCTGAGCCTTTCCGGCAATCACGCGCATGTTTTCAGCCCCAAGAGCCACGGCAACGTCAATCCATCCAGCCATCCATTCCGCATCGCGCCGGGCAGTTTCAGAATTGCTGAGATCTCCATATTCAACGAGCAGCGTCTGAAGCTTTACGCCAGCCTCGTCCATAGCCTTACGAAAATCACCGAGATAGCCAGGAAGAAGGCTCGGCAAATGGAAGGAGCATATCTCAAGCCGAAAGATGCCATGATCGGCGCACTGTTGCGGCACATCGATCAATTCTATCGTACCCTGCCCATATGTCGGCTGACCTGCCGGATATGCTTGATCAGCGGGCTTATAGGGATAAGTGGAGCCGAGCGCCCGATGCAGGGACCAGCTTGAAACCGCAAAACGATCCGACAAATCAACCACAAGACGCCCCATCTCTTATTGGTCGTAAAAGGTAATCAAGAAATAGGCTGGATTGTGCGGATATCAATCGAAAATATGCAATAGCTGCCCGCTCCTATGTGCCCCTTTGTCACACGAAAACATCGCACGACTACGGTGTTTCACGGCCTCCTCTGACCCATCTGGAAATAGCGTCAAAAACCAGATCGGCGATCCACATGGCGCATATGCCGACGACGAAAGCCGTGGCATTCATGGCTGCGACATCCTTCTGCGGCAAAGGCCAGTTGATAGCACGCAGATAGAAAAGCGCCGGCTCCGTCAGATAGGTGGCGGCAAGTGCGCCGCAGATCGGCGATGCAACGATCTCTCGCGTGGTATATCGGCGCCTGGAGAGGCCACGCAAAATGCCGCCAGAAAGACCAGCGATGACAACTCCGACTTTGATGCCCAAAGCATCCAGAAATTCGTGTAACGTCATCGCTTTTCTTCATATCGGCGGTGCCCGTCGCATTCATCCCCGCCGGCGATTGACCAAGCAATCGCGTGACCGGAATGTCGGCCGCACCGGCAACGATCTGCAGGAAGGCCATCAGAATATCTGTGAGGCCGGAAAGCGGCGCACTTTTGCTGTCGTATTCCTCTTCGGAATCGAGGATCAGCGTCCCGTTAACCCCCTTGATGGTGTTGGCGAGCGCATAGCGACGCAGCACGGCATCTTCATAGGCCTGATTGCCGATATTGGCAGAGAATTGCGGGACCTTGATAATGTCGATCTTGGCCTCGAAGACGAGGCTGGCTATGTTGGCCGCCGTGCTGTCGGCATTCTTGATTGCGTCGAAGGTCGCGGCCAGCACACTTTCACCCCAGGCATGGTTGCCCAGCCCACCCAACCCTTCGTTGGGCGTCATTGCCCCTTTGAAAATGACGAGCCGCGATGGATGGATGGTCACCTGCATGCCATTGGCACCGGTCAACGTGTAGAATTTCGGCTTGCCGTACCATTCGGAAGCTGGATCGCTGTCGATATCTGCAGCAGCCAATTGGCGGCGCGTCAGGACGGTCAGGTGCCTGAGACCACCCTTACCGATCCGCTCCATCTCGAACGGCAGTGCAGGATCGGCGTGCTCAGAGCCGATGAACAGCGCTGCGCCGCCGAAAAGGCGCGCCTTCGTCGATGCCTCCAGCACTTTGCCGCGTAGATTGAGGCGACGCTCTTCGGCATCGATCAATCCGATCTGATCGCTCGCAGCCTGCCAGTTCCGCCATCTCCGGCAGCTATCCAGCGCCGGAATATCGACGATCTTGCGTGGCAGCCAGGAACCGCGATAGGCGGCGATGATCTGCTCGTCCGTCAGGATCGGCTGCGTGTAGAAAACCGATGCCGCCTTGTCGCGTTCGGTGCCCATGCGGGATGCAAGGCTCACCAAGCCGTCGCGAACCATCGAGAATACCTGCCCCATGGATTGTCCTTTGATAGCGATGTGATGAAAGACCCGCGCCAGCGAGCCTAGAAATTCGTGAAGCTGAAAGAGGAACTCAGTGCGAGCTCGTTCAAGGCATCGGCAAACGCATCGACCTGATCGTCGAACTGCCCATTCGGAAAGGCACAGACCTCATCGAGAAATGCCTCGTTCCAGTCTCCTCGCAGAAGCTTGACGTTTCCCGCCTCTGCCTGCGCCGATGCTGGCTTGGCGCGCGTCGCCTTATCACCGGTCGGAGATATGGCTTTCACAGGAAAACCCGCGAGCAGTTTGATCTTGGTTTCCGCATCAGCCTTGCCGGCCGCGCCGGGGTCCTGCGGCATCCGGATCGTCACCGTCGGCCCGTCCTGGGATGCCGCGTTCTTGAGATTGCGCTCAACCTCGGCGGGCGACCAGCGTCCGCGCGCAATGGTTTCGACATAGAAAACACCACCGACCAAAGCCATCCGCAAACCAACGGTCCAGTCAGGCTTGCGACCAGGCCGCACCTTCGAAGCGGCGAAATCCCATGCACGGCAACGCTTTGCACCGGAAGGCAGCGCCTCGACGATTTCGAAATCGCCGCGCTGAAACAGACCACCGGAACGTGGCGCCGGCCGTTGCTGGAACTGGCCGGCGACCGCATAGGAGCCAAGCGGGACCTTGTCTCGCTCGACAACCCCGCGAGGAAAACGCTCCGGAAATAGTAGTTCGCCCTCCTCCGTCCTCGGATCGACAAATCCAATCGACGTGCGGCAACGGCGCTCTGGTTCGAATTCCATCGGCAGCATCAGGTGCTCATAACCGAGCCCGAGCGCCAGGATTGTGCCGGATACATCCGCCTCGTGCAGCCGCTGCATGACGACGACAATCGCCGAGCGCTGAGGATCGTTGAGGCGCGTCGGCACGGATTCACGAAATGTCCGAACGGTAGACAGACGCTCTGCCTCGGATTCAGCCCCATCCACTGAATGCGGATCGTCGATGATGACACGATCGCCGCGACCGCCGGTCAACCTCGAAAACGGCACACCCTGACGCGAACCCGTGCGGGTATTGGCGAAAGCCATCTCGCCGGTTCTCGTCAGCTTGACCCGATCGCTCCACAGCGCCTGATACCATTCGGAAGCGACGAGATCGCGCATGCGCCTGTTGTCGCGCTTGGCATAATGTTCCGAGTAAGAGGCTCCGAGATAACGCAGCTGCGATCTGCCTTTCGGCCCCCATTCCCATGCCGGCCAGAAGACGCCGCATAGGAGCGATTTCATCGTGCCCGGCGGGACATTGATCAATAGCCGGATAATCTCACCTGTGGTCACTGCCTCAAGATGCTCGCAGATGGCATCGATATGCCAGCCATGAACATAGTCAACGGAGGGCTCGACAACGTGCCAGGCCTCCCGAACGAATCCCGTCAGCGATTGGCAGTTGGCCCGAATTCGTTCGGCATCCAAGGCAATCCGGGCGGCGCCCTCGATCCGTTGGCGCTCAGCGCTCCGCCTCGCCTTCTCCCCCTGGATTGCTGCTATCATCGTCGCCGGATCCGGCAAGCGGACCGAAGAGGGATTCGAGTATCGCAAGCTGCTCATCCGTGGCATTGGTTAAGTCGATGGTGACGCCGCGGCCTCCCTTGGCCCCGGCGCCAGAGCGCTCGCTAGGTTTCTGGTGAACATAGGAGGCCGCTATCTTTGCCATTTCATCGCGCCGCTTCTGATCCGCCTCATCGTCACGCATCACTTTCAGCATGTAATCAAGCGGCGTGTCTTCGGCGGAAACGGCCTTGCGACGGCGCGCACGCGATTTGCGCGGCGCGACCGGCTTGTCGGCATTGGTCATGCTTCAGATTTCCGATGGAATTTTGAAAGAAAACAAGCGGTTCGAAACATCGCTTGCGATCGTCAGTGCGTCGCTGCAACTGTTCTCATCATGTCAAAATAGATACCCCAAAACGGTCCAGTTGGCGACACCCTTGAAGGCCGACCACCGCGCAAGGAATGAGGACTTTGACGGACATTACAAATAATAGATTGAAATCGCAGGAAAATATTGCACCCTGCAGTCCGACGAATTGAACGATATAGTCCTCAATCCTCACCCGTTGGCTTTGAAATACCAGAAATGCGCGATCGAATTCAGTCGAGAGAGGCGCTTGATCAAATCCGCGCCGTACTCCTGCAGGAGTGGGACCCCATCGGTATTCGAGATGCGGAGGGACCCCGTGATGAATACGAGAGCTATGCCGATGAAATCCTTGTCATTTTATCGGCGAGAGAGACGACGGCAGAAACGATGGCCGCCCACCTTCTCCAAATAGCAGCAGATCACATGACCCTACGACGCACCCCGACACTAACTGCGCTTTGCATGCGAACAGCAATGCATTTGATGAGAATCCCGGCGAAGCGTAGACAAGGAACAGTGCCGAACAGCGGATCGGTTGATTCCGTGGACCAGGACTGGGTTCGGCCATTTATCACCGCTAATCTCCCGGTCCGGCCCGTTCCCGGCATTCCGGATATTCACCTGCATAAAGCAGACCCACAAAGCGGGTTACGGCGCCTCGCGGAACGAGATCCACAATTCGGCTCGCCCTACTGGGCACACTACTGGAGCGGAGGCCTGGTCCTGGCCCGTTATCTTCTCGACAGGCCGGAAAGCGTGGCCGGTCGCCATGTGCTTGATCTTGGCGCCGGTTCAGGAATTGTGGGGATTGCAGCAGCAAAGGCCGGCGCAGCGAAAGTATATGCCGCCGACGTCGATCCCTACGCAATCTCGGCAATCGAACTCAATACGACACTCAATCACGTAGTGATCGATGCGATACGCGCTGATTTGACGAAAGGCGAGCCGCCTGAAGTCGACGTCATATGCATCGGGGATCTTTTCTATGACGCAGCACTTGCGGAGAGTGTCATAGCATTTCTGGATCGCTGCCTGGCGCAAGGAATCACGATTTTGATCGGCGATCCATGGCGCGCTCATCTGCCGACGGCACGGCTTCGGCTTCTCGCAGAATACGCGGTCTCGGATTTCGGCAAGGATACAACAAGGACCGGCCCAGCCGGCGTCTTTGCCTTCGAATAGAGATATCACCGGTCGGAGATATTTAGCGATAATGAGGGTTCGGACCGCATTGCCGCTGAGACTAGACTTTCATCCTGGCGCGCCGGCGGTTCCCGCGCTCCAATCGTTTAGCCAGTTCGGCAAGTTCAGAACTTGCCGCATCGAAGACGGGCCGTGCATCATCCGGCAGCCAATGTGTTTCATGTTTGGGCGCCTTAGGCTTTACCCGATCGAGCCCGCCGGGCACATTTGGCATCATCGGCGATATGCGCGACCAATCCGGCTCCTGTAGCATGGGTGAGGCAGCGAGAAGCACGCCGGCGAGCGTCTGGAATTCGCTCTGAATGCGCCGTTCGGCCGTGCGCCGGACGCGTCCGGTCCGAGCGCAGAAATCTCGAAACGAACCGGCAATATAAGGCGCGGCAAGGCAAATGGACCATCGCGAAAGCAGGATACGCCGCTCGTCGTCTCCGACATGAACGCGCAGCCATTCTTGCAAGACCTCCTCTGCCCGGCTGATAGCCGCAGCACTCGGACGATAGCGAATGCGGATATCGGCATGATCCATCGATTCGGGCAAAACCTCCGGCCAGAGCGTTCGCATCCCGTCAGGCCGGACGCCGCGCACATCGAGATGAACCATCGTGTCTGCAGCCTCGACGAAACGTGCACGGATGATCAGGCTCAAGTCGGCGATCTCGGCCGCGCGATGGGACAGGTCGTCAAACGGCAAGGCGGACTGGTGCATCAAGTCGCTTCTCCAATTCCTGATAAATAAGCGTGCGCAATGTCGCCCGAACGGGCCAAGGTCGCCGCGCCACCGCATCCGTTCGCAATGTCGCGAGCGCGATATCGTCGAAGGCGCCTAAGAGATCGCCTGGACGCTGCAGCGCCCAATCCTGGCGTTGTGCAAGGACATCGGAGATCGCGCCGATCGTGTCGGACCAGAGCTCGTCGCGATTGCCTCCAGTCTGCCGGATACACCTCAGAACGAAGACCAGATGGCCATCGCCATAGCGACCTCGGATTTCCTGCATCGTACCGCGCGCATGGCTCTCCGCGGGCGCCCGACGCCGATGGACAGGAACCAGCTTGATGCCGAGCCCATCGAGAAGAAGGTCTAGCCTGCCTTTGGTCATGACAGTTTAACTCCTTTCGTTGGTGAATTTGATGCCTCATCCATTCCCGTGGGATCACATGACGCCTTTGGTCGCACCGGCAATGTTCGCCGGTTTGGGCTTGAAGAAGGCTTCCGCCTTGGAAAGGGCCTCGACCCGTGCTCCGTCACGCAGCATCGGCGTATTGAGATAAGCGACCATCGCCTCGCCGGCCGCAGCCTTTGCCGCATCCTGCGTCGCAAAGACGATCGGTTCACCCCGACTATCCCGGAGGATCTCGTTTGTCGCCCGGTGAACCTTGCGAATCCAGCCGAGATGGCCGCCGGGAATGGCTTCTGTTCCGATTTGAAATGCGTTCATATCAACCTCCCCCGGCTCGCTCGGCCAGGTCTATCTGTAGAGTTTCCGATTGGATTTTTATGTTTCAGTGCTCGCCTGCCGCCTGCGAAGTTTCATCGGTCGTGCCGGCTACCTGAGCTCGAGCATGGGTCTTCAACGATGCGGAAGTGAAATTGATCTCCCTCCGGAGCACCGGAATCTTCATCCTCGCGGGATGGCATTGGCGACTTCGAAATAACCGACTTCACCGCGATCACCATGGCGACGAAAAACAATGCGGCGCCGGTGCAAGCGAGAAGGCCCTGAAGCATTTCGATCATGACAATGTCTCCTACTCGGTTGCTTGCATTGCGGACTTCGCCTCTGCCATCTCCACCGGCTCGACGGCTGCATCACAAGCCTCGCAATGCAGCTCGATAATCTCTGCGATCGACAGAATTCGGAGGCAGCCAGGGCATCCCCAGAAGCGATCGAAATATCCTGTGCGAAAAGCTGCCGTTCTCCTCCTACTGCCTGTGACCATGCCTTCATCCCCAAAACATCACCTGCCATATGCAGCGTTGATCCCTTTGACAGCCAAGCTGCGGATTATGCCGCCGCCCGCTTGATAGACACGAATTATGTTGATAATAATGACGATGTCAACATGATTTATGTCGGAAATTTTGCAAGGGTCTAGAGATGCAGAAATCCATGGGCGAACGACTAAGAGCGGCCCGCGAAGCCGCAAGTTATCCATCAGCCACGAAGGCGGCAGAAGCGCTGGGCGTGAGCCTGTCCACCTATCGCGCACACGAAAATGGTCAGAACGAATTCAGCGCCGAAGTCGCCAATCGCTATGCCAAGAAATTCGGCACGACAGCCGCCTATCTGCTGACTGGTGAAGGCCTACGCAAAGCCGCGCGCTCGACAGCGAACATCGTCATGTCATTCGACCCCGACGAGCAGGATCAGGATGGATTTGCCGAGAGCGGCGACGAACTCAGCTACAGCCGCGAACACTGGAAGCCGCAGATCGAAGGCGCAACACCGGAAGTGGACGTCAAACTTGGCGCCGGTAGCGGCATAGTCGGCGAAGTCATCAATCTCCCCGTTGGCGCTGGCAATGTGGCCGGACACAAGATCGTCGCGGAATGGCTCATCCCCACCGGCTATCTGCGAAACGAGGCGAAAGCTTCGCCGAACCATACGATTATCATGGAAGTCGTCGGCGATTCCATGCAGCCCACCTACATGCCGGGCGATCGCGTCATCGTCGATCTCTCGCAGAACCAAATGACCACCGATACGGTTTACGCGATCAGCGATGGCTATACCGAACCGCAGATCAAGCGCCTGCAGCGAGTTCCCTTCACCCATCCGGGCCAGGTCAAGATCATTTCCGATAATCCAGCGCTAGAGACCTTCACCGTCGAACTGGATCGACTGACCATTATTGGCCGAATCTGCGGTCACATTGCCCGCAAATAGAAAGCAATATGGGATACAAACACCTTTGGTGTTCCAGGCACACAAACAAACATAAATAATGTTGACATATATCATGTTGAATGCCAATCTCATCGATAAGAGCCATTGGCCCTGAATGGAATGAGCCCGGGCAGCGCAAAATCCAGCCCGAAGTCAGCGAAACCGGACGTGCCAGGCGCAACGATTGAAAAGGCTGCTAAGCCGTCGAAGGGAGAATGTCATTCATGCCGAGAAGTCGAATGCTTTCATCATCGCTCGGGCAGATGCCTTGAGGGACACCGGCATTGCCAAGATAGGGGTCAAGATGGGGGGAATGACAGTGTACGCTCCGGAATTTTCCTGCGAATATTCGTTCGATGAACTCAGCATCCGCCTATGCGATCGTTGGGAAACCGGATTGCTATTATACGGGCGCGCTGAATTAAGATCGGCGGGAGCCGATTACGAAGACGAGTTCTACGTATCCGCAATCAGATTGGATGGCGGTGCGCGACTGGCGCGGCCGAATGCCTCGAACAATGTAGGTGGCTTCGAGTCGGAATTGTTTCGGCGAATAGCCGCAGTCATCGAAGACGACGGGACGCAGGCAGGCCGTCATGCCGCCGAACTTTTCGCCATTGAATTGGAACAATCCCGGGAAGCCGACCATGACCAGAGCCACAAAATCAGGCAGGAAAAGAACCTGGAGATGCTCGCACCAACACATTGAAGCCCATTGCAGCCGAGCACCAACACTCAATGGAGGGCGCTGAACTATGGATATCTCCCAATACGAGCTTGAAGAGATCCGCCTACTTGAGCAGAAGCTGCATCTCCCTGAAATCCGGCAATCGCCGGCGAGCGTGGCAGAACTGCTGGCGGAAGGCTTCGTTGAATTCGGAAGTTCCGGAACGGTCTATGACGATAGGAATGAGCTAATCGCCCGCCTGGCTGCAGAAAAGACGGAAGAAGCCTCTCCATCAATTATTTCACGCGACTATGCCTTCCGACCGATCTCGCCGGATGCCGTCCTCGTCACCTATCGAAGCATCCGACAGGCTGGAGAGAAGGGCTTGGAGCGACACACTCTAAGGAGCTCGATCTGGCAGCGTATCGATGGACGATGGCAGATGCTCTTTCATCAGGGAACGCTCACCACTCCGCAAGGCTGAACCGATGACGCAGGCGGCACCGCACTTGCGAGCCATGAAATCCTTGCGATAGGGACAAACGCGGTAAGATTAGCGGAGCCCAGGCGCTGCATCGTTGGCTTTACCATCTGTCAACCCCAAGCTATCTGCCATACGGATGAGGTCGGCGACGGAATCAGCCCGCATCTTGCGCATGGCCTGACCGCGATGGACCTTCACGGTGATTTCGCTGAGGCCGATCTCGGCGGCGATCTGCTTGTTGAGGAGGCCTCGCGCGACGAGCGCCATCACCTCGCGTTCGCGCGGTGTGAGCGTTGAAAACCGCTCGAGAAGGTCGACCTCCGCCGCCTGTTTGCGCAGCCGGGCGCGATCGATTTCAAGCGCCTGCCTGATCGCATCGAGCAGATCCTGCTCCCGGAACGGCTTTAGAAGAAACTCAACCGCGCCCGCTTTCATCGCCCTGACGGACATCGGCACATCGCCGTGTCCGGTGAGGAAAATGATCGGGATCGGATATCCCATCCGCGCAAGTTCATCCTGAAAATCAAGACCGCTCGCATCCGGCATCCTAACATCCAGCACGATGCAGGCTGGCCCTTGAGGCCCGGGAGACACCAAGAAATCCCGCGGCAATGCAAAGCCACGCGTATCATAGCCAACGGAGCGCAGGAGGCTGTCCAGTCCATCGCGCACGGATGGATCGTCGTCGATTACGAAAACGGTCGACTGCTGTCCCTGCATTCCCTACCCCTTTGCCTTTCCGCCGAGCGGCAAGGTGAAACCGAAGACGGCTCCGTGCGGAAAGTTCGGCGCCGCATAGATGGTCCCACCATGTGCCTCGATAATGGACCGGCTGATAGCAAGCCCCATTCCCATGCCCTTCGGTTTGGTCGTGTAAAAGGCTTCGAATATGCTGTCGAGCATTTCGGCCGGCATGCCGCCACCGGTATCACGCACGCTGACGGTCACTTTCCGTTCGTCTGCCGCGGCGCTGACGAGCAGCTCGCGGGTTTCCGCATCGACCTCCGCCAGAGCTTCGATCGCATTCATGATGAGATTGAGGATCACCTGTTGAAGCTGAACACGATCACCAGCCACCAATGGCAGATCGCCCGCCAATTCGGTGCGAAATAGGATCTGATTCCGACGGATCTCGCTGCGCACGAGTTCCAGTACATCATTGATCGCCTCGACCAGATCGATCGCGTCGCTAGACGGCGACGAGCGCGCCACGAGCCTGCGGACGCGGCCGATGACATCCCCTGCTCGCCCGGCATCCGCTACAATTCGCTCGATGGCGCGGCGAGCTTCGTCGTGATCGGCCGGTGTTGCAGAAAGCCATCGAAGCGCGGCATTGCCATTGGCGGCAATTGCCGTGATCGGCTGGCTGACTTCGTGGGCTATCGATGTACCCAACTCACCCACGATCATGAGACGCGACATACGCGCGAGCTCCGATTGTGCCTGCCTCGCCCTGGCGTCGAGCATTTCGATCCTGATTGCCAGGTAGGTGGTCGCACCGATCGCGACCAGACTAAGTGTACTATTGATCAGGCCGGCCTGCGAAGCGCCGTGGCTCGTCAAAAAATAGCTGATGACGGTCAGAGCGGCACATGCAATCCCGACCATCGCGATAGCCCCGGTTCGACCGGAATAGACCGCCAGCAGAATCACCGAAACATAGAGAACGGCAAAGGCGATCTCCAGATCCGTGACGGTATCGCCGATGAAAATGAGACCGGCGAGGATCGCAATGCCGAGCCAAAGCAGGGGCATTTCGAAAAGATACTTCAGAAATTCGCGCCTCATCCCTTGCATCCCTGCATCAGCGTTCCCACAGCGTTGCGTGCAGAAGCTGCAAACTGCCTGACCCTGAGCCTCAAGACAACAGCCGCATTCCTTGGCCTGCCTCTCGTATAACATTCCCCGCAGCTGACGAGAGCTTAGGCTCGCACGCACCCAGCCATTGCAAACAGCGCCAGATACCGGTGCTGCACTCAAGGAGACTGCGGCCTGATCAAGCACGGCGGTCATCGTTGTCGTTTCCGGCATAGCGGCTGGCGAGACGCCGGCGCTGGCTACGCCGGAGAGTGGCGAGACTCGCCCTGTTGAGGCGAGCTGCCCAGCGGAGCAGCGTGCGTGTCTTGTTGGCAGACAAAAATCCATTGAAGAACAAGCGTGTCGCCGATCGCATGAGCCAATGTGCACCCCAGAGAAGCGCCATCATGTATGCCAGACCGATGAGATCCTTCAGCCGTGCTGTCCGTGCGCTGAAGCGCGTCTGGGAACGGCGCCGCTTTCCCTTCTCTGCCCCATTTGACTTGTTCCTGCTGAGCGCTTCCAGGAAGCGACCGAGTTCTTCGTTGTCTCTGGGCATGTCAATCCATCCCGCAGCCGGACAGGCTGCGCGATCCCAGATCGCCAAAGCTGGCGATCCGATGGATTTCATGCGCTACGTCCTGCCTCGGCGGCCTATCAAATCCAGAAATGCAAGGAGGCTGGTCGCCGCCTCAGCCGGCGGCGACCCTTTCACATTCGTTCCAGCTGAAGGTCTCAACTTGGGTTCTCCAACGTGAACAAATCGGCGTTTTCGTCATAGGCGAAATATTCCGCATAGCGCGCCCAGTTTGTAACGGCCTTGAGCGTGATTTCGGCATAATCCTCGGACATGTAATCCTCCAGCTCGTCGCGGAAGCGTCGTGCGGGCGCACGATGCGTCGGCCGCTCGTCGAGTACGCGACGAATATGGGCAGCCAGCGGCACGTAGCTCGCAAGATGCTGTTCGAAGAGTTTCTTGCGTTCATCGACGTCGCTGTCGGAGAAACGTAAGCCCTGCGCCGTCAACTTGATGTCGCCCCCTTCCAGATCGGCGAAACGCAGCAGCTGAAGCGTTTCCGCAACCGGAAAGAGGTCATCGATGCCGAGATGCAGATGGGTGGCCAGCGGCGGCAGGTCGGCCTGCCCGCGATAGGGCTCGGCGGCGACTGTCTCTATTAGGCCTGACATCAGGTTGGTCGACACGCGCGGCAGCGCCATGGCGATACCTGTGCCGGGGAAAAGGCCCTCGCGCGTGGGCGCACCAGTCTTTACCGTCATCCGTGCATAGATATCTTCCACCAGCATACGGAAGGCCGGATCGAGACGGTTGCGCGGCTGCGGCAGATCGACATGGATCTCGGCGATGACGCGGCCGGGATTCGATCCGAAGATCAGGATGCGATCACACATCAGCACGGCTTCTTCGATATTGTGGGTCACCATCAGGACCGACTCGATCGGCATCCGGC
Source organism: Rhizobium sp. ZPR4 (assembly GCF_040215725.1). Taxonomy (NCBI): domain Bacteria; kingdom Pseudomonadati; phylum Pseudomonadota; class Alphaproteobacteria; order Hyphomicrobiales; family Rhizobiaceae; genus Rhizobium; species Rhizobium sp. ZPR4. The sequence goes on from NZ_CP157967.1 coordinate 2,017,110, forward strand.
CCTCGCACCACAGATCAAGCAGATCGGTGCGAAGCGTTTCCGCCGTCAGCACGTCGAGCGCCGAAAAGGGTTCGTCCATCAGCAGAACCTTCGGACGGACGACGAGCGCGCGGGCAAGACCGACACGCTGGCGCATGCCGCCCGACAGCTCCTTCGGATAGGCGCTTTCGAACCCATCGAGACCGATGAGGTCGATGGCCGCAAGGGCGCGCTTGCGTCGCTCCGAGGCTGCAACGCCTTGAGCTTCCAGCCCCAGTTCGACGTTCTGCAGCACGGTCAGCCAGGGAAAGAGCGCAAAGCTCTGGAAGACCACGGCAACATCGGAGTTGGGGCCGACGACCGGCCGGCCTTCGAAGGTGATGTCCCCTCTGCTCGGGCGGATCAGGCCGGCAATCGCACGCAGCAGCGTAGATTTGCCGGAGCCGGAACGGCCGAGCAAGCCGACAATTTCATTGGGATAGAGCTGAAGATCGACATTTTCGAGCACGACGAGCGAGCCGGATGCCCCCTTGTCGTAGGCTTGGCACACCTGCTTGGCGAGAACCAGCGGCGCATTCCTTGCAATATCGGTCTTCTTGGAGATGACAACGTTTTCCATATTCGGTTCTCCGATCTTGAATTAATCGAGGCGCATGCGGCGTTCGGCGAAGACATAAAGCGGCCGCCAGAGTGTTCTGTTGAAGAGCGTGACGAAGATCGACATGACGACAATACCAAGGATGACCCGCGGAAAGTCACCCGCTTCCGTCGCTTTGGCGATGTATGATCCAAGCCCGAAGGCTTCGAGTTTCGTGTTTCCCCAGCTCGCCAGTTCAGCGACGATGCTCGCATTCCAGGAGCCGCCGGAAGCCGTCAATGCTCCCGTGATGTAGTAGGGAAAGATTCCAGGCAGCATCACACGCCGCCACCAGGTCCATGAGCGCAACCGGTAGACCGACGATGCTTCCCGCAGATCAGTGGGAAATGCGCTCGCACCGGCGATGACGTTGAACAGGATGTACCATTGTGTCCCGAGTACCATCAGCGGCGACAGCCAGATGTTCGGGCTGGCGCCTGTCGCAACGATGGCAACCACCGCAACGGGAAAGAGCACGTTTGCCGGAAAGGCCGCCAGGAACTGCGCCAGAGGCTGGACGCGCTCCGCGGCAGCGGGACGCAGACCGATCCAGACGCCGATCGGAACCCAGATAACACTGGCGACCGCAATAAGAACGACAACGCGAATGAGCGTCACGAACCCACCGGCAAAAGCGATCCAGACATCGCCCCAGGAGAGCGTCTGGCTGAGATAAGAAACCGCATCCCAGACGCTCCAGGCACCGACGACAGCGATCAGCGCATACCAGGCAATGTCGATAGCCCAGCTGACGGCACGCCGCCCGCCTCGCTCCTTTGCGGCTGCACGCGACATTGGCAACAGCCGCACGAGCATCAGTCGATCCCATACGGCAGCCAAAGGTGTGGTCACGTACTTCAGGAGGCGCGTACGACGGATCAGCGAATAGACCCAGGAGCGCGGCTTCTGCTGTCCGGCCGTCTGCTCGAAGCGAAACTTGTCTGCCCAGGCGACGATCGGGCGGAAAAGCAGCTGATCGTACAGGAGGATGACGACCGCCATGGCGAGCACTGCCCAGCTTACAGCGGCGAAATCCTGTTTGTCGATGGCAACTGCCAGCCAGGAGCCAAGCCCCGGGAGCTGCACGGTGGTATTGCCCACCGTGATCGCCTCGGATGCAACCACGAAGAACCAGCCGCCGGACATCGACATCATCGTATTCCAAACGAGACCGGGTGCCGCAAAGGGAGCCTCCAGCCGCCAGAAGCGCTGCCAGCTCGACAGGCCGAAACCGCGGCTGACCTCATCAAGATCGCGCGGAACCGTCCGTAGCGACTGATAGAAGGAGAAGGCCATATTCCATGCCTGGCTGGTGAAGATCGCAAAGATCGAAGCGCATTCCGCACCAAGCTGGCTTCCGGGGAAAAGCCCCATGAAGAAGGTGACGGTGAAGGTCAGAAAGCCGAGCACCGGCACCGATTGCAGAATGTCGAGAGCCGGAATGATGATCTTCTCGGCGCGGCGGCTCTTTGCGGCAAGCGTCGCGACGATGAAGGTGAAGATAAGGGAGGCAACGATGGCTGCCATCATGCGCAGGGTTGTGCGCAGCGCATATTCGGGCAGATAGGCCGGGTCGAGCGACAGCGGTGCCGTGGATAGACCGGCGAGCGGCGCCCGCATCTCCGCGACGCCGTGAAGTGTCAGATAGGCGGCAGCTGCAATGAAGGCGAATGCGGCGAGATCATAGCCATTCGGCAGAATACGTGCACCGGCCAACGCAGCAACGGCACTACGCTCGCGTCGATCGTTAGCAAGGAAAACCATGTCATAACCCTTTGGGAACAGGATGTTATCAAGGAGGGTGCGGCCGTGTGGCGCCGCATCTGCGACACCACCGGTGCGTTTGTTTGAGGTGGACGCTTAGGCCGCGCGACGGCTGCCGTCCTCGTCGAGGACAGGCTCGCTCTCGGTCGTCCAGAAGCACTCCAGCTTCCCGGTCTGGGAGTTGGTGTGCCAGACGGCGATCAGACGCGGACGCTGCGACGATGCGGAGCGTTCAACCGGACGGCTGCCGGTCGAAACGGCGAAAGCATTTGGGGCGGAAAACTTGGTTGCGAACTTGCGTGCGCGGAAAAGAACGATGTTGTTCATGGCTCACCTCCTCGGCCCGCCTGACGGCAGATCCGAAGGGCGAGCCGGACAGGCTAGGCCCGACCGGCGCTCGCCCGGCGAATGCCGGCAGCGGTCCAGGTTGTTGAGATGACCGTCCGGATGCAGCATGATGCCACAACCGGACAGCGACTAGGGTAGCTGTCCATTGGTTTCTTGATCTGTTGGTTTCGTTAGCCTTTGCATTGCGCTGCGAAGACATGGCCGTATTGTCACAACCACCGAGAGCGGTCAATCAGGCGATGGTGCACCGCCATTATACCAAAGTATATGCCGCGCGATCTCGATGGCGGGCAGCTCGGCGGCGAATAACGGAAACCCGGTGTTCAACCGGGTTCAACGGTCCTCGCCGCCAGCGAGAATGTAGAAATCAGCAAATCGCTGGGCCTTGCAGCGGCAATCAATTTTTCCGATCGGCCGGCCGCATCGAGGAAGATATCGCTCGACCAAGCTGAAGTGTTTCCCCGCGAACTCATATGTGAAACGGCCTTCCCGCGCGCCATGGGAAATGGAGCCGAAAAACCAAGCTTTTGTGCAACAATAACTTTCAAAATAGAGGCAAGAGAATAGTTAATTTGCAAATATTCATGCGTTGCATCAGGAATATATAAACGATTCCATTGTCGTTTCGGCGTTTATTCAGGCGAGACGCCGAAAGACGACGGCCATTATATATCTAAAGCAATATAGAAGGCGCGATGAAATTTTTACTCAGAACTTTTGGTGAAATTGCTCTTCTGGATAGCAACGAACACCAAATAGCGTTCCCGAAGAAGGCGCTTCTGATTATTGCCTATCTGCTCGCCAGTGACAGCAAATCCGTCAGCAGAACAAGCATGGCGCGATTTCTCTGGGGTGAAGGTGACTTGGCCAATTCGCTGACAAACCTTCGCAAGCTCGTTTCCCGTATCAAGAGCCGGCAATCGGACTTGAACGTTGAACTTCTGACCTTTAACGATACCGACATCCACATCGCAAATGGTTCGCTCACGAGCGATATTCCCCCGACGCGCGTAAGCACGACCAGGAATCCAGCCGAGCACATCGCCTCCTTGATGGAGCGCTCGCAACTAAAATTCCTGGAAAGAGCCAACTGTCAAACCAGAGCGTTCATCGATTGGCGGGAGAGCGAAAGAAGGCGGCACCTCGCCATACTGAAGGAAACGCTGGATGTCGCTGTGAAGCCTCCGGTCGCCTCCGACGATATAGCGCTCATCAAGGAGGCCGCTCTCCTTCTTTTCGAAGCCGAGCCGCAGGACGAGGCCACACATCGTATATTGCTGAAGGCATTTGACGCCGAAGGCGGCGTCGAACAGCTCAAGCGCATATTCGCGCGGCGCAGGGATCTCGTCTCGCCATGGCCGGCAACCTTGACGGCATCGCCTCGCCCTCCGACATCAGCTACTCCCGCGCATTCGACCGCCGTATCCGAGCAGGATGCTGCAACGCAGCCCATCTTGCGCATACCTCGCCTCGCCTTGCTGCCGCCAGGCAACGACAGCCCCGATGGCGCTGCCACCATGATCGCCTCCTCGCTCGTCGAAGACATCACGCTAGGCTTTTGCGCCCTGCACAGCTTGCGGGTGATTGCCCCCTACTCCGCTATCCAGATCGGCCGCCAAGCCGACGATCAAGCCGCGCTTTTCGAGCGATATGACATCAATTACGTCCTGGAAACCCGATTGAGCGGGCCGGATGACGACCTTTCGCTCTTCACACAACTCATCGCCCTGCCGGGCAGCGAGATCCTGTGGGCCGAGTGCTTTAAATTCGGCACGCTGGATCTCGCGCGCAATAAGCGCGAAATCTCGCGGCAGATCGTGCTCGCCGCCGCTGCGGAAGTCGAGCGGCATGAGATGGAGCGTGCCTATTTCGAGGACAACCCCGCCGCCTACCATCAATATCTTGTTGGACAGCAATATCTCCATCGCTTGACCCTGCCGAACATGCGGCGCGCCCGTAAGGAGCTGAAAGCCGCCCTGCGCGAGAGCACCGATTTCGCACCGGCACTCAGCTCCGTCGCTCGTACCTATTCCAAGGAATGGCTGCTAACCGCACGCGGTGATGACGAATTGCTGAAATCGGCAGAGGATTTTGCGGCACGTGCCGTCTCAATTCGCAACGACTTGCCGGACGGCTATCGCGAGCTTGGCATCGCCAAGCTCTTTCTGGGAGCCATCGAAGAAAGCGTGGAAGCGTTGGAGGTGGCGGAAGCCCTTAGCCCACATCACGCTGATGTCATCGCCGACCACGCGGACACGCTGGTCCATTTCTCCCGCCCCGGTCTCGCTCTGGAAAAAATCCAGCGTGCGATGGAACTCAATCCCATCAATCCGGATTCCTACCTTTGGACTGCCGCTGGGGCAAATTATGCTCTCAGCCAATTCCAAACCGCGCTCGACTATATCGGCCAGATGATCGATCCCAGCCTTGCTGACAGGCTCGCGGCTGCAAGTTTGGCGATGCTGGGTCATCAGGACGAAGCGCGCAGGCTCGTCCGCCGCGTCCGCGAGGCCAATCCCGATTTCGATGTGGATAGATGGCTGTCACTCATCCCGAGCAAAGAGCAATGGCACAGGGATCTATATCGCGAAGGTCTGAAAAAGGCGGGTTTTTGAATGGTGATATCGTTGACTCGCATCCGCGCAGAAGAGCCCGAAGATATCGACACCATTCATGCAATCACCTCCGCCGCCTTCGAGGGGGAGGCCCATAGCTCCGGCACGGAGGCGGCAATCATCGATGCGCTGCGAACGGCCGGTGCACTGACCCTTTCCCTTGTCGCCGTTGAGAACGATGAGATCGTCGGCCACGTGGCCTTCTCGCCTGTCACTATCGAATCCGGAGCCGAAGAATGGTTCGGCCTTGGGCCGGTATCCGTCCGCCCCGACCGGCAAGACAGGGGTATCGGAAAGGCTTTGATTGAAAACGGATTGGCCCAGTTGAGAGCGCGCGGCGCCAACGGCTGCGTGGTTCTCGGCGATCCCCGCTACTACACCCGTTTCGGCTTCACCAGCGACGAAACCCTTCATTATGCCGACGTACCGACCGGATATTTTCAGCGGATCGTGTTCAAGGGACCGGCCCCAAAAGGTGCCGTCGTGTATCATGCAGGGTTTGAAGCAGCGTAGAAGAGCCGAGTCTCCGAGAAGAGGTTCGGTTCCGGCCTCAGCCCCACAGCCGGCATTCTACTGGCAACCGCAGCCGGCACAGGAGCGGACGAAGGAGACCTCACGCGAACAGGGACTATTCGGAGGTATTGTTGACTAGATTATTGAAGCGATCTTGCATCCCTTGGATAGTCGCATCGGAGAGATCATAATAGTTTTGCAAGCTGGATATGAACTCTGAACTGATGTCTCCGTTAAGCCTGCCCGAGTAGCGAGCGTCGGCCAACGCCATGGCGGCGGCGTTCGGTGTCAGGTCATTTGGATCGAAGCCGCTTACCGCCTTATCCTGATCTGTCAGGATTTCATTGAGGTCATAGCCACCGCTCAATCCGCATTCCTTCGCCCACTGATCTGTAGCGGTGACGGCGGCGAGGTTCGGGCCGCTATATCTGAATTCCATCCCGCTCGCAGCCTTGTCCAAAGCTGAAGCCGCGAGTGAAGACTGCAGCGACGAAGACGACGAATTGAGAGAGTTGCTATTGCCGATTGCAGCGCCGGTCGTGGCGGCCTTCGTCTTTTCGTCTTTCATCATGCCGACATCGCTTAAAATCGAAGCCGTCTGCGAGGAAATCTGGATGTTGTGCCTGTTCATGGAAACCTGCATATCAAAAGTATTCCATCTTTTGATGGATGATATTTAAGGTTGCACGCCTCTCTTGTCCGAAGCTTGCAAGTTTCCAAGAAATGCTCTCCGTTGCCGAGGTCGTCCCGGGACCCGGCTGGCTCAACCGGCTGCAAACCAAGAGATGAACAATTGAAAGCAAAAATAAATGGTGGGCCCGGAGGGACTCGAACCCCCAACCAAGCGGTTATGAGCCGCCGGCTCTAACCATTGAGCTACAGGCCCGGCGCAAGAAAAGACTCAGCGCTTGCGACTCCGGAGCAATGGTTCCCCGAAGCCGACTTGGCTCTAACCCAATTTCTGTTTTCCGACAAGGGACTGCCGTAATACCTTCACAATCAATCCGCAAAAGCGGATCTTGAGGGATTATCAACCAAGGAACGAACCATGCTTCTGACGAAAACCAGAGATTTTACTCTTGCCGCTCTTGTCAGCGCCACTTTCTTCGTGCCTGCGGCTGCAGCCTTTGCCGAAGATGCCAAGCCGCGCGAGGCGGTCATTACCGTCACCGGCGAAGGACATGCATCGATCGCCCCGGATATGGCTGTCGTGACGCTCGCAGTCGTTCAGCAGGCTAAGGCAGCCCAGGATGCGCTCGACCAGAACAACAAAGCCATGGGCGCCGTGCTGGCAACGCTGAAGGAAAGCGGCATCGCCGAGCGCGATCTGCAGACCTCGGGCTTTTCAATTCAGCCGCAATATACCTATCCGAACGACAAGGATGGCCATAATCAGCCGCCGGTTCTGACCGGTTATCAGGTGACCAACGGCCTGACCGTTCGCGTGCGTGATCTCTCCAAGCTCGGCGGGCTGCTCGACCAGGCGGTCAAGCTCGGTGTCAACCAGGGCGGCGATATCCGGTTCGTCAACGACAAGCCGGATGCCGTACTCGAAGAAGCGCGCAAAAAGGCGGTCGCCGATGCCGCCGCCAAGGCGAAAACCCTGACCGATGCCGCCGGTGTCAAGCTTGGTCGCGTCGTCGCCATCCACGAGGGTGGCATTGCAGCGCCGCCGCAGCCTTATATGCGTGCCATGGCCGCATCCGCCCCGATGGACAAGGCCGTTCCCGTCGCAACCGGCGAAAACGAATACAACGCATCGGTGAGCATCACCTACGCGATCCAGCAGTAACCAAAACAAAACCGCCCTTCGCTCAAATCCGGTCGGATCGAGTAAAGGGCGGTTCCGCGGCCCCCGCCAAAAGGCGAAAAGGTCAGAAAATGAAAAGCGGGCGCCTTGGGCGCCCGCTTTGCTTATCAGCGGCCCAGGAGCGGGCAACCGCGAACATTGGCAAACATCATCGTATCCGGACCGCGGCGGCCAAAACCGTCAACGACGACGCGGCGCGGCGTTACGTCCACGACGCGGGCGCGGCGCAGGCCATAGCTGCGAGCAACGTCCACGGCCTGCCGAGGATCGCAGCCACGGCGATCAAAACGCGGCGGCGGGCGATCATAATCCGGCGGTGGCGGGCGATGACGGCCCGGGTTGACATAGATGTCCACACCCTGTGCGGAGGCAAAATCCGCCGTGCCCGACAACGCAGTCACTGCGACGCAGGCGGCGACCCCCAACTTTGCCAACATTTGTTTCATTATGTTCTCCATGAAGCAGAAGGCTTCTCTCTCATGTCTGCAATATTTACTGAGCGAGTGCCCGAGAGGTAACGGCACTATGCTGAATGAGCCCAGAATCGGCCATTCATCCACTATTCAGCTACATTGAACGCTAAAGGGAAACCAGATGCCCGATAATAGCACAACATAAAAAATAAAGCCGCCTCCCTTTCGGAGGCGGCTTCGAATCCATCGAATAGATGTGGAAAACTTGGGGGGAGCGCTGCGATCAGCGGCGGATCAGCGGGCAACCCGGTGCATTGGCGAACACAACACGATCCGGGCCACGGCGGCCGAAGCCTTCGACGACGACGCGGCGCGGCGTGACATTGTCGATGCGGGCGCGGCGCAGACCCATGTCGCGTGCTTTCTCGACGGCGAGGCGCGGCGAGCACATGCGACCGCGCGGATGGTCATAGCGAGCCTGCTGAACACCGGGATGGAAATCGTTGGCGGAGGCCGTGACGGCCGTTGCGGAAATGGCGCCGAGCGCGATGATAGCTGCAATACCTGCCTTGGCGAAAAGATTGGTCATGGTGCTTCTCCTTCAAATCCTTGCTGCGGATCGTTGCAATCCCGTGTGGGCCAATACCTTTGGGATTGAGGCCACGTTAGGTCAGCCAAGCTGAACCGAACGCGAACTGTCCGTTCAGATTGTATTCATGACGGTTAACAACCAATTGACGTAGCGCCGGGTAAAATTCACACGGAAAGATGCAGCACGATTTCGCGCCGATGCGGCCGGTCACGATGCTCGAAAAGATAGATGCCCTGCCAGGTGCCGAGCGCCAGCCGGCCGTGCATCACCGGAATGCCGATCGAGACCTGCATCAGCGCGGCCTTGATATGCGCCGGCATATCGTCCGGCCCCTCCATCGTGTGCACGATCCAGCGCATCGAGGGATCGGACGATGACGGCACGAGCCGGCTGAAGAAGGCCTTGAGGTCCGTCTTCACGTCAGGATCGGCATTTTCCTGAATCAGGAGGGAACAGGAAGTGTGGCGGACGAAGACGGTCAGAAGCCCTTCGCCACCGGACGTAGCGGTGCGGACGAATTCCGCCACCTTATCGGTAAATTCATAGAGCCCCTGCCCGTGGGTGGAGAGCGTGACAACGGTTTGCGGCATGGCATTCCCCGAATATGGCGGTAGCGATCCGCATCAGGTCGGGCGCAGCGGCCGGAATGTCAAGTCCGGCCACTGTCATGAGGCTATAGCGAGATGATGATGTTGAAACCGCCATAGATCAGGCGTTTGCCGTCAAAGGGCATGTTTTGCATGTCATCCTTCAAACGCGGGTCGGCCATGACCTTCGCCAATACTGCGTCGCGGCTCTCTCGCGATTCGTAGGTGATCCATGAGAACACCACGACCTCGTCTTCCTTCGCCTGCACGGCACGCGGGAAAGAAGTAAGTTCGCCATACGGCACATCGTCGCCTATGGCCTCGACATAGCTGAGCGCGCCATGCTCCCGCCAGACATCGCCGGCCCTGCGCGCCTGCGCCTTGTATGCTTCAATCTTGTCTTTCGGCACGGCAAGGATGAAGCCATCGACATAGGACATTTCTGCCTCCTCTGTTCTATGTTCACCTTTGGAAGACGGTTGACGGCAATCAGATCCGACATTGGCGGCAGATATTTTCCGCACGCCTGCCGGTTGATCGGAAGCGGCCGCGAATTCGCTGAACGATCCTACGAAGGATTGCCAATGAGGATAGAATACCAGAATGATCCCAAGCTCGAAAATGAGGCGCTCAACGCCCTGTGGGCAACCGCATGGGACAGCTCCTCCCCGCGGGATTTCCAGCCCATTCTCTCCCGAAACCTCGCGCATGTGGGTGCATTCGCCGGCGCAAGATTGGTGGGCTTCGTCAATGTCGCATGGGACGGCGGCGTTCATGCCTTCATCCTCGACACCTGCGTCGATCCGGAATTTCGGCGTGGAGGTATAGCAAGCGCTCTGGTCGAACGAGCGAAGGCCCTTGCTCGCGAGCGCGGCGCGGAATGGCTGCATGTCGATTTCGAGCCGCGTCTTACCGGCTTTTATCGAAAGCTCGGCTTTGTTCCCACCGAAGCCGGCCTCATTCGGCTGCGCGATTGACGGATCATCATCCGCTAGCTTGCCGACCGGATTTGTGAGAGCAGCCAGCTTCGGAACAGAGCCGCTGCCGGGTTCAGCAAGGCGTTCGGCGGATAGACCAGATTGTAGCTGACGGCCGCCGGCTGCACCTCCACAAAGCACCTGACCAGCTTTTTCTCGGCGAGGTCGCCGGCCACCAGCGAGCTTCGCACGAGAGCAAAGCCTCGTCCCTGCCGGCAAGCCTCCAGCATCTCGGCGAAGGAACTGAACAAAGGCGCCTCCTCGACCGCTCTGGCCATATCGAAATTCGGATTTGCTTCGCCATCCAGCCCGCTGATGATCTGCTCGTACCAGCGCTGCCAGTCAAGGATCGTATGCCGCATGCCGGCATAGCGCAGGAGCGGAGCAGCCCTTATGGCTTGGCGCGGCGGCAATCGCGCGGAGAGGTCGGGCGAACTGACGACGATCTCCTCATCCGTCAGCAGCTCTTCGCAGGCTAGTCCCGCATCGGCGCGGCCGAGCCAGATTGCAAGATCGGCGCCACCAGGCTGAAAATCCGGACGCTGATAGCCGACGGCGAGCTTCACTTCGGCCTCCGGATAACGCTGACAGAAATCCGGCAGCCGCGCGGCCAGCCACTGGCTGGAAAACTCAGGCGAGACGGAGATCGCGACGTCGCGGACCGAAATACTCGCGCGCGCCTGGTAGAGCGCCGCCTCCAGCTCGGTGATCACGCCTGAAATTGCAGGATGCAGGCGTGCACCGAGGGGTGTCAGCCGCGCCCCATTTCGGCCGCGGTCGAACAAGCGCCCGCCGATCCATCCTTCCAGCTGCGCAAGCTGATGGCTGACCGCCGTCTGTGTCTGCCCTATCCGTTCCGCAGCACGGCCGAAGCCGCCAGTCTCGGCAATGGCGCAGAATGTCTGAAGCACCGAGAGCGGTGGTAGCGGCCTCTTTCCCATGAAAATCCCTCATGCTTTACAGCGCAAGGATTCATTATACACCACCATATTCCAAGCGCATCTGTCTAGTGACTGAACACTTCGAGGTCAAAAATAGATGAGCATTCTTCATGCTAGAAGCTGGAAACACTGGATCTTGCGGCTCCTGATCCGACAAGGAGGAACAGAACGACGATCGCATATGGAAGGTGGCCAGAAGCGCGACACGCTATATCAGGCAAACCAACATCTGTTGCGGGATGTCGGGATAAGCAACCTTGCGGAAGAGCGATCCAATGATGGACGTCGCTAGCCTCTGAGCGTCTTCACCCTGGTCAGGTCCGGAAAGAGACGCATCCAGAGCAGCACTACGACAATGGTCCCGACGCCGCCGACAATGCCAGTCAACACAGGTCCAAGTGCACTGGCAAGCATGCCCGATTCGAATTCGCCAAGCTGATTGGACGTGCCGATGAACAGCGAATTCACGGCATTGACGCGGCCACGCATGGCATCCGGCGTCAAGAGCTGCACGAGCGAACTGCGCACGACGACGCTGACGGTATCCGAAGCGCCGACGACGAAGAGCGCGGCGACCGAAAGGATGATGTTGCTCGACAGCGAAAAGACGATGGTGGCCACTCCGAAAATGAGCACCGCAAACAGCATCTTCTTGCCGACATCGCTCTGTAGCGGCCGGCGTGCCAGCCAGATCGACATGACCAGCGCGCCGATCGCCGGCGCAGCGCGCAACAGGCCAAGCCCCCAGGGACCGGCATGCAGGATATCGCGCGCAAACATCGGCAGCAGCGCCGTCGCACCACCCAGCAGCACGGCAAAGAGATCGAGCGAGATCGTGCCGAGCATGACCGGACGGCTCTTGATAAAAGAAACGCCGGCAAAGACGGACCTCAGCGTCACCGGCTCGCGTGACGACGGCTGCTCCCGTTCGACCCGGATCGAAATGACATTGATGCTCGCGATGACATAAAGCACGGCGGAAACGGCAAATGGAGCGACAGGGCTGGCGCCATAAAGCAGGCCGCCGAGCGACGGCCCGATGATGAAAGCCGTTTGCATCATCGAGGTCGACGTGGCGATGGCGACCTGCAGCAGCGACGTCGGCACGATATTGGGCAAAAGCGCCGCCATGGTCGGACGCTCGAAGGCCGTGGCCGCACCCATGACGGCAACGGCAGCCAGAATGCCGGCAGGTCCTATCCAATGAAACCAGACGGCCATGGCAAGGACGAGCGCGGTCAGCGCCTCGATCAGTTGGCAGGCAAGGCCGATACGGCGCCGGTCGAACCGATCGGCAACATGCCCGACGACGAAGGTCAGGATGACCATCGGCAGAAACTGGCAGAAGCCGACGAGGCCGAGGAAAAAGGCGCTATGGGTCTGATCGTAGATCATCCAGCCCATGGCGACAGTCACCGACTGAAAGCCTATCGAGGAAAAGACGCGCGATGCGGCGAATGAACGATAGCCGGGGTGACCGAGCACGCTTGGCCGGTCAAGATTCTGCAGGGTATCCATGAGCCTTCTTCGTCTGCCGGCACGGACGCTCGCAGACACGCTTCTCAACAGTCGAAAATTCTACAGCCCCCTGCTCTGCCTGAACGCGCTCTCTGTCAATCTCGTTTTTGCTGCAGTTGCAAATTCATCGCGGACGATAGATCAAATCGCGGTGAGGACGGGCTGAGGAGGCCCCGCTTGGCCTCGATCGACCAGATGGCGACCAACTCCACTGCGATCGCGTCAACCAGCTTTGGAACATCACAGTCTGCCGATTCGTGCAGCGCCTCAGCGACGACCAGCACCGAACGTGTATCATGGCGCACCGCGGATAAACCACTCTGGCGATTGGTCCAGCGTCGGGCATGCGCCTGCCCTGCTCCATCGGCGAAGATCACCTCCCCCGCCTCCGGATGCTCCATCTCGCCGGAAAAGGTCAAATAGGATTCACTGCCGCTCGCATGCCGCACTTCGAGATCGTCAGATATTTTCGCGAGATCGAAAACGGCAATGGGAATGCCGAAAGCGATCGAAATGGCATTGCAGACGTCGACAAGCGGATGCAGCCGCGGCAACGCCCCTTCCTGGCGAAATCGGCGAAGCAGAGCTTCGGATGCGCAACGATATTGTGTCGGCTTCAATCCCATCTTGGAGAAACTCCGTCGCCAGGCCTGGATTTCTGCCATCTCGCCCTCAGGGCCTTGCATCAGCCGATCTGCGGCAATCGCATGATACTTGGCAATTCGATCGTCGACATCGACAGTCGAGGTGATCCCTTCGGCGAACAACACGCCGGGAACCAGCTCTGGAAACTCGCCCCACATCTCGTTCGAATGGCGGAAAAACATGGCATCTCCTTATAGGCATTTGCTTGGTGCCGCAGAAAACCCCGTCATTATCCCCCGGTCTTGAATAAAATTGCAGAAACTCAGCGGATGGCCGCGGCATAGGCGCCTGGCGAAACGCCGAAATTGCGGACGAAGAGGCGCGTCATATGGCTCTGATCGGAAAAGCCGCTGGCAAAGGCCACTTCCGCGAGGGACGTGCCCCCCGCAATCAGCCGCCGCGCTTCGTGAATGCGACGCTGCATGAGATAGGCATGCGGCGTCAGTCCCGTCGCCTTGGTGAAAGCACGCAGGAAACGGAAGTGGCTCAAGCCACACAATTCTGCCAGTTCGGCGAGGGTCAAGGGAGCAGCGGGATCGTCATCGATCAGCTCACGCGCCCTGTTTACATCAGCGGGCACCGCATCCGCACGCAAACCGCCGGTTCCTTCACGCATTACGGCAGCGAGAAGCGACAGCAGCAACCCATCTCGCAGGAGGGAACCCTCGGTCGCGTCTTCGATCAGAAGCGAGAACAGAGTTTTGAAATGCCCGCCCATCCCACCCTCGCGGATGACAGGTGCCGGAAATTCCATCGCACCGAACCTGCCCTCACTAACATCGCGCAACAAGTCACCGATCAGCCGGGGATCGAAATAGAGCATGGACCAGGCGCGGCTCTCGCCGACGGGCATGCCGTCATGCACCTCGTTCGGGTTGACACTGATGACGTCCCCGGCCTCGGCCTGCACTATCCCTCGCCCGCTCAGTGAAACCTGCGCGCCAGCCTCGATAACCCCAATGCCGAACTGATCATGCGTATGCTTGGGAAAGCTGTGGCCGGTCTCGGCCCGGACTGCCTCGATGCCGGCAAGGCGAGAGCGGTATATTCGGAATTGGCCTGACTTCATCAATATCGCCTTCCATACCGCCAGTATCGTCGCGCCAGCGATGGTATCGCCTCCAATGCGGCAATGTTGCTCGCCCGCAATCCGGAAGCAACGCTTTAAGCGCCTCCGCCCACCTTTTCATCCTCCGCCGTCGCCAATGCCGCTTGCGTATTGCCGGCAACTGCGGTCGGCAGCGGCGTGCCGCGCTTGCGCTCCCGCGCCAGCGTCAGCAGACCGGAAAAGATGATGAGGACGATACCGAGGGCCATAGGCGTGTCGATACTGTCATTGAACAACAGATAACCGAAGGCGATCGCCCACAGCATCTGGCTATATTGCGGCGGCGCGACAAGATTGGCCGGCGCCATCTGCGCGGCCGTCAGCAGCAGGACGTTGCCGAATGCACCGAGCAGGCCGTAGCTCGCCAGAAAAATCCACTGCGTCGGCGTCGGCATGGTGACTTCGGAGATCATGAGGAAGCCACTGACGATGAGCGTTCCGAAGAGGCCTGCGCCATAGAGCGAAATGCGCTTCTCCTTCGAACCAAGCGCGCGGTTGATGACGATGGAGATTGCCGCCGCAAGACCGCCGATCGCCGCGCAGAGGTGCCCGACCGAAAGCTCGCGAAAGCCGGGCCTCAGAACGATCAGCACCCCGACGAAACCGAGAATGACGGCCGTCCAGCGCTGCCAGCGCACATCTTCCTTGAGAAAGATCACGGAAAGAATGGTCACGAAGGACGGCAGCAGGAAGAGCAGCGCAAAGGCTTCCGCCATCGGCAGCATCGTGAAGGCAATGACGGAGCAGATGGCGCCGGTCGCGCCGCAGACGAAGCGCAGCAGCCACAAGGGACGGTTCGTTGTCCTCACCATATCGAGCCAGCCATCCTCCCGCTTCTTCAGAAACGGAACGGCGGCAAAGCCAAACAACGCGCCGATGAAGGCGACCTGATAGGAGGGGATCACTCCATGAAGGATTTTGATCGAGGCGTCGCTGAAAGCGAAGACGGCGTAGGACGCGAATGCCACAAGGACACCACGCAGGGCGGAACGGCCCACGGCCGCGGAACTGGAATCGGCTGTAATCGAGGACATCGGAATCTTGAGAAAAGTGCGATGGGAGGACACTGAATCAGTGAGATACAGGCAATTGTATGATGAAATGGGCTAAATTTCGATTGGGTTGGGAATAAACTATTGTTTCAACCGGACGTTTGAGGCGACTACGCAACGTCAGTTTCCGAGAAAAAGGGATTTATTCATCTGGCTAGAAGAAATCTTCCCTCTGAGCGTATAGGAAAAAGCAACCACTTTAAGAGCATCGCTATCCACTTCACATGTAAACGCCACTCGCAGCCAGCCATTGGGCGTTTGAACCGCGGCCCCGTCCCCAAATAAGCTGATTTCAGACAGCATCGCCGGCGAAAGAGCTGAATTCGCGAGACCAAAGGCTTGCAGATCATGACGAAATTGCAAAAGCTCCTCGGAATTGCAAAGATAACGCACCCGATCACGTCGTGACAGCTTCTTCCAAGCATCGTAGTCGCTTTTAGATAGACGCGCTATTTCCTCGCCCGAATGGAGCTTCTTCGCCTGAATAGCTCTCTTCGGTACAAGCGATTTTGGCGGTTGTGGCTCAGTGACCAACGCAGTGCCGCTCGTCGGATCGCTTTGACTACTGGAAGCGGCAGATTGGCTTTGAGCACTCTGCTGTGCTGGAGATGGCCTCACTGCCGGAACGACAATCTGAGGCGGGTCTTTCGCCTCATCCTTGGCCTGCCCGGCCGGAGACTGCTGCTGCGGATCGGATGATGGTGCCTGTGCGGCAGCTTGTGCCTGCGGATCATTCTGATCTACCGCTGGGGCCTGCGGCTGCTGCACCTGCGAATCCGAAGGCTCGTTGGTCGCCAGCACGTCTGGTGCGGTCGACGAGGCTTTGGCGGCCGAGTCGCTTGCCGGCGGTTGAGCCACATTTGTCTGCTGATCCTTGGCGTCAGCTTGTTGTTGGGCTTCCTGCGCCTGTTGTGCCGCCTGTGCTTGGGCCTCGGCTTGCGCAGCCGCCTGTTGTTCAGCCGCAGCATCGTTCGGAGGCGTTGGAGGGGTATCGTCCTTCGACTGTTCCGAAGCGTCTGCCTGCTGCGTGGTGTTTGCGTCCTTCTGATCACCCTTCATGTCTGGAAGCGGAGTCTCGGTCGCAGAGGGCCGTTGCTCCGCCTTCTCGACGGGCTTGTCAGTGGCGGGATCATCGGGTTTGGGCTCAGACTTCGCCTGCTCTACCGGCTTATCCGCCTTGGCCTCGTCAGGTTTGGATGCAGGCTTCTCTGCCTGCTTCTTGCCGTTGGGATCGGATTGCTTTGGGGGCTGTTCGTCCGCTTTCTTTCCCTCGGGCTGCTGAGGCTCCTGTTGAGCTTCTGCCGTTTGTTGCGCCGGCTTCTCGTCTGGTCTTGGCGTCGGCTTCGGAGGCTGGTCGGGCTTTTCATTCTCCTTCGTTGCCAGCTCTTTCTTTTCATCCTGCTGCGGCACGAGCTCGACATTGACGCTCTGCTCGGGCTTCGCCTCGGGCGGCGCCGGCAGCAGCGGCAGCAGAAACACCGCGACAAACAGGACGTGCAGAAGGATCGACAGGACAAAGCCCGGCCTTATCTCCCTATCCCGTTTTTCCGCCACCTTTTCCATCGTTCAGCGGATGGCTCGGGAAGAGAAAGCAATCAGGCGAAAACAACGCATCGATTCATTCGATCCTTATCGGCAAACAGATCCGAAGACTTTCCGGTCGCTGACATATGGTACCCGACCACGCGCCGGGAAAGAGGCCTCGGTCGAAATCGAACTTGTCAGGCCTCCGCGCGATCCGCAATGGCGCAAAAACAAACCTGCGTGATCACCCGGTGCAAAGACGACCGCATCCACCGCTAGAAGAACTCATCCAGCAGCTGATAGTATGCCATCTTTTCGGCTTTCGGTTCAAAATCGCCATAGACCTTCAAAAACTCGGCAACCAATTCCTCCCCGAAATTGTATTCGATGCTGCCGCAGGCAAGCGCAATATCCTGATGACGATCGGCAATGCCGAGACGGCCGCAATCGATATAGCCGCTGAATCTATCGCCATCGACTACAAAATTCGGAAGGCATGCATCACCATGGGTGACGACGAAATCCTCCGTTGACGGTCGCTTGGCCTCAAGCTCACGGAAAAGATCCTCTGTCGACCTTCCCAACCGGGCCTCATCGAAATCGTTCTCGTCGACGCGTCCGGCAAGCAAGCGCGCCCTTGCAGCGCCAATTCTGTTCTCCAGCCGGTGATCGAAGGGACATGCAGCGATGTCGACAGCGTGCAATCGCCGCAAAGCATCCGCGAGAAGTCGCACGCGTTCGATCGGCTGTAACCGCGCCGCGCTGACGAGATCTCTGCCGGGAAGAGCACTCATCAAAAGCCATTCACGCTCGTCCTCCTGCTCGTGGGCGATAACTTCCGGGCAGGCAAGGCCCCGAGAGGTCAGCCATTGCAGCCTTGCAACCTCACCCGCCAGCTCGCCCAAGGGATCAACCGGCTCGGTCTTGAGATAAACAGGCGCGCGTCCATCGGCTTCAAGCCGGAAGACATGGGCCGAGGAGCGGCCGAGTGCATCCTGCCGCCATTCGTATCCAGCCAACGCATCGCGCAGACGGACCGGAATGGATGTTTCCATGAATTGCGGCTTGCTCGCCATGCTCACCCCTCGATGCCCCTATCGTCAATGAAAAGCCCGGCTCGCTTTCGCGAACCGGGCCATATTTTGTAAACTGCCGATTTCGGCTTGCGCCAGGCCTCAGCTGTCGAGGAAGCTTCTGAGCTTACGGCTACGGCTCGGATGCTTGAGCTTGCGCAGCGCCTTTGCCTCGATCTGACGGATACGTTCGCGCGTCACCGAGAACTGCTGACCGACTTCTTCGAGCGTATGGTCGGTGTTCATGCCGATGCCGAAGCGCATGCGCAGTACGCGTTCTTCGCGCGGCGTCAGCGATGCCAGAACACGGGTCGTCGTTTCGCGCAGGTTCGCCTGGATGGCGGCGTCGATCGGCAGAAGCGCGTTCTTGTCCTCGATGAAATCGCCGAGATGCGAATCTTCTTCGTCACCCACCGGGGTTTCGAGCGAGATCGGCTCCTTGGCGATCTTCAGCACTTTGCGCACTTTTTCGAGCGGCATGGCGAGCTTTTCGGCCAATTCTTCCGGCGTCGGCTCGCGGCCGATTTCGTGCAGCATCTGGCGCGAGGTACGAACGATCTTATTGATCGTTTCGATCATATGCACCGGAATGCGGATGGTGCGTGCCTGGTCGGCGATCGAGCGGGTGATCGCCTGACGAATCCACCATGTGGCGTAGGTCGAGAACTTGTAGCCGCGGCGATATTCGAACTTATCGACCGCCTTCATCAGGCCGATATTGCCTTCCTGAATGAGGTCGAGGAACTGCAGGCCGCGGTTCGTGTACTTCTTGGCGATGGAGATGACGAGGCGCAGGTTGGCTTCGACCATTTCCTTCTTGGCGATACGCGCTTCGCGCTCGCCCTTCTGCACCATGTGAACGATGCGGCGGAATTCCGAGATCGAAATACCGGTTTCGGTCGCAAGGTTCTGGATTTCCTGGCGGATGTCGCGGATCGTGGTGTTTTCGCTCTTGGCGAATTCCTTCCAGCCGCGGGCGGCCAGATTACCGATCGACTTCATCCAGTTCGGATCGAGCTCGGCGCCCTGATACTGTTCCAGGAAGCTATCGCGCTTGACGCCATAGGATTCAGCAAGACGCAGCAGGCGGCCTTCGTTCTGCACGAGGCGCTTGTTGATGTCATAGAGCTGCTCGACGAGAGCGTCGATGCGGTTCTGGTTCAGCGACAGAGACTTGACCGACTTGACCAGCTCATCCTTGAGTTCCTTGTAGCGGCGCTCCTGGGCGGAAGACAGCGTGCCGGAAGCCGACAAGCGCTGTTCGACCTGCTGGTCCTGCAGCTTGCGCAGCTTCTTGTAGGTTTCGGCGATAATGTCGAGCGTCGTCATCACCTGCGGACGAAGCTCGGCTTCCATCGCGGCGAGAGAGAGGTTGGATTCGTCTTCGTCCTCTTCCTCTTCCTCGATCGGCAGGCCTTCGCCGCCGACATTGGTGATGTCGTCGTCACCGGAAGGAGCGCGACCGCGGCGTGCCTTTTCCTTCTCTTCGGCAGCCTTGCGGTCAGCCTCGATCTTCTCGGGGCTCTGGAACTGCGGTGCGGCCTTGGCCTCAGGACCGGAATAGGTGGTTTCGAGGTCGATGATCTCGCGCAGCAGCGTGGTGCCTTCGTTGAGTTCGTCGCGCCAGATAATCAGCGCCTGGAACGTCAACGGGCTCTCACAGAGGCCGCCGATCATGGTTTCGCGGCCAGCCTCGATGCGCTTGGCAATCGCGATTTCGCCTTCGCGCGACAGAAGCTCGACGGAACCCATTTCGCGCAGATACATGCGCACCGGGTCGTCCGTGCGGTCGGTCGGCTCTTTCTTCTTGGCGGTCGCAAGCGCGGAACCAGTGGAGGGGGCCAGCTCGCCGCCTTCACTTTCATCGTCGCCACCGGCATCGTCGTCGTCGCTCGCTGCGGCGCCGGCCTCTTCGACATCTTCGTCCTCGATGACGTTGATGCCCATGTCCGAAAGCATGGCCATCGTGTCTTCGATCTGTTCAGACGTCACTTCCTCGGACGGAAGAACGGCGTTGAGCTCGTCCATCGTCACGTAGCCGCGCTTCTTCGCGGCCTTGATCATCTTCTTGACCGCGTCATCGGAAAGATCGAGAAGTGGGCCGTCGGAGGTGCCGTCGCGTTCGACTTCAGCTTCTTCGTTCTCTTTGACCTTTGTTGCCATCTCTATATCGTCGCTTTCCCTGACGCTGCAAACTTACACGCGGTGAAACAATCACTCTGGCTGGCGCGCCCTGCACCAGCCGCGACTCACCGACGAACACCTAACGGAATGACCTTTAATGCCCGATTAACCACGATCACCGCCACCGGAGTGCAAAGCTGGATTGCGTTTGGATTTCCGGCCATGATATTAGGTGATCCGCTCGATCCAGTTTACCGTTCTTTCCGAAGTCAAACGGTGATTCCCAGAATTTTAGTTCTCGTCAAGCTTTTCCAGCAAAAAAGCCCGTTAAATACGTGAAAAAGCCTTATCCACAGGCTTCGCACGCCGCAATTAATTGTTTCCCGTATTTAGGAAGTCCCCGCGCGATGACAAGAGCATTCTAAACAAAGCCTCACATTTCCAGCATCGGCAGGTATTGCCGAGGCCGGAAGTGTGTCCGAATAGCATCAATTCCAGTCCATAACCACCTTGCCGGAGTTGCCCGAACGCATGGCTTCGAAGCCATCGCGAAAATCATCGATGCCGATACGGTGGGTGATGACGGGCGATACATCGAGACCGCCCTGAACGAAGGCGATCATCTTGTACCAGGTCTCGAACATCTCGCGGCCGTAGATGCCCTTCAGGTTCAGCATCTTGAAGATGACCTTGTTCCAGTCGATCTCGAAGCCGGCCGGCGCAATACCGAGAATGGCGATCTTGCCGCCATTATTCATCTTGTCGATCATGTCGCGGAAGGCGGGCGCGGCACCCGACATTTCCAGGCCGACGTCGAAGCCTTCGGTCATGCCGACGGATTTCATCACATCGGCAAGGTTCTCCTTGGAAGCATCGACGACATGATCGATACCGACCTTGCGGGCAAGCGCCAGCCGGGTCGGATTGATGTCGGTGATGACGACCTTGCGCGCGCCGGAGCGCTTGGCGACCATCGCCCCCATGATGCCGATCGGTCCCGCGCCAGTCACAAGCACGTCCTCGCCGACGAGATCGAAGGAGAGCGCGGTGTGGACCGCATTGCCGAACGGATCGAAGATCGCGGCGATTTCATCCGGAATGTCGTCGGGGATCGGTACGACGTTGGATTCGGGAATGCAGACGAATTCGCCGAAGGAGCCGGGACGATTGACGCCGACTCCGAGCGTGTTGCGGCAAAGATGGCCCCTACCCGCCCGGCAATTGCGACATTTGCCGCAGACGATGTGGCCTTCGCCCGAGACGCGCTCGCCGACGTGATATTTCGTGACGGCCGAACCAATTTCGGCGATCTCGCCGCAGAATTCATGACCAACGACCATCGGCACCGGAATGGTCTTCTGCGCCCATTGATCCCAGTTCCAGATATGCACATCGGTCCCGCAGATCGCCGACTTCCTGACTCGGATCAGGACATCGTTCGGCCCGACCTCCGGAACCGGGACATGCTCCATCCACAGCCCGACTTCCGGCTTGGCTTTGACCAACGCTTTCATCATGTTCGACATGATCGGTTCTCTCCAACCAATTCAAATGATTCCGAGTTCTTTTCCGGCTTCCGCGAAGGCTGCGATCGCCCTTTCGACATCGGCCTTCGAATGGGCGGCCGACATCTGCGTTCGTATACGCGCCTGGCCCTTCGGCACGACGGGGAAGGAAAAGCCGATGACGTAGACGCCCTTCTTCAGCATCAGTGCCGCCATGTCCTGCGCAAGCTTCGCGTCACCGAGCATCACGGGAATGATCGGGTGATCGGCGCCGGCAAGCGTGAAACCCAGTTTCGTCATTTCGCTGCGGAAGAGCTCTGCATTGCCCTGAAGCCGCGCCCGCAGCTCGCCGCCGTTGTCGATCAGATCGAAGACCTTCAACGAGGCAGCCGCGATGACGGGCGCCAATGTGTTCGAGAAGAGATAAGGGCGCGAACGCTGCCGTAGCCATTCGACGACCTCGCCTCTGGCAGAGGTGTAGCCGCCGGACGCGCCGCCGAGCGCCTTGCCGAGCGTGCCGGTGATGATGTCCACCCGGCCTTCGACACCGCAATGCTCAGCCGATCCCCGGCCATACTTGCCGACGAAGCCAACCGCATGGCTGTCATCGACCATGACCATCGCGCCATATTTCTCCGCCAGATCGCAGACGCCGCCGAGATTGGCGATGATGCCGTCCATGGAGAAGACGCCGTCTGTCGCGATCAGCTTGAAGCGGCTGCCCTCGGCCTTCTTCAGCTCTTCTTCCAAAGCCGCCATGTCGTTGTTGGCGTAGCGGAAGCGCTTCGCCTTGGAGAGCCGCACCCCATCGATGATCGAGGCGTGATTGAGGGCATCCGAGATGATGGCATCTTCTTCCGACAGCAGCGTCTCGAACAACCCGCCATTGGCATCGAAGCAGGACGAATAAAGGATCGTCGCTTCCATGCCGAGGAAGGCCGAGATCCGCGCCTCGAGCTGCTTGTGCTCCTCCTGGGTGCCGCAGATGAAGCGAACCGAGGCCATACCGTAGCCATAGCGATCGAGCGCCTTCTTCGCGGCCTCAGCGAGCTCCTCGTTGTCGGCGAGGCCGAGATAGTTGTTGGCACAGAAATTGAGGACGCGCGCGCCGCCAAGCACGGCGATCTCGCCGGCCTGCTTGGAGGTGATGACGCGCTCGGCCTTGTAGAGGCCGGCTTCTTTCAGGCCGAGAAGTTCGTTGCGCAGATGGGATATGAACGCTGAAGTCATGGTCGCATTCCGATGCTGGTCAAAGTGCCTAATTAATCAAGGAATAACATAGGATCTGGCCGCTTGCTGCATCCAGCAGCGGCAAAAATGCGCAACACGGTGACGTCGGCGCGATAGGGCGCAGTTTCGATATTATCTGTCAAACCGACCGGCTTGCGCGCAACTTTTTGGCCCGATTTCAGCGATTGCTGTCGCAAAAATTACTTGACTGAGTCCAATATTTTACGGCAGATTGAAGCGGTCTCAAGATAAGGGAGAGCCATGAGCATATTTCACAGATTCTCCCTCGCGGGGCGGATTGCCCTCGTTACCGGAGGCGGACGTGGCCTCGGATTCGAGATGGCAAAGGCACTCGCCGATGCCGGCGCTCACGTCATCATCAACGGACGGACCGCGGCGACGCTGAACACGGCCGTCGAGGCCATCCAGGCGAAAGGTGGCTCGGCGGAAGCCGCCGCCTTCGACATTGCCGACCGCGACGCGCAGGGCGCGGCAATGAATGACATCGAGAAAAGCCACGGCCGGCTCGACATATTGATCAACAACGTTGGTGCCCGCGACAGACGCTCGCTGGCCGATTTCGACGACGAGGCGATCCTCGCCTTGCTCAACACCGATCTCGCCGCCTCCATCATGCTCTCCCGCGATGCCGCGCGCCTAATGAAACGAAATAATCATGGGCGACTGATCTCGGTAACCTCGATCAGCGGACAGGTCGTCATGCCGGGCGATTGTGTCTACCCCGCCGCCAAGCAGGGGCTGACGGGTCTCATGCGCGGCATGGCGGTGGAGTTTGGCCCTCACGGCATCACCAGCAACGCCATTGCGCCAGGCTGGTTCGCAACGGAGACCAACGCCGCGATGGCCGCGAACGAAGAGTTGACCCCGTTCGTGCGCCAGCGCATCCCCGTTCAGCGCTGGGGGCGGCCGGACGAGATCGCCGGAGCAGCGCTATTCCTTGCCAGCGACGCGGCGTCCTTCGTCAACGGCCATGTCCTGACCGTCGACGGCGGCATGACCGTGCGGATGTGACGCGTCGACAGCCGAGCGTCAGCATGTCACCGGCTAGTGAATTCCGAAATTACGGCGAGGAACGCATCGCCGTAGCGTTCAAGCTTCGATTGTCCGACACCGGAAATCTCAAGCAGCGCCTTGCGGCTGTCCGGCCGCTCGGTCGCAAAGGCAATCAGCGTCGTATCCGGGAAGACGACATAGGGCGGCACGCCCAATTCCTTGGCGATCCGGGTGCGCTCGGCGCGCAGCGCATCGAAGAGGAGCTGGTTCTCGCCGGCAAGACCATGCGCCTGCTTCTCCGGTCGCCCCGCCTTCTTGCCGCGGCGGCCCGGCTCGGGCCGATCCTTGCGGAAGAACACCTGCCGCTCGCGCTTGAAAACCGCCCTCGCCTGCTCCTCGAGCTTCATGGCGCCGAAGGCCGTGTGATCGATGCTGATGAAGCCGTTTGCCAATAATTGTCGGAAGATCGATTGCCAGGTGCGGGAAGGAATATCCTTTCCAGCGCCGAAAACCGGCATGTCGACATGGCCGAAGCGCTCGGTCTTCTCGTTGACCGTGCCGATGAGCACATCGATGACGTGGCCGGTGCCGAAACGTTCGCCGGTACGATAGACCGCAGCGAGCGCCTTGATCGCCGCTTCCGTGCCGTCCCAGGTCTCGACAGGCTTCAGGCACGTATCGCAATTGCCGCAACCGCCGCCATGCGCCTCGCCGAAATGCGCGAGGATCGACTGTCGCCGGCATCCTGCCGTTTCGCAGATCGCGAGCAGCGCATTGAGCTTTGCCCGTTCCACCCGCTTGATTTCCTCGGACGCGCCGCCCTCGTCGATCATCCGACGCCGCTGGATGACATCGGCCATGCCATAGGCCATCCAGACATTCGAAGAGAGGCCATCGCGCCCAGCACGACCCGTCTCCTGATAATAAGCCTCGACGGAACCCGGCAGATCGAGATGGGCGACATAGCGCACATTCGGCTTGTCGATGCCCATGCCGAAGGCGACCGTTGCCACCAGGCACAGGTCTTCCTCCTTCAGGAAGGCATCCTGATTGGCATCACGAAGCGCCCGATCCATGCCGGCATGGTAAGGGAGCGCGCGAACACCCTGTCCGTTCAGCCACTCGGCCGTATCCTCGACCTTGGCGCGCGACAGACAATAGACAATGCCGCTATCGCCGCGATGGCCGTCGAGAAAGCGCAGCAATTGCTGGCGCGGCTGATCGCGCTCGACAATCTCATAGGTGATGTTCGGGCGGTCGAAGCTGGTCGTGAAGACCTTGGCGTCGTCGAGAGCCAGCCGCTCGATGATGTCGTCGCGGGTATGCGGATCGGCCGTTGCCGTCAGCGCGATGCGCGGAACACCGGGAAAAAGCTCGGCAAGCTTGCCAAGATCCCGATATTCCGGCCTGAAATCATGGCCCCATTGAGAGACGCAATGCGCCTCGTCGATCGCGAAAAGCGCGATCTTGGCCCTGCCGAGCATCTGGCAGAAGCCTTCCGTCGCGATGCGTTCCGGCGTCACATAGAGCAGATCGAGCTTGCCCGCGGAAATGGCGCGATAGACATCGCTCGCCTCTTCGCGCGACAGGGACGAATTCAGGGCCGCCGCCCGGATGCCGAGCTGCTTCATCGCCTCTACCTGATCCCGCATCAGGGCGATCAGCGGCGAGACGACGATGCCGATACCATCGCGGCAAAGCGCGGGGATCTGAAAACACAGCGACTTGCCGGCACCGGTCGGAAACAGCACGACGGCGTCGCCGCCGGAAACGACATGCTCCACCACCTGCTGCTGCTTGCCGCGAAAGGCCGAGTAGCCATAGACACGCTTCAATATATCGAGCGGCGCCGGCGCACCGGTGCGCTCGCCGAACAATGCGTCGTCTGCGGAAAATCGCGGCTCTTGTCTTTCAGGCTGAGGCATCTATTCCCTATTTTCCAGCGGCACCTTTGACACGACCGGACAGGACGCCGAAGCCATCGATGATCGCTTCCTGATTTTCCAGACGCAGCGCCTCGAGCTGCACTTCCTGCAGGGCGCGAATCAACGGCTCGATCGCTTCACCGTCGCCTTCTTCGGTCGCCTCTGCAATAGCGCCTTCCAGCTCGATCTTGTGCCAGCGCAATGCTTTCGAACGCTTATGGAGCGCAAGCGCCTGGCGATAGCCCTCGCGCGCATCCTCCATGGCGGCTTCTTCGGTTGCCGTCCACAGACGGGCATTGCGAATCTGCTGTTCCAAACCTTTCAGCAGGGCGCCGAAATCCTGTTCTTCCAATTGCTCGAGCAGTCGCTCACGGACGAGCTGAGGCCCGACCAGAGTTGCAGCCGCCCCGAGAACCGCGGACCAGAGCCGCTGAAGCTCGCGGCTGTCATAATCGATAGCAGCGATCTCGTCATATTCGTCCTGCAGTAGCGCCGGATGGTTGACGATGGTCAAGGCAAGCACGCTTTCGCGAAGGCTTGGAATATCCTGATGCCCCTTGATCATGGCCGAGCGCTGCAAACGATCGGATGCCGTCGTTGCCACCGCGGCCCCAGCGCGAGCCTGTCCGCCACGTCCTGCGAAGTTACGGCCATTGCCGTCACGGGAAAAACCACGCCCCGGCTGGCCACCTCGCTGGAACTGCGGCTGGAACAGCCCGTTCAGCCGCTCGCGCATATTCTGCTGATAATGGCGGCGCACATCTTCATCGCCGATGACCGAAACAATGCGTCGCAACCGCGCTTCCAGCTCCGCTCGCGCCTCCGGCGTCTCGAAAGCGCCGCTGCCGGCCTCCCTCGTCCATATCAGGTCGGCCAGCGGCTTTGCCTGCGCCAGCACCTTGTCGAACGGCGCACGTCCGTCTTGCCGCACGAGATCGTCTGGATCCTTGCCATCGGGCAACAGAGCAAAGCGCACGGTCCGGTTCGGCTTGATATGCGGCAACGCCAGATCGGCGGCGCGATTGGCGGCGCGGATACCGGCGCCATCGCCGTCGAAGCAGAGCACCGGCTCCGGCGTCATCTTCCAGAGGAGATCGAGCTGGCTCTCCGTCAGCGCCGTGCCGAGCGGCGCAACCGCATTCTCGACGCCAGCCTGATGCAGCGCGATGACATCCATATAGCCTTCGACCGCAATGATGGTGCCGGCACCATCGGCACCTTGGGATGCACGACGCGCGCGCGTGAAATTGTAGAGTACATTGCCCTTGTGAAAGAGCTCGGTCTCGTTGGAGTTCAGATATTTCGCCGGCGCATCCGGCGACATGGCGCGGCCGCCGAAAGCGATCACCTTTTCCCTGGAAGAGAGAATCGGAAACATGATGCGGTCGCGGAAGCGATCGTAGGAAACCGGCACGTTCTCGTGCACGACGAGGCCGCAGGCTTCCATCTGCTCCTTCAGCACGCCCTTGCCGGCCAGATGCTCCTTCAGCGCATTGCGGCTATCCGGCGAATACCCCAAGCGGAAGGTTTCGATCGTGCGGCCGCTGAGCCCACGGTCGCGCAGATAGGCCCGCGCTTTCGCGCCATTGGCGGTCTGCAGCTGATCCTGAAAGAACTGAGTCGCCATCTCCATGACATCGAGCAGCGACGTGCGCTCCTTCTCGCGCTTCGCCTCCATCGGATCGGCAACGGGCATGGGAACGCCGGCCATATCGGCGATCTGCTGCACCGCTTCCGGAAAGCTCAATCCCTCGAGCTCGGTCAGGAAGCGGAAATGATCACCAGTCACGCCACAGCCAAAGCAATGATAGCGCCCCTTGCGATCCTCGCAGTGGAAGCTCGGCGATTTCTCGCCATGAAACGGGCAGCAGGCCCAGTAATCGCCGCGCGGCACATTCGTCTTGCGCCGATCCCAGGTCACACGACGGCCGATCACGTCCGAAATCAAAACGCGGTCGCGAATCTCGTCGAGAAACGTATTGGAAAATCGCATGGCTACCTCTGGCTCATCCCATATAAACAGGAATATCGGGCATTGCCACGACGACCCGGCCGCCTCCCACGCTATTCACAGCCCTTTGTCGGCGATTGCATTTTCGTCCTTCGATCACAACTCCGTGAACGCGGCGACGCATTTATTCGCATTCCTGTCGAAATCCCAGGCTGCGTTTGACAGGTCCGAAGCGCCCCAAAATTCCTTCAGCATGACCGGAACTGGCGTAGCTGCGCCCAGGGGAGTAACTATTTCGTACGCAAAAATCTGCGAAAAAGCAAAGGCTTGCACAGCCTATAGTCGGCAAACACGAACAAGAAAGACGTCACAGACAATCAATGGCTGCAAAGCAATCGCGTCGAGGCGACACTCTCTGAAGGCGCATTTGCGGCAAGGTTCGTAAGCCAAACATTATTTTTTTGTAATTTGATTGTTGGTGTGCGCCGCAATAGCGTTCTTCTCACAGGGCGAGACAAGCCGGCGAAGAAACTTCTTTGCGACGCGACATGCCGAGACGCCCTGACGAACCGGAAGCCACCAGGTACGGGCTTTCAGTTTAGGAGAGGGAAATGCGCATCCTTATCGTACCCTTGGCAGCAGCAGCCATCTTCGCCACAGCTACCTATAGCTCGGCCATGATGACCGGCAGCGCCAGCGAAAAGAATGTGCTCTATGCCGGTGCGGGATATCAGCTGCCGGCGAATATGAAAGTTCCTGCCCTTACGGCAGGCGTAAAGGTTCAAATGTCCGAACTGCCGCCGCAGGCATTGGCTTTGCCCCAGCAGATCAGGATTTTCAGATAAGTTCAGCAGATACTCAGGTGGGGCACCATCCCTACCCCCGGCGCCGCCCCACCTGAGTGCCTTTGCAAAAGACGTTTGATTTTTGGGCCCCACCCTGCGTCATCAAACGTCAGCAAAGCGCAAGAAGGCAGGAGCTCCCCCAGCTCCTGCCTTCTCTAATTTTGGGCCAGCTCAATTTCGCGACAACACGAGTAGTCAACATATGCTGCGGAACATCTTTGGTTCGTCGCCGCGAGTATCTTGACGCAACGATATCGATCGATATCTTTTATTATCTACGTATATGCGATCTTAGTAATTATCTCGTCAGACAATTTGAAACTTTGTTCAGTTGATCGGAGACGGTTGCATGTCTTTATGCGCGAAGGAACTTGCTCAGGACCCGAAATTTTTCACGGAAATCCTCGGTTATACACGAGAGATTATATCCACTTATGATGAGAATCAGCGCGTATGCTCTGTCTTTGCTTCACAGCAACGCTGGCTGATGGCGCTCGCCGGCTTTGCCCTATATTGCGGCGGCATCGACGGAGAACCGCCCGGAATTCACGCCAATCGCTTCGCCAACTATATCGTCGAACACGAAATCGCCAGCCACAACACCGCGCTCAGCTTCATTCAGGAGATGCTGGCTCTCGGTTTCCTGCACTACCTGCCCGTCACGAGCGATCGGCGCGCACGGCCAATGCAGCCCACGGAAGAGGCCGCAAGGCAGCTCGCGAAATGGCTTAGCATCCACCTTTCCGTGCTGGACCGTTTGGATGGCGGCAAGCGCAATACGCTGTTTGCCAAGCAACCGGAGCTCATCGGCGTGCTGCAGCCGGCGATTTCCGCGGGTATCATCGAAAGCGACGACCTGCGCCATCCGGGCGAGACATTCGATCTGTTTACCTGGGCGAATTCCGGCGGCGTGATCATGGATTATCTGATCTCTCGCGTAGGGGCGATCAATCCTGCTACTCAGAAAGCGATCGTCGGACACATCGCTTTCACGGACATCTGCAATCGCTTCCTCATCTCCAGGACGAATGCAAAACGGCTCATGAACAAGGCCATAAAGATGCAGAGCGTCGGCTGGACGGGATCCTCAGGGCGCAGCCAGCTCTGGCTGTCCACCGGCTTCATCCAGCAATATCGGAACTATCAGGCCGAGAAATTCGCCATCATAGACGCGGCCTGGCAAACGACCCTCGGCCTGCGGCGAGCGCGCATGCCGAGGGCAAAGTTCGCCTTTACTTCAGCAGTTCCTTCAAGATAGCCGAAGCCTTGGCAAAATCCATCTGTCCGGCATAGCGCTCACGCAGGGCGGCCACGCACTTGCCCATATCCTTCAGGCCCTGTGCGCCGAGCTCCGCGACGATGGCGACGCAGATCTCGCGCACCTTTTCTTCGGAAAGCTGCTCGGGCATGAAGCCCTGGATGACGGCAATCTCTTCGCGCTCCTTGTCGGCCAGCTCCGGACGACCGCCTTCGATGTAAATCTTCACCGATTCCTCGCGCTGCTTGATCATCTTGGCGAGCAGCTGCAGAATTTCATCTTCGCTCGCCTGTTCCTTGCCGAGACCGCGATTGGCGATGTCCTTGTCCTTGATAGCAGCAAGAATCAGACGGACGGTCGAAAGCCTCGCCGTATCCCTTGCCTTCATCGCGTCCTTCTGGGCATTGGAAAGGGTCTCGCGGATCATGTCTCTAAACTCCTTGAAGCAGGCCGGCGACGATCGCCCCGGCCACCGATGTCATGTTGCTGTCTTCTAGACCAACAGTGTCGATCAATGCAATTGCGGCCGAAAGCCCGAATTCCTTGATAGGAAAGCAAAAGCGCGCATTGACCGGCTCGCCTTGTTTAGCTATGTCCATCACCTGCACATTAGATCGATAGGAAGATCTCAAGCCGCGACCTGGGTCGCCGGCTGTACCTTGCTACAAACATGGCGGAAGCCGACGGTCTGTTCAAGGCCGCGCTCGACGCCGGAAACGGGATGACTATGACCGCCACAGCCCCTTGGACCACCGAAAAGCCGACCGCTCTTCTCGTTCTTGCCGATGGCACCGTGATCGAAGGCAAGGGCATCGGCGCGACCGGCAAGGTCCAGGCCGAAGTCTGCTTCAACACGGCGCTGACGGGTTACGAGGAGATCCTGACCGATCCCTCCTATCTCGGCCAGATCGTCACCTTCACCTTCCCGCATATCGGCAATGTCGGCACCAACGACGAAGATATCGAAGATCTGACGCCCGCCGCCCGTCATGGCGCCGTCGGCGTCATCTTCAAGGCCGATATCACCGACCCTTCGAACTACCGCGCCGCCAAGCATCTCGACCAATGGCTGAAGGCGCGCGGCATCATCGGTCTTTGCGGCATCGACACGCGCGCACTGACCGCCTGGATCCGCGAAAACGGCATGCCGAACGGCGTGATCGCCCATGATGTCAACGGTGTCTTCGATATCGACCAGCTGAAGGCGGACGCCAAGGCCTGGAGCGGCCTCGAAGGTCTCGACCTTGCCAAGGTCGCCTCCTCCGGCCAGTCCTCGCAATGGTCGCAGACACCTTGGGTCTGGAACGAGGGTTATGGCGAGCTCGGCGCCGCCGACGCGAAGTACCACGTCGTCTGCCTCGACTACGGCGTCAAGCGCAACATTCTGCGCCTCTTCGCCGGCCTCGATTGCAAGGTCACCGTTCTGCCGGCAACCGCTTCGACCGACGAAGTTCTCGGCCTGAACCCGGACGGCATCTTCCTCTCCAACGGCCCCGGCGATCCGGCTGCAACCGGCGAATATGCCGTGCCCGTCATCAGGGATCTGCTGAAGTCGGAAATCCCGCTCTTCGGCATCTGCCTCGGCCATCAGATGCTTGGCCTCGCGCTCGGTGCCAAGACCGCAAAGATGCACCAGGGCCATCACGGCGCCAACCATCCGGTGAAGGACCATACGACGGGCAAGGTCGAGATCGTCTCGATGAACCACGGCTTCGCAGTCGACTCCAATTCGCTGCCGGAAGGTGTTGAGGAGACTCACGTTTCGCTCTTCGACGGCAGCAATTGCGGCCTGCGCGTAGCGGGCAAGCCGGTCTTCTCGGTTCAGCATCACCCGGAAGCCTCTCCCGGTCCGCAGGACAGCCACTACCTCTTCCGTCGCTTCATCAATCTGGTGCGCGAAAAGAAGGGCGAAGCGGCCCTAGCTGAGCGCGCCTGATAGCGTCGACCACCCGATCGTATGAGAAAAGCCCCGGATTGATGATCAATCCGGGGCTTTTCCTTTTGCGCGTCAACTTGGGAGGTCTCTCGTCACATCGGTTCATGCCTGTTGGAGCTTAGGCTTGCAGGCGACGCTGCTTGACCACTTCAAGCTCGCTCATCAGGATTTCCTCGAGGAACTCGAAGTCGGATTGCCCGAACTCGACGAGGCCGAATCTCAGCTTGTAGCCCCAATTCCTGTCCTGGGTGAAATCGAGCCAGCCCAGGAGAGGACGAAGCGGTTGTTCGGGCGCGTCCAGCCAGTCCACATCCTTGCGATAGGCCTTTCCGCAGCCCATCTCGGCAAGATATGGCTCACCTTCGCGGACAAAGCCGATAGCGGTGAAGCTTTGAAAGCCGTCCCTCTCGCCCATCTTGACGGAAGGAGAGTAGTAGACGATGCCGTCACCCGGCTTGATGCGCTTCAGGGGGGCTCGCTTGCCGTGGTTCACCTGCATGAAGCCATGCTGGCGCCCGATGCGCACGTGCTCGGCACTGGCCACTGCCAGCCAGTAGGACTTCTGTTCCGGCTCCGGCTGCCGGGACGAGGTGTTGGCGTGTGGCAGGAGGCGTATAGCTGCCCCCCGATTGATCTGATCTTCCCGCGGGAAAAGCGCGGCATCATTACGATTGCTTGCCTTGAATATCATGGTCGTCTCCCGTCTCTGGTATGAGACAGATATAGACGATCATGCTGTCAATTTTTGTCAGTAGTCTCGCAGCGCAAGGATGGCTGCCGCCATCAAGCGGCAGCCTTTTCCGTCCGCACCAGAATGTAGAACCGGGCGCAAAGCATGGCCGCTGCTGAAGCAAGGCCGAGCAGGAAGCCGAACCAGATGCCGATGCCGCCGAAACCGAGCGGAAACGCCAGCAACCAGGCCAGGAAGAAGCCGATCGGCCAATAGGCGATCAGCGCCATGATCATCGGCACGCGCGCGTCCTTCAAGCCGCGCAGCAGCCCGCTTGCGATCGACTGCAGCCCGTCGACAAGCTGGAAGAGGCCCGCGACGACGATCAGCGGTGCGGCAAAGGCAAGCACCTGCGGCGCATCGGCCGAGTGGATGTCAAGGAACCAGCCCGCCAGCCAGGATGGCACAGTCGCAAACAGGATGCTGCCGCAGAGCGCGATGCAGCTCGAGACGACGAGGACCACGATGGCCGCGCGCCTAAGGCTGAGATGATCGCCCTGCCCGTGGGCGACACCGACGCGTACGGTCGCCGCCTGACTGAGGCCGAGCGGGATCATGAAGGCGATGGATGCCCACTGCAGAGCGATACCGTGGGCGGCAAGTTCGATCGTACCGATCTGGCCCATCAACAGCGATGCGGCGGTGAACAGGCTGACCTCAGCCAGAACCGTCACACCGATCGGAAAGCCCAGTCGGATGACATCCCACAAAGCATGCCAGTCGGGCCGCCAGAACCGGACGAAGATCTCATAGCGACGCGTTTCCTCATGGGCCTGCACGTAACCAACGATAAAAAGGAAACCGGCCGTCTGCACGGCGACCGAGACAATGGCCGCACCATGCAGGCCCATCGCCGGCAGGCCGAAATGGCCGAGCACGAGGATGTAGGCCAGCACGGCATTCATGACGAGCATGGCTATGGTGACCTTGAGGATGATGCCGGCGCGGCCGATAGCGCTCACCAGCGCGCGGATCACGTTGTAAAGCAGACCCGGCAATACGGCGAAATGGCCGATATCGATATAGCCGCTCGCCAATTTCGCGACATCGGGCTTTTGTCCCGCCGCAAGCAGGATCTCCTCGGAATAGAAGAAGGCCGGCTGCGCCACCAGCCAATAGGCGGTGACGACCCACAGGCCCATGCGCAGTGCGCGGCGCACCGAGACGACATCGCCTTTGCCATAGGCCTGCGCCACTAGCGGCACGACCGCGATGGAGAAGCCCGAGCCGAAAATCAGGATCGTGAACAGAAACTGCGCGGAAAGCACCATCGCCGCCAGCTGCTCGGCGCCGAGCCGACCGACGATCATTACGTCCGTGGTGTTGATCCCGAGTTGCGCCAACTGCGCGCCAATCAGCGGAATGCCCAGCGCAAGCGTTGCGCGGACATGTGCCGACCACGAATTATCATTGTCATGCGCGAGCGGGCGCGCAGGTACCGGCATATCCATAGCGAAGACTCGATCTTTAGAATCGCGCGAGCCGCCCTACCCAAGGGTGCGCGAGCCCGCCGCATTAACGCAACTTAGCTTAAAAAGCCAGCAGACAAGCCCACGATGCTAAAGAATTCATCAGAACATCAAAATATCTGATGATTTTTTAGGCCGCCTCGCCAGCCTGCGATTGCGCAACCGCCTTCGGCTCCGTCTTGCGTACCTTCGTCACTAGCACGACAAGCCCGGCGACCACCAGGATTGCGCTCATGATGAAGGGCGCACCGGCGAAGACGACGGGTGCGGTCGGCGCGGTATAATACTGGAACAGATAGGGAAACAGAACCGGCCCGATGATAGCAGTGATACTCGTCAGACTACCGAGCGCTCCCTGCAATTCACCCTGCGCGGAAGGCGGAACCTTGCTGGCTGCAATGGAACGAAGCGGCGCATCCGCGACGTTTTCGATGACAGTCAGGACCACCACCACATAGACCATCCATCCTTGCCATGCGAACGCATAGCCCATCAGGCCGAGGCAAGAGAATATCAGCCCGAGCATCGCCGTCTTCCATTCACCAAGCACGGGCACGAGCCGCGGCAGAACAAGGCCCATCACAATGGCAGCGCCGATGCCATAGACGCCGAGGGAGAAGCCGATCTGTCCCTCGCTCCAGTCATAGCGATAGGAGGTGACGAAAGCCCAGACCGCTGGATAGACGCCATGTGCCAGCCAATTCAGGAACATCACGACACAGACCCAGCCGATGCCCTGGTAGCGCCGCATCTGCCTCAACGCGCCGAACGGATTGGCCCGGCCGATCTCGAAGGGCCGGCGATGCTTGGCATCCAGCGTTTCCGGCAATAGGAAATAGGCGCCGACAAAATTCAGGAAGGCCAGAGCGGCCGCACCATAGAAGGGCACGCGCGGACCGAATTCGCCGAGGAAGCCGCCGATGACGGGGCCAAGCACGAAGCCGACGCCGAAAGCCATGCCGATCAGGCCGAAATTCTTCGCACGATTCTCGTCATTGCTGATATCGGCGATATAGGCCGAGCAGGTCGAAAAGCTTGCGCCGCTGATGCCGGCAAGGATACGACCGACGAACAGCATCCAGTAGGAGCCGGCAATCGCGCAGATAAAATTGTCGATCGCAAAGGTCAATACCGACGCGAGGAGAAGCGGACGGCGACCGAAGCGATCGCTCAAATTGCCGATCAATGGCGAAAACAGGAACTGCATGGCGGCATAGGCCAGCAGCAGCCAGCCGCCCTCGGTCGCCGCCGTGCTGACCGACGCACCCGTCAACTCTTCCAGGTATTTCGGCATCACCGGCATGATGATCGCGATGCCGATAACGTCGAGGAAGAGAATGAGGAAGACGAGGAACAGGCCTCGACGGGCGAATTTCTGATCGATCATGGAGATGCCTTCTGGCGGCTCCGCCTCCATGAAAGAGACAGAACGTGAACGAAAAACTGGAGCGTTCCCCATACATAAAGATTTTGGCGGAAACAATCCGTGAACGCTTCAATCTTATTGATTTGTTGACCGCTTTTTTTTGATCCTTGGCAGAAAAGCGACTATGTGTCGCGACCCCGTCGTTGCTCGCGATTCAGGAAGTCGACGAAGGCCCTGAGCGGCGTCGGCATATGCCGTCTGCTAGCATAATAGAGAAACGGGCCGGAAAAGGCCGTGTCCCATTCCTCGAGGATCGGCACCAGTTCTCCGCTGGCAATTTGCGGCGCAAGGAATTCCTTGAATGTTCTGATGATGCCCAGTCCCGCCGCCGCCGCGCTGCGCTCGATATCGATCGAATTGGTTGCGACAACCATCGACGGGGCAATGAAGATCGTTTCGCCATTCCTCTCGAACTCCCAGGGAGCCACCGAGCGACTCAGGAATCGATGACGGATGCAGCGATGCTCGAGTATGTCGCGCGGATGCTTGGGGGTCCCGTTGGCAGCTAGATAGCTCGGGGCAGCGGCAGTAACATAATATTGTTGCCGCGGCCCGATCGGCACAGCGATCATGTCCTTTTCCAGCCGTTCGTCATAGCGGATGCCAGCATCATAGCCGGCCGCCACGACATCGATGAAACTGTCCTCGGCAACGATTTCGACTGAAATCGCCGGATATTCGTTGAGAAAGCGGCTTATGATGTCGGGCATGACCACCATGGCCGCGACGGTCGGCACATTCAGCCGCAACGTTCCGCCAACGCTATCGCGGAAGCTGTTGATATCGTCGAGAGCGCCCGCAATCTCGCTCATGGCCGGCGTCAGACGCTCCATCAGCCGCTCCCCCGCCTCCGTCGGCGTCACGCTCCTGGTCGTGCGATTGAGCAGGCGAACCGCCAGCCGTTCCTCCAGCCGGCGCACCGCTTCGCTCAACGATGAGGCCGAAACGCTCCGCTTGCGCGCCGCTTCGCGAAAGCTGCGCTCGCGGGCGACGGCGGTGAAGGCAACCAGATCGGCCAGCGGCAAGTCGTCCATTGTGCAAAATTCCAAACAACCTGTTTCAATTTATCCGGATTATCGCACAGAGAGCGATGGAGTAAACCTGTAAGATAGAGGCCTCTGGAGATGAGAGCGCGCCTCCGACCAAGGAGAACGACGATGGAAAAGCATCAATTGGGAAAAACCGGGCCGCAGGTATCGGCGCTCGGCCTCGGCTGCATGGGCATGTCGGGCATGTATGGCCCATCCGATCGCGCCGAGAGCATCGCCACTATCCATGCCGCGCTCGATGCCGGCATCAACCTGCTCGATACCGGCGATTTCTATGGCATGGGTCACAATGAGATGCTGATCGGCGAAGCCATAAAGGAGCTGAAGCGGGACGATTTCCTGCTCAGCGTCAAGTTCGGTGCTCTGCGCGATCCCTCCGGCGCATGGCTCGGCTACGATGCCCGACCGGCGGCGATCCGGAATTTCGTCGCCTATTCGCTGCAGCGCCTCGGCGTCGACCATATCGACATCTACCGCCCTGCCCGCCTCGATCCCAATGTGCCGATCGAAGATCAGATCGGTGCGATTTCGGATCTCATCAAGGCAGGCTACATCAGGCATATAGGCCTGTCGGAAGTCGGAGCGGACACCATTCGCCGTGCTGCCGCGGTTCATCCGATCGTCGATCTGCAGATCGAATATTCACTGATCTCGCGCGGCATCGAAGACAAGATCCTGCCGACCTGCCGCGAACTCGGCATCGGCACAACGGCCTATGGCGTTCTTTCACGCGGCCTCATCAGCGGCCACTGGCAGAAAGACAATGTCCAGAAGGGCGATTTTCGTGCGATGAGCCCGCGTTTCCAGGCAGGAAACGTCGAAAAGAATCTGGAGCTCGTGGAAGCGTTACGTGAGATCGCCGAGGCAAAGGACGCCAGCGTCGCCCAGATCGCCATCGCCTGGGTCGCAGCCCAGGGCAAGGAGATCGTCCCGATCATCGGCGCCCGCCGTCGCGATCGCCTCACCGAAGCCCTGGGAGCGCTCTCGGTTGAATTGTCACAAGCCGATATGGCTGTGATCGAACGCGCGATCCCGAAAGACGCCGCAGCCGGCGGCCGCTATCCGGAAGCGCAGTTGACGCATCTCGACAGCGAGAAATGAGACAATAGAGGTTTGCCCGCTGACCGACATTACGGCAGCGGGCAAGCAATATCAGACCGGATTGTTCAGCGTATCGCAATCTGTAAGTTTGCCGGAATCGAAGCCCTGCTTGAACCACTTCATGCGTTGCGCCGAGGTGCCGTGGTTGAAGCTGTCGGGAACGACATAGCCCTGCGTGCGCTTCTGCAGCGTGTCGTCGCCGATCTGCTGTGCGGCATTGAGCGCCTCTTCGAGATCGCCGGTCTGCAGGATGCCCTTCTGCTGCGTGAACTTGCCCCATATGCCGGCGAAGCAATCGGCCTGGAGTTCGATGCGCACCGACATCTTGTTGGCATCCACCTCGCTCATGTTGCGGCGGGCCTGGTTGAACTTCGGCAGGATGCCAAGCTGGTCCTGAACATGGTGGCCGACCTCATGCGCGATCACATAGGCTTGCGCGAAATCGCCGGATGCGCCGAACTGGTCCTTCATCTGCTGGAAGAAGGCCATGTCGAGATAGATCTTCTGATCGCTCGGGCAATAGAAGGGACCTGTCGCCGCCGAAGCCTGACCGCAAGCCGAAGGGAAGCTGCCGGAAAACAGCACCAGTTTCGGATCCGTATAGGTCTGACCCATCGATTTGAAGATGCCGGTCCAGGTGTCTTCCGTATCGGCAAGGACCGTCGCGACGAACTGCTTCATCTCGTCATTGGCCGGTTGACCACTGCCACTGCCGGTGGAAGTGCTCTGCTGATATCCCGAGCCACCCCCCTCCAGCATGCCGGTCTGCTGCAGCAGGCCCATGACGTCGACGCCCATGGCTCTCAGGATCAGGAAGATCACGATGAGCACGATGATGGTGCGAAAGCTCAAACCGCCGCCGCCGATCCCTCCGCCCGGGAATCGAAAACCGCCGCCACCGCCGCCGCTCATGGGCGATGAGCCACGTTCGTCCTCGATATTGTCGGATTGCCGACGCCCCTTCCAATCCATAGCGCACCTCCTGGCGATGCCTAAAATCAAAGTCCCTTGAGGCATTTATATATCCAGGAAGTGTAACAAAGCCAGTTGGCTATCGACAGAACATTAGCTTAAACGCCGCCGCCGCCATATTTCTTTGGACATGGGCCATAAAAGCGCGATCGCTATACCTATCGCGACCAGAAGCGGCGCCGTTTCATCGCCATCGAAGGCCACCTTGTTCATGATCCGCCCCGGAAGGAAGGTAAAAGCTCCGGCGCCAACGATGCCACCGAAGTAAAGGCTTCTGACGATGCGCCTATGCGCTTCGATATCGTGTTTGCGTGCATTGGCGATCGCCCCCCAACAACCAAAAAGAACGAATATGGAGAGCAGGTGGATCGGGCTGAAGCCGTAGAACATATTGATCTGGTGAATGAAGAAGCTCGATAGCGCGGTCACCACCATCAGGACCAGCCATATCTTGCCGAGCAGGCGATGCCTCGGCGTCCCCTTGGGCCTGAGAAGGAGATAGGCTCCGAGCAATGCGGCCGGAACGACCGCCGCGACATGGATCTGGATCGCGATTGGGGCATCAAGAAGCGGCTCGAAGGTCATGATCTCTGTCCGATTGAGTTTATCGAGCCTTTCCGTGATAGTATTGTTCTCTCAACCGAAATTGCGCCAAAGAACGGGAAATCTTCGTGGATCACACCTTTCTGCAGTCCACGCTTCGTGAATTGCAGGTCATCCAGCGTTCACCACGCTTCTGGGCGACCTTCGTCACGATCATCCTGATCTTTGCCTTGACCGGACCATACGGCACCCTCGACCGGCTGATGCCAGGAGCAAGACTGGGCTATTGGCTCGCCCTTCATGCGATGGCGTGGTCCATCGCAATCGTGTTTTCCGTCGTCGCCGAAACCCTGCTACGGAGATATATGGCAAGCATGTTCGCGCGGATGATGATCGGCTCCGTCGTCGCCGCATTGCCGATCGGCTTCGGCATTACGCTTGTCGATTTCGCATTCTTCGGCACCTTGCCCACGGTGAGCGGCAGTCTGCGTCAGTCGCTGGGCTCCATACCGCTTTGCGCCCTCTTCTGCATACTCACCTATCTGACCATGCATCGACAGATCGCGATGGCAACTGCGGAAACGGATCTCACGGAACCGACGACAATATCCATGCCTGAGATCCGGCCCCGGGCACCGCAGCCGCCGATTCTCGCGCGTTTGAAGCCGGAAAACCGCGGAGCGCTGATAAGACTCACCGTTCGCGACCATTACACCGAGGTCGTCACAACACGCGGCCGCGAGCTTGTCCTGCTGCGCTTCGGCGACGCCCTGATGGAAATCGGCAATATAGAAGGCATCCGACTGCACCGATCGCACTGGGTCGCGACCGATCAAGTCGTCAGCCTGAAACGCGACAATGGCAAGCTTTTCGTCGTCGCGCGCGACGGAATGGAGATGCCCGTCAGCCGCTCTTATGCCGAAGGTGTCCGGCGTCGTTTCGGTTGATGGCCGCCGGATTGCCGAATCCTTTCAATCCACAAGGCCGCTTCTGCAGAGGCGGGCTCGGAGACAAAGGTGGCGCCCTCCAAATGCATAGAGTCATCGCAACTTATGAAAGCTGGAAAGATATTCTTTACGGTCACAACCATTGATCTAAAAAAATCGATCGAACTCGCGCGTGCATTCTTTAAATGCAGGCGATTCGCACCTAACTCAGATTTCGCGCCGATATTCTTTACGTTGTATCTCTTACATATGTGGACAACCGCGACGCCGTCTCAGCGTGGCTTGCGGCTGATCGACCTATGCGGGCGATCCTGAACGATGTGGGTGCCTGAACGCGCACTGCGCAGGGGGTTTTATGAAGCGATCGATGAGTGTGTCTTTGCTGCTCATGGGAACAGCAGCATTGACGGGCTGTGGCGAGAAGGAAGATACGGTTCAGATTTACAAAGACGTCAACGCGTGCATCGCGGGCAAAGTCTTTTCCGTCGATGAATGTCGATCTGACTTTGCCTCTGCCGAAGCGGAACGCCAGCAGAATGCGCCTGCCTATGAAACAGCTGCAAACTGCGAAAAGGACTATGGCGTCAGTAATTGCCAGCCAACGACCAGCACACATCAGTCCGGCACTGGTCACTTCATTCCCCTGCTGGCCGGCTATCTCGTCGGCAGCGCCGCCAGATCGTTTGATACCAAGGCGCTATACCAGCCGCTTGGGAGCACCGACTTTCGAACGGCGACCGGGCGAAGCCTTGCCAATGGCATGCTGCTTGGAAAAACGAAATATGCGGAAAGAAAGGACGACAACACACAATCGTCTTCTTCCAGCGGCGGCGGTGGCAGCGGCCCTTGGGGAAAATCCTCCGAACGTGCCAGCCGTTCGAGCGGCGCAGTAGAACGCGGTGGTTGGGGCTTTCGCGGCTTCCATCTTTCGGGCTGACGGGTGAATGAATGAAACGCGTTGTGATGAACGAACGGCCGGATTGGAAGGCCGACGCCGAAGCCTGCGGCTTTGCGATCCATTCCATGTACGGCGAACGCTATTGGGATGAGCGGCATGCCTATGCTTTCACCCTCGACGAAATCGAGACAAAACTCGAGGCGCCCTCGGCCGAGTTGCTGGAAATGTCCTATGCTGCGGCGGAAAGGATCGCCTCAGACGAAGAGTTGATGCGCCGCATGGCGATTCCGTCAGCCTATCACGACGCAATATTACGATCCTGGCGCAATCGTGAACATGATCTCTACGGTCGCTTCGACCTTTCGTATAGCGGAAGCGGTCCGGCGAAGCTTCTCGAATTCAATGCCGATACACCGACTAGTCTATTCGAAAGCGCTGTTTTCCAATGGCGCTGGTTGGAAGATATGAAGCGGCGCGGCGAACTCCCAATTTCGGCAGACCAGTTCAATTCAGTACATGAACGCCTGATCGATGCGATACGTATTCTTGCTGCACCTTCGGGGCGCATGCACTTCGCCGGCATGCTGGAATCCGAAGAAGACCTTGTGACATTGAACTATCTCGTCGATTGCGCCGCTCAGGCGGGCTGCAAAACGAAGCTTATCGCCATGCCCGATATCGGCGTCGACGAGCAGCATCAGCTGATCGACCTTCAGGACGAGCCTATCGACTGCCTGTTCAAGCTTTATCCCCTCGAAGATATGGTGCGCGAACCTTTCGGCCGCCATCTGCCGCTCACCCCGACGCGCGTCATTGAGCCGCTGTGGAAGCTGACCTTGTCCAACAAGGGACTGCTACCGGTTCTATGGGACATGTTCCCCGGTCATGAAAACCTTCTGCCCGCCTATTTCGAGGACGATGCGCAGATCGGCGATCTCGGCGAGCGGTATGTCCGCAAACCGTTGCTATCGCGCGAAGGCGCGAATGTAACGCTCGTCAATCACGAAGCCGGTGCCGGCATATATCAGGTCGAAGGACCGTACGGCGAAGAAGGATATATAAGGCAGGCGATGCACTTGCTCCCCCGTTTCGGCGACGATTGGACTGTCATCGGCTCCTGGGTCGTTGCCGGCCAGCCGGCGGGTATCGGCATTCGCGAGGATGACACCCCCATCACGCGTGATACTTCACGCTTCGTGCCTCATTATATTGAGGGCTAGCCGATAGAAGCGGCTGGCGCGGACTATCGCGCTGTCCGTGTGGCTCATCATTTCGTCGCCCCGCGACGATCTTGGCAGAATTCATGTCGATTCCGCCATTTATGGGGTTCCGTTTACAAA
Source organism: Rhizobium sp. ZPR4 (assembly GCF_040215725.1). NCBI lineage: Bacteria > Pseudomonadati > Pseudomonadota > Alphaproteobacteria > Hyphomicrobiales > Rhizobiaceae > Rhizobium > Rhizobium sp. ZPR4. The sequence continues at coordinate 2,059,469 of NZ_CP157967.1, forward strand.
TACATTTGCCTATAAGCCGCTTCTAGCCTGAAAATATTGCCCATGCGCCCCGACCGGTGATCTCCCACCCTGGCCGGCTTTTTGCGCAACGAAAAAACGGATGAGAGCCCATGCCGAAGCGCCAAGATATCAAATCGATCCTCATTATCGGTGCAGGACCGATTGTTATCGGGCAAGCTTGCGAATTCGACTATTCGGGAACACAGGCCTGCAAGGCACTCCGAGAGGAAGGCTACCGGGTCATCCTCGTCAACTCCAATCCGGCAACGATTATGACCGATCCGGGCTTGGCGGATGCGACCTATGTCGAGCCGATCACGCCTGAAGTCGTCGCCAAGATCATCGCCAAGGAACGCCCGGACGCGCTGCTGCCGACGATGGGCGGCCAGACGGCGCTCAACACCGCTCTGTCGCTGAAGCGCATGGGCGTGCTCGATCGCTACAACGTCGAGATGATCGGCGCCAAGCCCGCCGCCATCGACATGGCTGAAGACCGCGCCCTCTTCCGTGAGGCCATGGCCCGCATCGGCCTCGAAACCCCGCGTTCCATGCTGGCCAACGCCACCGACATCAAGGATGCTGACCGCAAGACGCATGAGGCCGAGCGCAGCAAGCTCAAGGCACAGCTTAACGGTGCCGAACTCGACAAGGCGCTCGATGCGCTGGAAAACCAGTGGAACCTCGGCGAGAGCGACCGCAAGCAGCGCTATATGAGCCATGCGATGGCAATTGCCGCCCAGGCGCTCGACCATGTCGGCCTGCCCGCCATCATCCGCCCGTCCTTCACGCTCGGCGGCACCGGCGGCGGCATCGCCTACAACCGCTCGGAGTTCTTCGAAATCGTCGGCGGCGGCCTCGATGCCTCCCCGACCACGGAAGTGCTGGTCGAGGAATCGGTGCTCGGCTGGAAGGAATTCGAGATGGAAGTCGTCCGCGACACCGCGGACAACTGCATCATCATCTGCTCGATCGAAAACATCGATCCGATGGGCGTCCACACCGGCGACTCGATCACCGTTGCTCCGGCGCTGACGCTGACCGACAAAGAATATCAGATCATGCGCAACGCCTCGATCGCGGTCCTGCGCGAGATCGGCGTCGAAACCGGCGGTTCGAACGTTCAGTTCGCGGTCAATCCGAAGGACGGCCGCCTCGTCGTCATCGAAATGAACCCGCGCGTCTCGCGTTCGTCTGCGCTGGCATCGAAGGCTACCGGCTTCCCGATCGCCAAGATCGCCGCCAAGCTCGCCATCGGCTATACGCTGGACGAACTCGAAAACGACATCACCGGCGGCGCGACCCCGGCCTCTTTCGAGCCGTCGATAGATTATGTCGTCACCAAGATCCCGCGCTTCGCCTTCGAGAAGTTCCCCGGCGCCTCGCCTGTTTTGACCACGGCCATGAAGTCGGTCGGCGAAGTCATGGCGATCGGCCGCACCTTTGCCGAATCGCTGCAGAAGGCTCTGCGTGGCCTTGAAACCGGCCTGACGGGCCTCGACGAGATCGAAATCCCCGGCATCGAGGAAGGCGAAGGCAGCCAGAACGCCATCCGCGCCGCCATCGGCACGCCGACTCCGGACCGCCTGCGCATGGTCGCTCAGGCGCTGCGCCAGGGCATGAGCATCGAAGAAGTGCATGAAGGCTGCAAGATCGACCCCTGGTTCCTCGAGCAGCTGAAGAACATCGTCGACATGGAAGTGCGTATCCGCGAGCACGGCCTGCCGCAGGATGCCGCCAACCTGCGCATGCTGAAGGCCATGGGCTTCTCCGACGCGCGTCTCGCGACGCTGACCGGCAAGCGCCCGAAGGAAGTGGCCGAGTTCCGTAACTCTCTGAACGTGCGTCCGGTCTTCAAGCGCATCGACACTTGCGCCGCTGAATTCGCCTCGCCGACGGCCTACATGTATTCGACCTACGAAACGCCTTTCGTCGGCGCCGCCCGCTCCGAAGCGCAGGTTTCCGACCGCAAGAAGGTCGTCATCCTTGGCGGCGGCCCGAACCGTATCGGTCAGGGCATCGAATTCGACTATTGCTGCTGCCATGCCGCCTTCGCGCTGAAGGATGCAGGCTACGAAGCGATCATGATCAACTGTAATCCAGAGACGGTTTCGACCGACTACGACACGTCGGATCGGCTCTATTTCGAGCCGCTGACAGCCGAAGACGTCATCGAAATCCTGCGCGCGGAGCAGGAAAAGGGCGAAGTGGTCGGCGTCATCGTCCAGTTCGGCGGCCAGACGCCGCTGAAGCTCGCCGAAGCGCTCGAAAAGAATGGCATCCCGATCCTCGGTACCGCGCCTGATGCGATCGATCTTGCCGAAGACCGTGACCGCTTCCAGAAGCTCTTGATGAAGCTGGACCTCAACCAGCCGAACAACGGCATCGCCTATTCGGTCGAGCAGGCGCGCCTCGTCGCCTCCGAAATCGGTTTCCCGCTGGTCGTGCGCCCGTCCTACGTTCTCGGCGGCCGCGCCATGCAGATCCTCCATTCGGAAGGCCAGCTGCAGAGCTACCTGCTCGACACCGTTCCGGAACTGGTGCCGGAAGACATCAAGCAGCGCTACCCGAACGACAAGACCGGCCAGATCAACACGCTGCTCGGCAAGAACCCCCTGCTCTTCGACAGCTATCTTGCCAATGCCATCGAAGTCGACGTCGACTGCCTGTCCGACGGCACCGACGTCTACGTCGCCGGCATCATGGAACATATCGAAGAAGCCGGCATCCACTCGGGCGACTCCGCCTGCTCGCTGCCGCCGCGCACGCTGTCGCCTGCCATGATCGATGAGCTGGAACGCCAGGCGAAGGCCATGGCCAAGGCGCTCAATGTCGGCGGTCTGATGAACGTCCAGTTCGCGATCAAGGACGGCACGGTCTACGTGCTCGAAGTCAACCCACGCGCCTCGCGCACGGTCCCCTTCGTCGCCAAGACCATCGGCGCGCCGATCGCCAAGATCGCGGCCCGCGTCATGGCCGGCGAGAAGCTGGATGCGACCTTTGCCGCCTATGGCGAAAAGCCCGATCCGCGCAAGCTGAAGCACATCGCCGTCAAGGAAGCCGTCTTCCCCTTCGCTCGCTTCCCCGGCGTCGATACCCTGCTCGGACCGGAAATGCGTTCGACGGGCGAAGTCATCGGCCTCGACACCGATTTCGCGCTCGCTTTCGCCAAGTCGCAGCTCGGCGCCGGCGTCGAACTGCCGCGTGACGGAACGGTGTTCGTCTCGGTTCGCGACGACGACAAGCCGCGCGTGCTGCCCGCCATCCGCATGTTGGCCGAACAGGGCTTCAAAGTGCTTGCAACCGGCGGAACCCAGCGCTTCCTGGCCGAAAACGGCATAGAAGCGACGAAGATCAACAAGGTGCTTGAGGGACGTCCGCATATCGAGGATGCCATCCGCAACCGTCAGGTCCAGCTCGTCATCAACACGACCGACAGCAACAAGGCGATCTCGGATTCGAAGTCGCTTCGTCGCGCGACGCTGATGCAGAAAGTGCCCTACTACACCACCATGGCCGGCGCCGAAGCAGCAGCTATGGCGATCAAGGCACTGAAGGCCGGCAACCTCGAAGTACAGCCGCTGCAGAGCTATTTCTGAAGCAGCTCATTCGATAGTAAGGAGCGTGAGCAGGATAGCCGGCTCACGTTCTTTGCGGCCCCGTCAGCCGGTCGAATGGTCAAGGAGCTTCAACAGGAGCTTTTCCTTAAACCTTCGAATTTTCTGGCTTTCGTCTGTCGCAATCTGCTATAGGTGACAGAATAACGGCTCTGGATGGTTCCGAAGTACCCCTTCGGGACCTGTTTTCTTTTGTGTCTGCAGCAGAGCAACAGGGAGTGAAGGACAAGAAAAATGGTTGAAAAGGTACCGATGACGCAGAACGGGTTCGTCAAGCTGCAGGAAGAACTGCGCTGGCGTCAGCAGGAAGAGCGCCCGCGAATCATCGAGGCAATTGCAGAAGCACGCGCCCATGGCGACCTGTCCGAAAACGCCGAGTACCATGCAGCCAAGGAAGCCCAGAGCCACAACGAAGGCCGCATCACTGAACTCGAAGACCTGACGGCGCGTGCCGAAGTCATCGATCTCACCAAAATGTCCGGCTCGAAGATCAAGTTCGGCGCCAAAGTGAAGCTTGTCGACGAAGACACGGAAGAAGAGAAGATCTACCAGATCGTTGGCGATCAGGAAGCCGATGTGAAGGCAGGCCGCATCTCCATCTCCTCCCCGATCGCCCGCGCCCTGATCGGCAAGGAAGTCGGCGATTCCATCGAGGTCAATGCACCCGGCGGCGCCAAGGGCTACGAAATTCTCTCCATCACCTGGGGCTGATCGCCCGTGCGCGATCGCGAGTCAGCGCATGCGAGCGATCTCCGCGAGATCGAAATCATAGCAACGAATTTCAAACGCCGGCTTTCCGGCGTTACCTCGACGATCGTGCAGCTCATCCCCAAGCAGGTCGAGCTCGGTTATCATATAGCAACGCTCGGCCCCGGCCTTCCGGAAGGCCTTCCAAGGCTCGGCTGGCTGCGCCTGCCCGGCCTCTGGATGAAGCCACGCCGCTATCGCGTGCGCATCTGGCATGCCCGCCGCAACAATGAGATGCTTGTCGGCTTGCTGCTGCGCTCCGTTCTGCGCATGCGTTTGAAGCTGGTCTTCACATCGGCGGCCCAACGCCGCCACACCGGCTATACGCGCTGGCTCATTCGCCGCATGGATGCCGTGATCGCCACCAGCACGCGCTCCGGCAGTTTTCTCGAAGTGCCGCACACCGTCATCCAGCACGGCGTCGACCTCAACAGCTTCCATCCGCCGGAAAAGCCTGATGACCGCATGGCGGCTACCGGCCTGCCCGGCACCTATTTGATCGGCTGCTTCGGCCGCGTCCGTCACCAGAAGGGCACGGATCTCTTCGTCAAGGCGATGATCGAGCTCTTGCCGCAATACCCGGACTGGACGGCGGTGGTCTGCGGCCGCGTAACATCAGAGCATCGAAGCTTCGGCGATGAGCTGGAGAAGATGGTGGCAGCCGCAAGCCTCGGCGACCGCATCCGCTTCATGGGCGAGGTCGACGACATCAAGCCCTGGTATCGCCGCGCCACCCTCTATGTCGCCCCTTCCCGCAATGAAGGTTTTGGCCTGACACCGCTCGAAGCCATGGCCTCCCGCACGGCTGTCGTCGCATCGGATGCCGGTGCCTATGCCGAGATGATCGTGCCGGACGAAACCGGCGCTGTCGTGCCTGCAGGGGATGGCGAAGCCCTGACCAGAGCGATCGCCTTTTACCTTGCCAATCCGGAGGAAGCCCTTCTCCAAGGCGAGAATGCCGTACGCCATGTACGCAGCGATTTCGCGCTGGAAAAGGAAGCGACCGCCATCGGCGACGTCTACAAGCGATTGCTCGTCGCCAACAAGTGAACGGTTCGATCAGCGATCAAGAGCGATGCGGTTGTGCTCGATGAAATCGATCATCGAGCGATCCTCTACCATATCTTCCTCGATGCTTTTGACGATGGACAGGACCTTGTCCCGATATTTCGTCGCACTGCTGTCATAGGTCCATCCCCGTGCCAGCTTCTCCATCAGTTCCTGCCGGGATTTCGTATAGTAGTGGTTCAGCTGGAGAAAACGGTTGGAATAGAACTCGGGCGACTTACGCGCCCGCCGCGTAAACCGCTCGCCGGCGTCATTGGCGGTCAGATCGCCATAAGCACGCGTTTGGAACTGATGCACGCTGACCTCGGTCACTTCACACGGATCGACGATACATTTGAAATTGCTGACATTTTCCTTTGATGTCATCGGATCGGCGCCACGCATCGTATAGTTCAGCGCCAAAGGCCCGTCCGGCGGCGTATCATGGCCGCTGGAGGCAAACATGTGCCAGGGCAGCGAGACATTCGGAAAATCGCCCACCGCTTCCAGCGCCTGTTCGACGGTCGCAGCCTGCTTCGGCAGAAGGAACTCGTCGACATCGATGAAAACCATCCAGCGGTAGTCGCCACCAAAATTCAGGATTGCGTGCGCAAAAGTGATGACCTGCCCGTTCAGCACCACCGACGTCGCCGCATCGCGCATCCGCCCGGCCCAGGGAATGATCGTCAGCGCTTCTTCATTGAGCAGGCTTCGAAGCAACGAGCAGGTCTCATCCGTTGAGCCGTTGTCATAGATATAGAAGTGGCGAATACCGACCGCTTGGTGGAAGCGCACCCATTCCTCAATATAGCGGGCCTCGTTCTTCACGCAGGCGGCAATGGCGACGCCGTGGCGCCCTGCCCTTGGTTCGGGCGGATCGATGGAGAGTTTCTTTGCATCGGACGCTTTGGGCTTCAGCCAGCGCGTAAGCTTCATTCCTGCAACCTCAATTTCAATCCGGCACGACCGTTGCCGCCCTCTCAAGCAGGCATCACGTCTTCGGCTTCACGGCAAACCTGTCGTCATAACCGAAATCATATTTCAGCAGCGCCGAAATGGGAGAATAATTGACAAAGGAAACACCGCGCTCCGCCGCAATTCGCCGGGCAAAGGCGAGATGTTCGATGATGCGGCCTTCGGCGCGCGCAATGCCAGAAAAGGCAGTATCGCCGGCGGTCTCGTAGAAGCGGGGCTCGCCAGCATTGGATATGTCGATCCCCAAAAAGCCAACTTGATGCTTTGCGCAGTAAAGGGCGAATTGCAGAGCCGAGACGGCAACGGACCCGCCCAGAAAGACCCCACGATCCGGCGAGAGCGAAAAACCTGCAGAACCCTCGGCATCCAGCCGTACATATTGTAGTTTCTTGAGATCCTCGACCGAGCGGCGGCGCGCGCCATAGGGCTTGCGGATGTCGTCGATCAGGATGATGGTCTTGTCCGCCAGCCAGCTTTTGTCGATCTCGCAAAGCGCGCGCAGCACCGCCACGGAAAACAGGCAAAGCGCGCCGGGAGCCACCTTCTCGCGCAGCATGTCGAGATGCCGCCAGACAAAACGCTCATCTTCGACGGCGATTGCCAATGGCTCGGAAATCCGATCGCCCGATAGGCCAATAGCACCGTTCAGAAGAATGGCGCTGCGGAATTCCAGACCGCTCAGATTGCAATCGCGAATTGATGGACCAGAGCCGACGATATAGACCGCATCGCCGCAACGTTCGCGCAGGCGGTCCATGCCGGCAAGGCTCGCGACCTTGACGCCCCGGTAAAGCACCTCGCTGACATTCTGGCTGCGGACGATGCTGAGTCCCGGAAACCAATCCTGCACATGAGCCCGCGAGCCACCCAGGAAAAGGCGCACGCCGGATTTGATCAGCGATCGATGCCAGGGGCGATCCGCCATTCGCCTAAAGCTCCACCAGACCCAGCTTCTTGACCTGCCTGATGGTCAGCATGGTGCGCACGGTGTCGACATGTTCATTCGCCGTCAGAACCTCGATGACGAAATCCTGGAACCGCGTGAGATTTTCCGCAACACAGTGCAGCAGGAAATCACTGTCGCCGGACACCATCCATGCCTGCCGAACCAGCGGCCATGCCGAAGTTGCACTGGCAAAAGCCTTGAGGTTCGCTTCCGACTGATGCTTGAGGCCGACCATGCAAAAGGCCACGAGATCGAAGCCCAGTTTCGGGCTGTTCAACATGGCGTGATAGCCTTCGATAACGCCTGCCTCTTCCAGCTTGCGCACGCGGCGCAGGCATGGCGGTGCCGAAATGCCAACCCGGTCTGCGAGCTCGACGTTGGTCATGCGTCCATCCCGCTGGAGTTCCCGCAGAATCTTGATATCGATGGCATCGAGCTCAGCGCGAAGCACTTTTTTGCCTTTCTTTAATTCCCCCTCGCCAGCTTCTATATAAGGCAGGAAAATACGCAAGAAAGTTTCTCTCGCGTAGTTGATTCTTACACAAAGCAGATTTGCTCTGTGTGTAATGCAAGGCTGCCCTTGAATAAATGCATAAGGCAATCATAAATGAAGCAGCGGATCGCGAAATCGCCTGCTTTGCGCGCTTGAAGCCGCGGTTTCCCAATCGCCGAAATTGAAAGGACTGACTATGCCTGCCCGCCACACGAAGGTGCTCATCATCGGTTCCGGCCCAGCCGGTTACACCGCCGCGGTTTATGCCGCGCGCGCGATGCTGCAGCCGGTTCTGATCGCCGGTCTCGAACAAGGCGGCCAGCTGATGATCACGACCGATGTCGAGAACTATCCGGGCTTTGCCGATCCGATCCAGGGGCCATGGCTGATGGAGCAGATGCTGCAGCAGGCCCAGCATGTCGGCGCCGAGATCGTCAACGACCTCGTGACGGAAGTCGATACCAGCAAGCGTCCTTTCGTCGCCCATACCGACAGCGGCCAGGTCTGGACCGCCGACACGCTCATCATTGCTACCGGCGCGAAGGCAAAGTGGCTCGGTATCGAAAGCGAGCAGCATTTCCAGGGCTTCGGCGTCTCTGCCTGTGCCACCTGCGACGGCTTCTTCTATCGCAACAAGGACGTGATCGTGGTCGGCGGCGGCAACAGCGCCGTCGAGGAAGCGCTTTACCTTTCCAACATCGCCAAATCGGTGACTGTGGTGCATCGCCGCGACACTTTCCGTTCGGAAAAGATCCTGCAGGAGCGTCTGTTCGCCAAGGCAAACGTGAGGATACTCTGGAATACCGAGGTTGCCGAGATCACCGGCACGCCGGCCAAGCCGCCGATGCCGCCATCGGTCACGGGGGCCCGCCTGCGCGATGCGCGCACTGGCGCCATCACCGACATGCCGATCGACGGCGTCTTCGTTGCCATCGGCCATGCGCCGGCAACCGAGCTGTTCAAGGGCAAGCTGAAACTGAAAGACAATGGTTATCTCTGGACCGCACCGGATTCGACCGCGACAAACGTGGAGGGAATCTATGCCGCCGGTGACGTGACCGACGATACGTTCCGGCAGGCGATCACAGCAGCGGGGATGGGCTGCATGGCCGCGCTTGAGGCAGAACGCTACTTGACCGGGCACATGCCCGTCGCCGTGGCTGCGGAGTGATGCAGCCGATGAGGGGAAACGGCATGCCATTGGATTGGGACAAGCTGCGTATCTTTCACGCGGCTGCCGAAGCGGGTTCGTTCACGCATGCGGCCGACAAGTTGCATTTGTCCCAATCCGCCATCAGCCGACAAGTCAGCGCTCTCGAGCAGGATGTCGGCATAAAACTCTTTCATCGCCATGCGCGCGGCCTCATCCTGACGGAACAGGGTGAGTTGCTCTACCGCACCGCCCATGACGTTCTGCTGAAGCTCGAAACGGTCAAGATGCAATTGACCGAGACGACCGACAAGCCGAGCGGCAAGCTACGGGTTACTACGACGGTCGGCCTCGGCCAGGGCTGGCTGACCGACAAGATCCAGGAATTCCTGCAGCTCTATCCCGACATGTCGATCCAGCTCATCCTCGACAACGAAGAGCTGGACGTGAACATGCGCCACGCAGACTGCGCCATTCGTCTGCGCCAGCCGCAGCAATCGGATCTGATCCAACGCAAGCTCTTCACCGTGCACATGCACGTCTATGCCGCCCCCTCCTACATCAACCGCTACGGCGAACCGCAGTCGGTTGAGGATCTGGACGAGCATCGCATCATCAGCTTCGGCGAGCCGGCACCGAATTACCTGCTTGACGTCAACTGGCTGGAGATCGCCGGCCGCTCATCCGACAATAAGCGCGTGCCGCATCTGCAGATCAACAGCCAGACGTCGATCAAGCGGGCCTGCCTGCTCGGTATCGGCATCGCCGTGCTGCCGGACTATATCGTCGGTCGTGACCCCGGCCTCATTCAACTGGCGATCAATGCAGATGTGCCATCCTTCGACACCTATTTCTGCTATCCTGACGAGATGAAGAACGCGGCCAAGCTCAAGGTTTTTCGTGATTTTATCGTGGCGAAAGCTCGTAACTGGAATTTCTGACGAAGGTAAGCCACTGATAACGAACTCTTTTTACGGCTAGTATATCAGCCACGCATATGACGCATAGCTGATATGCACAAATGAGAGTTGAAGCCTGCACATTTAACTACCATATCGCACATAGCTGATGCACACGGTGGCTTTTCCTCCCAGTTCCACCGCATTGGCTGTTCCCCTCTGGAGGTTTTTGACCTTCATACCTATAGGGCCCTGGTTTACTCCGGAGGCCCTTTTTTTTGCCCTTTTGCTGCTGACGTAGCAAACGCATAACTGCCATGCACAAAAAAGCATTGCGCACTGCACAAATTAGCATCATAACGCACTCAGCTGATGCACACGGTGGCTTTTCCTCCCAGTTCCACCGCATTGGCTGTTCCCCTCTGGAGGTTTTGACCTTCACACCTATAAGGGCCCTGGTTTATACCGGTGGCCCTCTTTTTTTGCCCATTTTCTAAGCACACGCTCCGGCTGCCTTGCAGAAAATAATGTTCTGCGCCGCCCTTGATATATCGAAAAGCATCGATACATAAATCGAAATTATTCGATATTCATGCGGTGAACGCCATGGACAAGAACGAGATATTGAAGGCTCTGGCCCATCCGGCCCGGCTCGAAATCCTCAACCACCTGAAAGACCCGTACGCTCATTTCCCGACCCAGGAACACCCGCTGGAGCTTGGCGTTTGCGCCAGCCAGTTCGAACGCTGCGGCCTGTCACAGTCGACCGTATCGGCCCATTTGAGCACGCTGCATCGCGCCGGTCTGGTGACGACGCGACGCCTCGGCCAATGGATTTTCTACAAGCGCAACGAGGAGACCATCGCCGAATTCCTCGAAGCCATGCAGAAGGAACTGTGAAGATGCGTCATGCGCTCCTCGTGCTCGCGCTCAATTCCTTCGCCATCGGCGCAACCGAAAAAGAAGAGGCACCTACCTCTTCCTGATCCCCTCCTCCTCTCTTTCTTCTCTCCCTCATAGAAAGGACTACCCCATGACCAAATTGTTCGAACCGACGAAGCTCGGCGATATTTCCATCGCCAACCGCATCGTCATGGCGCCCCTGACGCGCAATCGCTCGCCGAATGCTGTGCCGAACGATCTGAATGTCAAATATTATGCCCAGCGCGCGACCGCGGGCCTGATCATCACCGAGGCAACGGCAATCACCCATCAGGGTCAAGGCTACGCCGACGTTCCCGGTCTCTACAGCAAGGAAGCACTGGACGGCTGGAAGAAGGTGACGGACGCGGTACACGCCAATGGCGGCAAGATCGTCGTGCAGATGTGGCATGTCGGCCGTATCTCCCATACCACCCTGCAGCCGAATGGCGGCAAGCCGGTCTCGTCGACCTCCAGGCGCGCTGAAAACTCCAAAACCTATCTGGTCAACAGCGATGGCACCGGCGGCTTTGCCGACGTTTCCGAGCCGCGCGCACTCGAAACCTCCGAAATAGCGGGCATCATCGAAGATTACCGCAAGGCCGCCCGCGCTGCGATCGATGCCGGTTTCGACGGCGTCGAGATCCATGGCGCCAACGGCTATCTGATCGACCAGTTCCTGCGTGGCGACATCAATGACCGTACCGACCAGTATGGTGGCTCGATCGAGAACCGCACCCGCTTCCTGTTCGAAGTGGTCGATGCCATCACCAAGGAAATCGGCGCAGGCCGCACGGCGATCCGCATCTCGCCGGTCACGCCCTCTGGCGACGCCAGCGATCCCGCCCCGCAGCAGCTCTTCACTAAGGTCGTTGAAGGCCTGGCGAAATACGGCCTCGCCTATATCCACGTCGTTGAAGGCCAGACCGGCGGCAAGCGCGACTTCCTGCCTTTCGACTACGATGCGCTGCACACGGCCTATAAGGCTGCAGGCGGCACGGCTGGCTGGATGCTCAACAATGCCTACACCCGTGAAATGGCGATCGAAGCCGTCGATAGCGGCAAGGCCGATGTCGTTGCCTTCGGCAAGCCGTTTATTTCGAACCCGGATCTCGTTCGCCGCCTGAAGGAAAACGCACCGCTTGCGACGTGGGATCAGGCAACGCTCTACGGCGGCGGCGCCAAGGGCTATGCCGATTATCCGACGCTCGACGAAGCAGCCTGATTAGGGCTTCCCAACCAGATTGCGCTTTCGACAAAGAGCCCTCGCAACTCATGCTGCGGGGGCTTTCCATATCGGCTTCTGAAGCGGGTGCAACGAGCCAGGCCGAACAGGCATCCGCGCGGTAAAGATCTCCTCACGCAGCTTGCAGGCAACCGATCGACGCCAGGCTGCTGCGAACCGCCTCATCGATCGGCGTATGAGGCTCTTCGCCGAGTGCAGCCACGAGCTTGTCATTCCGCATCTGCAGCGGCACGTCCCATAGATAGCTCATTTCGCGCAGTTCCCGCATCAATGTCACGAAGGGAGCGGCCAGCGGCACCATCCACCAGGGAAACGACTTCACCTTCACCCTATGTCCAAGCACACGCTGCACGGCTTCGATCATCTGCCTTCCGTCTCCATCCCAATGGCCACGCATATGATAGACGGCGAAGGCCGGCAGCTGGTCGCCCTTCTCGATCAACCGGATCATGGTTTCGGCGACATCAGGCAAATAGGCCCATTGATGGCCGACACCGCGCTTGCCCGGATAGGTCATCGAGCTGATAGGCTTGCCCGGCGTCACCATGGCTTGAGAAAACCAGCTGTTGGCGCGGGCGCCGCCGAAGAAATCGCCGGCGCGTACGATGATGACAGGGGTATCGCCCTGCTCTGCTGCCGCCCTCAGACGCCGCTCCATCTGCACGCGGATGGCGCCCTTGCGGGTCTTCGGCCGTTGCGCGCTGTCTTCCGTGACATTCGGGAACACATCGGGACCGAAATTATAGACCGTGCCGGGCAGCACGATGCGCGCACCGACCGCCTTGGCGGCGGCGATCGTATTGTCGAGCATCGGCAGGACGACCTTGCCCCAATTGCGATAGCCGGGCGGGTTGACCGCATGCACGATAACATCCGCACCTTGCGCGGCCTTCAGAACATCCTCCGCCTGCATGGCATCGCCCTGGAACCAGTCGAACTCCGGCTGGCGGCTGGCGGCCTCGGCCGCATTGCGGTTCAGTGCCCGGATACGCCAGCCGCGAAGGGCAAGCCCTTCCGCGACAGCGCCGCCAATGCCGCCGGTAGCGCCGAGTATCAGGGCCGTTTTGTTATTTTCTGTCTGGTTGCTCATGGTCATCTCCATCGGTTTCGATGAGCTGACTATGCTTCGCGCCGACGATAAACGAAATTGCCGAAAAATCTGCAGATGCTATACATAAATGTATGACATTACATTCTGATCCAAGCTGGGATTTCTATCGCACATTTCTCGCCGTGCTGGAGCACGGCTCGCTGTCGGCCGCTGCCCGCGAACTCGGCCTGACACAGCCGACGGTCGGCCGTCATATCGACGCGTTGGAGCAATCGGTCGGCGCGGAATTGTTCACGCGGTCGCAGCAGGGTCTGCTGCCGACCGATACCGCCCTCGTTCTGAAGCCTTACGCCGAGACACTGGCAAGTACCACCGCAGCCCTACTGCGTGCGGCGTCCAGCTCGAAGGACGAGGTCAGCGGCACAGTGCGCATCAGCGCCAGCGAGGTCATCGGTGTCGAAGTATTGCCGCCGATTCTTGCCAGGCTGCAAGCGCGTTACCCCGATCTGAACGTGGAGCTATCTGCCTCCGATGCCGTGGAGGATCTGCTGCAGCGTGAAGCCGATATCGCCGTGCGCATGGTCGCGCCGGCGCAGGAGGCGTTGTTGGCTCGACATATCGGCATCGTCTCACTCGGCCTGTTCGCGCATCGCGACTATGTCCAACACAACAGGAAGCCTGAAACCGTCGGGGAATTGCGCAGGCACAAGCTCATCGGCTTTGACCGCCAGACTGCCTATATACGCATGATGACGAAGCGCTATCCGATGCTCGAAGGCGCCACCTTCAGCTTTCGTTCCGATCACAGCATCGCGCTCCATAATGCACTGCGCGCCGGCATGGGCATCAGCTTCCTTCAAATCCCCTTGGCAAACCGCGATCCGAACCTCGTGCGCGTGTTGCCGGAGATTGAAGTGTCGATCGACACCTGGGTCGTCATGCACGAAAATCTCAAGACATCACCACGCTGTCGCGTAACGTTCGACGCTCTCGTCGAGGGATTGCTCGATCATATCAAGGAAAACAATCGGGAAGCATGATGGGATCGGCGGTTGAACTGGTGCCTTACGACCGTGCATGGCCGGAGGATTTCGAACACATTCGCGAAAAGCTCGAACGATTGCTGGCGCCCTACGCGGTCACGATAGAGCACATCGGTAGCACATCCGTTCCCGGCATCGCCGCAAAACCGCTGATCGACGTCGACATCATCCTGCGTAGTGCTGCCGATATCCCCGTGGCAACACAGCGCCTTCTCGACCAAGGCTACGAACCACGCGGCAATCGCTATGACGACGATGTCTGGGCCTTCATGCGGCGCGACGGCAGACCGCCGGAACGCATCTATCTCTGCCCGCCCAACAACCGGACGCACGAGCACAGGGTGATCTTTCGGGATTATCTTCGTGCGCACCCGGCAGAAGCCACGGCCTATGCAGCGCTGAAACTGGAGCTCGCCGAAATCCATCGGCATGACGGCGATCGCTACACCACCGAGAAGCGTCACTTCATCGACGCGATCATGGAAAAGGCATCAAATAAACCGAAGGGCTAAGCGCCAGGGGCAGTATCGACCGGCGGGAAATGCATCTGGCCGTCGATGACCTCAGTTTCGGGGCGATCACCGCCATCGGCATATTCCTCATGCCATTTGCCGCTCTCGTCCTGCCAACTGATTTCGGCTGAATCTCCCCCGATTTGCTGTTCGGCCGCCACGATCCTGGCTGCCTCTACCGCTTCGGAATGTGTTGGAAACGCTTCCGAATAAACGTCTCGGAAGCGGTAAGCCCATCCACCGTCATGCGGCACGATTTCGTAAACGACCTTGACCATTCAGACCCTCCTTCTCATCTGCCAAGACCTTCGAACCGGACGTTGCCGGCAGAATCGCGTGCATCTGAGACGGGTTCGAGAATGCCGCGGCATTGTGGTTGGGCAGACCTATCCGCGCAGTATTCCATTAAACCGCGTTAACTGCAAATTTCGCCCTCTTCCTTGCAAGCTTGATGTGCGAAATCCTTGCTTTAGAGTGCAACCGTGAATCGGCGCAAAGGTGGGGAAAGTGTTCACAGCGAAGTGGTTTAAGCAGGAAAAAGCCCTGTTCGTGGCATTGGCGATTGCCGTTATTGCCTATATCGGCGAGCATTCCATACTGGAAATGGGCCAAGGCGCAGCGATGGTCGCAGCCGCGGCATTGATCGCAACGATTGTACTGGCATCCATGCGTGTTGCCCATCATGCCGAGACCCTCGCCGTCAAGGTCGGTGACCCCTACGGCACGATGATCCTGACCCTTTCGGCCGTTGCGGTCGAAGTGATCATCCTTGCCATCATGATGAGCGGCGAGAGTTCGCCGACGCTGGTGCGCGACACGATCTATGCCGCCGTCATGCTCGATATCAACGGCATCCTCGGCCTTGCCGCCCTTCTCGGCGGGCTGAAGCATGGCGAACAGCCCTATAATGACGATTCCAGCCGAACCTATGGCGTGATGATCCTGACCGCCATGGGCATTTCGATGATCGTGCCGGAATTCATTCCCGATGCGAAATGGCACTATTATTCCGCCTTCACCATCGTCGCGATGATCGCCCTTTATGCGCTCTTCCTGCGCATGCAGGTAGGCAAGCACAGCTATTTCTTCAGCTACAGCTATCCACGCACGGAAAAGAAGCTCGCCACCGCCGATGATGAAGAGCATCATGATGAGGAGTCCACGACTACCTCGATCGTGACAATCCTGATCGGCGTCGTGCTGATCGGTGTGCTGGCGGAATTCATGTCGGCTTTCATGGATACCGGCCTCAAGGGCACGGGCGCACCGCCCGCCATCGCGGCTATCGTCGTCGCCGCCATTTCGGCAGCGCCGGAAATTCTAACGGCTTTGCGCGCAGCGCTTAGAAACCGTATGCAGGCGACGGTCAACATCGCCCTGGGTGCTTCGCTCTCGACCGTCATCCTGACGGTGCCGGTTATGGAGGCGATTGCGCTCTATACCGGCCAGCCCTTCATCATGGCGATGTCGCCGGTGCAGACGGTCATGGTGATGATCACGCTGATCGTCGCCGCGATCAACCTCAACGACGGCGAAACCAACGCCATCGAGGGCATGACCCATTTCATTCTTTTCGCCACCTTCATCATGCTGACGACGCTCGGTCTTTGATTCCAATTTCAAGGACTTGCGCCGACTGGCGGATTCAAATTGCGAAACGCTTGAATCAACGGATGAAGATGAAACCGGCAACCTGAATATGAAAAAGCCCGCCATCTCTGGCGGGCTTTTCAATTGAGCGATTATGACCCGCTTACTTGCAGGCGCCGCAGAAGCGCTGGATGCGACGGCAAGCTTCTTCGAGCAGCTCTTCCGAGGTCGCATAGGAGATGCGGAAGTTCGGGCCGAGGCCGAAAGCCGAACCGTGTACGACGGCAACGCCTTCCGATTCCAAGAGTTCGGAGACGAAATCCTCGTCCGTCTCGATAACCTTGCCGGTCGGAGCCGTCTTGCCGATCAGGCCGGCGCAGGACGGATAGACATAGAAGGCACCTTCCGGAACCGGGCACGAAATGCCCTTCGCCTGGTTCAGCATCGATACGACGAGATCACGGCGACCTTCGAAGATCTTCTTGTTGCGCGGAATGAAGTCCTGCGGACCGTTGAGCGCTTCGACGGCAGCCCACTGGGCAATCGACGTCGCGCCAGAAGTCTGCTGACCCTGGATCATGTCCATCGCCTTGATGAGCTGCAGCGGACCGGCAGCATAACCGATACGCCAACCGGTCATCGCATAGGCCTTCGAAACGCCGTTCATCGTCAGCGTGCGATCATAGAGGCTCGGCTCGACTTCGACCGGCGTGGCGAACTTGAACTCGCCATAGGTCAGGTGCTCATACATGTCGTCGGTCAGGATCCAGACATGCGGATGCTTGACCAGCACGTCCGTCAGCGCCTTCAGTTCATCATGCGAATAGGCGGCGCCCGACGGGTTGGACGGCGAGTTGAACATGAACCACTTGGTCTTCGGCGTGATCGCCTTTTCGAGATCGGCGGGCTGCAGCTTGAAGCTGTTGGCCTGCGTCGTCGCGACGAAAACCGGCGTACCGCCGCACAGCGCCACCATTTCCGGGTAGGAAACCCAGTAAGGCGTCGGGATGATGACTTCATCGCCGGGGTTCAGCGTCGCCATGAAGGCGTTGAACAGGATCTGCTTGCCGCCCGTGCCGACAATGGTCTGCTCGGGAGCATAGTCCAGATTGTTCTCGCGCTTGAACTTGGCGGCGATCGCCTTGCGCAGTTCCGGGATGCCGGAAACCGGCGTGTACTTCGTCTCGCCGCGATTGATCGCGTCGATGGCCGCCGTCTTGATATTATCGGGCGTATCGAAATCGGGCTCACCGGCGCCGAGGCCGATCACGTCGCGTCCTTTTGCTTTCAGCTCGCGCGCTTTCTGGGAAACGGCGATGGTGGCAGAAGGCTTTACACGGGAAAGAGCGTCGGCAAGAAAGGCCATGGTGATCGGTCCTATTCGGTTGAAAATGGCAGAAAGCCTGTGGACCAGATTTCTGCGCTAAGCTCTATGTCGAATATGGGCCGACGTTTCAAGCACAAAGGCGTCACAGTGGCTTTATTTCATGGCTTTCCGGGTCGTTCGCGTTGGCTTTTCTTATCCGGCTAGAAGCTTGCCCAAGAGACCCGCGCGCCGCTTTCGCCAAGGTCGGACCGACCGCAGCCGGGAACCCGCAGCCCCTCTCAACTTGAATCATCACGCGAAGCGCCTGAATCAGATTCTGAAGACGGTGGAAATTTCCAATACGGATCAGATACTTCCTCAACATCCGATTCTCATAAGGCAAGCTGGACACCCCCTTGCGCGGGAAACACCTCCACCTGCAGACGGGCTCGGAAGAGCTGAAAAGCTTCCTCTCATCGGAAGCGAGAACACAAAGACGTTATCGGCTCCGCAACCAGCCTTGAATGGCAACCGAACGGTCCCACCTTGCAAAAGCAAGCCTATTGGGGAGGTCGAACAGATGCGCGACGCCAGAACGGGAGTGGGCAGAACGGAATTTTCGATCGCCCTGATGGCCGGCGCACTGCTGTCAGCAACATCGGCACTTGCCGAACCGGCTCTGACCATCAAGACGCAAAAGGTGGACGTCAAGGTCGAGACAATAGCGACAAGGCTCGAACATCCCTGGGCAGTCCAAGTGCTGCCGGATGGCGCCTACCTCGTCACCGAACGCCCGGGTCGCATGCGGATTGTCCGTGACGGCAAGGTTTCCACGCCCATATCAGGCATGCCTGAGGTCTACGCGCGCGGCCAGGGCGGCCTGCTCGATGTTGAGCTCGACCCGAAATTCTCCGGTAATCGCACCCTTTATTTCACGGCCTCTGGAGCCGGTGACGGCGGAAGCGGCACGGCCGTCTTTCGCGCCAGATTGTCGCCTGACGAAACTCGGCTGACGGACGTGAAGCGCATTTTCCTGATGAACAAGCTCTCGCGCGGCAATATCCAGTACGGCTCGCGCATCGCGATTGCCCGCGACGGCAGCCTCTTCGTCAGCCTCGGCGATCGTGGCCAGCAGGATCGCGCCCAGGACTTTCACGACGATGCCGGCTCCATTATCCATATCGAAGCCGATGGAAGCATCCCCGCCGACAATCCGTTCAGCGACAGCAAGCGCGCCTTGCCCGAAATCTGGTCGAAGGGCCACCGCAATCCGCAGGGCATCACCTTCGACAGCGAGACAAACAGACTCTATACGGTCGAGCACGGTGCCAAGGGCGGCGATGAGATCAACACGCCTGAAGCCGGCAAGAACTACGGCTGGCCCGTTATTTCTTATGGCGTCAATTATAACGGCACGAAGATCGGCATCGGCACGGCAAAAGCGGGCATGGAGCAACCCCGCTTCTATTGGGACCCGTCGATCGCCCCCGGCGCCATCGTCGTCTATCGCGGCAAGATGTTTCCCGAATGGAACGGCGAATTCCTTGTGACAGCGCTGAAGTTCGAGCTGCTGTCGCGCCTGAATCGGGACGGCAAGGGCAAAATCACCGAACAGGAACGTATGTTTGACGGCAAATTCGGGCGCTTGCGCGATATCACGGTCGCGCCCGATGGTGCGCTGCTGATCACGACAGACGAGGACAACGGCACGCTTCTGAGGGTTTCGAGGGCGGCAAATTAGCCCTCAACGCTCCGTTTCGGGCAGCTTTCGCCCTTGCCGCAAGTAAAAGCAGCTGCTAACGGTCGCCTCACTCTTTCCTCCCCTTCCCGCAGGATGCAGATGTCTCGCATACAGGCGAATTTGTTGTTGTTGCTTGCCGCCGCGATCTGGGGCGGCGGTTTTGTTGCGCAATCGACAGCCATGAAGGCCATCGGACCATTCTGGTTCATCGGCCTCAGATTCGCCGTAGCCACCATGGTCGTCCTACCCTTCGTGTGGATGGAGAACAGGAAAGCCGCAAAGCCGCTGACGTCTCGCAACTGGCTCTCCTTCCTCCTGATCGGCATCGCCCTCTTTGGCGGAGCGGCAACGCAGCAGCTCGGGCTTCTGACGACGACCGTCACGAATTCCAGCTTCATCACCGGCCTTTACGTGGTCTTCGTGCCGCTGATCGCCGTTATCTTTCTGCGTCGCTCGCCGCATTGGGTCATCTGGCCCGCGGCATTGATGGCGCTTTGCGGCATCTATCTGCTCTCGGGCGGCTCATTCTCGCGCCTCACCGTGGGCGATTTCCTGACCGTCGTCTGCGCCCTCTTCTGGGCAGCGCAAATCACGCTTGCCGGCTCGGTCGTCAACGACACCGGCCGCCCGCTTGGCATCTCCGCCACGCAATTTGCGGTCACCGCCGTCCTTGCGCTTGCAGTTGCCGTCGCCATCGAGCCGATCAGCATCGCCGATATCCGCGCAGCACTCGGCGAGATCCTCTATGTCGGCATCTTCTCCTCAGGCCTCGCTTTCGCGCTGCAGATCATAGGCCAGCGCTACACAACGGCGCCTCAGGCCGCGATCTTCCTGTCGTCGGAGGCATTGTTCGGGGCTTCGCTCGGCGCCTTGCTGCTCGGCGAGACCATCGGCCCGCTCGGCTATGCCGGCTGCGCCTTGATGTTTACGGCGATGCTGGCCGTGGAATTGGTGCCGGAATTGGCTCGCCGGCGTGCCGCAACAGCATAAAAAACGCCGGAAATGCGCGCTTTTAGCCGCTTGACGGCATGGCTTGCCAAAATTTTTCGAACAATCGAAAATGGCCGTTCACACCAGCGGATTTGGGGAAATTTCACCAAAACTATATCGCGAGCGATGCAAAACCCTTAGAAACTTGTTTCAAAGTGGGAAAATTTGCGAATCGCCTTAACATACTCGCGTTACGGTATTGTGCCCGTTGTGCCACGTTAAAAAACTTTTGCTTGCCAATTTCCCATAAACACAGCACTCTCAATGGTGTTCGGGCATTTTTAGAGCATGGGAAGTCCTAATAGAATTGCGCGCCGGAAACGCTAATATTCCGGTCAGCTTGATCAAGAAGCGGGGTGGCAAACATCGCATCGAGATCATGCCGAGTTACGGGGACCTTTTCCTTCAAATTTCGAGAACTGCCTGCAAGCGCCCGCAAGGGCAACACAAGTAATGCTGCCCGTGTGGATGGTGGGCAGAGAGAAAAGGACCTGAGGCATGGCCGAGACTGGCACTGTAAAGTTTTTTAATACCGATAAGGGCTTCGGTTTCATCAAACCGGACAAGGGTGGCGCGGACATCTTTGTACACATTTCTGCAGTTCAGGCTTCTGGTCTGGCAGGATTGTCGGAAAACCAGAAGGTAAGCTTCGACACGGAACCGGATCGCCGCGGCAAGGGACCAAAGGCCGTCAATCTGCAGATTGCTGGCTAAGACACCTTACGGCTATCAAATTCGAGTTGAGGCCCGGCAGCAATGCCGGGTTTTGTCATTCAGTCTGCATTCAGTTTGCCACGTATAATTTGCCTCCCATGAAAGAGCGGGAACGACTTTTGTCCCGCTTCCGTTAGAGGATAGGCCAATGACCATACTCGGCAAAACGCTCGTCATGTCCGCCGTCGCCGCGGCATTGACGGTCACATCCATCAGCGCTGTTTCCGCCGATGAATATTGGCGCCATCGTAACCGTGATGGTTGGGCGCTCGGCGCTGCCGGGCTGGCAACCGGCCTGATCGTCGGATCCGCCATTGCCAGCCAGCCGCGCTACGTCGAGCCGTCTCCGGTCTATGTCGATCCTGGCTATGACGCGCCTCCTCCCGGCTATTATTATCGCCCGGCACCGCGCCGCGTCTATGTCGAGCGTGACGTCAGCTATGATGCGCCGCCTCCGGCATACGGCATGCGTCCCTGGTCGCCCGCATGGATGCGCTATTGCTATGACCGCTACAGAAGCTTCGACAGCCGTTCCGGCACTTATGTCGGCTATGACGGCATGCGCCATTTCTGCACGGCCGACTGATTTCCGGCCGGACCGGGATCATAAGACGAGGAACCAAAGCGCCGCTTTCGAGCGGCGCTTTCTTTATAGTCCGCGCAGGAAAGGATTGGTGCGACGCTCGTCGCCAATCCGGCTGCCTGGCCCGTGGCCACAGATGAAACCGACTTCATCGCCCAGCGGGAAGACCTTGTCACGGATCGATTCCAAGAGCTGCTGGTGATTGCCGCCGGGCAGATCGGTTCTGCCGATCGAGCCGTTGAACAGCACGTCACCGAGATGGGCAAAGCCCTGCTTGCGGTTGACATAGATGACATGGCCGGGCGCATGGCCTGGGCAATGGAAAACCTCGAACTCATGCTCGCCGAAGGAGACCTTGTCGCCCTCCTTGAGGAAGCGGTCCGGCATGACGTTGCGCACGCCGCTGATGTTGAACATCTTGCCCTTGGCCTCGATATCCTCAAGTAGGAACCGATCGTCCTCATGCGGGCCGATCACCTCGATGCCGAGCGCCTCGCGCACCTCGTCGGCGCCGCCGGCGTGATCGATATGGCCGTGCGTGAGCCAGATAGCCTTCAGGGTGATGCCGTTCTCGCGTACCGTCTGCAGGATGATATCGACATCGCCGCCCGGATCGACCACCACGCCCTCCTTTGTCTCCGGATCGAACAGGATAGTGCAGTTCTGTTCGAAAGGGGTCACCGGAATGATGCCGGCCTGGAGCATGCCCATGGAGCGCCTCGTCTGTTTGATCGTCGGACTGTCGGTATAGCGGCAAACATCCGGCAAAACAGCCCCTGAACCTTTAAACTCGAGCGAACGCCGGCGATCGAACTTCGAGATTCGAGAATATTCATCCATTTCAAATGGTTGTTTTCCCTTCCCGTCGAACGATAGTCCGTTGGCGTCCGGCAAACCGGAACACTCAGGCACTCGAGGCGTTGAAGATAAGTCTTTCAAGACAGAAGGAGAAAACCAATGTCCTTGAAAAGAAATCTGTTGCTGGCAGGCGTCGTCCTTCTCGGCAGTGCGGGTCTTGCCCAGGCCGAGATGGCCGCGACCACCGCCACGGATATAGAAGTTCGTTCCGGGCCGGGTGCGGAATTCCCGACGGTCGGCGTCGCCACACGAGGGTCCGAAGCAACGCTGGACGGCTGTGTCGAAGGTAGCCGCTGGTGCCGGGTCGACGTCAATGGCATGCGCGGCTGGGTCTATGCACAATATCTGAGCGTCGAACAGAATGGCGCCTCGGTCGTCGTCCAGGATCACCGGGATGATCTGGGCATCCCCACCATCACCTATGAACAGACCGATCCGGTCCAGACCGGCAGCGTCCAGCGCATTCAGCCCGGTCCGAACGACCAATTGCTGGGTCCCGTCGATCAGAACGGTGGCGATGTGGTCGCAATCACCCCGCCTGAGGAAGTCCGGACCTATATAGATGATAATCCGGTCGATACGGTTCAGTTGAGTGGAGATCTCGCAGTCGGCGCCACGGTTCCGCAAAGCGTGGAAGTGCACCGCATCCCAGATTACCAATACAGCTACGTCGAGGTAAACCACCAACCCGTACTGGTCGATCCGGGTACGCGCCGCATCGTCTATGTCTATCGCTGATTCGCCCTGCAAGACCGCATAAGATGGCGAAAATTGACATGCGGCGGGACGGCCGCATGTCCAAATCACGGATTTCCCCTGAAATTATTGCAGAATTCTCCCGTTTGAGTTGCCCTTCTATTTCCAGCGATCCGTGCATGATGTAATCCTAATATCGATGAGGATTATCGCCGCTCCCTGGCATCGATCCGGGACGCCGCGAGAGGGCATCCGGAAGCGTCTCCGGAACTATGGGAGAAGGGCAGTCATGGAAAGTCTAGGGCCTATCATCACGCAATTGATTGCCGGTGCGATCGGTGGCAACGCCGCGAGTGCCGTTTTGAAGCAAGACGGGATTAATCTCATTGCGAGGACGATCGCCGGGGCCGTGGGTGGCCTTGGTGGCGGCCTGATCCTGAACCTGATCGGCAGCGAAGCTCTTACAGGCCTCATCGCGCAAGGCATATCCTCGTTGGTCGCTGGCGGCGTGCTCTCCGCGATCGTCGGTGCCGTTCTCGGCCGCAAGTCGTAACTAGATCGGATCGCACAAGCCGGGCCTGAAAACTGCCCGGCTTGTGCGGATTGATACGCAATTCCATTTGGCAACAGGCGTACCTCGCCCGTGCCTTAAAGTGGGTGGCGCGGAAAAGATGCCGCCTTCACGATGGTTGCCGTCCTCGATGGCCGGATATGTGCGGCCCTCCGGCCAGGGCGCCTATCTCTCGTCCTATTGTCCTCAGGCGATCTCGCAGCCTCACCTCTGGGTTGCTTTCAGACACATTTGCCCCTTATGCGCGAGTGGCGACAGATAAAAATACAGGATATGTTGGAGTTTTTGCGGGACCGCGCTTAATTTCCCGATAGGACAGTCTTGTTCGAGCCACACGGCATTGTGCGAAGGCGGGCAACGACGTAAAAATGCGTCAATAGAGCTGACATATTTTTGCGGAAGTTTCCCGAATGCTCCATAATAAGAAAGGAAATGTCACGGTGCCACGACAGATGAGCCAGAATGCGGCAAAGACGGAGCTGCTGGCCACGCCGATGCAGAATGCGGGAAGCATCGATTTCGAGATTATCGAGCTGCTTTTCTTCGCCTACCGCGATTTTGTCTCCGATCCGGACCAGATCCTCGTCAAGAGCGGTTTCGGCCGGGCCCATCATCGCGTCGTCCATTTCGTTAACCGCGAACCCGGCATGACGGTTGCGGACCTTCTGGAAACATTGCAGATCACCAAACAGAGTTTGGCGCGGGTTCTCAAACAATTGATCGATTCGGGTTATATTCGCCAAGTCGCGGGTCCGGAGGACCGGCGGCAGCGCAAGCTGTACCCGACGCAGGCAGGCCGCGATCTGGCGCTGGCGTTGGCCGAGCCGCAATCGCGCCGCATTGAAAGGGCATTCGAAGGCGCGTCGGAAGCGACGCGCGAAAGCGTGAAGCGTTTCCTGAGGGGAATGCAGACCGGGAAATGACGGCAATCCCGCCCGTGGGGCCGGTGCGGAATGCGTCAACTCAATCGATGGGTAGGACAGGATCGAGACGAACCGAATGACGACAAAAGCAGCAATCTCGGATGACGCAGCACATCTTCTGGTCGTGGACGACGATACCCGTATCCGCGCCCTCCTCAACCGTTATCTTATGGAGAAGGGCTTCCGCGTAACGGCTGCCGCCGATGGTGCCGAAGCCCGCCGCAAGCTGGAAGGGCTGGATTTCGATCTCATTATCATGGACGTGATGATGCCCGGCGAATCCGGCATTGCGCTGACGGCGAGCCTGCGTGCCATCAAGAATATTCCGATCATCATGCTGACGGCACTTGCCGAAGCCGATTCCCGTATAGCGGGCCTGGAAGCCGGCGCCGACGATTATCTGCCAAAGCCCTTCGACCCGCGCGAACTGGTGCTGCGCGTCAACAACATCCTGCGCCGCAACGCACCCGCCGATTCGCCGAAGATCGAACTCGTCATGTTCGGGCCATACACGTTTTCGCTGACCCGCAAGGAGCTCAAGAAGTCGGCCGAACTCATTCGCCTTACCGATCGCGAGCAGGAAATCATGCTGCTTTTCGCCAAGCGCGCCGGCGAGACGATCCCGCGCCATGAGCTCATCGGCAATGACGCAGAAGTGGGCGAGCGGACGATCGATGTGCAGATCAACCGGCTGCGCCGCAAGATTGAAGATGACCCGGCCAACCCTATCTGGCTGCAGACGGTGCGTGGCATCGGCTACCGCCTTAGCATAGACTGAATTTGGTTCCGAGGATCAGTGGCGATGGTGGCATTCGATTCAATCAGGCGCGACCAGGAGCACACGCCGTCCAACGGGCTGCGGTGGCTTTCGCGCTGGATGCGTCGCTACGTGCTGCCGACTGGCCTCTACGCCCGCTCATTGCTGATCTTCATCCTGCCGATGATCATCCTGCAGGCCGTCGTCACCATCGTCTTCATGGAGCGCCACTGGCAGATGGTGACACAGCGCCTGTCGATGGCGACCACGCGCGACATCGCCGCCATCATCACCATCATCCAGACCTATCCGCAGGATGCCGACTATTCCGCCATCACCCAGATGGCCCGCCAGAAGCTCGATCTCGCCATTTCGATCGAACCGGGTGGCGAGCTGCCGCCGCCCGGCGAAAAGCCTTTCTTTTCGATCCTCGATGGTATCCTCAGCGACGAGATACGCGATCAGATCAACCTGCCCTTCTGGATCGATACGGTCGGCAACTCCAGTCTGGTCGAGATCCGCATCAAGCTGCCCGACAAGGTGCTGCGCGTCTTCGCCAAACGCAGCCAGACCTATGCGTCGAACACGCATATCTTCATCCTCTGGATGGTCGGCACCTCGCTGGTGTTGATCGGTATCGCAGTCCTCTTCCTGCGCGGCCAGATCCGCCCGATCCTCGCTCTGGCTCAGGCGGCCGAAAGCTTCGGCAAGGGACAGCGGCTGGAAAACTACTCTCCCCGCGGTGCCGACGAAATACGCCGCGCGGGTCTCGCCTTCATCCTGATGCGCGAGCGCATCGAACGGCAGATCGAGCAGCGTACGGCGATGCTATCCGGCGTCAGCCACGATCTGCGCACGGTCCTCACCCGCTTTAAGCTGCAGCTCGCCCTTGTCGGTGAAAATCCGGATCTTGTCGGCCTCAGCGAAGATGTGGAGGATATGCAAAGCATGCTCGAGGGCTATATGGCCTTCGCGCGCGGCGAGGCCGAAGAAGATGTCGGGCAATTCAAGCTCAGCGATATCCTCGAGAAGATCCAGCAGGACTTCACGCTGCATGGAAAATCCATGAGCTTCTCCATCGACGGCGAGGATCAGATTTCCGTCCGGCCGAATGCATTTACCCGCCTGGTGACGAACCTCGCCACCAACGCCCGGCGCTACGCCAACAGCCTTCGCATCGAAGCCCGACACAGCGCCAAATGGCTGACGATCATCTTCGATGATGATGGCCCGGGCATTCCGGTCGCGGCACGGGATGACGTCTTCAAACCGTTCTTCCGGCTGGATTCCGCCCGCAATCTCGACAAGTCAGGCACAGGCCTCGGCCTTGCCATCGCGCGCGACATCGCCCGCAGCCATGGCGGCAACGTCACGCTCGGCGACAGCCCGCTCGGGGGCTTGCGCGCGACCATCCGCATTCCTGCCTGAGGGAGAGAGCATATGCCGATCGATATCGATGGCATGCACTGGCTGAACACGCCGCCGATGTGGGAAGTGAACCGCGGACGCTTGTTCGTCCAATCCGGCAGCAAGACCGATTTCTGGCAGGAGACCTATTACGGCTTCCACCGCGACGATGGCCATTTTCTCGGAATGCCCCGCCGCGGCGATTTCACCGCCGAAGTTACCTTCGTCGGGCATTATCGCGAGCTCTACGATCAGGCCGGCCTGATGATCCGCCACGACGCCAGGCATTGGATGAAATGCGGGATAGAATATACCGACGGCGCCCGGCATTTCAGCGTCGTCGTCACCAATGGCAATTCTGATTGGTCCGCCTTCCGGCTCGATCATGAGTTCGATGCCATGTCCGCGCGGGTCACGCGCAACGGCGATGCTCTCTTCATCCAGTACCGCACAGACCGGATGGATGAGTGGCGCATGGCAAGGCTTGCCTGGTTCGATCCGACGCTGGAGGAGGTATTGGTCGGCCCGGCCTTTTGCTCGCCGCAGCGCGAAGGCTTCGAGGCGGAATTCCTCGACTTCAGCCTGACCGACCCGGTATCGAGGGATATTCACTAAACCTTTCCCTTTCGATTTCGAAAGGGGTGCCGCTCACATCATCCTCTTGCCGTTCGGCACCGGCTGGGTCACGGCTGCCAGAACAATCGCGCCGGAATCGTCCTCAAAACCGAGCGTCAGAACCTCGGAGCGAACCGGCCCGATCTGGCGTGGCGGAAAATTGACCACTGCCAGCACTTGCCGGCCGACAAGAGCTTCCGGCGTATAGTGCGCGGTGATCTGTGCTGAGGAGCGCTTGATACCGATCTCCGGCCCGAAATCGATCCTGAGCTTGTAAGCAGGCTTGCGCGCTTCGGGAAAAGTCTCCGCTTCGATGATCGTTCCGACACGGATATCCACCCGCTCGAAATCGCCATAGGTGATCTCTTCCGTCATGTCCTGCCCTTTATCGAAAATTCAGCCGGCCAGTTCCTGCGCCCGTTTGCGCGCCGCTTCAAGAGCCGCATCGAACAAGGGCTGCATACCATCCTCCGCCATCAAGACACTCAGCGCCGCCGCGGTCGTCCCACCAGGAGAGGTCACGTTCTGACGCAGGCGCGAAGCGTCGTCGGGAGACTGGTGCAACAGTTCACCAGCCCCCGCGACGGTTTCCCGTGCAAGTCGCATGGCGAGGTCCGCCTGCAGGCCGAGCTTCCGGCCCGCCTCCGCCATGCATTCCACGAGATAGAAAACATAGGCAGGCCCGCTGCCCGAAACCGCAGTCACCGAATCGATATCGGCTTCGCCGGGCACCCATTCGACCGGGCCGGATACTTTCAACAGGTTCTGGACCAGCTGCCGCTGGCGATCGCTCACGCGCACATTGGCAAAAGCACCCGTCACACCGCGCCCGACCATGGCGGGCGTGTTCGGCATGGCGCGCACCATCGCCGCTTCGCCTAGATGCGTTTCAAGCGCAGAGATAGTCTTGCCGGCCGCGATCGAGACGACGACCGTCGCCTCCCCCACAAGCGGCTTGAACGGCGGCAGAACCGCGTCCATCAGTTGCGGCTTGACGGCGATGAAGAGAACCCCCGCCGTCGCGCCTTTCGGAACTTCGGTGACATGGCTTGCGCCGGCATCCGCAATCATTTTCCGCATCGCTTCGGACGGATTGGGATCGACGACGATAACCGATGATCCCGGCACGCCGTTCTTCAGCCACCCCGTCAGCAATGCGCCACCCATATTACCCGCGCCGATCAGGACGATCGGCCCGGAGGATGCAAATGCATTGGCGGATTGTTCACCTGTCATGTCACGCTTCGCCTACCGTTTCGAAGAGCACGGCTTCCATGGCGCGGTTCGCGTCAAGGCCAGACCATACCACGAATTGGAAAGCCTGATAGTAGGCTTCACAAGTATCAAGCGCATTGGAAAGCAGCACCTCAACCTGCCGGTTGGTCGGCTCGGCCCCGCCGGACAAGAGCAGCGACTGGCGGAAAATGACGATATCTTCCTGCCGCCACAGATCGAAATGACCCATCAGCACCTGCCCGTTGATGCAGGACAGCAGCTTGATCACCTCGTTGACGCGCGGGTCTGGAACCTTGACATCGAACGCGCAGGCTATGTGCAGCGCCTCGAATTCCTCCATCCAGGAGAACGAGACGTGATAGTCGGTCCATCGCCCTTCGACGGTCATGGCGAGCTCATCTTCGCCGGACCGTTCGAACGACCAGTCGTTGTTGGCAGCGACGAATTCGATCATGTCGACCGGATTCGATTGTCGTTCGGCTTCCATTTCCATAAGGCTCATGCAGCACCTTCTTGACCGGATCGGTTGCAGTTTTCCCGTGGCTCAACACTGAAAGAACGCAAACAATTTTACTCCGGAAACATACTCGGGATGATGTTGAACGGCTGCCAGACTAACGCTTCCACCATGCCCGGGGCTTACCAAGTCCGTTTCGAATCATCATTTAAAATCAGTGTATAGCGGCATGCCCGGCATGCCAGCCCCTGAACGGCGATTTTGGAAACGGCACTGTGGAAAGCTCTTCCGACGTCTATTCAGAAGGGAGTCATAACCGACTCTGGCGATTGGCTTTTTTGCCTATGTCCACAGGTGGAAAAACAGACGGAAATTTTCAGAGGAAAAAGGCACGGCAAACGGGTGCCGCGCCGATCCGCAAACAGAAGTCCAGGCTTATTTGCCCTTGGAGGCAAGCTTGGCTTCGAGCGCTTCGATTCTTGCAAGCAGCGCCTCGTTTTCGTCGCGCGCCTTGATCGCCATTTCGCGAACGGCTTCGAATTCCTCGCGCTTGACGATATCCATGCTGTTCAGCCAACGCTCGGCATGGGCATTGAAGGCGGTCTCGATCTCGCGGCGCACGCCTTGGGCAGCACCGGCGGCATCGGTCATCAGCTTGGCGAATTCATCCAAGATTCGGTTCGGTCCAGTGCTCATGGCAATCTCCTTGCGGCCGTCGGCCCTCAACGGTCAGGCATCGATATGGGCCAGATAGTGCTGAGGTAGGATTTCCAAGGGGCCGATGCAAGCAAATTGAGATAGGACTGGACAACCGAACCTGCCATCTCGGGCGGATCAACAATCGACTTGACCGTTTCGATAGCGAGCGCCATGTTCCGCGCACATTTTGGATATTTAGCATGATCCCGCCCCGAAATGGCACGGTGCTTTCGGGAACATGCTGCAACGGGCCTGACGATCTTGCTGACATCCGCCAATCTCGCCGCCATCCTGCCGTTTCCGGACATCGACCCCGTGGCCGTCTCTCTCGGCCCGATTTCCGTCCATTGGTACGGGCTTGCCTATGTCGCCGGCATTCTGCTCGGCTGGTTCTATGCACGGCGGCTGGTCGATAACGGCAGGCTCTGGCTGAACGATACCGCGCCGATGACGCGCCAGCATCTGGATGACTTCATCCTCTGGGTCGCCTTCGGCATCGTCCTCGGCGGTCGCATCGGCTATATCCTCTTCTACGATCTCGATCCGGTGCTGGCCAATCCGATCCGCGCCATCGAGGTCTGGAATGGCGGCATGTCCTTCCACGGTGGATTAATAGGCACAACTATCGCCATGATTTTGTTTGCAAGACGCAACCAGATCCCGGCCTGGAGCCTGTTCGATATCGTCGCCGCCGTCGCGCCGATCGGCCTGTTCTTCGGCCGCATCGCCAATTTCATCAACGGCGAGCTTTGGGGCCGCGTGAGCGACGTCCCCTGGGCGATGGTCTTCTGCAGCCCGCATGTAATCGCCGCCCATAACGGCGTCTGTCCTGCAGGTCCCGATCCGCGCCACCCCAGCCAGCTTTACGAGGCCGGCATCGAAGGCATTATACTGTTCCTCGTGCTCTTCATCCTCACGCGTTGGGCACTGGCATTGAAGAAGCCGGGCACGGTCAGCGGTATTTTTGTCATCGGCTATGCCTTCTCGCGTATTTTTGTCGAATTCTTCCGTCAGCCTGACGAGCAGCTCGGCTATCTGCTCGGCACGAACTGGCTGACGATGGGCATGGTGCTGTCGCTTCCGATGGTCGCCATCGGCCTGTGGGCAGTCATCCGCGCACGGCAGGCAGCGGCAAGGCAGATGGCTTGAAGTGGGGTTAATATCGCGTGGTCCTGGCT
Organism: Rhizobium sp. ZPR4; assembly: GCF_040215725.1. NCBI lineage: Bacteria > Pseudomonadati > Pseudomonadota > Alphaproteobacteria > Hyphomicrobiales > Rhizobiaceae > Rhizobium > Rhizobium sp. ZPR4. The sequence goes on from NZ_CP157967.1 coordinate 2,090,434, forward strand.
AGAAAGGCTCCCAGTCTTTCAGGATCACGCACTAGCGAAAGCAGAGAATGACGACGGCGCTTGGGGAAAAAATCAAAACCATCATCCGCACGAACGGGCCATTGAGCATCACGGATTATTTTTCGCTGTGCCTCGCCGATCCGGTGCATGGTTATTACAAGACGCGTGAACCCTTCGGCCAATCCGGCGATTTCGTTACCGCGCCCGAAGTCAGCCAGCTATTCGGCGAAATGATCGGCGTCTTCATGGTGCATGCCTGGCAGCGGCATGGAACGCCCGCTGAAGTGCGCCTCGTCGAAATCGGTCCGGGCCGCGGCACGATGATGTCCGACATGCTGCGCGTCATCGGCAAGCTGGCCCCGCCGCTCTATGATGCCATGACGGTACATCTCGTCGAAACCAGCGAACGCCTGCAGGGCTTCCAGCGCCAGACCCTCGATGCCTATGGTGCAAAAATCTCCTGGCATACGGATTTCGGCGAGGTGCCTGAAGGTTTCACCCTGCTCGCCGCCAACGAGCTCTTCGACGCCATTCCCATCCGTCAATTCGTCCGCACCGCCAACGGCTTCCGCGAGCGCACGGTCGGCCTCGACGTCAATGACGAGTTGAGCTTCACGGCCGGCATCGCTACGCTTGATCCTTCCCTTCTTCCAGAGGGTGGCCCGCCGCCGATCGGCACGATTTTCGAAATTGCGCCTGCTCGCCAGGCCGTTATGACGGCGATCTGCGACAGGCTGGTAACCTATGGCGGCACCGCGCTTGCCATCGACTACGGCCATATGGCGACAGGCTTCGGCGACACGCTTCAGGCCGTGCGCATGCACGAATACGATCCGCCGCTGGAGCATCCGGGCGAAGCGGACCTCACCAGCCATGTCGATTTCCAGCATCTGGCACAAACCGCCCTCGCCTCCGGCATGCACATCAATGGCTGCTGTCATCAGGGCGATTTCCTTATCGGGCTCGGCCTGCTGGAGCGGGCGGCGGCACTTGGCAGAGACCAGGACGCGGCAATCCAGGAGAACATCCGTGTCGCCGTGGAAAGGTTGGCCGGCGCCGGCGAAGGCAAGATGGGCGAACTCTTCAAGGTGCTGGCGGTCTCCAGTCCGGCAATCGACCTCCTGCCCTTTCGTCCCGTCAGCTGAAACCTGGCCATTGATCCCTACGGATTGACAGCGCGCGCCGGACTGGGCCAACATCCCAGTCAAATCGAACTGCTTCGCCGCGGCTGCGTTATTCATCGCACGACAGGCTGAACCAAGACATCAAGGGACACTGCAGTTGCCGACACCACTTGCAAGCACGCTGCTGGGCGCCGCCGAGGCTGCTGGCATTCGCCATGGCTATTTCACCCGCGCCGGCGGCGTTTCGGAAGGTCTTTATCGCGGGCTGAACGTCGGCCTCGGCTCGCATGACGATCGTGACCATGTGCAGGAAAACCGCCGCCGCGTCGCCGACTGGTTCGGTCTGTCCGTCGAACAGCTAGCCACCGTGCATCAGGTCCATTCGCCGGATGTCGTGACCATCGACGCATCCTATGACGGCAGCCGGCCGCAGGCCGATGCAATGGTGACGGCGACACCGGGCATCGCAATCGGCGTGCTCGCGGCCGATTGTGGCCCCATACTCTTCGCCGATCCGGAAAATCGGGTCATTGGCGCCGCTCATGCCGGCTGGAAGGGCGCGCTGACCGGTGTCTTGGAAAACACCATCGACGCCATGGTCGCGCTCGGCGCAAGGCGCGAGGCAATCATTGCCTGCCTCGGCCCCTCGATCAGTCAGGCGAGCTATGAGGTCGGCCCCGAATTCGTCGAACGCTTTCTTGCTCACGATCCTGATTATGCCAAATATTTCGCCCCTTCAGAACGCGACGGCCATGCCATGTTCGATCTGCCGTCCCTCACGGTCGATCGGCTGAGCAAGGCTGGCGTCACCGCCGAAAGCCTGAACCTCTGCACTTATCCGGATCCGGAGCGCTTCTTCTCCTATCGGCGCACGACGCATGCCAAGGAGCCGGATTACGGACGGCAGATTTCTGCCATCGCCATCGGAAAGGCAGCTTGATATGGCCCTGCATTTCGAACGCAGCGAATTCGATGCTCGTCTGGCACGGCTGCTGGCGAGAATGCAGGAGGAAAAACTCGACGCCATGCTGCTCTTCGCACAGGAGAGCATGTATTGGCTGACCGGCTACGATACGTTCGGCTATTGCTTCTTCCAGACGCTAGTCGTCAAGGCGGACGGATCGCTGACGCTTCTGACGCGCTCGGCCGATCTTCGCCAGGCACAACTTACCTCTGTCATCACCGACATCCGTATCTGGGTCGATCGCATCAACGCCGATCCGACGCTCGATCTCAAGGAGCTTCTATCCGATCTCGATCTTCTCGGCGCCCGTATCGGCATCGAATATGATACCCATGGCATGACGGGTCGCGTCGCCCGGCTGCTCGACCATCAATTAGCGAGCTTCGGCCAGATCATCGACGCCTCCTATCTCATCAGCCGCCTCCGGCTGACGAAGAGCCCGGCGGAAATCGCTCATGTCGAACGCGCCGCAGCACTGGCCGACGACGCTCTCGATGCAGCCCTGTCTCTGGCTAAGGCCGGTGCGGACGAGTCAGACATTCTCGCGGCCATGCAGGGAGCTGTCTTTTCCGGCGGCGGTGATTATCCCGCCAACGAATTCATCATCGGCTCGGGCGCGGAGGCCCTGCTCTGCCGCTACAAATCCGGCCGCCGCAAACTCGACGCCAACGACCAGCTGACGCTCGAATGGTCCGGTGTCGATGCCCATTATCATGCCGCCATGATGCGCACGGTCGTCATCGGCACTCCCAGCCATCGCCATCGCGAGCTCTATAGCGCCTGCCTGGAAACCCTGCAGGCGATCGAAACGATCTTGATGCCGGGACACACTTTCGGCGACGTCTTCGACATGCATGCGAAGATCATGGACGAGCGCGGCCTTGCCCGCCACCGGCTGAACGCCTGCGGCTACTCTCTCGGCGCCCGCTTCTCGCCGTCATGGATGGAGCATGAAATGTTCCATATGGGTAATCCGCTGGAGATTCAGGAGAACATGTCGCTCTTCGTGCACATGATCATCATGGATTCCGACAGCGGTACCGCCATGACCCTCGGGCAGACCTATCTGACGACCTCGCAGGCTCCGAAAGCCCTTTCCCGCCACCCTCTCGAATTTCTTAACCGTTAGGGGCGTAATATAGCGATCCTGGATGGTCAGACCGTCGGGAGAAAGGATCGCGTCAATGGGACTGGTCAGGATAACGTTGACTGTCGCCGGCTTTTGCCTCGCGCTCTCCGCCTGCAATACCACCGACGCCCTGACGCCGCCCGAAGCCATCGGCGATGTGGGCTCCAGCCCGGTCACCCAACGCGATGTCGAGCGCATGGCTTCCGCGCCCCCCCGCCGCCAGGTCTATCAGGACACGCAGGACAGCTACGGCTATCAGCAGCAAACCTCCCAGCAGGCCTATCAGCAGCAAAGCTACGGCGGAAGCGGCACGCTCGACGAACAGGCCACGGCGCTAAGATCGAGCGGCAACAATCCTTACGCCTCCCGCCCGCTCGACGGTTCCCGGACCGCCTCCGTCGCTCCGCCGGCCGACAATCAGTTTTCGGAGGCCGACGAGCAGCGCGAGGCCGACCGGCGCCTGTCGGACAATCCACAGCCCCAGCAGCAGCAACAGGTTGCCGACGACCCTCAGCCGGAACAACAGCAGCCGGATCAGCAACAGGCATCGCTGCCGCCCACGGCTGCGGCCGGCGGCAACAGCGTCCGTTTCCTGCCGATCATCGGCGCTCCTGTGGAAGCCGTTACGCCGCTGTCGCGTCAGCTTGGCGCCGACGCCCGTTCGCTCGGCCTGACGATCAAGAGCTCAAGCGATTCCAGCGCCGCCTATATCCTCAAGGGCTATCTTTCCGCCTTTGAAGACGGCCCGCAGATTTCCGTGACCTACGTCTGGGATGTGCTGGACAGTAACGGCAACCGCGTCCACCGCATCCAGGGGTCGGAAAGCGCGCCCCTGAAACGCGGCGACCCCTGGTCGGCCGTTCCTCCGACCGTCATGCAGAAAATTGCCACCAAAACCATGTCGGAATTCAATTCCTGGCGCGAATCCAACGGTGGATAGCCACAAGCTTTTCAGAAATATGAAAGCTAACACGCCTCTCCCCCTTGCATTCGAGAGCAAGGCGGTTAAAAGCGCGGCTATTAGGTTGGTAATAGGCGGGCCACAATGAAGGTTTTCGCAGGCAATTCGAACCGGCATCTTGCCGAAGCGATCTGCAATTATCTCAACGTTCCCTTGGGCAAGGCCAGTGTCAGGCGCTTCGCCGACCAGGAGATTTTCGTAGAGATCCAGGAAAATGTACGCGGCGAGGACATATTTGTTGTCCAGCCAACATCGTTTCCAGCCAACGACCATCTCATGGAACTGCTGATCATGATCGATGCCATGCGCCGTTCGTCGGCACGGCGCATCACGGCGGTCCTTCCCTATTTCGGCTACGCCCGCCAGGACCGTAAGGCCGGTCCGCGCACGCCGATCTCGGCAAAGCTCGTGGCAAACCTCATTACCGAGGCTGGCGCCGATCGCGTTCTGACGCTCGATCTGCATGCTGGCCAGATCCAGGGCTTCTTCGATATCCCGACGGACAATCTTTATGCGCTGCCGATCCTGACACACGATATCAGGGTCAACTACGATATCGGCAACGTCATGGTCGTCTCACCTGACGTCGGTGGCGTAGTGCGTGCCCGCGCGCTCGCCAAACGGCTCGACTGTCTGCTGGCGATCGTGGACAAGCGCCGCGACCGCCCGGGTGAATCCGAAGTGATGAACATCATCGGCGAAGTGGCCGGCAAGGATTGTATCCTGATCGACGATATCGTCGATTCCGGCGGCACGCTCTGCAACGCCGCCGAAGCGCTGTTGAAGAACGGCGCGACCAGCGTCACCGCCTATATCACGCACGGTGTTCTCTCCGGCGGCGCCGTGACCCGCGTCGCAAATTCGAAACTGAAGGAATTGGTGATTACCGATTCCATCCAGCCGACGACCGCCGTGCTGTCGGCGCCGAATATCCGCGTGATCACGACGGCGAGCCTCATCGGCGAAGCCATCAACCGCACCAGCCAGGAAGAATCGGTTTCGAGCCTGTTCGACTGAAGCTTGTGGCCGCCTCAGGTGGCCTTTGCTCGCGCGGGATGCGCCTGTTTCCATGCGAGCAGGCCGATTCCCACCAGACCCGAGATGAAGACGGCCGCCCCCGAGCCCATGATCGAAGGCCCGATGCCGAACCATGCAAACAGGGTCGGCGACATCAGGTAGGCCAGAAGCAGGCCGGTGAAGATCGCGCACATCAATAGACGGTAGACCTGCGCCAGACGATGCGGCTCGCTGCGCGTCTGCATCAGATGCAGCATGGCAAGGTTCTCGAAGGGTCCGTTGATCGCCGCAAAGCACGCCACGAGCATCAGCGATATCCGATCATGCATCAGCGGCAGCAGGAAAACTCCCGATCCGAAGATGAGCTTCGCCACGATGATCCAGACGACCGGCCGGCGTGGCTTGACGCTGCCGAGGATCAGATTGGTGGTCAGGTTGCCGACGCCGTAAGCCGTCATCATCAGGCTGTAGTCGGTCAGCGGATCGGCGCTGGTTTCGCGCAAGTGCAAGATCATGCCAAGCAGGACCCCCATCGCCCAGGCGACGTTTCCCATCAAATTGGTAAACATGCCATAGAGGATCGCCGCATGGCCACGCGCTGCGCGCCACCCACCAAGAACGCCGTCCACGACGGCCGGCATTCCGGAGAAATCGCGACGCCGCGATGCCGTGGGGAGCTTCGCCACCGCCAGCCACACGGCAAGCGCCGAGAGTATGAAAGTGCCGGCGGTGACCGTGAAGAACTGAGATTTCGGCAGGAGCCCGTTCACGAGCGCGATCAGGCTCGGACCGAGAATGCGCGCCATGCGGCGCGTGGCGTCGAAAAGGCCATTCGTTGCGTGCCGAACCTCGGCATCGACCGCAATCATTGGCAGGGTCGCCTGCAGCGACGGATCGAATGTCGACGTCAGCAACGCGATGCTTCCGGCAAGCACGATCAACAGCGGCAGGCTCATCAGATGCAAAATCCCCGCCAGCGATAGTGTCAGCAATAAAGCCGCGCGCAGCAGGTCGGCGGTGATCATCGTCGTGCTGTGCCGCCAGCGATCCGTGACGATACCCCCGAACAGGCTGCCAAACAGCAGCGCCCCAGACTGCAATGCGGAAACATATCCCGCATTGCTGCCGATGAAGTCGGCCGCAATCCAGACGACTGCGACCATGTAGAATTCGGAGCCTGTAGCCGCCAGCACCTGGCCGGTCCATAGAAGAGAGATCGAGCGCTGGCTCAGCGGCTTCAGGACAAACATGAGCGCATTCTGACTTCGGAGTGGCTTACTTCATGACCTGGCCATTGACCGTCACGTGACCGTCGTCGGAAAGATCGATATCCCAGCGCGAGCGTCCGTCGGTATCCGTCTTGGCAAAACCCTTGGCCATCATCAGGCCGAAAGAGAGCTGAGAAAGATCGGCCTTCGTCTTTGCAGCTTCCTGGATGGCAGCAATCGTCTTGTCGAGATCGCGGGCAAGAACCGTCATCTTCATGGCGACGCGGTCCTTTTCGGTCAGCCAGCCACGCAGGCTGCCGGAAGCCTCGACATCATAGAGGCCCGAGACGGCGCTGATCTTCGGGAAGTTGATGGTCATCGTCCCATCGGGGAACATGGCCTTTTGCAGCTTCTCGTCCATCGCCGTGTCGCTGTCCGGATTCTTCAAATCGGCTTGCTGGAAAACATCCGCCAAAGCGGAGAAATTCAGGTTCGGCACCTGCACCTGGATATCGGCCGCATCGGGAATGAAGGCAATATAGTCTTCAGGCACCAGACCCGTTTCCAGGGCAAGCTTCTCGGCATTCAGCCCGAAGTCGGCATTCATGGCATTGGCTGGCCCGGCTACCTTGAAGAAATAGCCCATCTTCTGCAGGCCGCCATTGCCGAACGGTGTCGTGACCGCGATATCCTTGATGGCGACGGACTCTTCGAAGGAACCGACGATCGGCATGGCATCCATCAGCAAAGCCTTGACTGCCTTGCTATCGGCATCGGAAAGCGTCTTCTGATCCTTGTGCTCGGAGACGAACTGCAGCAGGGAGTTGACGGCCTTCAGGGGCAGCTTCGTCGCACCCATGTTGAAATCGATCGCCGCGATCTTGATTTCTCCGAGCGTCGCGTCGTCGGACGAGATCTTGTCGTAAAGTGATTGCAGGCTGCCGTTCATCTTGAGATCGAGCCTGCCCGGCTCACCGCTGTCAGCCGATGACAGAGCATAGACGATGCTGTCGGCCGTAGCGTCATTCTTCTGGACGCTTTTGTTTTCGTCGGTGATCTTTGTCGATAGGGTGATGCCACTACCCTTCATATCCATGGACCGCAGATAATGAAGCGCCGGATCGAAAACGCCCTGGAAAGTCGATGATGCCAAGGCATAGCGAAATTCGCCATCGGGGCCGCTGCCGGGCTTCGAACGGGCCGTCACATCGAAGGCGTTGTTGCCTTCGATGTTCCAGAGGCCGCTATCGAGCGGCGTTGCCAGCATCATCAACGGCTTGAGGCCGCTGATGTCGAAACCGCTTACGTTCAGCTTGTCGAGAAGCTTCTGCACATCATAGGTGACTTCGTAGTGCGTGCTGACCGGCTTGACCGAAATCGCACCGCTCTTCGTGATATCATCGGGCAGGAAATAGGTCAGATTGCCGTAAAGATCCTTGGCCCCTTGTTCGCTGACGTCGGCAGCCTGCACAACGCCGGCCACGCCGGCAGCGAGAACAGCCGCCGTGGCAACCGCTTTGAAACGCATAATTCACCCCCAAATATGATGGAAAAGAAACGTGGAAATCTGGAAAGAGCCGACCGGCCTTTCGCATGGAACTTGATCATCGCCCTGATACATGGGCTTACCCTCAAACCTCAAGGCTTCTTCATCACCTGTCCGTTGACCGTTACCGTCCGGTCTTCATCCATTGTGACGTCCCAGCGCAGACGGCCGTCCGGGTCTGTCTTGGCAAAACCCTTGGCGGCCAACAGGCTGAAGGAAACGCTGTTCAAACGAGGCTGGGCCTTGGCGACCTCCTGAATGGCGGCAACCGTCTTGTCGAAATCGCGCGCCAGGATCGTCGCCTGCAGCGAAATGCCGGAATGCGCCTTGGTCGAACCCTTTAGCTCACCGGAAACCTCGACGTCGTAGACATCGGACTTTGCGCTGATCTTCGGAAACTCCAGCGTTCCATAGCCGCTCGGGAACATCGTGCGCTTCAGCGCCTCGCCGGAAACCGGTGTCGCTTTTGTGGCAATCGAATCGAGCCCGGCATCGATGAGGCCGGCGAAGTTGATATTGGGCACGCCGAGCTGAATATCCAATGTTGCCGGCAGGAAGGGCGTAAAGGCAGCAGGAACAAGATCCGCATCCGGTGTGAACTGCTCGGCCCGTAGCTCCAGATTAACGTTGGACGCCTTGGTCAGACCATCCATCTTGAAACTGTAGTCGATACGCTTGACGCCGACCTTGCCCTTCTCTGTGGCCACCAAGGCATTGTTCACCGTCACGGTCTTGCTGAGCGAGCCGAAAACCGGCAGGGCGCGGTGCACCAGCTGCTCGAACTTCTCGCTGCCGCTGTCCGAAAGCTGCTTAGCCTTGACGTGCTGGACGAAGAAACGGATGAGCGCACGCAGATCCTGCGCCGGCAGGCTGGTGGCCGTGGCGCTGGTGGCGACGCTGTCGGCGCTGAGGGTTATGGGCAAACCATCCGGCCTTACGGCAATTTGCTCATTCAAGCGCTGCAGCGTGCCCTGCATTTGCAGATCGACCTTGCCCGCCTCACTGCTGTCGGTGACTGTATGAGCAAACGAGGCGCTGTCGATAGTGGCATCGATCTTGCGCCCGCTTTTCGGGCCGCTGCCGGCGCTCGAGAATTTCACACCGCTGCTTTTGATCCCCATCGATCGCATCATCTCGATCGTGGGATCGAAAATACCGTCAAAGGAGCTGGAGGCGATGGAATAAGCGACGTCCGAGGTCGGCGAATGCAGGGCTACATCGAGACTATTGTCGCCCGTCAGATGCCACCGCCCCTGTTCGACGGGCTGCGCAAAAAGGGAGAGCGGCTTGAAACCCGTCACCGAAAACGCGCTCGAATTGATCTTGTCAAAAAACTTCGCAAGATCATAGGTAATCTCATATTGATCGCCCGCCGGCTTGACGGTCACGAAATCGCTGCGGGCAAGGTCCTGCGAAAGCGAATGGGTCAGGACGTTGCGGAGTTCCTTGGCACCTTGCTCGTTGACGTCGGCTGCCTGTGCCGCGCTGGCAAGACCCATGGAAAAAACCGCGGCGGCGATTGCTCTTGAACGCATGCCCGACCTCTCCTTCTGACCCCAATCGATTGGATTCGACTGTTGATGGGGCCGAGGGTATATGTCAAGTCGTTGATAGAAATGGCGCCGCAGGCTTATTCGCGGCAGTTGCAATGTCACCACAAGGCTTCGCATTCCGGAGGTGCTTGCACCTTTGATCGCTTTGTATTATACGCCACGCGTCCGCGTAGACACCCTTGGAGGCAACGCGGATGAGGCAGGGCACGCCCTCCTCCAGTTCAATCGATACGGCGCATGACCGACCGGATGAACTCTCCAAATAACCTCGAAAGGAATAGCTATGAGCCACGAAAGCTACGAGCTCAAGGCCGAGGCGCGCGAACGGGTTGGTAAGGGGTCCGCCCGTGAACTTCGCCGCAATGGTCTGATCCCCGCTGTCATCTATGGTGACAAGCAGGCCCCCATTTCCATCGCTCTCAACACCAATGAGGTGACGAAGCGCATTCACGCCGGCGGTTTCCTCACGACGATCGCAACGATCGACGTCGGCGGCAAGAAGATCAAGGTTCTGCCGAAGGACTACCAGCTCGATCCGGTCCGTGACTTCACGGTACACGTCGACTTCCTGCGCGTTTCCGGCAACACCGAAGTTACCGTTGAAATCCCGGTTCACTTCGAGAACCATGAGAAGTCCCCGGGCCTCAAGGCTGGCGGCGTGCTGAACATCGTTCGCCACGAAGTCGAAGTCCATTGCCCGGCAGATGCGATCCCGGAATTCTTCACCGTTGACCTCAGCGGCCTGAAGAGCGGCGACAGCATCCACATCTCGGCCGTCAAGCTGCCGAAGAACGTGACCCCGGTCATCGCCGACCGCGACTTCACGATCGCAACGATCGTTGCCCCGGCAGCCGGCCTTGCTGAAGAAGAAGCAGAAGGCGGCGAAGAAGCCAACGCCTGATTGGCATCTTCGAGCTGAAGCATTGAGACCCGCCTCCCCTTCGGGACGGCGGGTTTTTTCATGCCCGGAAATAAATATTAGAGAAAGTAAAAATAAGAATGTCTTGGAATCTATACTATCGTTGATTTCCATTAACCCCAGAGTTTCAGCAACATTTAACGGATTCATGAAAACCTGCGCGAAAGAGTTGTAGAAAGCGGCGCCCCCAAAATCCGCCGGTCTATGACTGGGGAGCTAACGGAACTATGAGCCATTCGGTCGAAAACAGGTTTTTCGCGATCGTTTGCGGTGCGCTGCTGGTTTTCGTAGCGCCGCTCTTCGTGCTTTTCCTTTTTCTGTCGTCCGAACGCGCCGAAAAGGAAATCAAGGATCACATAACCGTTCTCCTCGTCGCCAATGCCCAGGCCCTCGCAAAGCCGCTATGGGACCTGGACGAAGACAGCGTAACCCAGATCAGCGCGACGACTGTCGCCGAAGGTGCGATCGTCCGTGTCAACGTCCGCGATCTTTCCGGCCAGCTCGATGTTACGCAATCGACCATCCCGAAATCTTACAAGGGCAATCTGGAATCCGTTGACCGGCCAATCATCTACAACGGCGTCGATGGTGCGAAGCGACTTGGGACAATCACAGTCTATTATCCTCAGCTCGGCCTCTTCGACGGCCTGAAGAGCGAGGAGATCGTCTTCATCTCCATCTTCATCTTCGCCGTGCTGACGGTCTTCGGCGCGGCATTGATCGGCAACCGCATCTTCGTCATCCAACCGCTGATGCGGTTGACGCATGCCATCGAGGCCACGCGGCGGCTCGGCTCGCGTCACCACGTCGACTGGCAGTCAAACGACGAAATGGGCCGGCTTGCCAGCAGCTTCAACGATATGCAGAGCAAACTCCAGCGCGAGGAAAATGAACTTAAGCTGGCCCATCGCCGGGCGACCGACACCTATAATCTGACGCCCGCCATGCTTTTCTCGCTCGACAAGGATGATTGCATCGCTGCCGTCAGCGATTATTGGCTTGCCACCACGGGCTACGATCGCGCCGACGTCATCGGCCGCGAGTTTGCAAGCCTGATCCTGCCAGATTCGCGCGCGCAATATATCGAGCGCAAACGCGGCAACCCCGACAGTGCCGCCCGCCTTGCCGTAACGGTGAAATTCCTCTGCCAGGAGGGGCGGGTCATGGATGTCCTGATCCTCGAAACAACCGCGATCCAGGACGGTCTGTCGCTCTCCGTCATGACCGACGTCACCGAACTCAAGCAGTCAGAAGATCGTAACCTGCGACAGGCGATTACAGACCATCTGACCGGCCTTCTCAATCGCCAGGGCTTCGAGAGTGCGCTGGACGCGAAGATCAATGAAGCCGATCTGCGCAGACGCGAGCTCGCCTGCCTCTTCATCGATCTCGATCGCTTCAAATGGATCAACGACAATATGGGCCATGCCGCCGGCGATGCGGCACTGCGCGAATTGGTATCGCGCCTGCAGAAATGCCTGAAGCCAGGTGATATCGCCGCACGCCTCGGCGGCGACGAATTTGCCATGCTGCTGCTGGCCGAGAATGCGGAAGCAAGAGCGATCGACATGGCAGCCCTCATCGCCGAGGTCTTCGAGGCACCCTTCATCGGCGATGCGCGCCTCAGCGCCAGCATCGGCATTGCGATCTATCCGCGCCAGGCCGCCAATGCGGCCGAACTGCTGCTGAAATCCGATATCGCCATGTATGCCAAGAAGCGCGATGGCAAGAATGGCGCACAAATCTTCGACAACGGCATGCTGGACGATTCCCGCCGCCGCGCCGAACTGGAAAACCATATCGAAACCGGCCTCAACGAAGACTGGTTCGAAGCCTATCTGCAGCCCGTCGTGAATATAGACGACCGCTCGATCGCCGGCTTCGAGGCACTGATGCGCCTGCACCATCCGCAAAAAGGCATCCTGCCTCCTGGCCGCATCATCGAGGTCGCCGAAGAGACCGGTTCGATCATTCGCATCGGCAACCGCATCATGGAGAAGGCTGTCGCCGATTTTGCACGTCTCTCGCGGATCGAGGGCATGCAGGATACCTATCTCGCCATCAACTTCTCGCCGCTGCAGTTCGAGCAGGAATTGCCGCTGCGCATTGCTGCCCTGCTGTCGCGCTACGAAATTGCCGCGCGGCGCATCGTCGTCGAAATCACCGAGGCCGTGCTCATGGATGACAATCCGGAGACGCGCATGGTGATCAACGAGATCTGCCGCTACGGCTGCCGCATCGCGCTCGACGATTTCGGTACGGGTTATTCGTCACTGAGCTATATCAATCGCTTCCCGGTCGACATCATCAAGATCGACCAATCCTTCATCCGCGCCATCAACGATACTGCCTCCGATGTCAGCGCCAAGAGCCGCATGCTGGTCGAAAGCATCACCACACTATCGCACAAGATGAACTGCACAGTGATTGCGGAAGGCGTGGAGACCGAGGAAGAATGCGCAACCCTGCGCACCATGGGTATCGACTATGGCCAGGGCTATCTGTTCTATCGGCCGCTGCACCCGGACAATCTGGTGAGAACGCTGGCCGCGCTGCATCAAGACCATCCCTCCCCCGTAGCGCAAGCGTCATAGCGATGAGGAACCGCATGCGAAAGCCGCTGATCATGATTGCAACCAGCCTGTTTTCGCTATCCCCTATCAGTCAGGTTCACGCTGAGACCGTTCATTTCACCACCGAGGACTATCCGCCGTTCAACTATCGCGAGGGCAAGACCGTCGTCGGAGCGACCACCGAACAGGTGCGGAAGGTGATGACCGATATCGGCGTCGACTACACGATCGACATCATGCCCTGGGCGCGAGCCTATAACCAGGCGCTGATGGAACCCATGACCTGCGTATTCGTCGCAGCCCACAACGAAGAACGCGACAAGCTCTTCAAATGGGTGCAGCCGCTGCTGATCGACCGTAACGTTTTGATCAAGCATAGCGGCTCCAGCGTTACTGCCGGCAACATCGCCGAAGCCAGGAAATATCTCGTCGGCACCTGGCGCGAGGATTATACGGAAGCGATCCTGCGCCGGAACAATTTCCCGCGCATCGATGTGGGCAGCGATTTCAAGGCCACGCTCAAGAAACTGATGAGCGACCGTATCGACCTGATGCCGATCTCGGAGTTCTATTTCGACAAGCTGAAGCAGGAAGGCGATGCGGTGGAGAAGGTGGCCGTGCTCTCCCAGCAGCCCATGGGGATCGCCTGCCAGAAGGATTTCCCGCCCGAGCTTCTGAACAGGATGCAGAAGGCGCTGAATGATTTGATCGCCAATGGAACGCAGAAGCAGATTTTTCTGAAGTACGGCCTGCACCTTGACGACTGACCACAACTCGCCTTGACTTTGCCGTCAAATCCTTGTCGTGAAGGGCATCGGCATTTTCCAAGGGGTGAAGCGCATGCTTCTCATCGCGGGCCTCGGCAATCCCGGCGCCAAATATCAGGGCAACCGTCACAATATCGGCTTCATGGCTGTGGACGCGATCTACCGCCGCAACAGCTTTTCGCCGTGGTCGAAAAAGTTCAAGGCGGAGATTGCGGAAGGCGAGCTTGGCGGACAGAAGGTGCTGCTCATCAAGCCGCAGACCTTCATGAACCTCTCGGGCGAATCCGTCGGCGAAGCCATGCGCTTCTACAAGCTCCAGCCGTCCGATCTGGTTGTCATTTATGACGAGCTCGACCTACCGGCCGGCAAGGCGCGGCTGAAGACTGGCGGCGGTCATGGCGGCCATAACGGCATCAAGTCGATCGACGCCCATTGCGGCAAGGAATACCGCCGACTGCGTCTCGGCATCAGCCATCCCGGCGCCAAGGAGCTCGTGCACAATCACGTTCTCGGCGATTTCGCCAAGGTGGATCAAAGCTGGCTGGAACCGTTGTTCGATGCGCTCGCCGACAATGCCGACATGCTGGTGCGCGGCGAGGATTCACAGCTGATGAACAAGATCGCGCTTGCCCTGGGCGGCAAGGCGGAGGATGACGCTCCGAAGCCGGAGAAGAAGGCGCCGGCCAAATCCCATATTCATCAGGCGCGCACCCACAGCCAGCCGAAGATCCCGGAAACCGGCCCCATGGCGGAAATGCTGAAGAGGATGTTCGGCAAGAAGGACAATTGAGATGCCGAACGCACCTGTCGACACCGCCGCAGATATCGTCATACGCCCGGTCGCGAGCGCCGACCTGCCGACACTCCTTGCGCTCTACCAGCACCTGAACGCCGAAGATCCCATGCTGGAACTGCAGCTGGCCGAGCACCGCTTTGCTGATATCCTTGCCCATCCCGGCATGACGATCTTTGCGGCCTTCGATGGCGAAAAAGCCGTCTCCTCCGTGACACTGATCGTCATCCCCAATCTCACGCGCGGCGGCATGCCCTATGCGCTGATCGAGAATGTGGTGACACGCGCCGATTACCGTCAGCGCGGCCTCGCCGGCAAGGTCATCCGTACAGCCGTAGCCAGCGCCTGGGAGAAGAACTGTTACAAGGCGATGCTGCTGACCGGATCGAAGGACCCGGCGACGCTGCGCTTTTACGCCAATTGCGGATTTACCCAGGACAAGACCGGCTTCCAGATTCGCCGCCATGCCTAGCAAGTACGCCCGTGCCTATTCCTCGGGCTCGGTCGTGAACATCAGCGGGAAACCGGCGCTCTTGGCAAGATCGACCGCCTCCTGCGCCTTCGTCTCGGCAACGTCGCGCGCGCAGACCATGACGACGCAGGTTCCGAGCTTGTGTGCCGTCATCATGACGCGATAGCCGGTCTCCTCGCTCATGCGGAAGACAGCCTTCAGCACCATGATGACGAATTCCCGCGGCGTGTAATCATCATTCACGAGAATGATCTTGTAGAGCTTCGGCCTTTCGACCTTCGGCTTGGTTTTAGGCTTTGGTTTCAGGACAACATCATTGTCACTCATCGGCATCACCGTTGACGACAGGGGAAAGAGTTTTGGGCTAATGAGAAGATTATAGTGCAGCGCACCACATCCTTCAAGGATGGTCGTGTCAGGGAGACAATATGGCCGTTGCCCGCTCGCAGCCCTTCTCTCGGCAGAAAAGTGGCTCTTTGGCCGCCCGAGACTTGACCCGCAACGGCCCTTCCCCCATACGCACTGCAAAGATTTTCAAGATATGGACAAGGTGCCATGGGTTTCAAATGCGGTATCGTCGGGCTGCCGAATGTCGGCAAGTCCACTCTGTTCAACGCGCTGACCAAGACGGCGGCAGCACAGGCGGCCAACTATCCGTTCTGCACGATCGAGCCGAACACGGGTGAAGTCGCCGTTCCCGATCCGCGCATGCGCAAGCTTGCCGACGTCGCCAAGTCGAAGGAACTGATCCCGACGCGTATCTCCTTCGTCGATATCGCCGGCCTCGTGCGCGGCGCATCGAAGGGCGAAGGCCTCGGCAACCAGTTCCTCGCCAATATCCGCGAAGTCGATGCCATCGTGCATGTTCTGCGCTGCTTCGAAGACAGCGACATCACCCACGTTGAAGGCCGTATCAATCCGGTCGCCGATGCCGAGACGATCGAGACCGAGCTGATGCTCGCCGACCTCGAGAGCCTCGAGCGCCGCACCGAGCAGACGCGCAAGCGCGCCACCGGCAAGGACAAGGAATCCATGGCGATGCTGCCGATCATGGATGCGTCGCTCGCATTGCTGCAGGAAGGCAAGCCGGTCCGCACGCTGCTGTCGAAGCTGGATGCCGAGGAAACTCGTATCCTGAAGAGCCTGAACCTTCTGACCTCGCACCCCGTGCTCTATGTCTGCAACGTCGCCGAGGGCGATGCGGCGACGGGCAACGAGCACACGGCGGCTGTTGCCGCCATGGCCAAGGAGCAGAACTCGGAAGTCGTCATCATCTCCGCCGCCATCGAGGCGGAAGTGGCGCAGCTGCCGGACGAAGAGGCGACGGAATTCCTCTCCGCGCTCGGCCTCGACGAAGCCGGCCTCGACCGCCTGATCCGCGCCGGCTACAAGCTGCTTCACCTCATCACCTACTTCACCGTGGGACCGAAGGAAACGCGCGCCTGGACGATCGAGCAAGGCACCAAGGCACCGCAGGCCGCCGGCGTCATCCATTCGGATTTCGAGCGCGGCTTCATCCGCGCCAACACCATCACCTATGACGATTACATCGCCTACAACGGCGAAACCGGCGCCAAGGAAGCCGGCAAGGCCCGCGACGAAGGCAAGGAATATGTCGTCCAGGACGGCGACGTCATTCACTTCCGCTTCAACACCTGATCGCTTTTCGAATGCCGGCGCCTAAGCAATTCCAGAAAAGCGTATGGCGGTTTTCCGTCCGGAATTGCGTTAAAACAAAGGGATAGAGCGTTTTCGCTTTTCGAGGAAAAGCGGAAACGCTCTATCGGAGCGCCGGCAATCTCGCCTGCAGGCCGGCAGGCAGGCGCCGCACGACGATGCGACGCAGATCGGTCCAGCCGATGCCGATCACAAGCACGACCAGACCGACAATCATCAGCACCAGGAAGCCCACCTTGTCGAGGCCGGCATTGTTGTGCCTGAGAATGGCCGCGGTCGCGAGGCCCAGCGATACGAGGCCGGCGGTCACGAAGGCGCGGCGATCGATGACCAGACCGATCAGCATCATCACCAGAACCGCCACGAGGACGGTCACCGCTTGCAGATAGCCCCCGAAGAGCGCATCGGTGAGATTGGTGAAGACGGTACCGCTGCTGGCAAGCTCGAGACGCAACGCCAGCAGGATCGTCGAGTAAAGCAAGGCCGGCGCCGTTGCGAGATGCAGCCAGAAGGCGACGTCGGAGCGGCGCGTCACTCTCTGCGGATCGCTGAGGTCGTAGCGCATCGCCAATGCAAAGCTGCCGAGAGCCGTCACCAGCAAGATCATCATCGTCTGGATGGGGTAATCAGCCGGCACGTTCGACGACCCCGTCACCGTACCGGCGACATAGAAGACCGCGGCAAGAAACAAACCGAACAGCGAAAACAGGAATAGAGCCAGCGACAGCGGCACGCGGTAGCGCCAGTAAAACAAGGCGAGCGACAGCGGGAATGGCGCCACCAGGACGATTGCGCCGATCGTGAAATTATTGCTCAGCGCCGGTGTGGAGCTGACATAGCTCACCACCGTATAGAAAACCCAGACGCCAAGCGCGACGGTCAAGACCACGGCGGGAAGCGCCAGCCGTTGGCGGCGCACCAGGATCTCGGCGAGCACGACGATCGCCAGCAGGGGCGCATAGCGGTTCGCCAATCCCCATAGCCCGATGAGCAGCACGATGACGCCGATGGTGATGAGCACATCGTGAAAGCCTCGCACAAAGCGCGGCGCTTCCGTATCCTCCAGCGGGTTGGGATCATCCTGCCGGCGCTGTGATGAAAGAGCCTGAACAGACAGCGTGCCGATATTCCTCGCGGTGAGATAGGGCAGCAATTGCTCGGCCTGGCCCGAGGAAATAATCCCCTCGCCTGCGGCATCTTCCAGTGCGACCTTGAGTTCGCTCATTCTTGCTCTCGCTTCATTTCGTCACCACCAAGCCTCAACATATCGCCGTCGCACAATCAAGGGCTGTCGGCAACCAACGGACAATCACCGCCGACCTTCCCTTATATTGGACATAAAAGTGCTTGCGCCACCACCGCGGGCCATGCGATGGCCGATGGATTGGACGTGGAGGACGACAGAAGATATGACGAAACTCGTCTACGAAGACTTCCAGCTGGGACGAGAATTTGCGCTCGGCCCCAAGCATATGACGGCGGCGGAGATCATTGAATTCGCCAGCGAATTCGATCCGCAACCGATGCATCTGGACGAGGAAGCCGGCCGCGCCAGCATTCTCGGCGGCCTTGCCGCTTCCGGCTGGCATACGTCGGCAGTGTTCATGCGCATGATGTGCGATTCCTACATCCTCGCCGCCGATGCGCAGGGCGCGCCGGGCATCGACTTCATGGAATGGAAGAAGCCTGTTCTGGCTGGGGATACCCTGTCGGGCCGATCCATCGTGGTCGAGGCTCGCCCCATGCGCTCCCGCCCCGGCATCGGCATCGTCAAATTCCATCATGAGGTCGAGAACCAGCGCGGCGAACTCGTCTGCCTTGGGGAAAACGCGACCATGATCCGCATGCGCGCCGGCGCGGAGGTTTCGGCATGAAGATGAGCGACCTCTATGCCATCGGGGAACGCTTCGAGATCGGCAGCCATACGTTCACGCCGGAAGGCATCGTCCATTTCGCCTCGCGCTTCGATCCGCAGATTTTCCATATGGATGCGGAAGCAGCCAAGCACTCCTTGTTCGGCGGCCTGTGCGCCTCCGGCTGGCATAGCTGCTCCATGTGGATGCGCAACTTCGTCGATTTCTGGAAATCCGAAACGGCCCGGCTGACCGCCGAAGGCAAGACGCCGCCCAGTCTGGGCCCTTCGCCCGGCTTCACAAAGCTGCAATGGCTGCGGCCGGTCTTTGCCGGCGATACGATCACCTATGGCGTGGCGATCCTCGGCAGCCGCCCGCTGGCCTCTCGCCCCGGCTGGACGCTCTACACGCTCGCCTGCGACGGGGTGAACCAGGATGGCCTTCTGGCTTTGCGCTTCGAAAGCACTGTGCTGGCCTTTGAATAGAAATCTGCGGGGCCGCTCGTAGCGGCCCCGCCAATCTTCCAGACCGATCAGTGACCGGCGAATTCCACCAGCGTATGAACCGGCACATCAAGCTCTTCGAGCTTCTTGCGGCCGCCAAGGTCTGGCAGGTCAATGACGAAACAGGCAGCAACGACCTCGGCGCCGATCTGGCGCAGAAGCTTCGTGGCGCCGACGGCCGTGCCGCCGGTCGCGATCAGGTCGTCTACCAGAATGACCTTTTCGCCCGGATTGACCGCATCGCGATGCATCTCCATCTCGTCGACACCATATTCCAGGCTGTAGGCGATGCGGACGATATCGTGCGGAAGCTTGCCCTTCTTGCGGATCGGCACGAAGCCGGACGACAGCTGATGCGCGACCGCGCCGCCGATAATGAAGCCACGCGCTTCCATCCCGGCGACCTTGTCGATCTTGGAGCCGGCATAGGGATGCACCAGCGCATCCACGGCGCGACGGAATGCCCTGGCATCGCCAAGCATCGTCGTGATGTCGCGGAAGATGATACCGGGCTTGGGATAGTCCGGAATGGAACGGATGCTGGCGGCGAGCTCCGAAGCGATAGTGTTCATGAAATATGTACTCTCAGGCTATGATAGGGCCGGCCGCACCCTATCAAGACCCGGGCGCTATACCAACAAAAAAGGCGGCCTCGACGGGCCGCCTTTTCATTGAAACATCGCAATACTCAGTGAGCGCCGGCCTTGGCATAGACGGAGCGCTTCGTGAGATAGATCAGCGTGGAGAAGATCAGCAGGAATACCATAACCATGAAGCCGAGGTGCTTGCGATCTTCCAGATGCGGCTCGGATGTCCACATCAGGAAGGCAGCCACGTCGCGCGCATATTGGTCCACCGTCTGCGGCGAACCGTCGTCATAGGTCACCTGCCCGTCCGAAAGCGGCTTCGGCATCGCAAAGGTCGCGGCCGCATCGAAATACGGATTGTAGTGCGAGTTCTGCGGTACGGTGAAGCCGGCCGGCGGCTCTTCATAGCCAGTCAGCAGCGAGTAGATATAATCCGGGCCGCCTTCCTGATACTGCGTGAAGATATCGAAGATGAACTGCGGGAAACCGCGCTCGATTTCGCGTGCTTTCGCAAGCAGCGACATGTCGGGCGGCACGGCTCCGTTGTTGGACGCAGCGGCAGCCTCGTCGTTCGGGAACGGCGAATTGAAATGGTCAGACGGAAGCGCCTTACGGGTGAACATCTCACCCTGAGGGTTCGGGCCATCCTGCACTTCGTAGTTGGCAGCAAAGGCCTTCACCTGAGCTTCCGTATAGCCGAGGTCTCCCAGCGTACGGTAAGCCACCAGCTTCATCGAGTGGCAGGCGGAACAGACTTCCGTATAGACCTTGAGACCACGCTGGAGCTGCGCCTTGTCATAATAGCCGAACGGGCCTGAGAAGGTCCAATGCTGCTCGCGCGGCTCCTTCAGCGGATAATGCGGCGTCTCGGCTTCGGCGGCAGGCTTCGTTTCCGCTGCAATGGCGGCAACGGTGGCCGAACCGCCGATAAGCGCCAGGGATAGAAGGCCGACAACAAGTTTTTTCATCGTTTTCTTCCTCTATCGCCGGTTATGCTTGAACCGGAGCGGCAACTTTACCGCCCTGTTTCTCAAGAACCGCTTCCGTAATTGAATTTGGAATGCGCCTCGGTGTCTCGACAATGCCAAGCACCGGCATGATGACGAGGAAGAAGAGGAAGTAGAACAGCGTCGCGAACTGCGCAGCCGTGGTGTAGATGCCTTCCGCAGGCTGCGAGCCCAGCCAGCCGAGCAGGACGGCGTCGGCGATGAACAGCCAGAAGAACAGCTTGTACCAGGGACGATAGACCGCCGAGCGGATCTTCGACGTATCGAGCCAGGGCAGGAAGAACAGCACGATGATCGCACCGAACATCGTCAGAACGCCGCCAAGCTTGGAGTCGATCGGGCCGATGTTGAAGGTGATCGAGCGCAGCATCGCGTAGAACGGCAGGAAGTACCATTCCGGAACGATGTGAGCCGGTGTCTTCAGCGGGTTGGCCGGAATGTAGTTGTCGGCATGGCCGAGGAAGTTCGGCAGGTAGAAGACGAAGTAGGCGAAAACCAGCAAGAAGATGGAGACGCCAAGCGCATCCTTCAGCGTCGCATAGGGCGTGAAGGGCACGGTATCGGTCTTAAGCTTGACTTCGACGCCGGTCGGGTTCGTCTGGCCGGTCACATGCAGCGCCCAAATGTGCAGGATGACGACGCCGGCGATCATGAAGGGCAGCAGATAGTGCAGCGAGAAGAAGCGGTTGAGCGTCGGGTCGTCGACGGCAAAGCCGCCGAGCAGGAAGGTCTGGATCCAATCGCCGACCCATGGAAAGGCCGAGAAGAAGCCGGTGATGACGGTCGCACCCCAGAAAGACATCTGGCCCCAGGGCAGAACGTAGCCCATGAACGCGGTCGCCATCATCAGGAGGTAGATGATCACGCCAAGAATCCAGAGGATTTCGCGCGGCGCCTTGTAGGAGCCGTAGTAGAGACCGCGGGCGATGTGCAGATAGACCGCAACGAAGAAGAAGGAGGCGCCGTTGGCATGCATATAGCGCAACAGCCAGCCATGGTTGACGTCGCGGACGATCTTTTCGACCGAATTGAAGGCGATCGCCGTGTTGGCCGCGTAGTGCATGGCAAGCACGACACCGGTCAGGATCTGCAGGACCAGCATCACGGCCAGCATGGCACCGAACGTGTAGGCATAGTTCAGATTGCGCGGGACCGGGTAGGCGATGAAACTATCATAGACCATGCGCGGCAGCGGAAGCCGCGCGTCGACCCATTTTTCGAGCCCTGTCGATGGCTCGTAAGACGAATGACCACTCATGTTTCAGCTCCCCCTCAACCGACCTTGATCTTCTTTTCCGACGTGAACGCATATTGCGGAATCGCAAGATTCATCGGTGCAGGCCCATGGCGTATGCGGCCCGCGGTATCGTAGACCGAGCCATGGCAGGGACAGAACCACCCGCCATATTCCCCTGCCTGACCGAGCGGAATGCAGCCGAGATGGGTGCAGACGCCGATCATGACAAGCCAGTTTTCCTTACCGTCGCCAGCCGAACGGGCAAGATCGGTTGCCTGGGCATCAGCCGGCAGATTGGCGTTGCGAGCGACCGGATCTTTCAGGTCCGAAAGCTGCGTGCCCTTGGCATCGTCGATTTCTTTCTGCGTGCGGTTACGGATGAAGACAGGTTTGCCGCGCCATTTCACCGTCAGCGACATGCCAGGCTCAAGGCTCGACACATCGACTTCGATGGATGCAAGAGCGAGCGTCGATGCATCCGGCCGCATCTGGTCGATAAAAGGCCATGCAACGGCAACGGCACCCACCGCGCCGGCCATACCTGTCGTCAAATAAAGGAAATCGCGACGAGTCGGCTCGCCGGTGGACTCAACTGTCGTACTATGCTCGCTCAAGGCTGCACATCCTCTTCCCGCAAACCACGGCAAAACCGTGGTACCCCTCTCACTAACGGCGAATCAACGCGACCATAATTCCGCCATAGATTCCTCCGTAACCCGCTGCGTTCTAAGCTTGATCGCAAATTATGTCCAGTCTTGGCAAGGGGTAAGGGCACAATGTCGCGGCAAAACTGCGCTATTGC